>JBOEFW010000070.1:0-13295 GCA_050633105.1 Aureispira sp. | reverse complement strand
AGGAGAGGCCCGATGGCCAAGGAAAAGTTTGAGCGCAGTAAGCCGCACGTTAACATTGGCACCATTGGGCATGTTGACCACGGCAAGACGACCCTAACGGCGGCGATTTCGATGACGCTTGCGGCTGCATCTGGCGGCGACGCGCAGTCATATGCTGACATTGACTCAGCGCCGGAAGAAAAAGCGCGTGGTATTACGATCAACACAGCGCACGTTGAGTATGAGACAGAGAACCGTCACTATGCTCACGTCGACTGCCCTGGTCACGCTGACTATGTTAAGAACATGATCACCGGTGCGGCGCAGATGGACGGCGCGATTTTGGTTGTGAACGCGGCTGACGGCCCGATGCCACAGACCCGTGAGCACATTCTTCTTGCGAAGCAGGTTGGTGTTCCGGCGATGGTTGTGTTCCTGAACAAAGTTGATCAGGTTGACGATGAAGAGCTTCTCGAGCTTGTTGAAATGGAAGTGCGTGAGCTTCTGTCTTCATACGACTTCCCGGGCGATGACATGCCGATCGTCGCAGGTTCTGCGCTTGCGGCTGTTGAAGGCCGTGACGACAATATCGGTAAAGAGAAGGTTCTTGAGCTGATGGCGGCTGTGGATGACTATATCCCAACCCCAGAGCGTCCGCTCGACAAGCCATTCCTTATGCCTGTTGAAGATGTGTTCTCAATCTCTGGCCGCGGTACAGTTGTGACCGGCCGTGTTGAGCAGGGCGTCATCAAAGTGGGTGAAGAAATCGAAATCGTGGGTATCCGCGACACGCAGAAAACGACCTGCACAGGCGTTGAAATGTTCCGCAAGCTTCTCGACCAAGGTCAGGCTGGCGATAACATTGGTGCACTTATCCGCGGTATCGACCGTGATGGTGTTGAGCGTGGTCAGGTTCTGTGTAAGCCGGGTTCAATCACCCCGCACACAACATTTGAGGCTGAGGCCTACATTCTGACGAAAGAAGAAGGTGGTCGTCACACGCCATTCTTCACAAACTATCGTCCACAGTTCTACTTCCGTACAACGGATGTAACTGGTGCTATTACACTACCTGAAAATGTAGAAATGGTGATGCCTGGTGATAACTTGACAATTACTGTTGAGTTGATCGCACCTATCGCTATGGAAAAAGGATTGCGTTTCGCTATCCGTGAAGGTGGCCGTACAGTTGGAGCTGGACAGGTTACTGAAATTCATGACTAAAAAAGACGTAGGTCTTTAGATCATATAAAAGGGTTGAGTGATACACTTACTCAACCCTTTATTTACGGGTGTAGCTCAATTGGCAGAGCATCGGTCTCCAAAACCGAGGGCTGGGAGTTCGAGTCTCTCCACCCGTGCAATTTTTATCAGAATTCATACCAGACAATAATGGATTATATCAAAAGAAGCATGAGAGAACTAACCGAGGAGGTCACTTGGCCAACTTGGGGAGAACTGCAAAAAACAACCGTTGTTGTTATTGCAGGGTCTGTATTCTTAGCTTGCCTAGTCGCATTAATGGACTTGATCTGGGTTAATGTATTAGGTGTTTTATATTAATACAATTAGAACAAGTAATAAATAGGCGAAAATGGGTGACGTAGAAACCAAATGGTACTGCTTAAGAGTAGTATCAAATAAAGAGCGTAAGATTAAAGAACGCTTAGATTTGGAAATAGATCGTAGCGGTTGGAGAGACCTCGTACCCAATATTATTGTCCCTACCGAAAAGGTATACAAAATTCGCAACGGCAAGAAAGTAATCCAAGAACGCACCCTTACACCAGGGTATATTCTAGTAGAAGCTGTTGTTAGAAATACACCTACGGGTATGAAATCATCGTTGAACGGAAACGTTATTCAAGCGATGACCTCTATCAAAGATGTGATCCATTTTTTGGGAAAGAAAAATCCCATTCCAATGCGCGATCACGAAATTACCAGAATTTTAAGTAAGGTAGACCAATCCTCGGAAACCGGCGAATCAATGGCCGATCCTTTCTTGGTTGGCGAAGATGTAAAAGTCACCGATGGCCCCTTCAAGGATTTCCCTGGAGTGGTTAAGGACGTCAATGAAGAAAAGAAAAAACTTACCATTATCACTAAGGTATTTGGTAGAGAAACCGAGGTCGAATTGAACTTTATGCAAGTTGAAAAAAACTCTTAAATATTTGTAAGTAATGGCAAAAGAAGTCGAAACGTTTATCAAGTTACAAGTAAAAGGAGGACAAGCGAATCCAGCACCACCAGTAGGACCCGCATTGGGTGCGAAAGGGGTGAACATCATGGAATTCTGTAAGCGTTTTAACGCGGAGACACAGGATAAAATGGGACAAGTATTGCCTGTCATCATTACTGTATTCAAGGACAAGTCTTTTTCCTTCGTTATCAAAACCCCTCCAGCTGCAGTTCAGTTATTGAATGCTGCTGGTCTTAAAAGTGGTTCTGATCAGTCAAATCGTAACAAAGTAGGTTCAGTTACTTGGGATCAAGTAAAAGAAATTGCTGAGGGCAAGATGGCTGACTTAAACTGTTTTACCGTCGAATCAGGAATGAAGATGGTAGCAGGGACAGCACGAAGTATGGGAATTAATGTCACTGGAGCAGCTCCTTGGGAAGCTTAGTAACTATTTTAAGCGTTGCAGCACAAACAGCTGCGTAACAATTCTATTAAAAGGTAGTCCACCACAACCTCAGGTGACTACTTAGAAAATCTAATTATCAAAATGGGAAAAATTAGTAAAAAAAGAGCAGAAGCTGAAAAGAAAATTGAAGCAAATAAGCTCTATTCCCTAGAGGAAGCAATGGCTCTGGTAAAAGAAGTCAATATTGCGAAATACGATGCGTCCGTTGATCTACATGTCCGTTTGGGTGTTGATCCTCGTAAAGCTGACCAAAACCTCCGTGGTACTATTACCTTACCTCACGGTACAGGTAAAGACAAAAAAGTGCTTGCACTTTGTACCCCAGACAAGGAGGAAGAAGCTAAAGCTGCAGGTGCCGACTATGTTGGCCTAGATGAATATCTAGAGAAAATGCAGAATGGCTGGTTGGATATTGACGTAATCGTCGCAATGGCGAATGTAATGCCAAAGCTTGGTCGTCTAGGTAGAGTATTGGGACCACGTGGCTTAATGCCTAACCCAAAATCTGGAACAGTAGTAGCTGGTGGACAAAGTCTAGGAGATGCTATTAGTTCTATCAAGAAAGGAAAAACTTCTTTCCGTGTAGATAAATATGGTATCATACATACTCCAATCGGACGTGTATCTTTTACGGCTGATAAGTTAGCGGACAATGCTAGAGAAGTATTGAATACCTTAACTAAAATGAAGCCTTCTTCTGCCAAAGGTATCTATATGAAGAGTATCACAACAGCAACAACTTGTAGCCCAGGAGTTTCCATCGCTAAGTTGAAATAAACCACTCTTTTGACCAAGCTTTAAAAATTAATCAAAAATGACAAAAGCAGAAAAAACGTCGGTTATCGAAGAGTTGGCGGAAAAATTTGTGGATAGCAAATATTTCTACATTACAGACTGTTCAGAACTTAACGTTGAAACTATAAACGACCTAAGAAGAGCTTGCTTTAAGGAAGATATTCAACTTAAAGTCGTTAAGAATACTTTAATCAAAAAAGCTCTAGAAAGAGCAGCAGACAAAAACGAAGAAAACTACGAAGATGTTTATAGCATCTTAAAAGGATCTTCTGCTTTGATGTTCACAGAAACAGGAAATGCTCCTGCGAAGTTGATCAAAAAATTCAGAGAAGACAATGAAAAGCCAGTTTTAAAAGCAGCTTTTGTTGAGTCTGAAGTATATGTAGGAGATGATCAAATCGACGCTCTAGTAAACATCAAGTCTAAAGAAGAATTGATTGGAGATGTAATTGTATTACTACAATCGCCTATCAAGCACTTGCTTGGTTCATTACAATCTGGCGGCAGCACTATCAGTGGCTTGCTAAAAGCATTGGAATCAAAAGGCGAGTAAATTTGCTCTGAATAAAGTTGTTGGTTACGAACAGCTTTTTATAGATGGGAAGGCCCCGCTTCCACGGTAGAACCCATCGTAAATATTTTATTTAGAAACTTATTTCCATAACGGAAAACTTAAAAATAACAACACAATGGCTGATCTAACTAAATTAGCAGAAGAACTAGTAAACTTAACAGTAAAAGACGTTAAAGAATTAGCTGACATCCTTAAAGATACTTACGGTATTGAGCCTGCTGCTGCTGCAGTTGTTGCTGGGCCTGCTGCTGCAGGTGCTGATGCTGGTGCTGCTGAGAAAACAGAATTCGATGTAGTATTGAAATCTGCAGGTGCTGGTAAATTGAAAGTAGTTAAAGAAATCAAAAGCCTATTAGGTATTGGTTTGAAAGAAGCTAAGGCTCTAGTAGACGGTGCTCCTTGTAACGTAAAAGATGCTGCTCCAAAAGAAGAAGCAGAAGCTTTGAAAACTGCTTTGGAAGGTGTAGGTGCTGAAGTTGAGTTGAAATAATAAAAAGCTTGGTGCTATCCTGCATACACCTATGCTTTTAGCGATAAGTGTAGGCTTAGTCATAAAATGTGGCTAAGCCTATTCCGCTATTATTAATCTGGCATTAGTCAGATTTTTCCAGTTTATTTTTTTAGAATGGTTAAGGTATAATAGTTGACTTGTTTCCAAGCTGTTGGTAGCGAGAAGTGACAAAAAAACCGTATATATACATTCTATCCTGCGTTGTAACTTTATAAAATTAGCTTCATGTCATCTCTTAGCAATACAAGCCATCGCGGTGCCCCTGAGAATACACGACATAACTTTGGAAAAATTAAGCATGAGGATCAATATCCTGATTTCTTAGAAATCCAAGTGAAATCGTTTCAGGAGTTCTTCCAGTTAGAGACGACTCCTGAGAGTCGTGTCAATGAAGGACTGTATCAAGTGTTTCAGGAAAACTTTCCGATCACTGATGCCCGCAATATCTTTGTTTTAGAATTTTTGAACTATTTTATCGACCCACCTCGCTATTCGATTGACGAATGCATGGAGCGTGGTTTGACTTATAGTGTTCCTTTAAAGGCAAAATTGCGTCTTTCCTGTAATGATGAAGAGCACGTTGATTTTGAACAAACTGTTCAAGATGTTTTCTTGGGGAACATCCCTTATATGACTCCCAAAGGTACTTTTGTAGTCAATGGCGCAGAACGCGTTATTGTATCTCAATTGCACCGTTCACCAGGGGTTTTCTTTGGCCAAAGCCGCCACCCCAATGGTACCAAAATTTATTCTGCTCGTGTCATTCCTTTCAAGGGGGCATGGATGGAATTTGCTACCGACATTAACTCGGTCATGTACGCTTACATTGATCGCAAAAAGAAATTTCCTGTTACCACTTTGCTTCGTGCTATTGGTTATGACAGTGATAAAGATATATTGAACCTATTTGGTCTAGCAGACGAAATTCCTGCCGAGCGTAAAGCTTTGGAGGAAAATTTAGGTCGTAAACTAGCGGCGCGTGTATTGCGTAACTGGACAGAAGATTTTGTAGACGAAGACACAGGAGAAGTTGTTTCTATTGAGCGTATTGAGGTTATCTTAGAACGTGACGTTATTTTAGATGCTAATAACATCGAAGACGTTTTAGAAATTGGTGTAGATTCTGTTATTCTACAGAAAGAAGATATTGCAGAGGATTACTCTGTTATCTACAACACGCTACAAAAAGATACGTCTAACTCTGAAATTGAGGCCGTACAACATATCTATCGCCAGTTGCGTGGTTCTGACCCGCCAGATGAGGAAACAGCTCGTGGTATTATCGAGAAATTGTTCTTCTCTGACAAGCGTTATAACTTGGGTGATGTTGGACGTTATAAAATCAATCGCAAACTAGAGCTAAATACTAGCCGTGATGTAAGTGTGTTGACGAAAGAAGACATTATTGAAATCGTAACTTACTTGGTTCGTTTAATCAACCAAAAAGCTGAGATTGATGATATTGACCACTTGAGTAACCGTCGTGTACGTACTGTAGGCGAGCAGTTGTATTCTCAATTTGGTGTAGGTTTGGCGCGTATGGCTAGAACAATTCGCGAGCGTATGAACGTTCGTGATAACGAAGTCTTTACGCCAGTTGATTTGATCAACGCTAGAACCTTATCTTCTGTTATTAACTCTTTCTTTGGAACGAGTCAATTATCACAGTTCTTAGACCAAACCAACCCTCTATCAGAAATCACGCACAAGCGTCGTATTTCTGCCTTAGGACCAGGTGGTTTGTCAAGAGAGCGTGCAGGTTTTGAGGTACGTGATGTTCACTACTCTCACTACGGCCGTTTGTGTACAATTGAAACACCAGAGGGACCTAATATTGGATTGATCTCTACCTTGTGTGTACATGCAAAGATCAATAAAATGGGCTTTATTGAAACACCATACCGCCCAATCGTGGAAGGTACACGTGTTGATTTTGAGAACAACCCTCAATATTTATCAGCAGAGCAAGAGGATTACAAAATCATCGCACAAGCCAATGCTAAATTAAATACAAAAGGAGAATTTGCTACAGATCGTATCAAATGTCGCCAACATGGTGATTTCCCTGTATTAGCGCCAGATGAAATTGAATTTATCGATATTTCTCCTAATCAAATTGTAGGAGTATCCGCTTCTTTGATTCCTTTCTTGTCTCATGATGATGCCAACCGTGCTTTGATGGGATCTAACATGCAGCGTCAAGCCGTTCCTTTGTTGAAACCACAATCTCCGATTGTAGGAACAGGGTTAGAAGGGAAAGTTGCTCGTGATTCTAGAATGTTAATCAATGCTGAAGGTGATGGTGTTGTTGATTATGTAGATGCCACTAAAATTATTATCAAATACGATCGTACAGGAGAAGAACGTGCGGTATCATTTGATGATGATTATACCACTTATAACTTAGTCAAGTTTAGAAGAACCAACCAAAACTCTTGTATTAACTTGAAGCCAATCGTGGCAA
This sequence comes from Aureispira sp., assembly GCA_050633105.1. Taxonomy (GTDB): domain Bacteria; phylum Bacteroidota; class Bacteroidia; order Chitinophagales; family Saprospiraceae; genus Aureispira. The sequence goes on along the minus strand of JBOEFW010000070.1, from coordinate 6,324 downwards.
AAGGAGAACGCGTACACTTAGGCAAAGTATTGTGCCAAGGTTATGCGACGCAGGATGGAGAATTGGCTTTGGGGCAAAACTTGAAAGTAGCCTTTATGCCTTGGAAAGGGTATAACTTTGAGGATGCGATTGTCTTATCAGAACGTGTAGTGCGAGAAGATATTTTTACTTCTTTACACATTGAAGCGTTTGAAGTAGATGTACGTGATACAAAGTTAGGTGAAGAAGAATTTACGAATGATATTCCAAACGTTAGCGAAGAAGCCACCAAGAACTTGGATGAAAACGGTTTAATTCGTATTGGTGCTTGGATTAAAGAGCGTGATATTATTGTTGGTAAGATCACTCCAAAAGGAGAGTCTGATCCAACACCAGAAGAGAAATTACTACGTGCCATCTTTGGAGACAAAGCAGGTGATGTAAAAGATGCTTCATTAAAAGCATCGCCTTCTACCAAAGGAGTTATCATTGACAAACGTTTGTTCAAACGTGCTAAGAAGGACAAAGTCCAGAAAGCAATGGACAAAAAATTATTGTCTGATTTAGATAGCACTTTCGACAGCCATGTAGGGAAGTTGAAAAAACAATTGGTAGAGAAACTAATGTTGCTATTAGAAGGCAAGACTTCCAATGGAATCAAGTCTATCTACAATGAGCAATTGATTGCTAAAGATGCACAATTTACAGAGCGTGGTTTATCTGATATCGACTACAATGCAGTAGATTATTCTAACTGGACAGAAGACGATAAGACGAATAAAATGGTTCGCCAATTGTTGCACAACTACAGCATCAAAATCAACCAAATTATTAGTGACTACAAGCGGGATAAATTTGCTATCACAATTGGAGATGAATTGCCAGCAGGCGTTCTGAAACTAGCTAAAGTTTATCTAGCTAAAAAGCGTAAGCTGAAAGTAGGAGATAAATTAGCAGGTCGTCACGGTAATAAAGGTATTGTTGCTCGTATTGTTCGCGACGAAGATATGCCTTACTTGCCAGATGGAACACCAATGGATATCATTTTGAATCCACTAGGGGTACCTTCTCGTATGAACCTTGGACAGATTTTCGAAACTGTATTAGGTTGGGCAGGTGAGAAGTTGAACATGAAATTTGCCACTCCTATTTTTGATGGTGCAAAGTCAGATGTTATTGATAGCTTTGTAAAAGAAGCAGGGTTACCTTACTTTGGACAAACGTACTTGTACGATGGAGAAACAGGAGATCGTTTCCACCAAGAGGCAACCGTTGGAGTTATTTACATGTTGAAACTGGCGCACATGGTTGATGATAAGATGCACGCGCGTTCTATCGGACCATACTCTTTAATTACGCAGCAACCATTAGGTGGTAAAGCGCAATTTGGAGGACAGCGTTTTGGTGAAATGGAGGTATGGGCACTAGAAGCATTTGGTGCTGCCAGCATATTACAGGAATTGTTAACGATCAAATCAGATGATATTATTGGTCGTGCAAAAGCCTATGAAGCAATTGTAAAAGGAGACAACTTGCCACAATCAAGCATTCCTGAATCATTCAATGTATTGGTTCATGAGTTGCGTGGATTGGCCTTGGAAATTAAGTTTGAATAAAATTAATTCCAAGCTAGCAAGTAGGTCAATTTTTGACTGCTTTATCTAAACAAAAAACCTTTCAGGGCCGTAAATCCCTGAAAGGTTTTAGCCATTAAATTTTCGAGTGCTCTTCGAACGGTACTAGCAGATTATAAAACAAATAGATATATGCCTTTTAAAAAGAATTATAACCAGAAGTCACGACCACAATTTGATTCTATCATATTGAGTTTGGCTTCTCCAGATGCTATTTTAGAGCGTTCTTATGGTGAGGTATTAAAACCAGAAACCATTAATTACCGCTCTTATAAGCCAGAACGCGACGGGTTGTTCTGTGAGCGCATCTTTGGTCCTGTAAAGGACTACGAATGCTACTGTGGTAAGTACAAGCGTATTCGTTATAAAGGTATCGTATGTGATCGCTGTGGAGTAGAGGTAACAGAGAAGAAAGTGCGTCGCGAGCGCATGGGACACATAAAATTAGTTGTACCAGTTGTACACATTTGGTACTTCAAATCTTTGCCTAATAAAATTGGTTACTTATTAGGTTACTCTTCCAAGAAATTGGAAACTATTATTTACTATGAGCGCTATGTTGTTATTCAGCCTGGTGTGATTGCTGATCGAGAGATCAATGGTAGTCTACAAAAAGACTTGATTACAGAGGAAGAATACCTCGATATCATGGAGTCTTTACCTAAAGACAACCATTTATTGCCTGATGAGGATCCCAATAAGTTTATCGCTAAAATGGGAGCTGATGCTGTACGCGCCTTGTTGAGCCGTATGGAGTTGGACAAAATCGCTTATGAATTGCGCCATAAAGCGGCAACAGAAAATTCTCAGCAACGTAAATCAGAAGCTTTAAAACGTTTACGTGTCGTAGAAGCTTTTAGAGATGGGCAAACACGTATGGAAAATCGTCCAGAATGGATGGTTATTGAATACTTGCCTGTAATTCCACCAGAATTACGTCCTTTGGTTCCATTGGATGGTGGTCGTTTTGCAAGTTCTGATATGAACGATTTATACCGTCGTGTTATCATTCGTAACAACCGTTTGAAGCGTTTGTTAGAGATCAAAGCACCAGAAGTAATCTTACGTAATGAAAAACGTATGTTACAAGAGGCTGTTGATTCTTTGTTTGATAACTCTCGTAAATCTAATGCTGTAAAGGCAGAAGGTGGACGTGCCCTCAAATCGCTTTCTGATGTATTAAAAGGAAAGCAAGGACGTTTCCGTCAAAACTTGTTGGGTAAACGTGTGGATTACTCTGGTCGTTCGGTAATTGTAGTAGGGCCAACCCTCAAATTGCACGAATGTGGTATCCCTAAAGGAATGGCTGCGGAGTTGTTCAAGCCTTTTGTTATTCGCAAACTGATTGAGCGTGGTATCGTAAAAACTGTAAAATCTGCTAAGAAATTAGTAGACAGAAAAGACCCCGTTATCTGGGATATTTTGGAGAACGTTTTGAAAGGCCACCCTGTGATGCTTAACCGTGCTCCTACCTTGCACCGTTTGTCTATTCAGGCTTTCCAGCCTACACTAATCGAGGGAAAAGCGATTCAGTTGCACCCTTTAGTTTGTTCGGCGTTTAACGCGGATTTTGATGGTGATCAGATGGCGGTACACGTGCCTTTAGGAAACCAAGCCGTATTGGAAGCACAAATGTTGATGCTATCAGCACACAACATGTTGAATCCACAAAATGGTACTCCAATTACACTGCCTTCTCAGGATATGGTTTTAGGTCTATATTACCTAACCAAACAGAAACGCAGTACCGATGAGGAAAAAGTAAAAGGAGAAGGCCGATCATTCTATTCTGCTGAAGAAGTTATCATTGCTTACAATGAAGGCAATGTTGATTTACACGCTATTATTAGTGTTCGTGCAAGAACAGAAGATGAATTTGGAAACTTGGTCTATGATAAACGCATTGAAACGACTGTAGGTCGTGTTATTTTCAATGAAAAAGTACCAGAAACGGTACCTTATATCAATCAAGAATTGTCTAAGAGAAACTTGAAAAAAGTTATCTCTAACATCTTGAAACGTACGAATACAAGTACTACTGCCAAATTCTTGGATGATATTAAAGATATGGGTTTCTATTGGGCTTACCGTGGAGGTTTATCCTTCAACTTGCCTGATTTGATTACTCCATCTGTTCGCCAAGATCGTCTAGAGTCAGCACATGAAGAAGTGCAGGATATCTGGAACAACTACAACATGGGACTGATCACTAACAATGAGCGTTATAACCAGATCATTGATGAGTGGACACAGGCGGATACATTGATTACTAATGTATTGATGGAAGAAATGGCGGCCCACAAACAAGGGTTCAACTCGGTATATATGATGTTGGATTCTGGTGCACGTGGATCTAAACAACAGATTAAGCAGTTGTGTGGATTGCGTGGATTGATGGCTAAGCCGAGAAAATCAGGTGATACTGGTGGAGCGATTATTGAAAACCCTGTATTGGCGAACTTTGTACAAGGATTATCGGTATTAGAGTACTTTATCTCTACGCACGGTGCGCGTAAAGGTTTGGCGGATACAGCCTTGAAAACGGCAGATGCGGGTTACTTAACTCGTCGTCTAGTAGATGTTTCTCAAGATGTAGTAATCAATATTCAAGATTGTAATACACTACGCGGTATTGTTCGTACAGCGTTGATTGAGAATGATAAAGTTATTCAATCATTGAGTGATCGAATTGAAGGACGTTATCCTTTGAACGATGTATTCCATCCTGAAACAAAAGAACTTATTGCTAGTACAGACGAAGCTATTTCTAGTGAAACAGCTATCGCAATAGAAGAAGCAGATATTGAATCTATTGTTGTGCGCTCTGTTTTGACTTGCGAAGCAAAACGCGGTGTTTGTCTCAAATGTTATGGTAAGAACTTGGCAACAGGTCGCTTGGCAGAACGTGGCGACGCTGTTGGTATTATTGCAGCACAGTCTATTGGTGAGCCTGGTACACAGTTGACCTTGAGAACCTTCCACGTGGGGGGTACCGCTTCTTATACCGTTGAAGAATCTAGTTTGATTTCTAAATTTGAAGGGCGCATTGAATTTGATGGTGTTCGTACCGTTGATTATGTGGACGAAGAAAAAGGAACATCACACCCGATTGTTATTTCACGTTCTGGTGAGGTGCGTATTGTTGATACAAAAACCAATCGTGTTTTATCTTCTAACTACATCATGTATGGAGCTGCTCTATTTGTAGAGGATGGTATTATGATTAAGAAAGGAGATAAGATTTGTGAATGGGATCCTTATAATGCAGCTATCATCACTGAATTTGATGGTTTCATTGAGTTTGAAAACGTTATTGAAGGTAAAACATACCGTGTAGAGCGTGATGAACAAACTGGTCACGAGCAATTTGTCGTTATTGAAGCTAAAAACAAGAAACAAGTCCCAGCAATCAAAATTTTAGATGCTGCTGGCGAAACTTTGCGTTCTTATAACGTACCTGTAGGTGCCTTTATCGACGTTACGGATGAGCAAAAAGTTGTCAAAGGACAATCGATTGTGAAAATCCCACGTGTGATGGGTAAAATTCAGGATATTACAGGTGGTCTTCCACGGGTAACGGAATTGTTTGAAGCACGTAAACCTTCTACTCCTGCTGTAGCTACAGAGATTGATGGTGTCATTAGCTTTGGTCGTATCAAACGTGGTAATCGCGAGTGTATTGTGACTGCTAGAGATGGCCAAAAACGCAAATATTTAATCGGTCTTTCTCGCCACATCTTGGTACAAGAAGGAGATTTTGTACGTGCAGGGATGCCTTTATCAAATGGTAACATTGCTCCTCATGATATTTTATCGATTGAAGGACCGTTCTCGGTACAACAATACCTAGTAAATGGAGTGCAAGAAGTTTACCGTGCTCAGGGTATTACGATCAATGATAAACACATTGAGGTTATCGTTCGTCAAATGATGCGTAAAGTTCAAATCTTGGATGCTGGAGATACTCGTTTCTTAGAAAAAGAAGCCGTATTGAAGAGCGATTTCATGGAAGAGAACGAAGACATCTACGACAAATTGATTGTAGAAGAAGCAGGTGGATCGACTAAGATTTTGGCAGGTATGTTAATTACAGAACGTCAATTCCAAGAAGAAAAAGCTTACTTGAAGCGCAACGACCGCAAAGTATTACAAGCGCGTCCAGCAATTCCAGCTACTGCTAAACCTTTGTTACAAGGTATTACGAAGTCTTCTTTGGGAACTAAGAGCTGGATTTCTGCAGCTTCTTTCCAAGAGACAACAAAAGTACTAAGTACAGCTTCTATTTCTGCTGCTGCGGATCATTTGCGCGGTTTGAAAGAGAATGTTATTGTTGGTAAGAAAATTCCTGCTGGAACAGGCTTAAGACACTACGAAAATTTGGTTGTTGCAGACATGGAAAAAATGGAAGCAATTGAAGCCAAACGTCGTGCAGAAGAAGCGGCTGCGGAGGAAGAAGTTACTATTGGAGAATAAATTTACTGCAACAAATTATTAGTTGCCTGAAATATAAAGCGTCCCGAATTCTATTCGGGACGCTTTTTTTATGGCAGTATAAAGGTCTAACTATAAAGCAAAAAGATAATAGACTTGATAAATTGTTCATAGTTGAGTTTTAAGAAAAAAATGGAAATAGAGTGCTAATGACAAAAAGATCACGAACTAGAAGTGAAACGCTCCTGACCATAGGGATATAATACGGAATAAAAATTAA
>JBOEFW010000069.1:0-782 GCA_050633105.1 Aureispira sp. | reverse complement strand
ATTGTAGACAATGGTACTGCTTCTAACTGTTCTTATGTAATGACTTACGAAGTAACAGAACCAACTACTTTATCTGCTAATGTAGACAATACGACTATTGATTGTGATGGAACAGGCGGAAGCGTGGACATCACAGTATCAGGAGGAACAGCAGGTTACACGTACTTGTGGTCAACAGGAGCAACAACACAAGATTTGAGTAATGCACCAGCAGGCTCTCAAACGGTAACAATTACAGATGCGAATGGATGTAACACGACAGCAAGCGGAACAATTACAGCAGCAACACCAATCGTGATTACAGTGGATACGATTTTCCCAGAGATTTTGAGTACAGAAGGAGGAATTGAAATCACTGCAACAGGTGGTTCTGCCTTGACCAACTTGCGTTACACTTGGAATACAGGAGCAACAACGGATGACTTGACAGGCTTAGTAGCGGGTACTTATGATGTAACGGTAACAGATGTTATAACAGGTTGTCAACAAGTTTTAACAGGAATTGTAGTTCCTTACCAATTGCCAAACAGCATCGACCAAATTGAAGACTTGTCGAACTTAGAAGTCTATCCAAATCCAACCACAGGAACAGTATGGGTGAACTTAAATCTAAGTAAAACAACAACAGTGCAGTTGAGTGTGATGAGTATCACAGGTCAAGCGCTACAGCAGTTTGAGCCAAATGAACAATTGCAACAAAACTACAAGGTAGACTTTAGTAACTACCCAGCAGGTGTTTACCTAGCGCGCTTTATCATTGGTGATGAAGTAAAAACAGTGAA
>JBOEFW010000068.1:0-73823 GCA_050633105.1 Aureispira sp. | reverse complement strand
TTAGAAGGCGCCAGCGACATTGCAAGTAATAGATTAGGCTTTGTAGACAAATCCAGAACCTATTTAGTATTTGACAGAATTGCAACCTACATAGATAGTACAAAACAAGTAGGAGGCTTTACAGTACATAAGGCCGAATATATATGCAACGACAAAAAGGCCGACAAGTGTGTGTACATAGCAGTAAAGGGTGAGTATTCAGCACATGGTAAGACTGCAAGAGAAGCTATTTCGGACTGCAATTTCAAGCATCTTCAAGCGACTGTTAATGTCGAAGAATTGGCAGAACAGATTAAGCAAACTAATTCCATAACAGTTGAATCCTATAGGCTGCTAACTGGTGCGTGTTCAGAAGGGTGTAGAGTCTTTTTAGAAGGGAACGGTATTGCTGCTACCTCTGTGACTATTAAAGAATGTCTTGAACTTACAAAAGGGCATTGGGGGCATGATAAAATAGCGCACTTGTTTCAATAGAAAATCCCATTAACTAACCACGGCCAAGATCCACCAAAATTATAAAGAATGACATTTTACAGAATCAACTATGAAGTATACGGGGAATTTTACTCAGGCTTCGACCGTACAGAAACAGAAGACTTCGCAGGAGTTGAAAAGAAACACGAACAAAAGATTAGCAATTACGGACCCTCTGATTACACTTTAACTTCTATTGAAGTTATCTCTAAGTCAGAGTTAGAGCGCGAAATTTTACAAAGAAAAGAATTGGTGAAGGAACTTGTCTCTGATTGCGAGCGTGACCCGTCGTCTTCGGACGGGGAACTGTTGTACGAAATAGAGGGCAGAAAACAGAGTATCACGGAAATGGAGCAGCTTCTTAAGTAATTTTTAGAAAAAAACACCAACCAAATAACAAAAGCATGAACCATTACGAAAAAACACACCTCCTAAGCGCTTATAAATTCCTATTGAAAGCAAGCAGAGGCAATTGTAACCTCAACGGTGCAGCCACCTGTGACACTATAGCGAATGTCGCCAATCAAAAATTACAAAACCTTGCTAGAGAATTCAATATCTACGGCATCCTAAATCTAGGTCTACCTGTGTTCATCAAGACACAAGGACTGGAGTACAACGACGCTTATAAAAAGAACATAGGCGGTTACTGGTGGCCTTTACACAACAAGATCACTAAAGAACTAGAGGTTTACCTTATAGATCGCAATACATACGGCATGCACGACGACCACGACAGCATTGCAATAGACCGCGAAGAGAAAAACTTTATAGTCGTACTCCCTCGTCAACCTGTAGTGAAATTAAATTTTGACTTTTTGGATCCTTCATTAGAAGAGATTCCATTCTAAAACAATTAACCATGACCGACTTAGCAAGTTTAAAGCGTCTATACAAAGAGTTAATGCAGGGTTACTATGATATAGTGCTCCCGTACGGATTAAAGCCAATACCGCCCGAATTAAGCGCCCAAGCAACCGAATTCATGAAGTCAGCCCAAAGGCTACGCGAGCGGTACCCAGCTGTAGAAGAGCGAAGAGGGCAACAGGAAGCAAATGCAATATTTCTTAACAACAACACAGTATCGTTAAAATGATAAAACTAACAGCAAAGCAAATACAAGAGAGCGGTGTTCGTCACCTTGTAACAACAGTCCGCCACGATGTCAAGGCTTATTTAGGGAGCGTAGTTCGTAATAACAGCAAACGTGTAGCCACAATAGGCTACATAGAAGGAAAGGGTTATGTGTTGCTTTTTGACCATCGCCCTACACAGGTCTTAGACAAAAGCTCAACCAGTAACTGGACGCGACTAAACTTTCCCGATCGTTCCGATAAAGTAGTCCTTGAATTCAGCCAGCAAGATTCATTGTACCCGCTTTTTAAGGACTATCTAAGTAAACAGGTGCCTAACTTCTATTCTGATAAATAAAAGGCTACAGAGCCGTATTATAACCAACTGCGTAACACGAACCAATGCTTTACAATATAATCCATCACAATATCAGGAATGCCGCAGGACTAAGCCTTTTAGACTACTGCATACTAGAGACCGTATATCTACTTTCTACTAGCAAAAGAGAACGCTATACAGGGTGGTGCAATGCCTCTAAGTCCTCGTTCTCTCACTTGGCTAGCACTAGGACAATAGCAACAAGATTTAGCAGCTTAGAAAAGCGCGGATGGTTAGAGTTTAAAGGGGAAAATAGGTACCTAAAAAAGACCACTTCCAAGTACTACAAAGAGGTTCGTTCTATTGTCGAGGGGGTGAAGAAACTTCATACTATTGATGAAGTTTCTTCACCCCCTCATGAAGAAACTTCACAGGTGAAAGAACTTCACCCCCCCCATGAAGAAACTTCACCTTTACCCATGAAGAAACTTCACCCCCCCCATGAAGAAACTTCACCCAATAAGTATATTGATAATAAAAGAGATAATAATACTGATAAAGAGATTAAAAAGGAAAAGGCGAGCCTTTTCAACAAATCCACCCAAAAAAATAAAATCAAGAAGACTTTACAGGCATGTGTTGAAGAAAAAAATATTGACACTAAAAACGAAAGTTCGGAAAGAAAAAAAGTTCCGCCAAAAAAAGAAAGTTCAAGGAGCGTTCCTCCAACAATGGAGGAGTATCTAGAGAACTTAAAAAACCCTTGGTACGGTGAGATTCCTGCAAAGCTTCGAGGCGAGTGGCAGATGGCGCTTAACGATCCAAGAATTCAAGAGTGGGGGGAAGAGCTAAGACAGGCGGTTGTCCTGTGGCTGAAGTGGCGAAAAGAAATTTTAAAGTTTAAACTTGTAGAATCCAACGCTCGTGCTGACATTGATCATTTTTGTGAAGTTCTAGAAAGTAGCGCCTCAGAAGAAAGACTAACGCAGGCTCTTGTTTATGCAACAAAGGAAGGAAACTGGGGAAAATTTAGAATGGAGTATTACGAGAATTACGAAAAAGACCAAGCTCGTCGCGAAGGTCGCATTAATGGAAGATCAAACAAAACAGACAACTCAACCCCCTCTTATATGATGGGTTTAGAATAAAAAATAAGATATGTCAAAGGCTAAAGAGGGTTACTCGAACCATTCAGATAAAAACTACTGGAAGAATTACAATGCAAAGCACGCGCAACTTTTGGCTAACGCGAATCAATGTGCAAAAAGACAATCGCAAGTCAATCAAAGCTTTGAAAAGAATGAAACCTCTGGGTTGAATAAAAAAAATTACGATCATCATTATACATTGAATTGCAGTGGTCGATACAAGAATAAAGTAAGTGGAAGGTGGATCTCGCACGATCATCATAGGCTTTTTGATAGCATTAAGCGGGGTGGAACAAATTGCCCAGTTATAATGATTTCTTTGCCGTCTTTCAATCGACATGCGTATTCTGCAATAGTTTATTCTAAGCGTCCAGTCGCCAAGAGGTCATTTGCAATGAATTTAATGCCTTTCACAGAGGCTTATGAGATTTTCACAGAAAAGTACCTTGCTACAGTTTTTTTTAATCAAGACAGGGAATTTGAATTCGATGCTCTTAATACCGATGCAATCAAGAACCTTGTTGCCTATTTTATCCGCGATGCTGCTGCTGTTTTGAATTTAAAAAAAGGCATCTGTTTGTATGGAGGGGTAGGAACAGGCAAGAGTACGATACTGAGGCAGCTCTCTAGGTTCACGAAAGACATGAACTTGAGAACTATGTTTGATTTTATTGACATGGATGATATTTACTTGGGGTGTTCTACTGGTGGCTTAGAGCATTTAGACAATTATAAATTTAGATCCTGTGGTTTTGATGATATTGGAATGCGGGCGGGAAACGACGTAAATTCCTACGGAACAAAAATAAACGCCTATCAGGAATTAGTGAGAAGCCAATACAGGCGCTTTAGTAGGCCAACCCCTAGTCTTAGTCATTACACTACTAATATTGTCTACAATACGGCATCAGATGACAATAAGAGAGAATTAATTAGATCGTTTGGAGCAAGGGAACTTGATAGATTTAGAGAGATGTGCAATTTCGTCCCGTTAATAGGGAAGAGTAGGCGTCAATACCAATAGAAGTTTCTCACAGAGAGAACGGCACGCCAATAATTAAAATAATCAACCAAGCGCATGGCGCTTAAAATAATAGCCAATGATAACACATAAAAAGCATGGAACATCTACTGAGTGCCTAGACATGAATGGGCACTTAATTTGCATGGGAGACGAGGTTTTAATTCCATGGATGCACCCCGTAGACTTAATTCACTCAAAAGATACATTCGATTACTACGCCAAAGTAACATTTTTTAACGGGTCTTTTGGCTTCTGGGGGCACACGGAATTTGTGCCACTTTTCAAATGGCACGAGACTGAAGAGGGAGGCTATATTGCAAACCAAGGCCACAAGACTATCTATTCAAAAAGAACAATATTGCTGCTGGCTAAATTCGCTAGCGACAACCAAAAGCAAAATACCGTAAATATAATCTAGGAGATAATAGTATCCAACCAAGCGCACGGCGCTTAAATATAACCAAAAGTGAAAGGAAATAGAACAAATAAAGATTGGAGTGAGCATACCCACAGAAGAGAGGTTTTTAAGAATTCCGAAGGAAAGAAAATAACTGTAGATTATTTACAAAAAGGCGACAGTTCAATTTATTACGTGATTTTTATCAATGACTTTAGAGGTCTTACTGTTAGAGGTGATTTAGGTAATTGGATTTTTTTGCAGAAACTTTTATCCTAACTCTGACACCAAATCAATAGACGATGGTTACTGGTGCGAAAAGCTAAGAATTGGCAGTATTCAAAAGTCACACAACTTTGATCTTGAAGAAAGCTTAAAAAATCTCAATTGTTACGTGGAGGAATTGCAAAAGGAGGGACATCTATCCCATGAGGAAGAAGAGGAGCTCGTCTATTGGAGAGACAAGGTAATGAATTCGGACTCTGAATACGATTATCAAGCTGCTGTTTTTAATGCAGTGCCATCTTGCGTTGATTACGAGGCGATTCCTTGGACTAAAACAATGAATCCACGCCTTAAATACGTCTTTGATGCCTTTGAGGAGATTTGCAGACGGATGAAAATCGCAGAAGAAGCAGCGCAAATAATAAAAGGTGCCATAAAAAACGCTCAAAAAAAATACAAACAATAACCAAGTGCTTGGCACATAAAACTAACCTATGCCAAAGAGAAACCAAGATCCAAAACCACAGGGCGGATTCGTGTATCGACAGGATTTAACCAAGATTACTGGTGCGCTTTTTCGATCAGGAGAAAATAAGGAGATGCACGCGGCTATTTGGGAGGTGCTTAAATCGAACGGATTGCACAGGTTGACTAAAATTGATTTGCGTGGGGTTGATGAAGAGGTAAGGACATTTATTAAGAATTTTAAACTGGCTTAGGCCGAAAAAACAAGAAAATGAAAACAGAATATATAGATAACGCAATTATAAGCATTGCAGAATGTAAAGACCCTTGTCCACATTGTGAAAGAAATATTCCAATTGGGGAAGTTCTTGAAAAGTGGCATAAATCTGAAAAACTACACATTCGCCACAAGTGCAAATGCACGCGGTTTGTTGGTGTGACGCAGGATATTCGAGGGGATTTAAGAATTTATGAGTTATAAAGAAAAACAACAGGGTGGGACAGAGTGGATCTACGGCATAGTAAGAGTTGCTCATAGAGGTTTAAGAGAAGAATGGAATAGCGAGGCTTTAAGTTTTACTCCATTAAGCATGACATCCTCAACTTCTCGACAATTAGTGTTTGATAATGGAAGGATATGTATACCATGGAGAGACTTTAGTCACATGATAGAAGATTCAAAAGGCTTAGGATTTCCTGCCTTTATAACATGTCCAGCGTTAGAGTTAATTGAGGATGTAAAAGAAAGACAAATGTGGAATAATAAGATTGACCTATGACAAAGCAAGAAGTAATAACTAAAATAGAACAAGAGATTGAGCGGTTAGAAAGCGCACAGGAGGAATACCAAGAGGCAGCGCAACAGTTTTCTAATCTAGATACTCGGCTCAAAGCACGTAAAGCCAAAGGAGAAGAATTCACCAAAGAACACCCCGACATAAAGCGTTTGAGGACTTTAGGTGACAAATTGAGTTGGGATAGAGGTGGTTGTCCTGATACATGGTACCGACTGCAAGGGAAGATAGAATCAGCAAGAGCGCATATTGAATTAATCAAAAGTATAACAACTAACCAATGACTCCAGCAAAAGCAAAAGGCCTGATAGCGGGCCATTCTCATGTATTATTTGATAATGAGATATGGAAGGTAAAAAGAATTCTTACTCTAGCAGAGGCTCTTCCACCAAGAAGGCCTCAATACCTGCTAGAATCCGTTGAAAAAGGACACTTAAAAACGATATTCGTTAGTGCAAGTGAAATGACTTGGCTAAAGCAATACCCAATATCTCTACTTTTTAAATTCCCTAAACCGCACCAACGAAAAGGACAGCTAACCAATTTTATAACTAGCTATCATAAAGGAACCAAGATTCATACTATACGGCTTGGCTACGACAATTGGGCAAGGCGGATTAAAGAGATTCAGGAAGGTAAGGCGGTGCTTAGTGTGTATACATGGAGTGGAACTCCCTACAAGTCTAAGCAAATAAAGTGCTTTCAGCTAACCAGGCACGACGGCGTGGGCGTTGAGCGGGCCGAATGGACCAAATGTCCTATGAGGAATTGTCACCTAATCCGATTGCTTACTGATAATAGTTTTAAGAATATTGCGACAGTGGCTCCTAATGACGGATTGAGCGAAAGTGATTTTTTAAACTGGTTTGACAAAACGCCTATAGGACAAGATCTTTCAATTATTCACTTTACTAAATTTAGATACGATCATCGGTCTACTAAATTTAGATTTGAAACTCATTGTAATGAGTATACTGAAGAGGAATACAATGGAATAATTCAAAACTTAAAAACTTAAAAACATGCCTGTAGACTACAATGAGTATCCTTCAAATTGGAAGACAGAAATAAGGCCGCGAATACTAGAAAGAGAGGGCAATTGCTGTAAGTGGTGTGGCTTGGAAAATAAAAGTATCGTCCACAGCTACAAAAAAGGCCGCGTTACCGTGTGGGAAAAGTTAAGTGTCGGGGAATGGTATAGGAAAGGCTGCCCTAAGAGCGTGAAGGTCGTACTGACAATTGCACACCTTGACCATGATGAAGGCAATCATGATGTTAAGGATGATAGACTGGCGGCTTTGTGTCAACTATGCCATCTTAGATACGATGCCAAGGAAAAAGCAAGAAGGCGAAAAGCTAAGAAAAGGGCGAAGCAAAGCAATGTTGTAAAACTTTGAAAATCAGCACAAATAAAAACACTTTAATTTTAGATTATAACCATTTTTTTGTATCTTTATATTAGATTTTTGAGCAAATTAATTGTGTTTATTATTTGCGGAGTTTTTGGTTTTAGATGTTTTTAGTAGGCGGTGGTAGTGCGCCGCCTACATTTGCTTTGATAGCTTAATTAATACAATAGTGCAGGGTGGAGCAGTTGGTTAGCTCGGAGGTCTCATAATCCTCAGGTCGTAGGTTCGAGTCCTGCCCCTGCCACAAGGAACGCACGACATGGCCATGTTAGTATATTACATGGTAGCTTACCGAAACATGCGTAGCATTACTTTAATGAAAGATTGATAAATGCTTTGGGATAACTTATGCTACTCTTTTACGGAGTTAATGTACAGTATAAGCCCTTGGTACCTTATCTTATAGCAGGTCTTTACCTAAGGGGCTTTTTGCTGCTGTACTTTTTTTTAATTACTCCTGTAGCTTAACGGTAAAGCGTTGATGTTCCAAGCATTAAAGATTATGGGTTCGAGTCCTGTTTGGGGTGCTGAATGATAAAAAACAAAACAAAATGGAAGGCTTACTGAAAATAATGAATGAGCAAATTCTTTTCTTGAAAAAAAACGTAGAAGGATTTAATGAAAACAAGTTGTCAGATGGCCATCATACTTTTGACGAGCTATATGAGTTTAGGAAGATGTACAATGCTTGCTTGTTTAATGAGTGGGCTAAAAATTATAGCCCAGAGAATTCGGGCCTACATAATGACAACATTATGCCTTATGGCGTTCGACCTCACTATAATGTACATAAATCAATTCGCCACCATGACGGCGAACTTTGTTTTGGCGGCGGCTGGTTTATTGTATCTGCTAAGCTTCCATCTGGCTTAATTTCAAATCATTACAAAATAAAAGACTGGGATTTGTTTAATGTTCCAGAGGTAGAAAAGGCCTTATTTGAATTTGACGGTCATAATGGGAGTGATGTGCTCTCTAGGCTTCGTGACTTGACCTTGTAGTTTAGTTGGTTAGATCACACGACCGCAACCAAGCGGAGTGAGCGCGCGGGTTCGAGTCCCGTCAAGGTCTCTATTTATTCATTCATCCCGTGGATTGAATGTAGTGTTGAGAGAAAGCGGAGCTAAACGGGCGTTTGGCTCCCTTTTTAAACTGAAGAATGAAATGAAATAAAATGAAGGATCGTAAAACACAAAGAGGATTTGAAATTACAGAGTTTGAAGATACTTACGGAGCTAAGTGTTCTTTACAAGCAAGCTCTTGTGCAATGGAAGGTAAAATATGGTTTGGCGTAAACGATGCAGATCCAAAAATCAGGACCTCTAAAGCGAAAAAATACGGATTAGAACCACAAGGGAATGATGGATGGATGCAATACCCTTTACCTAAAGATGTGCTACTGAACACAAGAATGCACTTAAATAGAGAACAAGTGTCCGAATTACTACCTTATTTGAAACGTTTTGCTGAAACTGGATACCTGCACGAGTGATATTCAAACTGCTAGCAGCCATTGATAAGATTCTGAAGGAATTCAAATAAAACCACAAGACAAAACCCTAATTAATATAATCAAAGGTAATGACAGAACAAAATTTTAAAGAAATAGCAAGAAAAGGATTTGAGTCAATATCGGAACATCTTAATGTTGAAGAATTAGACTATATGTGTAGTAGAGCTGGAATACATTACCTTTTTGAAAAAGGAACACCATTTATCGGTTTTCTTCCGAGGCGTTGCGTATTGACTTTGGAATTTTACGCCGAAACAGGATACGTGCAATTTGATTCGGACTATAGGGCTTTTAATCAGCTGGCTGCTATTAATAAAATGCACGAACTAAAACTATTTTGACAATGCATAAGGAAAATATAAAAATTGAGGTCATTGGTAATGGTGGTGCGACTCCATTGTATGAGGATTGGGTTTCTGGTCACTCTTTAAATGATGTATTGAAGATAATTGCACCCTCTTGTAATATTGATTCTAAAGCTTTCTTAAAAGATGATAGAGTTTATGGATTTAGACATTACATGCCAATTAATAAAACTATAGTTCAGACAGATCATGCCACAGCCCAAAGGCTCGTGAACGAGGGGAATTATTGTGCGGTCTACCTGCAAAAAGAAAGATACATGGGATACCTTTTGCTCTCTTAACCCAGATTAATAACATGATAACATTCGACACCAGCGACCTGTCAATCTTTATTGACGTAAGAAACAAATGATCACCATGGCAGAAGGATTAAAAAAAATGAAGGATATTCGTTCTATTTCTATGATTTTGATTGATGCAGATAATGCTGTAGAGCCAAAAGTGCTAAGCGATTGTTGGAATGAAATTGCGAAAAATAAATATAGCTATTCATTGGCTCAACTAACATTTGCCAAAGAGCACCTAGAAAGCTTAAGTAGGAAGCTTGCAAGGCAAGCTATTGAAGAAAATAAAGAATTATTTAAGGCGTGGAAAGGTTTTTTTTGAACGGATTAAATTCGCTCTCTTAGCTCAGGGGTTAGAGCTTCGGACTCATAAACCGATGGTCGTTGGTTCGATTCCAACAGAGAGCACTATTTTTTTTAACCGCTGATGTGGGTAAAAAGTTGAACAAAGGGGCTGGTTTGATGGCTGGTCCCTTTTTAATCTAAAAAAGATAATATGAACGATATGTTACATCTTAACGTACATGATGACATTTGGCCTTATGTAGGCTTTCCTCCAGAGTTAAGGGCAGTGGGATTTAAAATAATCGACACAGAAGTCATTTCGACCAGGTCCTCTCTATCATCAACGGTAAACGTAACCTATACGGCCAATGCTAAGAACAATGATTTTGGAGAATTTAGTATCACGGTAGATAGTAGCCAAAAAGCCGCTATTACTATAAAAGTAAGCGGAATTAATCAAGAAGATGATTTAGTCGAAGAAGAGAGCAGGATTGAAGACCCCAACTTGATCGAGAGATTTACTAAGAATGTGGATTGGGAAGCTGTTACTAATTGGGTGGTTGTTAACATGGCAAAGTGCATTGCACTAATGCTTTAAAATAAGCGAAATGAAAATTGGCATCAAGAAGATGCATATTGAGAAAGATGTGCGCAATCAAGAGAAAAGATTAATCTATACCGATGAAGAAGGAACAGAGTGGGTTGAAGAACCCCAAATGACGGCGACTGGATTCCTTTCAACGCTGGTGAAGAAACTGGACTCTTGATACTGGAAAGAGAATGATTCAAATTCCAAAATCAACTTTTAAAACGAAATAGAAGAAAGTAATGAGAAGGTATTTCTATGAAGCTCCAAAAAGAAGACCAATTGGTAGATATGAATTTATGCTTAAAATACTAACGCGGGAACCAAAGTACCGATGCGAGGTCAAGGGCATTACTGGTCATTGCCCAACGAATGCAACAAAGGTTGTAGATCAAGAAATTCCTACTTTGCGCGAAAGGTGCTATGGGGCGCATTATCACCACTTTATGGATGCAATGCGATATTACATACAGTCACCACATGCAAAAGGATTAGAATTCAAAAAATATCATTAAAGCGAAATGAAAAAAATATTTAGAAAAATTTACGTAGAGTTCCATTATATAAAGCTATCCCTATTGCTCATAAATAAGCCTAAAATTGGAGCTACTGTTTTTTATAAAGGTATCAGGTGTCGGCTGATACAGGGTAGGAATAACCCTTTTTGGGATTTAATGCCGACAACAAAAGAAAATCTAAAAAAGGCTAAGAGAGATGTATATTACTCTGTCCACTTTAGCGAGTTTAAAATGAAGCCCCTTAGAAAGCGTTTCTTCTTTTCATTTAATAGTACTTATGGATTTCTAAAAGGCTACTGGTATGAGATTGACATGAGGAAAAGCGGCCCAATAAGTTTTTTAAGGAAAGCGAAACGGAATTCGTAACCCCGCAAGCATAAGACACTAAAATTGGCCGCCAGTTAAGAGGCGGTCAACTCAGAAAGTATGACCGAGTTGGTTAGGTGCTGGATTGCAGATCCAGATACAGGGGTTCGAGTCCCCTTGCTTTCTCTAACTATTTTTTATCAAACAATTGGTGTAGGGTTAGAATAGTTCATTGAATTAAGGCGCTCGGTTTTCATGGTCGAGCGCTGATTTAATCACTTTTAATACAAGGAAGGTATGGCAATTAGTATAGAGGCGGCAACACATGCTGCCGCCAGTAAAGCAACAGACATTAGAAGGCTTCAGGGGTTTATTGACATGATGATGCGTAAGTCAAGACCTCTAGCAGAGGCGCTCATAGTTAACAAAAACTTTAAAGACCTTGAGCGGGAGATAAGCGAATGCTATATTCGCATCGCTATTGGCATTGAAGACACGGCAAGGCACGCTAAAAACTTTACTGCTAGCGATTTGTACGACCGTTTTCATCTGTATAGAGATTACTTACACTACTGTACGGCAGAGTTTAGAAAGTCGGGTGTTGGCGCAACGGATGCTGTAATAGACTCTTACATGAGCTTCTTTGATGATAGCGACAACTACAAACAACTTATGGATTGCTTGGAGTACGGAGTTGTTAAGGGCTTTAAGCCCCTAAAGCGGCTAGAGGTTCATAGTCGTAAGGATCACAGCGAGAGAGTTAAACAGGCGGGTTATAGATGGCTCGATGGAGAGTATGTAGAAGAAGTCAAGTTTTTTTGTGGTATAGTAGACTAAAAAGAAACTATTATAGATAAGCGAATATAAAAAAGCCCCACCAAGCATTAAGCAAGGTGGGGCTTTTAAGTTTTAGTCTTAACGGTATTGGTTGGAGTAGGCAACGGTCAGAAAAAACGCACTTAGCCAAGCGTTAACCAGGTCCAAAGCTTCTTCTTTTGCCTCTAGTCCTCTTTCTTCAAAAGCACCCCATGTTTCATGCTGTTGGTGCTCTCTTAATTCTTCACCTTCTTGACTGTCCCAGTCCTTGACCTCAGACCAAAGCTCTTTTAGTTTGCGCAAGATCTTTACAGCACTGGCAAAGTCATCTGCAAATCTTCCAATTACCTTAAATGTGCCACCAGCAAAGCCTTTGATGTCATTTTTCTGAACGGTCATAATGATGTCCGCCACGATGCCAACCCCAAGAGTGATCACCTGCTTGGAGTGTTCAATTCCTAGCGTTTCTTCTTCATTGGGGTCTTGATCAACTTTGATAGCTTTTAATAGCTCTTTAAGCGATGTCTGCTCTTGCCACGTAGTTTTTGGCAATTCCTTGTTACTTTGTTTCATTTGATAGGATTATTAATCGTTGTTTAAGAATAACACTAGGCAACTTTCGACGTAAATACACTGAATGCCTGTGCCTCAATATCGTCTCCGTTAGAAAAATTGGCTACTTCCATGTAAAAGAAATCTCCATAAGAAAAAGCAGCAATAAAGTCAGAAGAAATAGCCTCTGGTCTCCCTGATCCATTAGAAGTAGCCTTGTTTCCTACAGATTGTTCGATTATTGCAATAGGGTTAGAAGGTGTATTTGTAATAACGCCATTATCATCCATTTCTCCTCTCATCGCCCTGGTGTTAAGTATTCTATTGTTTCCAGAAGAGGCGGTTAAGTTGTTGTGTATTAAAAATGTTCTTTCTTGCGCTCCGACATATCTAAAGTATGAAGCTCCTGCTATCACAACGACATCCCATAACCTAGAGGAGTTTTGTTGATGATCAAAACCTGATGTCAGTCCTCCTGAAGCATCGGCAACAATTGGGCTATATGCGTTCTGTGTTAATATTGTGGTAGGGTATTGACCAGAAGAGAATATAGTCTTAGCTGAGACCCCGACGTAAGTATTGCTAAGGCCTTGGATTTGGTTGTTCTCGAAAAGAACTTGTGGACTATCTTCTGTTACTCCAGTAAAAGAAGTTAAAGGATTGCCGTTTATCATATTGATTTTGCAACCAGAAATGATAAAGCTTTCTCTTTGGGCTTTAGTATCTATAATACTGTAATTGACTAGCCCCCCATTAACGCTGTCAATTGCACCAATGCAATTTCTTAACACTAGTCTTCGGTTCATTGTTACGGTGTTGGCAAATACTAAGAAAGACGTAAGGTTAAGATTGTAGTTGAAATTGCATGTTTCAAAAATAATGCTATCAAACGAAGGAGCAGGCAAGAAACCTGTCATGTTAAATGCTCCCGTGTTAAAGAATCCACATTTAGTCGCTAAGAGATTTCCGATAATTGACAGTTGAACGCCTATCCCTCCAAGGTTATTGCTGTTCAACAGCCCGCCGTTTTGAAAATTGACGTTATTCCATATACTATTAGAACTTGAATTGTTTTCAATCTTAATTAGATTGTGATCGGATCCGCCTCCGTCGATTGTAATGTTTTCAATTTCATTATTTCCAACCAAAGAAAGAAACGGAGTAGGAGATCCACCTGATCCTATTAAGTTTGAAAATCCACCAGATACGAGCTGTGTATTAAAGAAGCTATTTCCCATTATCTTAACATTGCTCTCTACGTAAAAGCTTTGATCGACGGCCGTTGTGACCTTTGCTGATGTTTCGCCCTGAGCAATAACCCCAATTATATTATAAGTGGTACCAGATTTTAGAGTGATGACCCCATCTGTATCAGGAGCGGGAAAGTCTGCCATTGTGTAAATGTTAACGCTTGCAGTCATATCTATTGGGTTTGGTGGATTTGTGCCCCCAGAGGCGCTACTTACCAGGTATTCGTTATTGAGTTTATCAAGCAAAGCATCTACGGTGCCAGTCCATAAAACAACGGCACCTAATGGATCATCTTGCAAGTATACATCTTCGGAGTTAATTTGCATCAACGGCTCCCCCCATGCATTGAAGTCAATGAAAGTTCCATTGTTTCCTCCTCTTGGGAATGCAGTCGCTTCTTTGGGGATGACTGCCGCAATTGATTTGCCAGCCTGTATTAGATTAGAGTCTCTATGTCTAATAGACAGAGACTCTGAATCGTTTGTTATAGTATATGCCATTGCTTTGTTTTTTGTAAAATATTTGCGAATAAACCGCTTTTTCTAACTCAAAATAATTATTTTATGTCTAACTTTATAGACAATATTGCATTTTTTTGATTACAAATGAAGGAAAAAAACGAAGGTGAAAAAAATATCGGCTGTCCGCCAAAGTATAACGACGAGACAAAAGACCGCTTAAATAAGCAAGCCTATGAATTAGCCCTGCTGGGGCTTAGGGATCAGGATATTGCCCCTGTTTTAGGTATTGTAGAATCTACGTTAAATGAATGGAAGAAAAAGTTTCCAGAGTTTTCGGAGTCCATAAAGAAGGGGAAAGTGTTGGCGGACGCCAAAGTGGCGGCAGGATTACATAAACTAGGAAAGGGTTTTACTTCTCTTGAAGTTAGTTTCAAGGGAGCAAATCTGGCGGAGGGCACTTTGGTAGGATTTGACTTGGAGAACCTTTCGCCTTATGAGATGCTAAACTTGGGAAAGTTACTTGGTGTAAAGGATGCATCTATATCGATTAAGCAGGTTCCTCCGAGTGAAAAGGCTGCTAGCAGGTGGTTGGGGAACAGGCAGCGGAAGCATTGGAGTATCAATCCTGACAATAAAAAAGAAGATGATCCGCTAGAAGGAACGCCAATTGTTTATCAATTACATATTGGGGATGGAGAGTATATGGATGTTAACCCTGATGGAGAGAGTGAAGAAAGGGATAATGTAAACGAAGAGGAAGAATAGAAATGCCGAAGCGTCATTCAGATAAAAGGGCTGTGATAAGGCCAGAGGTTAATAAGATTTATGCAAAGTACTTGTTTCCTTGCACTGCGCGCCATGTGTTTTTGTTTGGAGGGGCAGGGAGTGGAAAGAGTGTTGCAGCGAGTCAAAAGTTGTCAGCGCTTGTTAATATGCATTCTGATACTAAGCATAAGATTCTTTGTATTAGAAAGGTCTATGGAGATATTGCGGAATCCATGTATGACAGGATTTGCAATGAGTTAGATTCACATGGATTAGGTTCGAGATTCAAATACAACAAGCAGCCTTTAAGAATTGCAAAGAAACCGTCTAGCGGCCAAACAGAACGACAGCAGTCAAGGTTTGTATTTAGGGGGATGGATGATCCAGAAAAGGTGAAGTCTATTGAAGGAATAACATTGATATGGATAGAAGAGGCTACTCAGTTGTCGGAAGATGAGTTTCTTCAACTGGATTTAAGACTAAGGGGAGAGACTAATCATTATTACCAGATGATTCTTAGCTTCAATCCTGTTTCAAAGGACCATTGGATCGCTAAGTATGCCGAGCCGCAAATGCTTAATAAAGATGATAGAATTGAAGGCACGGGGGATGTAAAATACTTAGTACCTAATAAGGTTTGGGAGTATAATAGAACTGTTGAAGTAGAAGGAAGGGAAGTAATTACTACTACGAGAGTGATCAATACGACAGCAGAGGATAATAGGTGGGCTAAAGATGAATACAAGGCGACTCTTGGGGCATTAGCAGGCAGCGACGATCTGATGTATAAAGTTTATGCTCAAGGTAGATGGGGGACGCTTAACAAAGAGGGGCGCTTCTTTCCAACCTTCAGTAGACCAAAGCATGTGCGTCCAGCTAGAAAGATGCTCTATAATGCCGACATACCGCTGCATCTTTCTTTGGACTTTAACGTAAGGCCTTATATGTCGGGCGTCGTTATGCAGTCTGAGTATATTGAGCAGGGGTATTGGCAGGGATTCACAGAGTGGTACGAATTAAGGATAATTGACGAAATATGTGCAAAAGCTCCTTTTAATACAGGGCAAGGCTTAGCTAAGATTTTCACTGCAAGGTATCCTGTTAATAGTGGTTTCTTTTTGTATGGAGATGCTACTGGTAAGAGGCAAACAGGGATACAAGGCATCATGGGAGTAAAATCCTTGTTTGATGACTTTAAATTAGGCTTAGGTAAGTACAAATCCTTTATGATCGAAAGGGTTCCTAGTGCAAATCCTAGGTTCAAAGCCATCGCTAAAGGCTCTCTTGGTCGGCACGCTTTTATGATAAGGCTTTTTAATGGCAAGACGGTACCTGTTAGGATTTTAATATCTGATAGTTGCAAGAATACGATTGAAGACTTTGAGCAGTGCAAGGTCGCACCTGATGGATCAATGATGAAAGATGCAGACAGTGACGGGGTTCAAAAGTATGGCCACTTAGGTGATGGCTTTATGTATGCAATGTGCCATCCCGAGTTGTTTGGGCGCTTTGCAAGAATTGATTTTTAGAAAAAAAACGACAACTTTATGATTGAAGGGAATTTTGAATTAGAGAGACTATTGATTAACATGGAGAACGATGGCAGTTCAGATAAGTCTCCTTCTGTGAAGGAAGTTGAAGAAGATTACACTTTTGCCATTAATACAATCAAAGGTGGTAGGCATGATGGTTTTGAAGAAAAGCTAAAACGGCAGAAATGGTACACGGCGGTTGCTACTGGTGAAGGGTATAATGCTTACGTGCGCTCTTACTCTCTAAGGGAGACAGCGGATCAATTAAAAAAAAGAAGAGCTATTACTATTCCTGTAACGCCTGGTGTTATAGGCAAGGTCTCTTCTTTTATTTCGCCAGCTCTAAGGCAGCCTAAAAGTAAGAATGAAGTTAGTGCGAAGGACGAGGAGGGTAAAATGAAGTTAAAAAAGGCTGTAACTTCATTTGGCAATAGCGGAGAGACATTACTAAAGTGGGTTGAAGGGATTGCGGTGACCAAGAACATGGTCCGCCCAAATGATTATGCGTTGGTGAAGTACGACCAAGACAAGGAATTGTGCTTTCCCGAGGTACTAAGGTGTGAAAAGATTTTAAACATTAGACAAGACTCCGAAGGGGTTAGAGATATTATATATCTTTATAATTTGCACGTTCCGATAAGGGGAAAGGATAGCAAGGCGCCTGTTTTAGAGTACACGCAATATTCCATCGGGAAAACCTTAAGCTTTATAGAAGTCATAAAAGAAGAAGGGGTATCTGGATTTTATGAAGAACTAAGGGCATCTGAAATTTACCTTGAAGAGATTTTGATCAAGAATAAGACGTTCCTCGTTACTAAAAAAGATAGTATTGAATTGCCTCGCGTTTTCCCCTTTGGTTATATTGTTGATTACAACTCGCAAGACCAATTATACTTACCTTTCTGGCACAAAGCTAACTTCACGCTAGAGGCTGCCATACAGGATGGATCTAAGTTTGATGTGTCTAAATACTTGCACCTTTTCCTTAAGTCTATAAATTATGTCGAAAAGTGTAAATATAACAAAGGCGGTCAGATGTGCAACAACGGCACCCTTACTGGCGGGGACCAATGCCCTAAATGCTTGGGTACTGGTAAGGTGGGTGCTTTTCATGGCGATATGGATAAAATAGAAATAGTCCTTCCAGAGTCCGAAGGGCTTCCTCCTCCCGTTGCCCCAAAGGATTTTATGTACTACGTAGACCTGCCTCTTGATATTGTAAAGCTCTTGAAGGAGATTAAAAAAGAGTGCTATATCAATGTCTCGGAGGAAATCTATGGAGTGGATATGGGACAAAAGGTAAACAGTCCTGTCACTGCGACACAAATACTAGAGCAACAAGGCACAGGGCATAGCGTGGTGGTGGAATTCATAACCGCTACTCCTACTTCATTGTATATAGGGATAGCTAACGCAATGGCTGCTTTTTTGGACGTAAAAGAACCTTCTATTGAATACGCTTATGCGCACGATGTTTCAATTGTTACAGAAGAAGATCTTCTTGGCAGATTAAAGCTTGCACGCGATGCAGGCGCGCCCGCCTCGGTAGTAGAGACTATAATTTCGACACTAAGCGAAAAGCAGTCTCGGAATAGATCTAGAGATAACCAGATTCAGAAAATATTAGATGGCCATAAGCCCTATGCTCATTTGCCAGATGCATCTGCGGCTAATTTTGTACTTAATTTGCCAGAAACTAATCCTGATAGAGTTTTATGGGAGAAATTTACACAGATAGCAACTCGAATCAAGAATAGCGATGGCAGGTTTACTGCTTTGAGTTACGGCGAACAAGCGAAAATTATTGGAGAAATCGTTAAAGAGTATATTGAAGAAGTAAAAAGTCGCTTGGAAGAAGAATTGTCTCGTGAAATAAAGCAAACCATAGATTCGTAATGCCTCCTAGTCTAAAAGAAATAGAACGCCTCGGGCAATTAAAAGCACAGAGTATCACTCGCCAACAAAGCGACTTACTATCTACCTCTAAGAAGGTGGATAGCGACCTGTATCGCTTTGTTAGCTCTAAGATTTTACCAAAGTTCACCTTTGATGCAAGCGGCAGGGTGACTAATAGTAATGCTAATATCAATGCAAGCAGAAATATAAAGCAACTAAGCGATTACATGAAGGGGACTGTAGATCGAAGGATGAAAGACTTTTATGTAGGCGCAGCAAAGAGCAGCATTGAAGCCTCTAATCGTTATTATAGTTTGTTCAAGCCTAAAAAGGCACTTGTAAAGGCAATCAATAATAAGTCTAACGTTATGGCTAAACGGTTAATTATAGGTATATTTACGCAATCAAACGTCCAAACCCAAATAGAAAACGTCCTAGGGACTGCAGTAATGGGAACGGTTAAGGAGCGAGACCTAGAGAATTCGATCAAAGACCTCATTACAGGAAAAGAGGACAGAATGGGGCTAAACGAAAAGTTTCATTACCAAAACGGGCACAATGTTATCCGATCGCAAGGCAGGGCTATTGACTCTACCTTTGCTAAAGCTTTGGAATTAAACTATGCAATATGGACAGGTGGAGAAATAAAGACTACCCGTGAATTTTGCGCCGAGAGGAATGGCAAGGTTTTCTTAAAAGAGGAAATTGAGGCGATGGAGCAATTGGAGTGGACGGGCAAGAAGCAATTTCATGTAATGCTTTCTGATTGCGGTGGGTATAATTGCAGGCTACTATGCTTGGATTAGCTACGAGCTTGCTAAGAGACTTAGGAAAGGGCTTCCTAGGAGTGAATACGACAATTAATTTTTAACCAAACTCATAATGAATGAAGACTTTATTAGTTACAATTTGCATGTTGGTGTGCTGTGTCTTGGTGGCACAAGAAAAGAGCTCCAAAAATAGTTTTAGCGCGAGAGTGGGCGTTGCCTACTCTCCTAGGTTCATAATTAACGACATACAAGATGAGGGCCCTAGAGTAGAGCGCGTCTCTGTCTCGATGCTACCTACTGTTGATGTTGAGTTAGGAGATGATAAAACCATGTTTCGCGCAAGCTTAGGGGGCATAACAAGATTAGGTGTTTTGTTGGGGCACAAATGGGGTTATGTCGGATTTAGTTATACTTATGCCTTGGATTTCCCAGAAGAAACGGCTCATTCGGCCGAAATTGAAATAGGCGCTCGGTTAAAAGTAGGGACAGAGAGCAGATATAGAGTTTCTTTGGGATTAAGATCAGGTACTTCAATACGGGATGCTAGCTTTTTTGTAAGCCCCTTTATAGGAGTCACTACTAAAATAAACAAATAAACGATGATTGCTGAATTCAGTTTCTATATAAACGACATCAAAGTCAATCCTGTTAATTCTGGTGAATTATCTATCACTAAAAACCTTAAGTTCGATAAAGGTGGGCGTTACTTCGAGACGGAATTAAGTGGCGATATTAAGCTTGGTGCTGTTGATTACAGGAAGCTGAATTTAGTTAATCATTTCGAGGGAATGCCTTTAAGGGTTGTAGAGGTTTTTAATGGTATTAGTACCACAGTTTGCGAAGGCGTGGTAATGAGGTCGAGCGGTAAAGAGCATCCACATAAAGAGCAAATAAGTCTTAAGGTGAAGTCAAGAAACGCAGTTGGTGTTTTTTTGGCAAATGCAGATCAAACACTTAACTTGATGCGGGTTGCTCCTGCTGTAGATTACGAGTACAGGTTTATCAATAATATAGAATACTTGGTCGTGAAAGATGCTAATTTTGCTATAGGGGTCATCTCTAATAGTAAAACTCCAAAACCTTACTGGGGACATCCAATAGAATTTGCATCTGGAGGGTCAGTTGGGGCCTTCTTTTTGGTTTATGCTAGGGAAATAAAAACCATTTACAACCAAGCGGGAGAGTCAAGGGCCCCTGAGGGAGAAGGATGGTCTCGCCTTCAACTCAATCGAGATAACAGAAATAGCTCTAGCTGGTTTAGGGTGCCTCCTATGTTTGACCCAGTGCCTGATGGTGTTGCTTTTTTTTATTCCACAATTGACCTAGTTAATCAACCTCCAACTCTACCGCCTAGCCCAAATGAGGAGTCGTGGCGCTTGATTGGAGAGCATACCGAAGGAAATGCAGTTGGGAGGGTTTATGTAGATGACAACCTTGTTCAGGGCAATGGTGTAAAGGTGAATAACGGCCGTCAATTGATAGACGTATTAAGATACGGAGTCCGAAAGGCGTCCGAGGATTTAACTTTTATATCCGAATTCCTTACGAAGGATACCAATCCTGTAACAGGTTTAGCTAACGAAACCAAAGGGATGGTACTTCATAGTAGCGAGGATGTAAAATCACCTCTTACTGATCCTTCCAACTTCTCAAGGCGTCACGATTTTTCTATTTTGAATGTCCTTGAATCGCTATGTAATAGATTTAACCTTTATTGGCGGGTCGATGAAATGTCTTGGCAAGTTGCCTTGGAGCATGTATCTGCTCCTAGAGATGGTGCTATCATTGACCTGAATGCTTTTTTTTCAGAGCATCCCTCGATCACCTATGAGGAAGAAGAATTGCCCAAATATGAAGAATTCAAGGCAGTCAGTGATAATATTGACTTTTCGGGTACTTCTATAGAAAATTACTCAAACGCAGCAGCAAATACAAGCCCTATTGACATTAGTGGCATTGCAACGGATGTTTATGAGATTCTCAATAATCCTGACGATTATAGCGATGAAATATTAGTATTAACGCAGCCTCAAAGCCTAGATTTCAACGGACTCTTGGCAGAGAATGGAGCAATTACAGGAGACTTCACTCCTAATGCCGCACTCAGTCAATCTAACTTAAACGCCAAATATGCGCCTTTTTGGCGTCGAGTTCCTTTTGTTGGGTATAATTTTAATGATCACGAGGCAACCATCAGGCCTTTTAGGCTCATTCCTACTGTATACAAAAGAGATACACCTTTGTCTGGGTTGATTGGCATAACACATGCACGATTGCGGTTTTTCCCAGAAGCAGGCGAGATTCAATCTATAAAATTCAATTTAGGTAGCCAAGTGGCCGAGATTGAAATTAAATTCTAGTAGCTATGGCAAGTATAGAAGCTTTAAACAAAAGCACGGAGGACAAAAAAGGCAATGGGCTTCCTTTTCTGGAAAGAAAAGAGTATCTTTTAACCAACACGCATAACTTAAAACGGGTATTAGAAGGGTGGCCAACTCCTGCAAGTTATTTGCCAAGCTTTCAGCTTTGGGTAAAAGAGCCTGCATCTTTATCATTTGTGTCCTTTCATTACGAATACCCTGAAATAGATAACAATACAATTATTCCTGTATCTATACCCGTTACGCTTCCCCCCGAAGAAGTAATGGTAAATGGAACGAAGAATTACATTATTTCTTCTAATAAGATACCTGTTCAGGCTCCACTTCCCACGTGCGGACTGTACACATTAGTGCTAACCTTATTGGTAGGTGGTGTAGAAAAGCAATACTACAGCCATGAGGTTACTGTTTTCAATGGCTAACCTGAGTGACGAAATTCAAAGGCTGGAAGATTTAATAAGCGAGCTAAGCGATCCTTCGTTTTTGCAAGGGCATGTTGTTGCAGTAAATGACGCGACAGCCTTACTTAAAAACAGGATACTTAACGAAAAGAAGGATGCTAAAGGGTCTTCATTTGGGACTTATTCTGACACCAAGATACCCAGCTTCTTTTTTTATGGAAAAAGCCTTTCTAAGAGTGCGGAGGATAAGATAAAAAATGGAGATCCATTCGCTTCTTACAAGGACTTAAGAAAAGCCAATAATCTACCTGTAGATAAGAAAAATTATAGCTTCAGCGGAGAGATGCTTCAAGATGTTGGAGTTATATCCGTTACAAGGGAAGAATACAGCTCTTCCGTTACAATAGGCGGCCAAACAGAGCGCTCAAAAAAACTATTGAAGTACAATAGTGAAAGAGACGATGTTAACCTTTTGGAGCCTTCGGAATCAGAGATACAATTGGTATCTGATGCAGCCAACGAAAGAATCCTTAACGTTTTAGATAAGTATTACGAATGAGATTAGATGTATTAATTGACTATATCAGCCCCTTGGTGAGTTCTGTTGTGTGGGTGGATCGCTACGCAGGTCTGGTTCAGAAGTTAGAAAAACGAACGTCGGACAACAAGAGCACTGTAACCTATCCTGTTGCTTGTAATGTTATTAATGCAAATTGTGGAACTAAACCGCCCTTTGAGGCACTTGTTCCTGATGACAGAGCCTCTTCTATCGTTTACTGGGAAGAGTTGACTAGCATGACAACCTCCCCGCTTTTGGATAGCAAGTCAGGGGCGAATTGGAACGGATGGGTGCGATCTAAAGGACGTGCTAGAGTTGTGGTTTGGGCAAATCTTAAGAAACTAGGAATAAGCGAATGCACCTTGCCGCCTTCTTCTTATCTAGAATTGCAACGAACCCTGACAATTGAAACGAATATCGCCCTTCCTGTAGATGTTAATGGCGTTGCTCAGAATGGATCTTTAAAAGTGTTTCCGTTTCGAGTAGCGCCAAAAGATGTTAATGAAGTATTTGGTAAGTACACCTACAAGAAGAACGTTAATTACTACTTGAAACCATATGATTACTTTGCGCTAGACGTAGAGTTTGTAATTGATTATTGCTACAAGCGCGAGGTTAGGTTTATACCATCTCCTCCTATAAATTGTTAAGAAAATGGACTGGACGTTATTTAAAATATCTACAGCTATCTGTTGCTGGTTTTTACTATGGGTCTATAAATTGACTGATCCAGAGGAAGGGTTATTTGACTTTGCCCCCAATTATTATCCATTCAAAAAGGTTAGAAAAATCCAGTTGCTTCTGAGATGTGCGCCTTGTTTGAGCGGGTGGACCGCTGCATTCTTCTTCTTCTTCTTCTTGCATGAACTACCGTCGTTACAAAGGGCAGTCTATGCGTTTGGGGGGTTTTGTTTTACTGCTGTATGGTGCGTGTTCATCGATCAGTTAACCTTTAGTAAAAAGCGATAACATGTTTAACTTTTTAAAACGACGAAAAGAAAGCGAAAGCAATAGTCCGCTAAGTGAAATAATTATTTCGCGCGCTAGAGCTTACGGCATAAGCGGGACTCCTAAGCGATTGCTTCAAGGCAAGGACTTGGTTTCAGAATTTGACGCCAATGGTACTAAATATGTAATATTCAAGCCAAGTGATGTGCTNNGAGAGAGGGGATACTTTAAGGCACTTGGAAATTGCCTTCGGTCTTGGAGAAACAGCGGGGGACGTAAAATCCGCTTTTGGAAAGATTGCAGACCAATTAAGCACCCTGGTTACTGAAAATGATGCTAAGAAAAAAAACGAAGCATTTCTTAACGCCTTAGGAATAGCACATTCGTTTTCTGGTACGCTTTTTAACGATGACCTAGGCACTTTAAGGCATGGCGCCGCGTTGTATATTTGTACATTATTTATCCTTCCTGCTGGCGCTGACTTGACAAAAAAATGGTCCTTTGAAGCCGCTGATAAGGTTATCAATGATTGGAAGAAAGAGAACATTGCTTTACATGATTTTTTTTTGCTTGCGAAGGTTTTATGCGAAGGTTCGAGAAAGACTACCGAACAGTATTTTCAAGAGATGAAAAGCGAGCAGTAGAATTCAAGGGTATTTACCATGGTCACCAAGTCACTATGGGAAAAATATCTTGGAGCAATCAATTAAAAGAATTAAGAAAGGGGAGTTTTGATAGCTTTGATTTGGTGGTTAATAATAGCAGTTATTCCCCTGAATACTTGTCCAAGATATACCTTATAGATTACTATAAAATATTAATTTCAGTTCAAAAAAAGATAGAGCAACAAATCGAACAGGCGAATACAAATAAAGTAAAGTAATGGATCTCAATAATCAAATATCATCAACCTATACCGTCGATAACGTTCAAGCTGTTCAGGCTTTCGTGGAACTTAAGGACGTCATGGTTGATATAGAGGGAACATCACAGAGCTTGGACGAGTCCCTTTCTTCTGGATTCTCTAATGATAAAGCCGTCGCGTCGCTTACCGATGCAATTACTGCACTAGGAGAATCTATAGAAGAAGCAAAAGAAGAAACAGAAGGCCTTAATAAAACTAGTAAGAAAAATGAAACACAGGTCAAGAAAAACACCAAAGCCACTAATGCATTTGGTAGGTCATTAAGTGTAACTGGAGGCAAGGGCAGAAAGTTTGGAAAGGTATTGAAGTTACTAGCAGGAACACCACTATTAGCGACACTCACTCTTGTTGTCGGCGCCTTGGCTTTTCTTGGCAAGCGATTCGCTAGCACAGAAGATGGCGCTAATAAGCTGGAAAGAATTACTACGGTATTATCTTCTGTCTTTGGTTTTTTAGCAGACAAAGTTATTGCTTTAGGTGGTGAAATTATTGGAGTGTTTCAGAATCCATTACAGTCTATTCAAGAATTTCAAGCATACGTCAATGCAAAAGTTGTAAACTTGATCAAGGGTCTTGGTAATTTGTTTGCTGGACTGGGCGATATTATAATATCAACATTTACAGTAGATCCCGAAGGAATAGAAGATGGTGCTCAACGAATGAAAGATGCCTTGTCTGACATTGGAGATGCTACTGGGCTTACGGCTCTTCCTGGTATCGTAGCGGCCACCACAAAAGAAATGTCTAACCTGGTAGAAGAGTCCATTGCTGTTGCAGATGCTGCGAATGCTGCAAAAAAAAGCCTTCAAGAGGTAGAAGCAAGAGAAAGGAGTTTAGCTAAATCAAGAGCGAAGCTTAACACACGACTTGCAGAAACCAGAGCAATTGCATCTGACACCAATAAGACCCTTGCGGAAAGATTGGAGGCTATTGATGAAATAGAAAAAGCAGAAACCAGACAGCTTAATTCTGAAATTTCAGCTCAGCGAAAAAAGATTTCTGCCATTAAAAAACTAAATAGCCTTAATAAAGATGGAAAGGATGACCTTGATAAGCTAACGCAAGCAGAGGTCAAGCTATCAGACTTGCAAACTCAGTCTATCCAACGATTGATTACCTTCCAAGAAAAGAAGAAGAGTTTGCAAAAAGAGGCCGCAGAGGAAGTTAAGAGATCGTTAGAATTGGAACGTGATGTTAGGTTGGCTTTGATTCAGGATGAGGAAAAGCGTGCAATCGCAGCAGCTAAGCAGGAGAATAATCTGCTAAAAGAGAAGATCAAGACTACCATAAAAGATAAAACTACCCAAAAGGAACTGCTAGAGGGCATAGAGAAGCAGCTTCAAAATAACATAACAGCGATAACTGAAGGGGCCTCCAAACAAAGGGAGGCAAAGCGGCTAGAGGCGAGCAATAAAGTAGTACAAGAGCAATTGCTAGGTATTCAAGTTGCGACTCAAACAAAAAGATTTGAATTGCAAAAAAAGCAGGAGCTTGAGCGTCAAGAGTTCGCTCAAGTGCAAAGGTCTTCGGAAGAAATAAAAGCTTTCAAGCGCAGTCAAGCTATAGAAATAACTAAACTTGAATTACAGGCCCAATTAGAGCGATTGGAAGCCGTTAGAAAGTTTAATGCAGAATTAACGAAAGAGCAAAAGGCTCAATTAGACGCAGAAATAGCCTTGATAAAAGCTCAGCAAGAAGGCGTAGCTGTTGAAATAATCAAAGGTCAACAAAGAAGAAGAGAGCTCCTTAGTAAGGAAGCGCAGGCGGTTATTGCAGGAGCTGCTCAGGCCTTATCTTCTGTTTCTAGCGCAGTTAAAGCCCGCGAAAGTCTGCTGCAAAAAGAGGTAAGCAACAGAGAGTCTAGGATTTCAGATTTAGAGGGGCAGCTAGAGAAGGAGAAAGCTTTGGCTGAACAGGGGAAGCGCAATCAAGTGGAACAGATCGAGCTACAAATAAAAGAAGAGAAGTCCGCAAGAGACAAGGCTCAGAAAGAGAAGGAGAAAGCTGCTAAGTTGGCGTTCATACTGGATACCGCTGTTCAGACTTCTAATTTAATAACAGCCATATCAGCTTTATATGCCTCTTTTTCTACGCTGCCCTTCGGTGTCGGAGTTGCTTTGGCTACGGCCCTAGGCGCCGTAATGGTTGGTTCTTTTGTTGCCTCAAAGGCAACGGCAGCCAGCGCCGCAGGGTTCTACAAGGGCGGAGATACGGGAACAGGAAACCCTAGAGAGGTCTCTACAAGACTTGGCCAGAGAGGCTATATTTATCACAAGGAAGAGTTCGTATTGCCGCATCAAGTTTATAGAAAGCACGGACTTAAGAATATGCCTGTAGAGTATGTCGATGAATTGATAGAATTAGGTAAGAGAAAGAAAGCAGAGCAACAGGGGAACAGGTCCTCTGACTACTCTTACAATCCTTTCAATGAATTTAATGAATTAGTAGGGCAGACCTCCAAGACAGAAAGCAAGAGCAGCAACTACACTACTCAAAGGATAAAAATAGAAGCAAGCAACAATAACAAGGCAATAGAAAGCCTGCTAAAGCAAATAAACAACAAGCCTACCATTGCAGTCTTACCAGATGGTAGAATTGTTAACATGTCAAATGGTAAGACATTAGTAAAAAGAATATAAATGAGTACAGTATTAGGCGTAGATAAAATACGCAACAATAGCGCAGGGAATTGGATTCGCCCTGAAGATCTTTCTGATGCACAAAGTGCAATTCTTGACTCTTTTAACTTCCCAAAAGAAGTAAGACACCCTAACGTTTTACAAGTGCGTATGCGTCAGATTAAGAACGGTGTGTTTTATTTACCCCCTGGACCTAGCGAATTCAAGGGTCACATCACTTACAGTCAGCTGTCGTTCAATGCGGCTTTTTTAGTAAAGCCACACCCCAATAAGGACAAATTGACTAGCGAAGAGTACAAGGCAGCTCTTGTCGCACAAGAAAAGGCACATCAAACAAGAGAGGTTGTAGACTTCTTCGTTGGCCGCGAATATATTCAGGAGTCAATGGAGCACCTATTGAAAAATGTAACACCGCCTACTGTTTCTAAGGCTGTAGAAATGCGAGAAGAAACGCCAAAGCTGCCAAAAGAAACACTTAATGCAGAGAGCAAACCTTCTACAGAGGAAGAGAAGGGATTATCTAACATTCACAAAAGCAGGATCAAAGAACTGACAGCCTTGTCTCATGATGCACAAGAAATTGCTGAAGAGATAGAAAAACCAGTTGAGATGGTTATTGCTTACATTTCAAAATGCAACAAATAATGAAAAAAAAGTATAATGTTACCCATAGGAGAAGCTTGGGCGTTGCTCAGAAATCGATAACAGAGGAGCAAAAGCAACGCTTAGAAGAGAGTCACCCCAATAGCTTTATTTTTGAAGAGGTAACTCCTCTTTCTGTTTCTAAGAATGTAGAAAACCCCGAGTTGGCAACTCCTAAAAAAGGCAAAAAAGAAACAACAGAGGAGGCTAAGAAGTAGGATTTTTTGTCTATTTGTTAAAAATAAAGTAGACTAGTCTAATTAATAGTAGACTTTTTTTGTAAAAACCGTAAAAATAACCTATAATGAGCGTAGAAGGCGAGGGTACTGTAGTGTATCCACAAGAGGAAGTCTTTGCTATCCTTAGCAAAGCAGGACTAGGAAAAAACCTAGGAACTTTGATTGCAAAAGTCAAAGAAAACCCTGATAAATTTACAACACCTGAACAGTTCGGCAATGCTTTGGCTGTGGTCGTTAGAGATCATAGCAAGAGTAAATACGAAGAAGGTGTTAGAAAAACAGCGGCAAAAACTGAAAAGTACATAAAACAACATTTCCCACAAGTTGATTTTAGTGCAGCTGAAAATCAGGAAGATTACATTTCAACAGCAGCAGCATCTGCTCAACAAGGCAAAGAGACAGAAGAGTCTAAAGAGCTAACGCCTGGGCAAATTGAAACCTTACCTAGAGTTGTTGAGTTAAGAAAAGAACTAGAGACTGCCCAGCAATCTAATATTGATTTTGAAGCCAGACTAAAAGCCTCTGAGCATGGTCAAGAGCTTCAAACTATTGGAATTGACTTATGGCGAGCAGCTAACCCGTCTCTTTCTAATGATCCTTCTAGGAGAGCTAGACAGGTGTCCACGATGGCAAGTGCTATCAAAGACATACCAGTAAAAAGAGATGAGAAGGGAAAGGTTGTCTTAAGAAATGGACAGCCCATAGTTATAGATGAATCTGGTGCAGAAGCTGTTAATCCAGCAGACAACAAATCCATTACGTTCCTTGATAAGTTAAAAAACCTTAGCCCCGTTGATTTCGCGGACCCTAATAAAAAAGGTAAGAAGTCTGACGTTACAGATCCATACAAAACCAATGGAAAAAGCATTGTTTTTGATCCAGAGGATAAGAATTGGGATAAGGAAAATGCGCGCCTTATGGACGCAGGAGATCATCAAGCTGTTCAGGAGAGATTGGATGCCCAAGAAAATTTTTATAAACAATAATACTAACCCCCCGTATAGTGTTCTTTAAACTAATAAGAGCATGCCACAAGATATTTTAGCAACCGCCTTACCTTTTTACATAACCCGTTCTCAAACAGGATGGGGAAACAATAGCAGCACCAACAATGAGCGTACAATTCGTCCAATTACGGCCTCTGCTATTCTTGGTAACATTAAGACCAGAATTGCGCCAGCGATAGGCACGGCAATGGAAAACTGCCAAGCTGTAAAAATTCATTGGTCGCAGCCTAATAATAGAGTTCACACTCCTTGGCAAAATGCAATTCAAAGTGAAAATTGCATTATTGCCGATGGAGACACAATGAGCACTCAAACGCAGGAGTGGAATCCAAACCTTAGCTGGAAGGATGAATTTGAAGTAGATTTTAACATCTGCGGTAATGCGGCAGATGCAGCGATGCTTCTAAAGGAGAACATGGACTCGAAACTTGCGGGCTGCATGAGAGGGTTAAATGATATTGTCCTTTCTTTATTGGAGTCCAACAAAGCAATCATTCCAGCGAGCGTAACCACGGAAATAACTGATGTAACCATTGCTAATGGCAATTATGTTATCTCTGACTCTAGCTATTGGGGCGCAGATCCGACCACTTCTAAGATAGTGGGAGCCATTGAGGGAATTGCGGAAGAGAATGGATTTGGAGATTACATGGTAATTTCAGGCGGCGCATTATTTGCAGCCATGCACAATGCCCTGTATGCTTCTGCAAACGACAACCAGCGTAGTCATGTTATGCAGTTTGGGCATATTCCGTTTTACACAGACATTCGTAGCTACAGAGCAATTGCTGGCACAAAGTCATTGTTTATTGTAGAGAAATCTGTATTCGCGGCATGGTTCCGAAATGAGTATGGAGCCGCTGCAATGGTAGACACAGTCAATGGCTCCACTACAACTAGCTTTAGTGTACCATTGCACTATTATGCTAATTTCGAGAATGATGGAGGATCTGCAATTGATGAATTTAGTTATATGCTCAATGGGGTTGCGCAGCGAATTCGCACAGATATTCGTATGCAGCGCCATTGTGGAACAGCTAATGGACTTGGTAAGCGCAAGCCTGTTGCTAAGTTTGAGGCAATCACAACTGGAATGATCCAAGTGAGGCCAATATTAAATACCAGTCATACTGGTATTATTAAAGTTAGTCAACAATAGTGGTCTGTCTTGATAATATAATAGGCCTTGCGGCGGATGACTGTGTATGCATACAGCCATCCGACCCCGCAGCTTTTGCTACTTTAAATGCTAGCAAGAGTGGCCTTTTTGTATCTAGTCTAGATAGCGTGCCGCTGAAATGGGCCGAAGTTGCTGCCGATTGTGGCGCAGGAACTATTTGGGAAGTATTAGAAAAGTCAAGAAGTGGCGCAGTTGAAGACGTCATCACAGGCTTTTCTAATCTTTTCTTTCAGCGATATAAGCCACTACAAAGACCATTTGAAAGAATTGGATCTACTTATGGCAAGGCTGGCCAAATTAACCGAGGAGGATGGGTTGGCAAATCTATTAAGCTAAGAATGATTAAAGGCGCCAAGCATGTACTTTCGGGAGTGCAGCTCAACTTTCGTCTTATAGCGGCAGGAACATCGGTTTCAGTTCATGTGTACGCCGCTAACGATCTCTCAACGCCTATTGCTACAAAGAGTGTTCAGATAACAGCTCCTCAGAAATGGTGCAGCGTGGACTTTGCAACGCCTTTGGAGTTTAACATGGAAGAGTATTCGGATTATTATGTAGTGTATCAGGTTCCTGCGGGCGCCGAGCCTTTACATAATAAATCTGTTTCGGGCTGCGGCAATTGCGGGGACAATTCAATTGACAACCCCTATCTTGACTCCTTAGAGGTTGGAGGTGTGGATGCGGTAAATTTGACTGACATAAAGCACATAAATACTCTTGATGGGTATGGAATGATTTTGAATGCAAGTATACAGTGCGATGTATCTAAGTGGATATGCTCAATTGCTAGCGATATTAGTTCAACGACTTATTATGCTCTTGGCGGTCAAATGGCCAGCGCAGGAATGGCTCTAGCGGAGGCTGTAATGGCAGCTTCTAGGGTAAGGTTGATAAGAACGATATTAAGAACCAACAGGCTGAATCACTTAGTATTGATTGACGATAACGAGATTCTTATCCAAGCCTCTGAAAATTACAAGAGTTTATTTGAAAATGATTTAAAGTTGCTTGTTGAGCTTTATCCACCAACCTTCAATGAATGTTTGGTTTGCAGTAAAGGGAATACAATAAACAGAACCAGCCATTAAGGCTTAAAAATAAGAAGTTATGAGCAATATTTTTGCAATCGATTGTAGCAACAACAACTGTGGAACAGGATTACTGCAAGGGGCTGGCGCTAACCAAGATGGATGCTTTCCAAAGGCCGATGATTCAACAGTTGATACGATTATCCTATTAGATCCAGTACTAGGTACTCCTGTAAACTGGTCAGCTTCAATGACTCTTACTGATTGGGATATTAATAACGCCGATGCTACTGGGGTTCAGCTTAAGCGTTTTATTGGCAAGGGAAGTGTCACAGATGAAGAAGGAGATACTTTCGAGCTTGCTGCGGGCGTAGAATCTAGCACAGATAGCATTTATACGCTTCCTTTTACGATGCCTATCACCTCTAAGGAAATGAGAGATTATTGGAGGGCTGTCAAGTGTGGTAGTTTCCGTCCGAAGTTTTATTATACGACCCCTTCCTCTCATGTTTTTGGTGGTGCAAATGCAATCAATCCTAAAAAAATAGTAGTTCAGTTTCCACATGAAGAAGATAGCTTCCAAAAAATACTTGTAACTTTTACATGGGAAGCAAAAACAGCTCCAGATAGAGAAGATAGCCCTCTTCCTACGGCAGCTCAAATGTAAAGAAACGTCTTCCTTCATTTTTACAAAAGCCTGTTGCCTCCCTGGGCGCAGGCTTTTTTTTATCATATACCTTATGTCTTACAAAAAGTACAATACTAGGATAATAGCCTATAACGATTATGATACAACGGGAAACTTCTCCTGTAATGCTTATTGGGGCGGCGGCCATAAAGTAGAGTTGTACCTAGATGGACGAGAGTATAGAAGCACTCCTGAAATAGAGGTAGAAGAGTATCTAGATTCTTACGACAGGCCAAACAGATACAACACAGTTCAGACAGAACGCTTTGTAATATCCGTTGTATGTGCACAGTCAATAGTTGCATCATTGCAATCTATTGATATGTACGATAATATTGAATTGCAAAAATTGGACGAAAACGGCCTTGTGTTAGATGAATACATTATAAGAAATGTAGACTTCGATGACCAAGGAGATGCACTGCAATTGAATTCAAAAATAGAAATATCCTTCCAACGCTATCCAGTGCGACGGCCAACAGGGGGTGATATTCGATTTGTTACGACGGAAACAATTGGATGGGATACCACGGGAGATGGCCTAATAAATACAGGGCCAAACGGAGCGACAGCGCCATTTACAGGAGGGTATGCAGGGCACTTTTTTGCAACGCAGATATACCAGAATTTACACGGAAATTCAAAGATAAGGATAGAAGTGATAGCAACGAGACAGAACGGCACTTCGCGTACGATTGGCTTATTTCAGGGCAAAATTGGAAGTCTGCTGTCCGACGGCACCAATTGGCAAGGAGGGGTTAGTATGTGGCGATATTTTAGACCGACGGACGAAATAGGAAACAATCAAACGTTTAATTTTGACAAACGGCGATTTGCTGAAGATAATGATTTCTTAAGCGACGAAGCAAATGCAAAGAGTGTTGAGTTAACCTTTAATCTAAGAACAACCCGAGGAGATGTTGCTCCATTGCATTTACCTTTTGTCTATTCTGTTTGGGGTGGATTTAGCAGTGCGGGCGTTTATTCCGCCACCACGGGAGAGTCTAGTGTTGTGACGATAGGCAATCCTGTTTCAGCGAACACTCTTATGGAGATGCAATCTTACAGAGTGCCATACCAGCCAGTTGGTTCTGCCGCAGACAAGATATACAGTAGCTTTATTAGAGTGGAAACAAATCCAACCTTTAGTAGGTATTCTATAGGGACAGCTGGGGTTGACGAGTATTTTTATGATGGCAGAGCACTAACAACAGGAGAGTACTTTTTTACGTGGAAAAGGGCTACTTATGACAATGACAATTTCACTTTTAGCGTAAATGAAAGTAATCCTATTACTCACACTCCTCAGGTTATTGCGTCAAGCACAGCTAGGGTATTTACTTTCTTTTGGAAATACGACAGACAAACAGGATCTGGAGGATATCCACTAGCAGGAGGTGTTGTTATTGGGAATCCCCCTAAGATCTACTTAGATGGCAACGTAATAGCAACCCTTTCTGGAATAACTCCAACAACTAGTTTTTTATCAGGAAGCATATCTATTACTTTGCCAGATACTGAAATCCATGAAGTGACTTTAGCAATGGATACGACTACGGGGCAATTGATAGGGACAGAGTTTGAGTGTCAAATTAAGCCTATTTACTAAAAAAAAGGTAGACGATCCCCCGATTGTCTACCTTGAATGCAATTATTAGATTCTTTTTCCCACAAAAGAACCTCCTGTTATCACTATAAAAATAACCAAAAAAGTTCTAATTTTTAACAAAAAGCCATAAAAGCAACTAAATAAGTTACAAAGATTAACTTTTATGGTTAAATTAGTACAACGACGAGGATAAATATTTCAACCAACAAGATGCTAGAATCAACCGACATATTATTTGGAGGGTATTTCTTTAGCGCCATTCTAATGATAGGAATAGTGCTATTCACCTGCGTGACCGCCTATAAGATATTCGCAATAGTATGGAATTACATAGCGGATACTATAAACAGGAATCACAAAACCTCTATGTCTTCGGCCAGCAAAAACCTAGCAGTAGACTTGCAGACCAATGATCTGGCCAAGGATTTAAAAGAAGGCCAGAAGGAAATAAAAGAACGCCTAAAATTAATAGAATCAAAAATAGATGCCCTGAATACGTCCCAATAATTTAGGGCCCAACACAGCAAGACAATGACAATACCACACTTACCACACGAGTCCATAAGCTGGACAAGAATTTTTGACTTATTCAAGGTCATTATCTTACTTGGAGTGATAGAGATTTCTGTTAACATACTACCAAGTAAGGCGGATTATTTTTTAGACTTTCCGCAGCAGTTGATCGCGCCGTTAAGAGAACTAGAAGGAAAGGAATTTCACGACAACAACTATGTAAGTTACTAGTGCGCCACTAATGTCTTTTGTGTATATTCGTGCGCACCAATATTGGTGCTGCACTTAAATTATTACCATGGAAATAGTTGTCGAAAACGGCCTAGAAGGCGCGCTTATTACTTCAGAAGAAGCAGGAGACATCACTGTGATCAAGTTTAAATACGGAGAAGAAGGAGGAATGATCAAAAACACCGCAGCGGCTTACGTTCAAAACAAAGGAATCAATTGCCATATAAAGCTTGGTGTTGAGTATTCCGAAAGTCAAGGCGTAGACGTTGGAACAATTGAACTAATGACTAACGGAGGGTTGAATCCCAATAAAGTTATTAAGGCAATTTTCAGACTCCTTAGAGACGCGCTTGCGGATAATGATGCTCGGTAAAGGTTGACTAAGTAAATGACCTAGGATGCTTTTAAGAGCTTTTTCAAGCCCAAGCAACCATGTCACAGATTCGCCCACAAGAAAACCCCTCTCGGAATTGCTGAAAATAGCACGAGAGGGGTTTTTGAATTACTGGTCAATTGATTAGGTTTTTCATTTTGCCTATAACTTATCTTATGACCAATAGAATTTTTTATAATAAAAATTAGAGCGTTAAAGCCCCCTCCTAATTTAAATTTAAAGCTCTTCTAAGTATTTAGTCAAACTATCATAATGATCGTGCTTTGTTTCTACTTCTAAATAAGCATTTTTCAAAGATTTTCGATTCGGTTGGTCGAACGTAATTCTTAATTTCTTAGCTCCGTGGTCTACCAAAGAATTATGTAGGTCTTCTAATTGATCTACATTATCAATAGCAGTTTCAAAATACAAACTCCTATCATTTCTTTGTAAATCCCAAATACTTAGCCCTCCTGTTTTTTTCTTTAACTCTTTCGCATACAACGCACACTCCTTGTCATTAAATGAATGTGCATTATCAGGGAATTTTTTAATGACAAGAGCACAACTGGTATTGTTTTTTTCTCTTGTTTTTTTCTTCTTTTGAACAACTGTATTTCCTCCAGCTCCTACACCTCCATTATGAGAACAAGTACCACTACCAAAAGAATCAGAAAAAAAACCATTTCTACATTGCTGCCGATTTTTTCCACCTTTACTATGAATCTGGCCTATACTTGGTTTTTGATTCTTAGTTAAGAGAAATATCCCTGTGGCTAATGCAATTTTTCCTAACATTATTTTATAGTTTTTAGAAGATGATAGCTCTGTTAATCTTCAAATTTTATAACATCGGCTTTGTCTGTACCTCCATCACGCAATTCTAATATAAGGCCATCAAAGTTATTTCCGTATTTTTTTTTCGCTTTCTTTATTAATACATCTCTAACAGGTTCATATTGAGGACTGATAAACCCCATAGTAATTTTTACCGTTCCAATATATTTATACTCTGCCACTGGCCGCGAATCAGTAAAAATTTTTATTCCCTGCATTTCATTCACCTCAGCTAAATTATTGCTCTTATCAAGTGTTGCTCCAATGCAAACAAAAGCAATAAACCCTAAGAATAACACTAATCTATTCATAACAATAGGATATAAAAAAAACAAAAGGATTGTAGGTGGNNCCACCTACAATCCTTTTGTTTTATTAAACTAAGAATGCATTTTTTTGTAGCAATATTGTTGATATTTAATTCGTTTTGCCTTTCAAATATACAAAAGAATAAGAGAGTGACAAATTTATCTTGAAACTTTTTCCTCTAATTTCGCCAGCTCTTGCAAAAACTCCCCCCTAGTGGCTTCTATATCGTTTCTAAGCTTAGAATTTAGTCTTTCTTCCATTTCTACTAGTAAACGATTAAAAGTATCAATAAGATGACTTGTAGCCTTATTTTGCCCTTTGTCAATAATAGTAATAATTTCGTCTTTAGGTAAAATCTCTTTAACAATTCCGATAACTTCTTGACGCGTTATAACATTGCTACCCGATGTGGTTACTTTTTTAACAATTAAAAAAATAAATCCCCCTAATATTGAAAGACTTTGCAAAGCAGCTACGATCAATACCAATAAATAAAATTTATCCATAACATCTATTTATAAAAGATTATAGGCCGTTTCAAATCGTTTGTCGGTCACTAAATCATTACTCCAGCCGTGCTCCATAACAACAATATACCTTATGATATTTTTTAAAGTGGCTTTATCTGCTTGGAGTGTCTGGTTCGCTTGAAAACCTGTATTAGTTACTAAATGATTGATATAATTAGGATTCCCTAAATCCCAATATTGTATAATTTTAGTGATAGTATCCCGCCCATCTCTATCAATGTAGTTTTTTAATAAGAGAATAGAAGCCCTCAACCCCCAAGCAAAGGAAATGAACTGTACAAATCTACCATCGGTATTATA
The DNA here is from genome assembly GCA_050633105.1 of Aureispira sp. Lineage (GTDB taxonomy): Bacteria > Bacteroidota > Bacteroidia > Chitinophagales > Saprospiraceae > Aureispira. Next base: position 37,256 of record JBOEFW010000068.1, on the reverse strand, counting down.
TTGCCAGGATACAGAACCTTTCCAAGGATCATTAGGGTTAATAACATTTCCATTTGTGCGAAACTGTGCGATATTACCCGCATTATTCCCGTTCGACAAAGTACGCGTTAGATCAGAGCCAATGAAAGATTCTTTGATATGCCCCTCTGGATAGTCTCCAAACTTAGGAATATCTTTTTCCCAATTGGCAGAAGGTGGAGTAATTAAATTAGGATCACTTCCATTCTCAGAGGGTTCATTCATTGCGTACAGTCCCCCTCCTATCAGTAATGCTCCTAATAAAAGGCCGTTTTTTTTACGTCTGTTGTTCATAACCATAAAATCTATTTACCGTTTTCTAAAATTTCCTTTAATTGTTTTAAAGGATAAGTGTTCAATTGGGCTATAGTATGGGTAAAGTTCGCATTATAACTGGGGCTTTGAGATACCATGTATTTAAGCTGAATTTGGGTAATCAAATCCTTTTTAGCTTGTGTTGTGTTGTTAATAATACTTGCTGATAGTGTAGAGCCTGCCTGTAACAGTATGTTAAGAATTTGCCAGCCTTTTTGCGTAGTGGGGTTGATTGCTGTTGTATCAGTTACTCCAGCTTGTCCAGCAGCTAGAGCCAAATCCGAAGCTAAAACCCATTTGCCCCCAAATTTTACATATCCTTCTCCTGGCATTTTTGATTCGGCAATGATACGCCCGTCTTTAAGTTTAAAATAGTTTTCTTGTTCTTGTGGCGCTGCTCCTGGTCCAAACAAGAGCCAACCAATACCTAAGACCGCACCCATTTTCATTAAATCGTTACTTTTCATCCGTTCTGTTGTTTTTGAATTTATCATAGCCCCACCAAAGAAAATACCCTACGCTTGCGACGGGTATAATCGTACTAAAAACGCTGCTTGTTGTTTTGATAGCCCCCGTAACATTAGAAACAGTAGAGGTTACATTTGTAACCACATTAGATAAATCACATTTAGCGTTTGATAAAACATTACCTATATCAATTCCCTGACTTGCAAAGTATTTTACAAAACCGCAATTGTACCGACAATAGGCCGTATCAGGGCAAATAACTAAACCACAGGCATTATCTGGATCGTGCCAGTTAGTCTCCCAAATCATATTGGCTTTGTCCTGATCGTTATAATGCGCTTTTAATGCTTTATGATAATTCACCCAATCTATACACGTCCAATCAATTAAACCCGCCCAATAATTACTAACTGTGTCATAAATAGGCGAATCGTTCCAATGAATAATCCTAGTACCTGGTTGCCCTAATGTTGCCGCCTCTGGTATATTCCTATCAGGTACATAATTTGTTACATAGAAAAAAAGGGAAAACGCATTGTTTACAGCATCTTTAAACTTGTGCTCCTCGCTCAGCCAATCTTCCCAGAGCTTAGCGATAGCCCGTAAACGTTGATCTTTATTAGTGGCCGCCGCATTGTAAGTATTAAACTTACCAACCCAATATCCAAGCGGTTTGCTTTTTGGTGGTGGATCTAATTTTATAGTTGTTTGATTCATTCCTTTTTATTGAGAAATTGAAGCCCTTTAATTATTAATTAGTGGATCTGTTGCAACCGTTACGTTATCTTTTGGAGACAATGCAATAGGCGTGACAACTACATCTAAATGAGCAACCGTTGTAGGCGGTGGCGTTTCCTCTTCTTTTTGGGTCATTTTATAAAACGCGAATAACCCAGCTACCATCATTAATTTTTTCATAGGACATCTATTTTTGAAACTCTGTTAGACTAATTAATACATTCATACTACTGAGGTCAACACCTGTTGAAGTTGTCAAGAATAGAACAGCATTGACAGGATAACTCCAACGATGTATTTCTCTATCCCCTGGAAGAATTGGGATAGTTAGCCCCTCATCAAAAGAATAATTTATAATATTACTGCTGTTGTTTCTAATAATCAATTCTATTGCGCCGCATAAATCTACTTTTTCGCGGCTTCCCGTTTCTGTAGGTCTAAAGTGTTTAGGTCTTCCAGTAGATGCCATGTGCTTATTATTGTTGTTGTGTGTTTTTTTTATGCTCTTCATTTCTCATTTTGGCTCTTTCAAAAAAAGGTAATAAGGCTTGTTGTAGCTCTTTTTTCTCTTCCTCTGTTGCCCAAGTAGTAGCTATATATAAAGTTCTTAAATAGATAACATCTTGATGAGAATTGACCGACTTACCCAGATCATTCAAGGCCTTATCCAATTCCGAATTATTAGAATCTTGCTGCTGTTGTCCTTTTGAATCGTCCTGCTTGTTCTGCTGCTCTGGTTGCTCTGATGGAGGCATCATTTTATACATGACAAATTCTTTTGCCATTGGCATAACCTCTTCCATGAATTGGCTAAATTTGGTGTTATTAGCCGCTTGTATAGCCGCAATTTCACTTTTTAAGTTGCCTATTCTCGCTTCTGTTTTCATTTGAGCAATCTCATCTTTTTTTTCCTGTAAGAGATCGCGCATATTTGCGTTACTTTCGGCAATTTGTGCTTGAAGGCTTATACTTTCTTGCCTAGAAATTTCGGCCTGTGTCATCACCCATTGCATCATAAAATTTTGCTCTCCTTGGTTTTTATGATTTGGCAACCCTGCTAAACTACTTTGATTAGATTTTTTGAAAGGATTTTCATAAAAAGTCATAAAACCAGGATCAGTAGAGCTTTCTCTTAAACGTATAGCATAATATTTAGTATGGACATTAGAGGACATATCAAATATGACCAATTCCACACTTTCTTTTAATTCTTCTACGTCAAAATTAGAAGATGTTTTATTAGCTCCACTAGGAATTTTTATATTAGGACTAGAAGCGGGATATAATGTCCAATAGCAGGGCTTATCTGCTTTTTTTCCTCGTCGGTTTGCACTAAACCAAGTAGATATTCTTTCTTTTATAACGTCTTTGTCTTCCATGATTTAATAATAATAGAACATTAAAGAAAAGATTACATTATCATTCATTTGACCAAGAGCGGAGACTAAAAAACCAGAGTTCGCCCAGTCCACCTCTTCCGCTTTTGTGCGCTCTATAGGAAAATAATCTTTACCTATATGATTGATTGCTTTTAGATCCGTTACAGGTACATTATCTAGCAAACTATGGTAACCAGATTTTAGGTTTTTTAGCTGCAAAAAAGAACAATTCATCGCGCCCGCTTTGGGTGGCGGTGGCGGTGCTAGTGGGTTAGTGGGTTTAGAAAGTTGTACACTCATTACCCCTTCCTTATTTTCATACTCAAAGCGTAAGAACCGAACGCCTACTATTTCCGCACAGCTTGGCAATTCGTTTGCACCAAAGTTAAAAAACGCGCTACTTGCTCCAGATAATGCCGCATGTACTTCAACAGTACGCCTTCTAAGAGCATTGTAAGGCCCTGTATTAAAGGCAATGTTAGTAGGATAACTCTTAGTACAATCGGTTGTATACCAGATTGTGAATTCTAATTGTTGACCAGTAATAATATTAGTATTAGGACTGATAAAAATTTCTGACTTTTTCCAATTGACAAAACTTGGTGTTATTAGGTTTCCGTAACTATCCCTAGTAACATAATCTGTTGATAATGTTTGTAAATTATGGTTACCTAATAACACTTGACCCTTTAAATCGTACAAGTTTAGCCAACTGTTGCGCATCGTAGCCGCTGGCACCAGAGGCATTCCCTTTTCATCTGTATATAAACCTGTACTGCTCATATCAAACCTAAAAACAATACCTGTTATAGCATTAGCGTGCTTAAAAACAGTTTCTCTAATAACAGAACCTAAACTATAATTAAACTTTCCGCTTTTTAACGGAATAGAAAACGTTTTGGTATTCATTCCGTAATTGATAGGTATAGACATAAGAAGTTTTTTTATTGAATGCAGTAGTTTTTCTCTAAACTTTTAAATAATATGGCTAAGGCCTCAGAACCTCGACGAATGCGAAGACCTCCCACATGGAAAGCAGCGTACATTTTTTGAGCGTTTTTATCACCAGGCAGAGAATCAATTTCAGCAGATGTATGATTCTCTGCTTTAAATTTCATGACCTCGGTACCTTTAAATAATACTTGGCTTGGCAAGTGGTGAAAAATACCTTCTGGATAATGTAACTGCCCCCTAACTCTATGTTCTGGTACCTTTTTTAAACAACTGCCATGAAATTCTACTTGTCTATTATTGTTGTATAAGCTAAATTCCAGTTTATAAAGCGCTTCAATTGCCTTGTATTGTTCTACTGCTCCAGGAGCTTGATAAGGGAAATCTAGAGGAGAATTATAGTATAATACTTCTTGGTGGGAAATATCTTCTCCATTTGGAACAGAGACAAAACCAAGAGCAACACGATTAGCGAGAAAAGCGTCATTATCTTCTAAAATAATAGAAGGATCACCGTAATCATACCCAAATCTAGCTTCTGGAAAACTTGCATTTTCTATAGGAACATAAGCTATTAATTGACAATGGACGATTTCTAAAGCCTCAAATTCGTTTTCGTCCCCTCCCATTGCAATAAACTTAGCTTTTAATTTGCCAAGACCTTTATTGTCATTGTATAATTCGGGGTTATCTAAAATCGTTATATTCATACCTGATTGCATGAGTTGTTGTTTTTAAAGAGTAAATTAAATTATTGAATCTCGATTTTTTCAGCTCTACCCAAAATATTCTTGATAGACTTCCTCCTTTTTTGCAGTCTTATGAATTGGATTAGTTACAGGCATTTGCTCGGCATCTTGCATCATTTCTTCAATGCTACTATTGAAGCCATGCAGTACATTTCTGGTAGGGTTGCGTTGCATTGTTTCATATCCCGAAACAGCAGGAGCCGCAGCAGGTATATATAAAAGCTTAGGCGCTTTTTTAGCCAAAAGACGATTTGCACCATAACCTCCCCAACCAACGCCAAAACCGAAGAGCCAATCGCCAACTTTACCATTAGAGACCAGCCCTAAACCAGCCGTTAAAACACCTGTTCCAATAAAAGCGTAATCTCGTTTATCTTCATCGGCTGGAGTGGCTAAAAAACCTTTTGTTTTTGGCGTGCCGTCTTTATTAAGAGTCAAAAACTTTTCAGCCTGACTAGCCGCAATAACGCCACCACTACTAGAGGCAATAAATACGGCAGCTTTTACCAACGTATTGGGTTGAAGATCTTCAAATCCCCCAATATAATCGGGTTCATCATAATCATGGCCATAAAGGCCAACATCACATCCACACATAATTTTCTATTTTAGAATTTTGAAACTAGGTTTAGTTGCTATCTTCTGCCTTTTTTGCAGTTTCTTAGTTTGTTAATAGATTTTTTCGCTTCAGATTTTTTTTTGCCTTTTTTTACGGCATCTTTGATGTAATCATCTGCGGCTTTTTCAAACTTTTTCTGACTTTCTGCGGTGCCTTCCGCGCAATTGGTTGAAGCAGCTCCTAGCGCTTTACTCCATTTTGAAACCTTTTTTCTTTTTTTTGCCATTACATTTTTTTTAAATCTGTTATTAAATATCTTCTTCTGTAGCATTGCCTCTAGTCAGCAAATAGCCAGCAGCACCAACCCCTAATATTTTTAACAAAGTGCTACCTCCTGAGGTAGCAACATCATCACCACTTCCGCTAGGATCACTACCACCGCCACCGCCGCCGCTCCCATTTGGAGGGGCTACAGGTGCCGCAAAATCTAATTCGTGAGGAATAGTAGAAGCATTTTGATTGGCAAACTGTGCGCTATCTTTCATGCTCTGGTCAAGCATTGCCGCTTTATTAGCTCCGTTATTCATTGCAACTGTTATGATACCTCCCGCAGTAGTTAATAAAGTAGTGGCAATAGTAGCAATAACAGCTAAAGTAGCAGGATCTATGATGCCAATACCAGGTTTACTCCCATGAAGCAAGGCTTCTAAAACCGCTTTAGGCTCATGCCCTCCCATGTCAGCCATTACGCCGTTGATTAGCATTGCTTCTACCAAACTACGCGCAACGCCTGAGAAGTCAACACAGGCGGCAATATAGCCTTGTTGAGAAAGACCTTTAAAGCGTACTTTTTCGGGGAAGTCATTGTAGGTAGCGCCGTTTACTGTATTTAAAAAGTTGTAGAGTGTTCCTGAGGCAGGATTTGCATTATTAACGCCCTTCTTTTTGACTCTAAACAGTTCATTGATCCATTTTGACAAAACGCCAGAATTGGCCTTTATTTCTTCTAAAAACAAATCATAAGAAGCCTGATTAGCAAAGGCGTACCGTTCGCTTACTTTATCTTGTTTTGCCATTTTACCAGGGTGCGCCTGTATAAAATCCTGTTTAGTTTTTTGGTAATCGTTCCAAAAATCACTTAATGGTACTTGATACTCGAAAGTATCTCTACCCCAAAAAAGCAACGCATTGGGGTTGTTTTGTATTTGGGTAGTTGTCACCAGCTTAAAGGGGTCAACATCTCCGTTAGGTAATAATTTTACTAATGGTTCAAACTGGAAAGGATCTGTAGGGGCACCCGTTCCCCCTATTTGTTTATAAAACAAACTTCCTAAATCTTTAAGCTTTAAAGAACTTCCTATTTTGCTTTTTGCAAGTTCTGTTCCTGCTTTGGCTTGCAAAAATGCCTTTTTTTGCCCCCGTCCGCCGTAACCCATACTATCACCAGGCTGACCCAATAGCAAGGTGACTTGGGCGGCCACTTTTTGCAAAGAGTCATCAATAATGCCCTCTTTTAAATAACCATTTTTAATAGCCCCATCTACCATGTTAACAGCCTTGTTAATAGAAGATTCTATGCCTCCACGCATTGAACCAAATATTTGCAAACGCTGCTTTAATAAAAGTAGATGTGATGTTGAATAACTGTTTTTATGGAAATTGATAGGCGCTTGCTCTGGTATGTAGGCTTTGCGCTGCTGCACTTCTTCCAAACTAGTAGGGGCGTTCCCTACTGTTTTAATGTTTTTTGGTATCCCTCTAATTACTGCAATATTAGTCATGTGGTCTTCTTTTTTAGTGTACTTGACTTCTTTACTAAAACGATTGTATACAGCGTCTAAAGGAACTTCTTTTCCATTGAGGAGCACAACTGTATAAACATGTGTAAAATCTTCCCCCTCATAACCTGCAAACCTGGTATAATAACTTAACCCAATACACTTTAATACTTGATTAACAAAAAGTGTAAAGCTTTTACAATCCCCTTTCCCTATGCCAAATAATGCTTCTGGTAACTTGATATATTGATACCCAAAACCATCTTCTATATACTTTATATTGTTCCGAACCCATGCCCAGAGAAGGTGCAAACCTGCTAAGGTTGGGGGAAACTGCCTTGAAAACTTATTAAAACGACTATCATTTTCGGTATTAACTTTGAGCACTACATTAATAATATCTCTGGTATTTCCTCTTTCGTGCTTGACATCTACTACTCCTGTATAATCTGGAATACTACTAGTATCAATAAAACTGGTATCAATCATATTATAGGAATTGGTAACTCTATAGGAATTGATAAACTCCCACTAAAAGAGGTACTTAAAATTTGTAATACTCCTTTTAGATAGAGGCTATTTAATAAACTTGTAGTACCTGTGTTGATGTAATTACCTGCAACGCTGGTCATTGCTTCGTTTATATCTGCTTCAAAAAGCAATTTTACCTTAGTATATTTGTTTGCTCCTAATGAAAGTGGTTGATTAATCAAGATATCAGATAAATAAGTTTGCCCGTAAAAAATTTTGCCTTGGAATTTATCTATTTGAATAGAAAAACTATTGTCATTTGTGATGCCTACAGGAAGCGTTACCAAAACAATTCCCTCCAAGGATCTATTTAAATTGACAATAGGTTTGTTTACCTGATAGTCAATATTATTTCCTATTTCCTCCCCTACGGCATAGGCTCCACGTTCTGCAACTGCCATTACACCAACAAGCGCTAAGCTCCCTACTACTAAATCCTTTAAATCTGCCATCTATCTAATTTTAAAGCCTTGTAAAGGGTAGAGCGCACCCATACGCCCTACCCCCTTTCAAACAAACATTTGCGAAAAGTGCAAATTATTTAACCTCTTCCTCTTTATTGGAATCTGTGTTTTTTGTTTTGGCCTTATCTTTAGGCTTGGCAGTAATAGTCAAAATTAGTTCTGTGTCGTCGTTTTTTGTCACTTGAACTGTTGGGGCGGTTGTTAGTGGCTCTCCAAATAATTTTTCATAATCTAAATTGAAGGAATTAGGATCTCCTATATCTTTAACTTTAGACAGGCTGACTTTAACAATGATTGTTCGATACATAATGTGTATTTAATAGATTAGACAGTAGTTTATTTTGTATAAAGAATAGATACAAACGTATAACAAACAATTATTAAAAACAAGAGAATTTTTGTCTTTACTGGATTCTGTCGGGATTCGGTAAGATTCGGTTTGGATTTGGTCGGGATTTGGTCGGGATTTGGTAAAATGTTGATTTTTTTAACAAAAAATATCAACAATTGTAGTACTACCTATGCTAGGCAATTAGTTAGAGCCTCTTTCTAAGCCTTTAATACCACCTATACTATATACTATACTGGAAAAGCCCTGCAAACACCCTAGAAAAGCCCTGCAAACACCCTAGAAAAGCCCTGCAAAAGCCCTAAGAATGTTCTTCATAGGTCAAAAAAAAGGATTGCTAGAGCTTCTGCTCTGGCAATCCTGGTTTATTTGGCCAACCTGCGGAGGTCTAAAAGTATAAACAACTAAAAGTCAAGTTGTTAAAACTCACATTTAAGCGGCTTTTACAAAAAAAGCTGCTAAACATGATGTTTAGCAGCTATAATCTAACGCAAACCTATTGAGCGTAAGTATTCACGTATAGACTTCGATTCTAGTATACTAAAACTCTTCCTAGTTTTAAACTGGTACAAAGACTCAAAGCCTAACTCTATTACTATATCCTCTGTAAATATTTGATTTCTATACGCTATGCGCATTGTAAAACCAAGTAATTGTTCAAGTTCGCTTTTGGTTAAAAAAAAATCTGAAGGCTCGCCCATAGGACCATTTATTATAGTGGTAAAATATTACTGTTGCTTTGCTCTCCAGTTAGAGGATTTACATTCTGTAGAACAGTAAAGATGTCCTTTTCTAGTTGGCACAAACTCCTTATTGCAGTAGGCGCAATTTGTCGTTTTTTTCGCGTTCTTTTGCGATTTTTTGACGACTTTAGGAATTGAGGTTTCCTGATTGCCTTGTGTAATTTGTATACTTCTAGGAGCAACACTAGTACCAAGAACGCGACTACTCGCGTTAACGTTAACGCCAATACCTTTTACCAGCTCTCGTTTTTGTTGTTCTGTTAGCCCCTCACTAAGTGTGATGAGGTCTTGCATATCAACTCTTGAAGTGGTGGTATTTCGTGGCGTTTCGCGTTCGTCTTTCGCTTCCATTACATAATAGAATCCAAAAAAAACGCAAAGAAAATACAGCAATTCCAATATAACAACCCCTACAATGAAGCCATATTGCCACTCTTCGCGCTGCTTTTGTAGTACTGTTTGTTGCTGTTCATAATTTGCGGCGTGGGCGGCTGTAAGGACTTTGTTAGAATCCGCCATAATAAGCAGCGCTTCTCGTTTAAAAGAATCTATTCGACGTTTATCATTAGCATAGGTGCTTACAATTTTGCTATCTTCTTTCCTTAATTTTCCATAATGGGAACGCGATTTATAAAACTTCTTTTGATCCGCCATAATATCAGCAAATCTTTTATTATAAGTGGCGTTGATTTCGTCAGCAACGAGTAATACGGGTTGCCCTTCTTCCACATCAGGAAACAACAAATAGACCATCTTAGTAGAGCCATAAACAGAAAGGCTCACACTCAATGCAACAGCAATAAGGGCGCTTGTTGCCGTGAAGGGTTCCAAATCATATTCATTAACACAATAATCCCTAAAGAAGTTATGAACAATTGGCCGCTTTACATAGATTTCAAAACCGATAATACCAGCCATTATAAGCGGTATTTTTAAGATTAAATAGAAGTGTGGTAGTAGGTAATAAAGGGCACAAATTGCAGTAACACCGCTTGCCAATTGCAAGAGCCATTTAAAAAATTTGCTCGATTGATAAACAACATACCAGCTCTCAACAAAACTTTTTACTGCCGTTTTTTCTTCTATTTCTCTAGCTAATTTGGCCGCTTTCTTTTGTTTTTTCTCTAATTCTCTTTTCGCTTGATAGGAATTTTTGTTTCTTGTAGTCATTAACTTGTTTGTTTGAATAAGTGAATAGGGAAGGGCTGTGTCTTTGTGGGTGCACCCTTCCCGTTTTTTATAGGGTTAGTTTTCGGTTGTTATTCTATGGTCTGGTAGTTGGTTTTCTTCTGCGGGCATCATGCCCGTTTTTGTCCTTGAATGTGTGTTTAATTATTACTATTGGATTAGCGCACGTGAGGTAAACCAAGGTTACTAAAGCCAGAATAGATAAGTGCTGCATGGCATCATTTGCGTCCTTTTCTAATTTTGTAATACTAACCGCGTGTTCTAACGGGAACAAATCTATAAGGGTATAGCTTATAGCGCATATTGATACAAGTGCGGCCAGCTGGCGTATTAATATTTTCAATTTCTTGTTCATAGTCTTGTTTGTTTGAATAAGTGAATAGGGAAGAGCTGTATCTTTGTGGGTGCACTCTTCCCGTTTTTAATAATTATTTCTTTTCAGAGAAAAAGAACGTCATTAATGTTCTAATTCCGACAACTGAATAAATTTTTGCACATTCTGTGCATTTTTTATCTATATAATCGCCGCTTTCGTCTGCCTTTTCTGGGTCTTCAAAGCCGCAATAAGGACACGTTGGCCAGTCGGTTTGTTCTGTTTTGATATTATTTGGCGGCTGTTGATTCATTTTATCTTGGTAAAATTGGAGAAGGAAATTTTCTAGGAGCGATCACAGGAAAATTATTCTCTAGCTCTATTTGCTGGTGTATTTCTAAATTCATAGCAATAGCACGTAATTTTATATTTACTTCTCTGCCTGATAAATCGCCAGCTTTGGCTAAATCATACAAGCCTAAATATTCTTTGTAACGGGCTGTTTCTTCAGAAATATTCAAGTATAGTGCTCCATGCTCATAAGTAGCATTATGTATGCTATTACAAAACATTTGTGTCAATTTATGATCATCCTCTTTGAATTCTACTTCTATAACTCTGTACTCATTATGAAGAGCAAAGCTATTGACTACAGTAGGGTGATTGGGGAAAAGGTTTGCTTCTTGTAGCTTCTGGACTTCGTCAGGAATTAAAATCTCCTCGTTAACTTTTAACATGTCTTTTGCTAAATCTTTAAAAGCTTCGCAATAGTCATTTTTATAGATAGCTAGTCTTTGGTTGAATGACTCTGTTATCGCATCTATTTGCGCATCTTGGTTTTTTGCTAGTAGGTCTCTTATAAATACTCTAAAAGCTTCTACTGGTGTTTTGTGCTCCTCTACAGCACTTTTAAACATTTCTAAAAATGCTTCTATTCCTTTTTCCTTTCCTTGATCCATGATCATTTTTTTTAGTTGTTTGAATAAATATTGTTATGCTCTTAGTTGGTCGGCTCCTCAGGAGTGTAGTTAATTATTCGATCACTTAGCAAGAAAAATACTTTCAGCATGTGTTCTAATATCTTACCTTCATTGCCTAAAAAGTAAAGTTCATGCTCTTTAAATTTTTCCTCTGCAACCAATTGTATATAGTTCTTTAATTCTTGCTCTTCCTTACTGGGTGCTTGCAACTCGTTTACGATCTGCTGAATTTTATGAAAAACGGATTCAATCAGATTTTCCCTTGATAAAATTCCTGATAGTACTGTCTCTGCTAACAAATTGGCTATTTCTTCTAATACAAGTTTGCTATTTCTGAGCTTCGTTTCTTGGCTCGTTTCTGTATCTTCAAATTCAGCTTGTATTAACCCCTGTATCTTATTGATTCGGGCATCTTGTTTTTGTGGGAAAAATTCTACACTTTCCAAATATTGTTTGCGCATTTTTTGTGCTTCTGAATTTGGGTGCTCTTGTGGATTTCCGTTTTTTGGAATTACTCCAGATACTTTGCCTTTCTTGCTCATTGTGGTATTTTTTTGTTGTTTAAATAAATGGTGTTATATCAATTCGTTATGCTCTTAGCTATTCTCCTATTTTCTTAGAGGTATACATTCTAACTTGCAGAGAACAATATTTATAGTACCTTTTACATTTTTGGCATACGTTTAGGACTTCTTTACCACTGTTAATCAAATTATTAGTGTCTTCACAGCCACAATAAGGGCAAGTAGGTTTATAGGTTATTTGTATAGGAACTTGCTTTGCCATTTCGGGTAAGTATTTGTTAACTTTTATAAAATATTCTTGTGCCTTTGTACTCGGCTATGATCTTATTATTCTTCCAAGCCTGAACGGATCCAACTGATACATTAAAATAGTTGAGAAGATCTGCTGTGCTCTTGTCTGTAATCGTTCGAGTAGTGCCATTTTTGAACACTATGTAAATATTCACCTTATCCCTATTTTTTGCCTCGAAATAATCAACCTTATTCAATCGGTCGGCTCCTGTACTGTGGTGGTAATAGTGGCTTAATTCATCGTTAACGTACATTATTGCCCAATCCCAACAACCAGCGTGCCCACCTAAAATATTAGATTCTAACCTCTTAAAATTTGGTTCTTCTTGGCCTACATTCTTTCGCGAAATAGTATGATCCTTGTCAAAATATTTAACTTCTAATTTGATGCGTGCCATTTAAAGAATTGATTGATAGTTAGTAATAGCGCAACTGTACAAGTGGCTTTTTTCTTTCGGCTGGAGTAATTTGTATAGGGGAGTTAGTCTGTTAGTAAATGCCAGAACTAAAGATTTTTTGCTACTCTCTGAAAGTGCGGCTTTAGATAAGATCTCTTTAAACCTTTTAAACTGCTGCACGGCGTATACAAAGCCTTGATACAAGCCTTTTTCTACATTTTTCTTTATAATTTCGCTGTAGGCTTTTATACTCAATTTTGCCGCATTATGATAGATTTCTAAATCATCATTATTTGCAAAATAATTGTCTGTTTGTTTGCGCCAATCGCGCAAAGCATAGCCAATAGCATGTTCTAGATTACTAGATGTAAAAAGTCTAACAGGATCATTAGATGAGTGTTGTATCTTATGGAGATAACCTTTCTTTTGGGCATGGTTGCGTTGTATACCTAGCGCAACGGCTAGGATCTCCAGTGCAGCTTTTCGCAAAGAGGGTAGGCGCTTGTAGTAGCGTTTCAGCATCCAATTTTTTGTTTTTGGCTTAGCATTTTGGTATTTATCGCGGGCGGTGTAGGATTTTACTTTATCTGCTCTGTACTCATGAACATACTTTTCAATACTGTTCAATTGTAGAGCTATAGCGGTATGAGCATCGCTGGTAATTGTTTCGGTAAATTGGCGCTGAGGGAAAAACAAGTGATTGCAAAGGCCCAGGAGTTCTTTTTGCTGTACATCCTCCACCGATTCGTATTTTTTGCGGCGGAAATCTCTTTTTTTCCCGCGCGAAAATTTGCTTTTGTCCATCAATTGGCCTGCCTGTTCATGCCTTTTTTGTAAATTGTTACCGTTGGCGGTAGCCAACACCGCCTTAAAGTTGTCTAAGTCACTTTGTCCACAATCTACCGTACTATCTATTTTAACTTTATTATTCTTCTTCTTAGTAAAAGGTACTTCTATAGGAAAAGTATTCATTAAATACTCTTTTAGCTCTTCAAATTTTCGAGCAAATTTCTTATTCACTTGGAATACATCAGGGTTTAAAAAAAGCTGAATTCGACCGTTTCCGTTGGGGTTTAAATCTTCTGGATAGGGGTTTAAAAGCTCGCCTGTCTTCTTATCTACTTTAGTAGAGTAATTAAGCTTCTTTACCAAAAAACCTACCTCTAACAGGCGGTTAATTTGATTATATGCCGTCCTATTTCCTGTCCTTGTGTTCTTGTAGGTTCCGCCCTGGTTAATCTTGGAGCTTATGGTGCCTCTATTGACAAATACAAAGTACTCACCAGTTAAAATCGTCTTGATGTATAATTCTGGTTGATTCTCGCGTAGGTCTTCCATCGTTGCAGCCAGGCAACCTAAAATAGCGTGCATGGTATCTATTGTGCTAGCAACTACGCCGCCCCTGTTATGGCCTTTTATCGTCTGCCACCATGCTTGAAAATCATCACACAGCATTTGACCAAAATTTGCAGCAGCTTTCTTGTTAAACAGCTCAAAAAAACGTATCTTTGGAGCAAGGGAAAGCCCTTCTTTAAAATGATCTTTCATTTTAACAGTATTTTTTGATTAGTTCTTGCTTACTATTGGTAGTGGAGAGCAGGAACTTTGATTTAAAACACAACTAGAGCGGTTTTAATCTGCCTTAGTGGCATTTGCTCTAGTTGCTTTGGTGTAGTAACGTTTTGCATATTCTAAAGGCTTTGCAAGCCTAATATAATTAGCCAAATGGCCTTACCTGTTAACTGGAGGGAATCGAACCCATGTTTGCAACCGTTCAGTTATTTTGTTCCTTCTTTTGCTTGCAACAATTACAAACGCCGCCTTCTTCTTCTTTAAACATAGTTCTTTTTATTACTAGTACTGCTGTGCCGTCGTGCCCTGCGTAACTATTTTGTAGTTGGGTTACTAAGTCGTTTACTTCTTCTTGAGTTAAGTACAATTTATCTCCGTCTTGATATAACATTATTTCTATTTTAATATAGTACACTTAATGAATAATCTTTAGGCAATTGTATTGCGGCAATAGCATTGTATAAAGTCGCTCCTAGATACTCTCTTGTACTTCCTTGGTAACCTATTACCGTTAAATTCTGTACAACTTCTTTCCTGATCTCTACTGCTAGTAACTTATTGAGCGTCTGCAATTGCGCGGCTGTTGGTGCTTGCTTGTCAAAGTCACCAGCTAAGGCAACATTAAGGCTATAACTGTTAGAGTCCTTAAAATCAGGAATAATAGAGGTATAAGGGTTACAATGAACTAAATCCCCGTTTCGTTCTATATACTCATGAAACCTGATTGTTGGAGAACTTCCAAAAATGATATGATCTTGCGCAATCTCTTGAACTGTCTCCGTTTCGCTTCCTGATTGATATATCACTACCTGCGTAAGTCTGGACAAAGTCCCTTGGTTAAATTTCTTTGTAGGGTGTTGCGGCAAAGCAATACTATTGCTTCCTTGCCCTGTTGGCGTTTGTCCATTGGCCGCGCTTACTGGTGCTATTAGATAATCAATAGCTGGTATCTTATCCTTATTAGCTATTTTATTAACTACTAGATATGCTCCCAAAAAAAGCGCTACAGCCCCCCAAGTTTTTTTCATACCGTGATCCTGGTTCTTCATAAATTAAGCAACTAGTTTACCGCCTTTATAATATCCTGGTGGAATAGGCATTGTTTTTAAATAGTTGTACATGTTCTCTCCTGGACAACTTTTAGAGGTATATTTTCCGTCCCTGTGGCCGATCAATTTTAACTCCTGTGGTACCTCTTGTTTAATCATCAATAAGATGTAATAAAGTGCCTTTATTTGTACCTCTCTCACTTGTTCGTTGTCAAAGTCACCAGCCAGAGCAACGTTAATACTTTTAGTATTCTCGTTCTTGATCCCGTATGTAATTTTACCCAAGGGAAAACAAATAACTATTGTTCCATCCTCATTTATTATAAAACTATATCCCGCACCAGGCCATTCATTCTTATTTGCATCCTTATGCCAAGTGTGATAACTAGCAACAATCTTTGCATCTTGTCCAGCTTGAGCAAAATGATGTATTACAACTTGCTCAATCTGCCCAAGACTCCTATTATTGTATCTTAAAGTTGGATGTTGTGTTAAATAGCCTGTATTGTATCCATTGATAATATTAGGCGTATAATCAGACATATCAAGACCAGCTCCCGCGCTGCTCGATACAGAATTCCAAAGGAAAATTCCAACTATTAACATTCCTATTTTGTGGCTATTCTTCATTTTTTGTGCTTATTATTTGACCTCTTTAAGTTTTAGCCCATCTGATATAAAAAACACTCTTGAACGTTTAAATCTTGGCTGTGTGCGTCCGTTTGTTGATGTCTTCTTGTACTCAATGATCCTGCGAACCGAATATTTTAAAAAATACAAGATGGGGTCTGCCTCTTTAACTTTTAACGGCTTTATAGCAAAATCTAAATTCTTAAAGTAGTAATTATCTATATTATTTCTCCCAAGAGTAAACAATCTATAAAGCTGTAAAGCATGTAAAGGGTTAGATGCTGGCATCTTTATGTTGCGCTCCTTCCATTGCTTTTTATCTTGATCCACTCCTATAATAAAATCATAAAAAAAAGTATCTTCATTAACCATTAGCACTATATTTTATTGTCTAAATCAATAGAACAAAAAATACTATTTTTTGATTGAAACCCTCTAAAAATATAGTATAGCAGATCTCTACTCTCCTGCTATTCAAGCTAAAAATATAGCCTTATATACCTTATCTTATGTTAAATAACTTTTTTCGAAAACTAAGCCTAATAAAAACTTCATCCCCCCTAACAGTCCATACAACAACAAACAGGTGAAGCCTAGCAAAAACCTTACTTCCATTTCCCTTCTCCATAGCTCGACCTGCTTTAACAATAATCTTAGAAGCTATACACTTCTGAAATTACAACTCCCCCAAGCTATTTTCTAGTACTTAATATAGATCTGCGTTTACCAAGAAAAATCTATGCGATTCACAAGCGCCTTGTATGCTTCTAACGATCTGCTTCTTGAACTTTTTTATAAAAGCATCTATACCTGTTACGTTTCTTCTATTGAAGCATAAACATTGAATTAATAAAAAAGTGTCTTTTCCTTCTGGAAAAGACACTTTTTTATTGGTAAGCTTCACAACTATTTATTTCTGCAAACGCTCTACTTTAGCTTTGTATTTCATGTAGTTATTCTCATCGTTTTTACGGCTGTACACTTCCTTCAGCGCAATAGCTACTCCAATATCATCTCCTTGGATTTTTTCAGCAGCCAATAAATGAACTAATCCTTTGTCTAACAGGTTGTTATATCCATTTTCTAATTCCTTATACTTAGGGTCTTTCATGTTGGTGATCTCATTCATGTCCTTAGCAAAAGAGTTGGAATAATTCACATGTAAAGCGCCTAAGCTATATAGAGAATTGAAGTGTTTGGTGTCAATTTCTGCGGCTTTAGAGTACCAATCTACGGCTTTCTTAAAGAAATCACTAGCAACTTCGCTTTCGCCCGCTTCTAATTTTTCTCTAAAAATCCCATCATAAACATTACCCAAAACAAAGTGTAATTCTACGTTTTCTTTATCTGCTTCTACTGCTTGCTTCAATTTACCTTCTAATTCCTTTAATTTGCCTTCTGACAAAGCGATGTTGATCTCTGAAATTAACAAACTTTGGTTCGCTGGGTATAATTGACGTGCTTTGCCTAAAATTTCTTTGGCTTTGTTCATATTCCCTGCTTTTTGCCAAGAAGTAGCTAACATGCTGTAGGTGGTAGGAATAAATTGCTCATCAATTTTCTTTCCATCCAATAAAGGCAGTAACAAACGCTCTGCTTCCTCTGGTTTGCCCAATTGTATAGCAGCCATGCCACCTAAACGAGCTGCTTCTTGCACCATGTCAATTTTAGTGATGGTCACTAACTTGACAGGCTTTTTGGCTAATCCTTCTTTGACTCTAGGAGTAATCCCCATGATGCCCATGAAAGATTGGTAAGCCAATTCATAATTTTCTGCATTGTAAGCATCTGCTCCCCCATTATACAAAGCGCGAGCTGTTGCCTCATAACCACTTTGAAATTCTGGCTTAGCAGGAATCTTACCAATGTCTTTTCCTTTTTCTTTTAATTTGGCAGCTTCCAAATCCCAAGCTTTATCAAAAGACTCTAGGGCCTTAACACCTGCATCTTTGTTTTTACTTTTTAATTCATTGTTAAAGGCAACACGATTGTAAATTTTACCTCTGGTGCGCCAAACTCTAGGATCCGTCATTGTTTTTTCATGCCCTGCAGCATAATCAATGTCTTTTCTAGCTTTTTCCAACTCTGCTGAATTGGTAGGATCGGTATCATAGAGACTCAAGCTCGTAGAAGCATTCGTTGTCGCAGTTTTGGGGTTCTGATTCTGCGCCTGCATCGTGGCTACACTAGCCAAAGCTAAAAAGCCTAAAAAAAATTTCTTCATCTTGCTCTGTTGTTCTTTTTCTTGAAATAAAATGGAGGCTTTTAAGAGCCTGCCTTCAATGGTTTTCTAATAAATTCGTGCTGGATAGAACAGTTTTACTGCCCGTCAAGCAAAAATAATGAAAATACCTTGCCATTTTTATATGACCTCTTTTTTTTTGAAAGAGAGAGACCTCGAAAGAGCTTTTTTTAATCTATTCTATCGTTTGACTTTTCTCAAAAAATACAATAAAAAAAGCAGCCTCCATCTTAATGGAAGCTGCTCTATTATTAACGGTAAAGATTATGTTGTAATAAATATTTACTCTTCTTCGTCTGTAGCTTCTGTAGAAGCCGTATCAGAAACGTCATTAGCTGCGGCATCCTCTAAAGTTCCATCCAACTCTTCTTCGTCTTCTTCTAACTGGCCATCTACAATTAAACCAACATCTGCAATCGCATCGTTCTTACGCAAGTTGATTAATTTAACCCCTTGTGTTGCTCGCCCAGTAGTGGGAACATTCTTAACCGCTAAACGGATAGTTAGACCAGAACGATTGATGATTACTAAATCATCGTCTTCTGTTGTTGCTTTGATCGCAATCAAATCGCCTGTTTTTTGAGTTATTTTGATGGTTTTAACTCCCATGCCACCACGTTTCTGAGGAGAATACTCTTCTAATATGGTTTGCTTACCAATGCCATTCTCAGCAATAGTCAACACTTTCTTCTCATCATGCTCACTAACACAGATCATTCCTACAACAACGTTCTCTATGTTATCACCTAACTTGATGCCTCGAACACCTGTTGCTGTACGACCCATTTCTCGAACATCTTGTTCTTTAAAGCGAATCGCTTTCCCTTCTCGTGTAGCTAAGATAATGTGGTTGTGACCATCGGTTAATTTAACCTCTAGTAACTCATCATCTTCACGGATGGTTAAAGCATTAACCCCGTTGCTTCTTGGACGAGAGTAGGCTGTAATATCTGTTTTCTTAACAATGCCTCGTTTGGTGGCAAAAATCAAGTTGTGTGATTTTAAGAAATCTTCATCCTTTAAATTCTCAATAGGAATGTAAGCCTTAATCGCATCTCCCCCTTGCAATTGCAATAGGTTCTGTATAGCGCGCCCTTTTGAAGCTTTGGCTCCCTTTGGCACTTCGTATACTCTTAACCAATGACAACGTCCCCTGGCAGTAAATAAGAGCAAATAATTATGGGTATTGGTAACAAAGATATGCTCTACAAAATCTTTATCTCTTGTTTTGGCAGCATTGGCACCAACTCCTCCTCTTGTTTGTGTACGGTATTCAGAGACAGGTGTACGTTTGATATAACCTAAGTGAGAAATAGTAACAACCACTTGCTCATTCTCAATCATATCCTCAATACTGATTTCTCCTTCTGCAAAAGTGATATCGGTACGACGTTCATCACCAAACTTGTCGTTTAGTTCTCCTAATTCCTCTTTGATAATACTATAACGGCGTTCTTCGCGATTGATAATATCTGCTAGATCTTCTAACAATGCCATCAATTCTGTATGTTCTGCCACTAATTTGTCGCGCTCTAAGCCAGTTAAGCGTTGTAGACGCATGTCTAGAATCGCTTTTGCTTGTTCTTCTGATAGACGGTTACCATTCAATGGATATTCTCCTAAGAAACCGTCCAACGCATCTCCTTTAGGCGTAAAGTCAAAGGCCATTAAACCGATCTTCGCTTCTTCTCCATTCTTAGAGGCGCGAATCAAGGCAATGATTTCATCCAAACGATCCAATGCCGCTAACAAGCCCTGTAAGATGTGGGCACGTTTCTGAGCTTTTCGTTCATCAAATTGCGCACGGCGTAAAATTACCTCCAAACGGAATTTAACAAACTCTCTAATAATCTCTTTGATGTTTAAGAGTTCTGGACGGCCATCAACTAAGCAAATGTTGTTTACTCCATAAGAAGATTGAAGCGGACTATACTTAAACAACTTACTCAAAACAACATTAGGGCTTACGTCGCGCTTGATTTCAATAACAATGCGCATACCACGGCGATCAGATTCATCCCGCAAGTCAGAAATACCTTCTACTTTCTTAGAATTCACCAAGTCGGCGATTTTCATAATCAAGCTGGCCTTGTTAACCTGATAAGGAATTTCTGTAATAATAATACGCTCTTTCCCGTTCTTGGTTACTTCGATTTCGGACTTCGCACGAACGACAACACGACCACGACCTGTAGCCATTGCTTGTTGTACACCTTCTGTACCATATATAGTGCCTCCTGTCGGAAAATCAGGCGCTTTAATGTGTTCCATTAACCCTTCAATCGTAATGTCTTGATCATCAATGTAAGCCAAGATACCATTGATAACTTCGGTCAAGTTGTGTGGCAACATGTTTGTAGCCATACCAACAGCAATACCAGAAGTTCCATTGACCAATAGGTTAGGCAACTTTGTAGGCAAAACAGTAGGCTCTTTAAGAGAGTCATCAAAGTTCAACTGAAAGTCTACAGTCTCTTTTCCTAGGTCTGCTAAAATTTCATTACTAATGCGTTCCAAACGGGCCTCTGTATAACGCATTGCTGCGGGGCTATCTCCATCAATAGAACCAAAGTTTCCTTGTCCATCAACGAGTGGATAACGCAATGACCACGGTTGTGCCATACGCACCATGGTATCATAAACAGATGAGTCACCGTGTGGGTGATACTTTCCCAAAACCTCTCCTACAATACGCGCGGATTTTTTGTGGCTTTTAGAAGCCGTCAATCCTAATTGAGACATACCATAAAGCACACGACGATGTACTGGTTTTAAGCCATCTCTAACATCGGGCAAGGCTCTAGAAACGATAACGGACATAGAATAATCTATATAGGCCGATTTCATTTCATCCTCAATATTAATCGGTATTATTTTTTGGGTTGAATCCATATTTTTTGCTTTGTTTTTTTCTAATGTCTAGTACACTTCTGTCCTAGGGTAAAGAACTTGACAAAGGTACAAAAAAAACACGGTTCTCCCTAATAAACATAAGATAAGAACAAGTTGTAATTTATTAAAAATCAACTGTGTACAGATTTTTTATTTCACCCTTTGTTGAGTGTCTCATTTTTTGTTAAAACGAGGCTCTAAATCGACCTCTAATCGGCTTAAAAACAAAAAGACTAGTTTGGACGTGATAGCGTCCTTTTTTTATAAAAACAGCCTTGTTTACTGGTAAAATAACTCTATTATCAGGAAAGTTTTAAAAACTACTTTCTTAAAAAAGCCTCTAGAGGAATATTCAAAAGAGCAAGAAAGCAGTCCACTGATTAAAAGGAAAAAATAGGAGGAATATTCCTCTTTCCTTCCTATTTGTAATAAAGTTGAATACTTAGTATCTTTACGAACATTGGCTCATTAACTTATGATTGTCCTCTAACAACCAATGATTATCTATTCACTACAAATTTCTGTTACATGCGTATTCTCAGTTTACTAGTTCTTACTTTAGCTTTCTCCACCACTATTTTAGCTCAACCCAAGGCATATACGATTTTCAATCAAAAGGGAAAAGAGGCAACCTACAGTAAAATGCTAAAGGACATAGAAGAAGCAGATATTGTCTTCTTTGGAGAACTGCACAACAATCCTATCTGCCATTGGTTGGAATTAGAAATCACTAGAGATTTATATACGCAAGAAGACCAAAACTTGGTCTTAGGAGCTGAAATGTTAGAGTCAGATAATCAATTATTAGTCAATGAATATTTCTTAGGCTTTATTTCAGAGAAAAACTTTGAGAAAGAAACACGCTTGTGGCCCAACTACCAAACAGATTATAAGCCGCTGGTGTCTTTTGCAAAAGAGAACAACCTAAGTTTTGTTGCTACTAACATCCCTCGTCGTTACGCTTCTGCTGTTTTTAAGAAAGGTTTAGAAAGCCTAGACAATTTACCAGAATATTCTAAGGTATTCATAGCGCCTTTACCAATTCAAGAAGATTATGATGTAGCTTGTTATAAGGAAATGTTAGAAATGGGCGCGGCAATGCATGGCGCAGGAAACAGCGACCCTAAGTATTACCCCCAAGCACAAATGATTAAAGATGCAACAATGGCACACTTCATTTATGGGAACTGGAATGAAGGAGAACTCTTCTTACACTTCAATGGTAGTTTCCATTCCAACAACAAAGAAGGTATTGTTTGGTATCTGCGTCAAATGAATCCTAACCTTAATATTGTAGTCATTACTAGCGTAGAACAAGATCAAGTTGATAAACTCAATCAAGAGAGCCGCAATACAGCCGATTATATTATTGCCATCCCAGAACGCATGACCAAAACCTATTAAAACTTATTCCTTCTTTATAGGATAAAAAACCTCACGCCTTCATAACATATTAGTTATGAAGGCGTGAGGTTTTTATAGGAACGAATAACGGTCTGCCTAACGAGCCACAATCGCTTCTCTAGCCATCCATTGAGTAATGTCTTCGTTCTTAAGCGCGGTAGCCATCATGTCAGGAAATTGATCAGGGCTACAGGCGAATACAGGGATCTCCAAACTGTTAAAATAAGCTGCAACCGTACGATCATAAGCAGGTGCACCTTCATCGTTGAGTGCTAAGAGTGTTATAAACTGTAATCCTTTTTGTTGTAATTGTTTTGCTTTCTGGAATAGGGGCTCATTAGAACCACCTTCATACAAATCAGAGATCAATACCAAGATCGTATTGTCTGGTGTTTGCACTAATCCTTCCACATAGTGTAAGGCTTTATTAATATCCGTACCTCCTCCTAACTGCGTTCCAAATAACAAATCAACAGGATCATCTAAGTCCTTTGTCAAATCAGCAACCGCTGTATCAAAAACCACTAAATGCGTTTTGAGCGCAGGCAAAGAAGCTAAGACAGCCGCAAAAATGCTAGAATAAACCACCGAACTAGCCATAGAACCACTTTGATCCACACACAAGATAATTTCCTTTAGTGCTTGTCCTTTTCGGCCATAGCCTATAAGTTGGTGCGGAATAATGCTTTGGTAGTCCTTCTGATAATGTTTAAGGTTAAGGCGAATTGTTTGGTGCCAATTGATTTCTTGAAACTTAGGGCGACGGTTCCTAACGGACGAACTGAGGGCACCTTTTATGGCTTGCAAAAGTGGGTATTCTAGTTTTTGGGTCAATTGCTCGACTACTTTGCGAACAACTAAACGCGCCGTTTCTTTTGTTTTTTCTGGAATAACACCATTAAGAGAGAGTAAAGTGCCCACTAGATGTACGTCAGCCTCTACGCTTTCCAATAATTCTGGTTCTAGGAGCATTTCCTTTAAGCCTAGGTTTTCTAGAGCGTCACGCTGCATAGCTTGAACCACAGGGGTTTTGAAATACTTGCGAATGTCTCCTAACCAACGGTTTACTTTAGGCGCTGAACTCCCAAGTCCTCCTTTAGAATTTCCATCTTCATAGAGTGCGGCTAATGCCGCGTCCATTTCCATACCCTCCCCTGATAAATCAACAGGAGCAGTTGGCTGCGCTTCTTCTGCTTCTTTTCCTAGCACCAAACGCCAACGTTGCGTTCTGTCAAATTCAATTTGTTCCATCTTCTACTTCCAATATTAAGGCATTTCTACTGCTAACAATTGACCATTGTCATATTTCTCGGAGCGGGTAACACTCTCTTCATACCAATAAGTCCAGTAACCGTCTCTTGTTTGCGACCATTCATGGATACTTAAAGATGCTGGCATATTAGATTTGCCTTTCATCTTAATGGTGCCATCTGGCCAATAATTGATCACTAGTATTTTTTTCTCGTCTGTTAATTCTCTAATTTCCCATAACAATTGTCCATCCTCGTTCCACTCTCTGTATTCTCCATTCATGACATTGTTAATAGAAAAGAACTCCCGTTGCTTATTACCATTGGTATACCAAGAGCGGTACGAGCCATGAACGCGGGTGTTTTTCATCATAACATCCTCTTCTTTTTGTCCGTGGCTATACCAGCGTTTAACACGGCCATATTGTTTGCCGTTTTTATAGGGAATAGCGGCTTTCTTTTGGCCATTCTTATACCATTCGACCTGCACACTACGGCCTTTTCCCTCATCTATGGTTTCTTGCTTTAACCAACCTTCTTTTGCCCAGAGTCTTCGATTGGTAATTACTTTGCAACCAGCATAAGTGCTTTCTTCCATTTTTTCTCCTGTCTTATACCATTTTATTAAGGTTCCATTTGGACAACCATCTTTGTACGTAACACTAGCTTTTGGTTGACCATTCGTATAATAAAAGGTCCACTTCCCATCTCGAACAACACCTTCGTCATTAATGGCAGAGTTTCTACCTTTTCGCACTAAGACAGGGCGAGCTGTGGCCATTTTACCATTATAAGAACCTTCAGCTTCTAATTTACCATTGGTGTAATAATACTTCCATTGGCCTGTTTTGATTTTAGCGGAATTATAAGCGCCTTCAGCTTTTACGTTTCCATCATCATAAGATTCTTTTCTAACTTCTTGGGCGATTAGTTGCAGGGAAAATACACACAAAAGTAAGAAGAACAAACATTTCATTATAAGGGAATTTGTTATGTCAAAAAAACAATCTGGGGGATTTATAAATAATTTAGAGACACCTGTATTCTTCTAGGAATCCTATTTCATAGAAGGCGTACTAGGAATGCGATCAAAATACAATTTTTTTAGAGAAAAAAACCTTTTAGATAACCTTTACTTAACAATCAAGGCGAATTACACGACAGCAAATCAAGCCATTGACTCTCTATCAATAATTCGATTTAGGGTATAAAAAATCGCTTGTAAATCTTGTTTCTATTGGCAGCATTAATAACTGGTCAACAAGGTTTACAAGCGATTTATAATGAATCTTTTATTCTAAAAGAACTTATTCAGAAGCTCTGATTAAGTGAATAAAGCCTTTCAAAGGTTTTAAGGCATCACAAGACAGACATTTCTGTTCTACCTTACAAAGATAAAAATAGACCCCTTCTGGCAATTCCTGTCCCGTGTTCTGATCCCGACCATCCCAATTAATAGCAGGGTCATTCGTTTCAAAAACAACCTGTCCCCAACGATTGGTCACAGTGAATTCTACCCGATTGATGTAACGATAAATTAAACAAGGTGTAAATAAATCGTTTGCTCCATCATTATTTGGCGTAAAGGTGTTTGGCAAATCATAAAAAGGGCAATTGTCCGTGCGAATGGGACTACTAGGACTACTCTCATTTCCTCCTCCATTCACTTCCACAGAATCAATAGAAGTAATGTAGTAACATCCCGCTAAATTAGTTGGAGAGGGTACATGGGTAAAGGAGGTATCTTGCAAGCCTTGCGATTCATACACCAAGGTATAATTACCATCACAGAAAGGAGCAAAATAGACTTTAAAGCTCGCTACATCGTCACCACAACTTCCTTGATTATTCGTCCAAGTAATTTTATTGAATAAGAATTCGGGGTCCGTAATCACTCCTTGACAAGGCAAGCGTTCTGGGTTATTGGCATCGTCCTGAATTACATCACAGCTCGAAATTGCTACAATAGCCGAAGCATCAGGCGCACAAGGAGGAATGGTATCCAATGGTGTCCCACAAGCAATTTGCGATTTATTAAACAAGGTATCTGGTGTATAATCGGTATTATAAGAGCCTAAACTTCGAATCCGATAACAATACTCTTCACCATTTGTCAAACCAGTATGAATATAAGCAGGTCTAGTGACAACAGCTAATAAATTAAAGTTATTGCTTCCTGTAGGAACCTCTTCATAGACTTCATAACTGGTATTCTGCCAAGGGACATTTTCAGTCCATGTCAAAGCATTCTGCTCATCACTAGAAGCAACAGTCAAATAAATGGAAGAAGCAATCTTTGTATCCCCTAAAGTATCGTTATTAGCAAAGAAGACTACCTTATAGGTATAAGGATCATCTTGCGTGTTTAAGTTTAAGGCAGTGTAAGTAGTATCATTCGCCAAGTAAAACGCAGAATACAGTGGCGATTGATAAATAGGAGTTGCCCCAAAGGCATTGCCTGTTTGACCAACTGATTGGTAGAGTTCATAACGATAAGGAGGGCCATTAAACAACGTATCCAATTCACTTGCTTGTGGTTTGGTCCAACGTACAAAGATTTCTCCTGCTGTTGTGCTCGTTGCCTCTACATCAACATTGATAATCATGGGCAAATCTTCTTGTGTTTCTATACAAACCTCGTCTGATGTTCGACTAGGCAAGAAGTTAGAATAGTTAACAATATTTCCATTGAGATAAATGGGGGTTCCAAATTCTCCCAAGATGCGATAGCTATAAGCGGTACCTGCCTGTATTGTATTGTCTACAAAAGTATAACTTCCACCAGAGACATTGTTGACATAAGTTGTACTAATCTGTGTGTACCCTTGCCCTGATAAACCCACTTGGCAACTATCAGGAGAGAAATTATCACATCCCAGCTTCCGCCAAACAGAGAAACCAAAAAAGTTAACAGAGTTCTCACAAGGATAAGGGGTATCCCAAGTTAGGGTAGTTGTATTTCCAGCTACTATTGCTTGTAGGTTTTGTGGCGGTGGAGCTACTACATTAATACGAACGACTTTGAAGGTTGCCAGAGACGCATTGACACCGTTCTGTGTATAATTGTCCTTGGCTTTAAAGACCAACTGCCACGCTTGTGGTTGCACATGCTCACAGACCGTTTGCCAACGAAATTGACTGCGCAAAGGAAAACCTGGAGGTGCTGTTCCTGAAACACTATTAAAGGTAGCAGGAGACACAATTGTATTCGATAGTGGCCCTCCTGTAGCAGTAACCGTCACTAATTGCAATGGAATATCTTCATCCCAAGCTTCTACATCAAACTCCACCAATTCTCCTGCTTGTACACAGAGATCTGCGATGACCTCCAATTTAGGAGGCGTATTGGTTGCATCTTCTATCTTGATTTGAATATCTCTAATAATTCCTCCTAGATACTGTCCATTCCTGTAAGATTTTACTAAGATGGCTATATTATATTCTCCTGCTTGTTGTGGCGCATCCCACGTAAACAAGCCTGTTGTATCATTAAAAGTAAAGCTGTTATTAGGATTTTGTGGCACTAGGTTCACATCTCTATAACCAGGTACATTGTTATTACGATCCTGCATAGGGATTATCAACTCATAAGCAACACTATCTCCATCGGGATCAAATCCATTGGGAGTGTGTTGAAAAATTTCCCCTTTCACACCAAAATCTACTGGTTTTTCTAATAAAATAGGAGAACTATTGTAGCCAAAAAAGGCAGAGTTAAAGAGAAAAACCTCTGTTTGCAGATAAAAGGCTACTCCAATAGAGTTTCCATTGTTAATGTTTAGAATGCGATCATTTCTGTTGGGATCTTGCATGGATACAACATAAGGAGTTGTTGTCGTCGCACCAGGATAAGAGTGCCTGCCAATATAGACATTCTCTTGAATGTCGTTAAAAATCAAAGTGGCACTCACCCGTGACAACTGCACTGTTGGAGTACCATCTCCCCAATCTACATTGAGTTCATTTCTATCCGCTTGATCACTCGGTGGACTAATTTTGGTATAGGTGGTAATCGTTAGCTCAATATCATTGGGGCCAACTTGGCGGTAGGTCATTTCACCAGAGCGATTATGGGTCGCCCATGCGCCAAGCGGCAAACCCATTAAAAAGATAAATAGAGAAAGCAGTTGTTTCATCGTAAATCCCTTTAAGAAGTTGCTGTTAATACGCTGCAAACAACTTCTAATTAATAAATTAGTGACAGCTTTTAACCGAGCTGTTGATACATTGAGGGTGTAAACCCGATGAATGTCGGGGGCATACTATTTCCTCAAAACCACAAAAACCAACCCAAAACAGCATTTTATAAGTCCTTAAACTTATCAATATCGCGACGATCACGTTTGGTGGGGCGCCCAAGACCTTTGCTTCGGCTCTCTGTGATTGCTTTGTTGCGCATATACCAGTCTTTAAACTTATTGAGCTCTTCCTCTGAAGTAAGGTTTTCATAACAAGGTTCTGCTAACTTTGCGGAAACACGTTTTTCAAGTAAGTCAACAACTTTATATTGTAGGTTATACCCTTCTTTTTTAACGTGTAAGGTCATTCCACGTTCAATACTACTAGAGGGTTTTAAGGATACTCCGTTTAAGAGTACTTTATTACTTTTGCAGGCATTGGTGGCCATAGTACGACTTTTAAATATGCGTACTGCCCATAGCCATTTATCTACCCGGACTTTTGCCAAAGAATCATTCATGATTTACAGAAAAATAAAAGAAGTTGTTTAAAAAAAACAGAAGGTACTCTCAAAAAAATAAACCTGTTAGGCTTAGTAGACACTAACAGGTTTATCATTACGAGGTATAAAATGATTAATCTCGGCCACTTAGAATGGCCAATAGTTTTAGAATCTCAAAGTAGATCCAAACCAAAGTAATCAAGAGTCCCATACCAGAGACCCACTCCATCATCTTAGGAGCTCCCATTTCAGCACCACGCTCAATTGTATCAAAATCTAAAATTAGATTTAAGACAGCAATTCCAATAATGAACAAGCTAATGCCAATTCCAAAAAGACTAGCAGTGTGTAGATAAGGAATAGTAATCCCAACAAAGCTTAAGCCAATAGAGACTAAGTACATCATCATGATAGCGCCTGTAGCTGTTACAATAAAAGAGCGAAACTTCTTAGTTGCTTTAATTAATCCAAACTTATAGGCTCCCAGCATAGAGACTAAACACAAAGCGGTTAACATAATGGCATTTGTAATGATTTCTGGATCTCCTGCATACAGGTAAGCCATCATATAAGTAAAGGTCCCCATAGCAATCCCTTCTAAAACAGCATAAATGGGTGCCAGAATATGCGCTATTTCTGGTTTTTTATAAGTAAAAAAAGCAACACCGACTGCAGCAAACATACTTCCTAGAAACACAGCTCTTGATGGTGGTATAAACTTAGCGGATAAAACAGCAGAAATAATTAAGATCACTGCTAAAAGCATTGTTTTATTAACAGTCCCCTGAATAGTCATTACCCCATCTGCGCGAGAAACACCTAAACCAGTTTTATTAGCGGTATTAGCAAACTGCTCTTCGCCAATAAAAGGGTTAGAGGATTTCATAAAACGATTGTTTGACATGATATTATAGTAGTTTATTTTAAAATTAAAATTGGACTGCTCTCTATTAGAGATAAAACAGCATAACATTATAATTAAAATCGATTACAAAAGGTTCCTTTTCTTCCTTTTTTTTACAACAAAAATAGCCTTTATACTACAAAAAACTGAAAAACAACCCACTAGAAGCAACCTTATAAATAAGTAGGGTCAATAAACACTCTATTTGGGTATATTAGAAAATACTTCTACCTTTAACACTTACAGTTATTGATCAAAATCATTGGATAGAATCATGCAAGAGCAACGCAAAAAACTCCTAGAAGTTCGGGAATTAAAAACTTACTTTAATACAGAAGATGGTGTATCTAAAGCCGTTGATGGCATTAGTTTTACCTTATATCGAGGAGAAACCATTGGAATTGTTGGAGAATCTGGTTCTGGAAAATCCGTAACTTGTCTTTCTATTCTGCGATTAATTGCTACACCTCCTGGTTATATTGAATCGGGTGAGATTCTCTACTATCAAGCAGATGGGACGGTTATAGACTTAGTAAAGGCGGATGCAAAAACAATGCGGAAGTATCGAGGGAATGAAATTGCAATGATTTTTCAAGAACCCATGACTTCTCTCAATCCTGTTTATTCTTGCGGTGATCAAGTCTTGGAAGCTATTCTTTTACATCGGGATATGAATAAGAAAGAAGCGAAACAGCATACTTTAGAGTTGTTTGAAAAAGTACAGTTGCCTGATCCCGAACGGGTATTTAATGCTTACCCACATCAATTATCAGGTGGTCAAAAACAGCGTGTCATGATTGCGATGGCTTTGTCTTGCAATCCTCAAATTCTAGTAGCTGATGAGCCTACAACAGCCTTGGATGTGACTGTTCAAAAACGCATTTTAGAGTTGATGGATGACTTGCGACGTACGGTTGAAGCATCCATTATTTTTATTACCCATGATTTGGGTGTGGTGGCTGAAATTGCTGATCGTGTTATTGTCATGTATAAAGGGCATATCGTAGAGCAAGGAACCGTCTTAGATATTTTTTCGGCGCCTAAACATCCTTATACTAAAAGTTTACTGGCTTGTCGTCCACCACTAGATTATAGAATGTCTCGCTTGCCTGTTGTAAGTGATTTTATGGAAGTAAAAATTGAGGAAGATGGCAGTCGGAAAATTAGTGCCAAGGCACACGATACTGCTGTGATTATTGACCAATTCAAAATAAAGCCCAAAGTAACGGAAGAACGTTTAGAAACCTTAAAAAGACAAGAACCTATTTTACAGGTCAAAAATCTTAAAACCCACTTTCCTGCAAAGTCTAATTTCTTTGGAAAAACTACTGCTTGGACAACTGCGGTTGAT
This sequence comes from Aureispira sp., assembly GCA_050633105.1. Lineage (GTDB taxonomy): Bacteria > Bacteroidota > Bacteroidia > Chitinophagales > Saprospiraceae > Aureispira. The sequence goes on along the minus strand of JBOEFW010000068.1, from coordinate 6,545 downwards.
GGGGTTAGCTTTGATGTCTATCCAGGCGAAACACTAGGCTTAGTTGGGGAATCAGGTTGTGGAAAGACTACTTTGGGACGCACCATCTTACGCCTTACTCCCGCTACAGAAGGAGAAGTACTTTTTGAAGGCCAAGACATTCTGAAAATGAATGTTAAAGAACTTAAAGCCTTACGCAAAGATGTGCAAATCATTTTTCAAGATCCTTATTCTTCTCTCAATCCAAGAATGACTATTGGAAATGCCATTATGGAGCCTATGCGGGTACATGGTTTATTGAAGAATGATGCCGTGCGCAAAGCGCGCGTTATTGAATTATTAGAAACCGTTAGCTTAGAAGCTAGACACTTTGATCGCTATCCTCATGAATTCTCAGGAGGGCAACGTCAACGCATTTGTATTGCTAGAGCGCTAGCCCTAGAGCCTCGTTTTATTATTTGTGATGAATCGGTTTCCGCTTTAGATGTTTCTGTACAAGCGCAGGTGTTAAATTTGCTGTTAGAATTGCGCAAAAGCCATAACTTGACCTACATTTTTATTTCTCATGATTTATCGGTTGTTAAGTTTATGAGCGATCGTATGATGGTTATGAATCAAGGAAAAATTGAAGAAATTGCGCCTGCTGATGTTGTTCATCAAAATCCTCAAAAGGCTTATACACAACAATTGATTGCGGCCATTCCAAAAGGAGATTTAGAAAGTATTCGTCAGCGCCAAGTTTCGACCAAGAAGTGATTGTTTGATAGCTAGTATTGATTTAAACCGTTCTAAGATAGATCGTCCTTTGTTTATACAACAATGGTTACTCCAATGAAAAACAGTTATTTAGTACAACTTTGGAAACGAGATAAAAAATTAGCCGCCTTGATAAGCGTATTTATCATAGGTCAGCTTTTTTTTTCTTACAAACAAATTGAGACGCTTCCTTTTTTCAATTATGGGATGTATGCCCGATCCAGTCCCCCTGCTGCTACTTATACCCATTATCAACTGTACAATGCCCAACAAAAACCAGTATTACTAAGCAATTACGCCTCTGCTACTTTTTTAGCCTACCAGCTCCCCTATTATCACCAGTTACAGCAGCAAAAAATTATTAATGCGCCTTTAAAAACAACCATTCAACAGCGTTTTGCTACTTTTCCTGTCCTTGAAACGTACTTGATAGAGCAGTTAACCAATGATACCTCTTCCCTACCTCACGCTCAACAATGGTTAGAAAAGAAAACAGCACAAAATAAATTATCTCTTTGGAAAGAAAATTACGTCTGGGTAAAAAATAATTTCGTCTTATCAACTAAACATTTAGTTTTCTGATGGAAGAACAACCCTTCGAGGAACAGCAACAAATCAAGCGACTTTTATGGCTGTTGGCTTTATTAGTATGGTGTTGGCGTTACTGGCAAGGTTGCTTGTTACACCAATTACAGGAAGCGCCTTTTGTTTTTGTAGGCGCTGACAATACCTTTTGGTTGTACCATGCTTTACAGATTCCAGCATTGGTCATACAACAGTATAGCTTGGCCTTATTCTTAGATTGTAGTTGGTTCTTCTTGGCCTTGTATGGTCTTTGGAAAGTGCAGCAACGTTTTGCAGGAGCTTTATTATGGTTGTTGTATACGAATTACTTCATCATTTATAACAGCATTGCCACCCACCACGAACATATATTAGTGGCAGGTTTGTTTTGTTTTCTATTATTGATGGTGAATCAACTTTCCCGCTTTATCTTACTCTTTGTAGCCTTACGCTATTATGCCTTGTGGGTACTATTCAGTGCAGCACTTTGGAAAATTGGTTTAGGAAGTTGGAATGACACACAGCATTTAGAAGAAATTCTCAAGCATCAACATATTTCTCTCTTAGTCTATCGATCGGATGACCTTTATAGTCAAGCTATTTCTTGGTTGATTCAACACCCTTTTTATACACAACTGCTTTGGTATATAGGCTTTTTAGTAGAATTGAGCTTTGGAATTGGCTTTTTTACCCGTCGATGGGATAAAATATTGGGTATACTCTGGCTACTCTTTTTTATAATGGACTATTGTTTAATCGGCTTGTGCTTTGCTGAATTTTGTATCTTTGCTCTAGTTTTCTATCCTTGGCGGGAAATTTGGAATCGATACCAACATCCGCTCCACAACCACTAATTCGGTTTATTATGAAATATAGTTTTGTACTTCTTTTATTGCTTTGTTGTCCCTTGGCTTCTGTTTGTGCACAGTCAGCTGCCAAGATTAAGCGTCAAGCGGAGCAACTTTTTGAAGAAAGGCGTTACGAGGAATCTTTGGCGGAGTATTATAAAATAAAGGAAAAGTACAAACAAGATCCTTCTATTTATTATAATATAGGGGTAGCTCTATTTGAGACCAATGAGTATACCAACAGCATACAAAATCTACATCAGCACCGTCTACAGGCACGCAAAGCGACTCCGATGGCTGCTTATTATTTAGCCCGTGCCAATCACTTACAAGATAGTTTTCTCACCGCTGCTAAGTATTACAAACAATACCTACGCCTCTTAGAAGTAGACGCTCCTCAACGTCCAGTGCTTAAACGCTTAATCCTGCAATGTGTTAATGGGCCCAAAATTCAACAAATTAATTCTAAAGCCATCGTTACTGGTTTAGGGCAAGCCATTAACAGCAAAGAAGACGACTACAGAATTTGTTTTAATCCCCAACAACCCAACAGCATTTTTTTCTCTTCTAAACGGCCGCTGTATGAAGATGGTAGAGTAACCAACCTCTACCGCGCCAACAAAGAACAAGGCACTTTTCTACCAGCCCTTCCTTTACAAGCACGCTATAATACGCCCTTAAACGAAACATTGCTCAGCTTTTTTGATGAAGGGTATCAATTGGTCTTGCTCAAAGAATTATCAGATGGCAGCTCTAGTATTTTTAAGGACAACTTTGACGAAGACAGCGTAGAGGTTTTATTGCCATTTTCTACTAATTTAACCTCTGACGCTTGGGATAGTGAGTATTTCTTTGTGAATGACAGCATGTTGCTGTTTGCAAGTAATCGTTCAGGTGGTTTTGGTGGAAGTGATTTGTACTATGCTGTACGGCAAGAAGGCATTTGGCAAACGCCCGTTAACTTAGGAAAGACCATTAATGGCCCTCAGGATGAGACGGGGCCTTTCTTAGCAACGGACGGGTTACAACTGTTTTTTAATTCCAATCGAGCAGAAGGCATGGGGGGACATGATATTTACAAAGCTGTTTTTGATAAGAGTAGTAATCAATTTGCATCGGTCGAAAACATGGGCATTCCACTTAATTCTAGTGGAGATGACAAGGATTTCATCTTACAAAAAGATCCCTACAAGGGTTATCTATCCTCCAATCGGATGGGAGGTTTAGGCGGTTTAGACTTGTATGCGGTTTATTTTAGAACGGGTTTAGTGCCCGCCTCTACAGGCAGCTCTATTTCGTTTATAGAATACTTACAAAAAAGCCGCCCTTCCTTAGCAACAACGATAGATTCGGTTAAGACTACAAATGTCTCTACTAATACAACAGAAATAGTAACAGGCGCACCAGAGCAATATACCTTAACGCCGCTTTATTATGAAGCGAATACAGGGCAACTGAAAGGTTCTAGAAATAGTCTTTTGAGTTTAGAAAAGCTACTAAAAAAGCATCCACAAGTACAGGTTGTTTTATCTGCACACAGCAACCAAGAAAGCGATCCCAGCACGGATTTATATTTAACCGTCAAACAAGCAGAATCTACGGCACAATTGTTATTAAATAAAGGCATTCGGAATGAGCAAATCCTATTGCGAGGTTGCAGCCAAAATTATCCATTAGCCAGTCCAAAAAACTTTGATGGTTCTGACAATTCATTAGCCAAAACCATCAACCAGCGTATCAATATCACGCTTTATAACAAAGATAAATTGCCTTCTAACGTCACCATTGAACTCATAGAACCAACCATTAATACGGTTATGCAAAGCCAAGCAGCTGCTCGTTATCAGAAAAAATTAAGTGGTTTGAGTTATAAAGTGAGATTAACCGAAACGCCTAGCATCTTTCAACACGAAGTGTTGCAACAACACCAAGACATTACCACCGAAAAAAGACCCAAAGACAACAACGTCACGTACTTGGTTGGTCTAGAAAAAACCTTTGTAGACATCAAGTATACTTATAACAAACTCCTAGAGAAAGGCTTTGATAACGTCCAAATTATAGCTTATGTAGATGGATGGCCTATTACCATTTCAAAAGCGCAAACATTATTGGGTAAACATCCTGATTTAAAGCTTTTTTTAGATTATTCTGCGGCTAAGCATTAGAAGGAATACGTACAATTCGTCAATTTTTCTGAAACTTCCCAGAGGCGTTTTGCAATGGCTTTATCTTTGGATAGAGGAGTAGAATCTACTTTTCCAGGCTTGCCTTTCATTTCCTTCCAACCTGTTGGTCCAAAATAATCCCCGCCTTTTGCTGGCCCTAAGGCTGCCCATAATGTTGGTTGTGCTCCTTTGTTGGGTTTATGTGTAAATAAAGGCGCAACAAGAGGAGAAATCAACTGCACGAACTTAGGCAAATGCTGCCCCAAATTTGTAACCGATACACCAGGATGCGCAATGGTTGAAATGGTTTGTTGGTGTCCGTGCACGTCTAAACGGCGTTGCAATTCATACCCATACATCAAACAAGCTAATTTACTTTGAGCATAGGCTTTCACCGCAGAGTACTCTTGCTCACTTTGCAAATCGTCAAAATTAATGTCTCCTCTTTGATGGGCAATCGAAGCCAAAGAAACAATTCTAGAGTGAGGGGTCGCTAACAATGTTGGCAATAACAATCCTGTTAATAGAAAATGTCCAAAATAGTTCGCGCCCATCTGCAATTCAAAACCATCTTCTGTTTTGGTATAAGGCGGCATCATTACCCCTGCATTATTAATCAACAAATCAAGGCGTTTATATTGCTCTAAAAAATGCTTCGCAAAAGTTCTAACGCTATTCAAACTACTCAAATCAATTGTAAGCACAGCTATCTCTGCCTTAGGAACAGCTTTCAAAAGGTCTGATTTCGCTTTGTTTGCTTTATCCAAGTTGCGGCAAGCCAACACCACTTTCACCTCTTTGCGCAAGAGTTCTAAGACCGTTTCATAACCCAGACCAATATTGGCGCCTGTAACAATAGCTAAACGTCCCTGTTGAGAAGAGATATTTTGAAGATTAAAACTCATAATGTGTATCAATTGCGTATAATAATGAAAAATAAATGATGCCTGCTCTTTGATCAGAGAGCAACAAATAACTGTTTGCCCTAACAGAATATATCAATGACTTGTTCATACGCTTCCGTTTTTTTGGGTGCTTCCAAGTGAAAAGTGTAGTTTTGCGGCCTACATTAATCTACGATGCTATGAAAAAGAATGATCCTTATGCTGCTTTGCGTTTTCCAGAGTTTAGAGCGTTTATTTTGGTGCGTTTTGCGATGGTTTTTGCTTGGGCTATGCAATTTGTGGTAATTGAATGGGAAGTTTATCGCCTGACACAAGATCCCCTTTCTTTGGGGATCATTGGATTGATGGAAGTCATCCCTGCCGTTTCTATGGCCTTGTTTGCAGGGCATATTGTTGACCAAAGTGAGAAACGCAACTTACTCCTTTTTAATATTGTCGCCTTCTCTTGCTTGAGTTTGGGCTTGTTTTTTATGACGTTGCCTACTGTTCAGGCGAGTTATAGTACCCAACAGGTCTTGTATGGTATTTATGGCTTGGTCTTCTTAGGGGGCTTTGTCCGTGCTTTTATTTCTCCTACTTTATTCTCTCTCATGGCCTTAATTGTTCCTAAAGAACATTACCCCAATGCGGCAACTTGGAGCAGTTCTGCTTGGCAAATGGGTGGTATGTTAGGCCCTGCCTTAGCAGGATTTAGTATCCATTGGATGGGGGCCCATCAAACGCTATTCTTAATTGTAGGTTTTATTGTTGTTGCTTTTCTTTTGTTATTAACCATCAAAAGAAAACCCATTCTCAATAAGAAAATTGGGGAACCCATTATGGACAGTTTACGAGAAGGGATTCGCTTTGTGTTTTCTACCAAGATTATTTTGGGTGCCATTACCTTGGATATGATTGCTGTTTTATTTGGAGGAGCGATCGCTTTGTTGCCTATATTTGCAACAGACATTCTAAAGGTAGATGCCCAGGGCTTTGGTATATTAAGAGCCGCACCTGCTGTGGGTTCTTTTATTATGATGTTGAGTGTGGCTTATTTTCCTATTAATAAGAATGCTGGGAAGAAATTACTAGCCGCTATCTTTGGCTTTGGCTTGTGTATTATTGTTTTTGGACTTTCTACCATCTTTTGGCTTTCTGTTTTTGCCCTCTTTATGAGTGGTATCACCGATGGCGTTTCTATGGTTGTACGTCAAACTATCTTGCAGCTCTACACGCCTGACGAAATGCGGGGCCGAGTGGCTTCTGTTAATTCCATGTTTATTGGGTCTTCTAACGAACTGGGCGCTTTTGAAAGTGGCTTTACCGCCAAGCTGCTGGGCCCTGTT
>JBOEFW010000067.1:0-16521 GCA_050633105.1 Aureispira sp. | reverse complement strand
TGGCACCACGAAGTAGCAGCGCAGCTAATGACAAAAAGTAAAACCCAGTCCACTTGAAATCTAAATAAATTTCTGTTACAAGGTAATAAATCTATTAATAGATAAAACTTAAGCTTCTAGAATTATATTCTTCAAACCTTCTATCCAGCGTGGGTGATCGTTCAAACTGTCTACCAATTGTACATGCTCCCCTCCTAATTCTTCAAATTCTTCTTTGTATTCTACAGAAACTTCGATTGTTGTTTCTAAACAATCCGCCACAAAGGCAGGACAAAAAACCAATAAACTCTTATCACCTGCTTCCGCTCGCTTTTCCAATACATCAGAAGTATAAGGCTGCACCCAGGGGTCTCGGCCCAAACGCGATTGAAAACAAGTAGTATATTGCCCTTCTTTCAAACCTAACTCCTTCACCAAACTTCGAGTAGTAGCATGACATTGAGCACTGTAACAGTGTTGATTTTTATCGTTCAACACTTGACAACAGTTTTCTACTTTCTGACAATGGCTACCAGAACGATCTGATTTTTCCAACTGGCGTACAGGCAACCCGTGATAACTGAACAAAACGTGGTCATATTTTTCCAAGTTATGTTCTTTTGCCCGTTCTATTATAGAGGCAATAAATTCAGGGTGCTCATAATAAGAATTCACAAAGCGCAGTTTTGGAATCGCTTGCTCTTTTATCAATAAGCGCATGACCTCCTCATAAACAGAGCCTGTAGAAGCAGAAGCATAATGTGGGAACAAAGGCACAATAATCAATTCGGAAACCCCTGCATCCAACAACGCATTTAAACCATCTTCTACAGAAGGGCTTTGGTAACGCATCGCTAGTTCTACTAGATACTCCTCTCCCATTTTTTCTTGAAGTAACTCTTGGAGCTTATACCCATAGAACTTTAGAGGCGAGCCCTCTTCTGTCCATAATTCTTTGTACAGCTTAGAGGCAGACTTTGATCGAAATGGAGCAATAAATCCACGCACAAGTGCATTTCTAGGAATAGCTCCAATGTCAATGACTCTAGGGTCTAATAAAAATTGCTTTAAATAACGATATACAGCGCCGCGTGTTGGTTCATCAGGAGTCCCTAAATTAACCAATAAAACACCTTTCTTTCCCATAATTGGTAAATCTATTCTTAGTCTTGTAATAATAAAAATGCTCCACTATTTTTGTGCAGAGCCACAAAGATAACGATTGCAAAACAAAGGGGGTAATATAAGGTTGACAGAAAATGACATCGCTCGGTAAAATGAAGGTTTTTTTATAACAATTGTCCTATAATTAAGACTCCTTGTTTTAAGAATCATTAAAACAACATCATAATGACACCATTTGAATTTTAATTTATTTTCTATATCTTTCTTACCTGATAACTCCCCACTACTTCCCCTCTCATTGCTATTTCTTACTAAAACATGTTTCTTACCAACATGTTCCAATTCTACGTCAATGCAAGTTCCTATTTTTCTTTTATTCTTTTTTCTTTTCCATTACCAATCAATTCAAGCACAAAACAGTCGTCAGGGAGGCTTTGATTATAATTGGTCCAACTACACCAATGACGATCAGACAGGCTTAGGATCTAGGGTTATTGCTTGGGACTCTACCGATTTAAAAAACATCGTACACGCGCCCGCTGTAGGTGTACATCCTAGAGTATACTTTGGTCCTTCCGAAATGCCTGATATTTTATATCGAATGGATAGTACGGCTAGTGGTCAATCTGCCAAGGCTTCCATCAAAGCTTATGCAACCTTGTTGAATTTAGGGACTAGCTACAATCAAAACGCTAGTTATGCCCGTGATGCGGATAACAACAAATACATTGATAACAGTGGCGCTTGGAACATGGAGCCATTCTATGCGGCACTAAAAAATCAAGATCCAACGGTTTGGAACACGGCGTCCATTAAACAGCGACATCGCACGGCTTCCTTGATGTCAATGGAAGCGTTCTACTGTTTATTTTATCCCAACCAAACCGATCCCAATGTAGGGGCATCCAATACAACTAGAGCTCAGTTATTGGCCGATGCTATGTTCTTTTGGGCAAAGCTAGCCCTTAATGATCCTTCCGTTTCTCCTAACAGCAATCAATTCAATAACTTTGGAGGCACACACATGGCCTTGTGTTATGATCTTAATTATGCTACCCTTAGCCCTAACCAACGTGATACCATTCGCTTAGCATTGACCAAAATCATCCCCAATGCGCCTAGACATGGAGGCGATCTGGCTTGTTACGCCAATACCAGTAATTGGTCTACACTTAATAGTTTTGAGCTGATCACCAACTTAGCCATAGAAGGAGAAACGGGTTATAAACCGCTGTTAACTGAAAAATGGATGCGGGCCTTACACAATTTCATTACCTATGGTTGGTATCCTTCAGGAGCAGGTTACGAAGGTTTGGGTAAGAACTACATGTTTACTACCACCTTGGTTGTTGCGGCTAAACGGGGCTATAGTTTATTGGCCCATCCTCATGTAAGAGCCTATGCAGAGCAATTCCTACCAGCCATTACACAACCCTTTGGCAAAGGATTTACCAGTTATGATGTGTGGGGAGGATCGGGCTATCACCCTTCCTTAGGGCAATATAAGTTTAACTCGTCTGATGCCATCGGTCTGAAATGGATTTTTCCTACAAGCAACAAGGTCGATTTTATGTGGCGCAATTATATCGGCAGTTATCACAGAACAAACTCTACAGGATATGTTTATGCTCAAATTGATCCTGATGATAGTTATAACAGTTACTTAATCCCTGCTGCTGTTTTTGCAGCGGATTATAATAGTGCTCTTTCCTGGCAAGCGCAAGCCAACCAAGTCGTAGAAACTGATTATGTAGCGATGGATAGAGGCTTAGCTGTTTTTAAATCCAGTCAAGAGGAACAAGCAGTTGGTATTCAATTCCACGCTCGACAAGATATGGGAGGGCATACCCATGGCGATCGCCTTGATTTTACCATGAGTGCGCTTGGTCGTATTTGGGTACGCAAATCTTATGGTGGCAGTCAATTCCAGCCGTCCAAATTCCACTCTATGGTCTTGGTTGATAGTTTAGGCGTTGGGGTTGGTGATCCTGATGGCGATAAGTGCCGCCAACCTGCTACTATTTTGAACCACTCCATTCGTCCTGATTTATCGTCTATTGCGGCCGATGCAACGTATCCTTATACTTGGGAATGGCATTGGTCTCCTAGAGATTCTAGTGATCCACATCCTTGGTTAGGCAACAATGGTTGGCAAGCCGTGACGGAGACTTGGAATGACTTTTTGCCCATCCCACAACCAGAAGCGCATTACAATACCCCTCTTTATGACTACCCACATTGGCACGTGCCCAACAAATTGGAAAGAATGATCAAACGTCCTTATAATCCGATGCAAAAAGTAGTTCGAAACATTGGATTGATTAGAGGACAACACCCGATGGTCTTGGTTGTAGACGATGTTCAAAAAGACAGCACCCCCCATCTTTATCAATGGACGGCGCAACTGGCAAGAGATTTAGAAATTACTTCTACTGCTGTTAATTTAACGGATAGCAATTACCAATGTGATCTAATTTTACAAGAACCAACAGCAACAGGTAATAGACGGTTATTGATAAGAGTTTTACAAAATGAAAATTATACAGGAAGTACCCCGCCTGGCTTTTTAGATACGCTTGATTATGTCGATTTCTTTACGGGCAATCCTTATCATCCAAATCCGAACTGGATACGCCAGCGTTTAGTTGTTGAAAGCAACAGTATTGCCCCTAATTTTAAGGTTTTGCTGTTTCCCTTTACACAAGGAGATACCTTGCCGATTACGCATTGGAATAGTAGCCGCGATAGTTTAGAAATTATCTTTCCAAACGAGACCAAGCAACTGCATTTTTATTTAGATAGTAATAATAATACGCAGTTTGCGCTCGTGCCCAATATTCTATCCAATTTCCCTACCATAACCGATGCTGCATTAGGAGTTACTGTTTTCCCTAACCCAGCCCAGCATTCTATTACCATACAAAGCCAACAAACCATCCAAGCGATTGAAGTCTACGATACACAAGGTCGGCTGGTCAAAGCTAAATATAACCTCCATACCACCCAGTATTTATTCCCCCTCCAAGAAGCCTTATCAGGGGTCTACTGGATAAAAGTTCAATTAGCCGATGGGCAAGTAACAACTCAGCAGCTCTTCAAATACTAGAGCTGCTTCTACTAAAAAAAGGTGCTGTTACAAAAGGAAAAACACCTAAAGTAATAGCACCTTATTTTTAGCCCCCATTTAGAGTCGTTGATATTCAATTCAAATGATTTTGTGCACGCATTTTTCTTACCAAGAAGAATGGAACAAAACATCAACTTCTAAAATAAAAAAGGCCATTGGATTCATTCCAACAGCCTTTCTATTCGTCAACGAGATATTTTATTTAATCCCTAATTTTTTTGCTAATTTCTTAGGCAAAGCATCTTTGTGTACCATCAAGTTCATTGTTTTGTACTTGAAGTATGCTTCTGAAGCATAGAAATAACCATCACAGTCGTTTCCTTTTCCCCAAGAGTTTTTCACGATAAAGTACTTGGTACCATCTTGATCTTTCACCATACCCGTCACATGCATTCCATGGTCATCTGTTGTCTCATAATTATCATAAGCCGCTTGACGCATTTCTTGTGTAATCGTTCTTTCTTTTACAGGCTGTGTAAAGGCATCCCCAATTTTCTCCGCACCAGCATCACTAAAGTTACGGTTGTCACGGCCTCTTTTGCGAATCGTAGATTCATCTTCTGGTACAATAGCTAATCCATCTCTGAAAGAAAAACCTTTCTCCGAAACATCTGCCGCCCAAGCCCAACTATAACCTTTCATAACAGCCGATTCTGCTACATCCATTAACTCTTCCATTGGCAAGTTATAGACTTGACCAAACGCCCAGTTATCAGGCACCGCCAATACAAATTGCTCATAAAAAGGATGGTGGGTAAAAGACCCTAAGACGACATAATCATCCATGTTCAAACCCAGCTCTTTGGCATAAGTTTGCCCATTGTATTTTTTACCATCTACTTCAAATTCTTCTGGTTTCTCGCCCAAATAAGCATCTAAAACTCCATCTACGGCATTCAACCAAGAAGGTGTTAAACGTTTGTTTTGAGGGCTTTTGATCACAATATCCACCATAGACTTCAATATTTTGTCCATTTCTGCGTGGTTGTGGGTTTCGCTTCCATAATTCAATCCTTCATAAGCAGAAGCAGGAACAATACCATACTTTTTGATCACATAAGGGATATCATGAAAAGCGCCTCCAGGACCAAAATTGAAGGTACCGTGCATGCGCACATAATTAACGGCTTTGTCGTGGTAGGCATTACGCGCAATCCACATTTCAGACAATTCATGCTTGCCTTTTCCCATGCGCATCAATTCTGACTCTAAAAAAGAAAGCGCTGAGAAGCTCCAACAGGTTCCTGTACGACCTTGAGACTGTACGGGCGTTGCTTCCAAATTTTTGAGGACCGTAAATTCATAACTACTCCCCGATTTATTGGTTACCCGCTCTGTATCTTGTGCTTGTAGTGCAAAAGAGCTAAGGAAGAGCACTACTAGGGCTATTGATTGGTACATGTTTATACTATTTAGATAAAAAAATGACGTACAACACAAGGCATTTTGTCCTGTCCTAATTCAATATCACCTTTGTGTCATCGCTCCTAAATTTACAAAAAATTGGGGAGATTGCCGAAGTTAATCGACCAAGGTGCCTTTTTGAGGATTCGGATACCAAGATTATACGAGAAAGGACAGACAGAAAGATCAAAACCTTCCTTTCTGCCACTACAAGCATTTTAGACGCTCCTTTAGTTGTTGTTCAACATACTTTTAACGTTCTTTAACAAGGGGCTAGGAATTTTTTATGCCCCAAAAACCTTTCATTGCAGTAGAACAGTTTTCTAAACCCCTCTTCACCTCACTAAACTTACTCCCCATGATAGAAGCCAACAAACGACAAGCAAAAGTCTTAAAAGATGCCTTAACACAATGGCAACAACAAAAACTATTGTCAGAAGAACAAGCTAACCAATTAAACAACAGCATTATAATACAAACCTTTGATTGGAAAAAGTTAGCCAAATATTCCTTTGTATTGGCTATTTTATGTGTAATTGGTTCTGTTATTTCCATCTTAGCTGACAATTTTTTATTAGAATTATTATTCAATATACTTGGAACAGAATGGGGGGCAGTGATCGTTTCTTCTTTGTTTGCAACAGGGTTTATACTTTGGGGGGGCAAAAAGAAAAGGCATCCCCTAGAGAAAAAATTTACCAGTGAAGCGCTTTTGGCAATTGGAGGTATTTTTATAGGCGTTGCCATTATCTTTTTTGGCGAGGCTATTAGTACAGGCAGTGGCCATTTTTCGCTGTTACTCTTATTAGGCGCTATTATTTATGCTCCATTGGCTATTTATTATCAATCCATTTCTTTGTGGAGTCTCTTACTCTTTAGTAGTACGGCTTGGTTTGGGTCAGAATTGGGTTACCTAGTAGACTATGAAGAAACTATTTTAGGCTTGAGTTACTTTGTTTGGTATTTAGTTTGGGGTGGTTTCTTAATTGGGGTTTCTAAAGGGTTGGAACAACATCCCCGAGTCATTAACTTTGCTCCCATCACCTATACCCTTGGTTTATTGGTTGTATTTTTCAACATGTGGTTTTTGTCTATTGACATTTACTCTTGGTTAGCGGATGGCTGGGTTGCTTGGGTTTGGACAGTGCTCTTAGCGATGGCCTCCTTTGCCGCCTTGGTTTGGGGCATCAAACAAGAAGATTTCACCCTCAAAGCACTAGGACTTTGCTTTTTGTTACTCAATATATACACCAAGTATATCCAATATCTTTGGGAGGAATTACACAGCGCCATTTTCTTTGCGATTCTAGCGGCTTCTTTTTGGTTGATTGGCACTCGTGCGGAGGATATTTGGAGTGGGCGTTTTTGGAAAGGGTCCGATGATTTGTTGGATGATGTTTAGAAGAGGGACAAAATGACAACGCTTTCTGCCTACATAAAACTCGCTACCGAGTACTACACACTTTGTTATGCGTTTCACTTATTAGCCAGCCCATGATTATTTATTCCGATTTTTCGGAACATCGGAATTTACAATAAGCTGGCCTCATTTCTACCAATAAGCGACGGTGATTTGTTCTCCCCTGTTAGTTTTTTTAGAGGTGTAATTGCCCTTTTTTAGTTTCAAACGTAGTCTTGATATCCCTTTTAATATCTCTTGGCGATTCTTACTACTTTTAATCCATGGAGGCAGTCGGCTCGCTAAACTCCTGTTAAGATTCGGCAGTCGTCCTCTTAAATCCGCTTCTACATAGCGTTCAAGGAAGTCTAAATGTTCCACATTCATAGCCCAAAGCGTCTGTCCACAACAAGGAATTTCTAAAAAATCTTCCAGTTCAACGGTTATTGGAACCAGTTTATACCAAGCGTCCTTGGGTTTAAATGCCTTATGATAGCCACAATGCATACAAGTCACTGTTAAGTCCAAAAAATCAACAGGTTTAGAACAGCTTGGACATCCAACAATTCGATAGTCACAGAAGTCGCTTAAACACTCGCCTTTATCTTCCAACTTTTTCATGGTTCTTGTACGATTAGTCTATACGTCCTTTTATTCCACGTTGGACTAACTCCTGGCAGGAAAATCAAGTTCCCGAATTCATCCATATTATTTTCTCTACCCGAAATTGCTATCCATTGTTCATAAAACACGTCAAATTCTTCTTTATTAAACTCAGGTAAATGGAATTCCGAAAGGTTCCAATACTTGGCAAACGCTGTGCTTTTGATGGCGTAACCATTCAATTTTTCTATTCCAAGATGTTTTAATAGCAAAGTCAATTCTTGCTCCTCGTTTAGAACGACCGTCTGAAAATCAGGATAGGCGTCAACGAACTTTTCTATGTCCTTGAAATTATTCCAATCGAAATTGTCACTTGCTATAAAATGGAAAGTCATCTTATGTTTTCAATACCGTTTAGTTCTTATCAGAAGCGTTTACTTTTTGCAACCACAAAATGCTCCAATTTGAAAATATGCTCTTCGGGAATCGTTCTGCCAACAGGTGTAAAATATACCGTATTGAGGTCAGCTAATGTTTTATTTTCTATCAGCGAAAACCCGCCTTGAGAAAGCAGTTCTTCCATTTCTTCAGCAGAGTAGAAGGAGATCCAAGGTTCCCCAACCTTCGCCGATAAGCGTTGTATTAATGCTGCTTTTTTTGCAGGATTAGCGTACCCCGCCCCAAAACAGGCCGTAGGATTGTCATTAAGTCGTTTATTGACATATGAAAGGAACAATATAGCCCTTGTTTTTTGAGTCAACTCTGCTAGCTCTTTTAACGTGGAGCGAACAGCAGCCTTAGTGATGTATTGTGAAACCCCTTCCAACGTAAAAATTGTAGGTTTATTGGGATCAAACCCAGCATCCAGCAGTTGTTTTTTAAGGCTTTGGTGGTTAAAGTCAACTCCTACATAAGTAACATTTTCTGCATTAGGGCTATTTTCAGGAAGCTTCGAACGCTTCTTCCATTGAACTTCAGGCTGGTCCACCTCAAATATTTTTAAGGTAGGTGGAAGGTTGAGCCGATGCGCGCGCAAGTCATAGCCCGCACCAAGTATCACATATTGCTCGACCTCTTCAACTGTACTTTTTTCAACAAGGTCATCAATGAATCGACTCCGAGCAATTAAATGTTCGTGAAAACCAGGAGCAAACTTTTTAGTCAACCAAACGCTCAGGTTATGCCCCATCAATTTGATTACGGTTGCCCCAAGTACAAATTGACTGGCATAAGGGTCATATATAATCCGTTTGTCTGGTTTGGCCAGTGATTCTATCAACCGCTGTTTTGCGACGCCTTGGGCCGTGCCGTCTTTTCTAAATATGGAGTCGTGCATTGGATGGGTTGGGGGCTTTGAATATTTAGTCCTGCCAAGGAAATACTTTGTTTCGAAATAAAAATTTACTTGCTTTTCAAAATGGGGAACATTTCTAGTTGTGAACGGTCTGTCTAGAAGTAGGTTTCTTCCTTTTCTACGTTAAAGTTGTCCCCGTCAAATCCACTTGAAGTTTTATTTTAGCTTGGAGCGCATCAAAAATCTTCAAGACCGTGGCAATAGTAACATTTTTAGATCCCTTCTCTAATTTAGAGATTTGAGCTTTTTGAACGCCCACTAATTGACCTAATTCTTCTTGCGTTAGATTGCGTTCTTTACGAGCTGTTTTGATCATTTCACCAAGCAATTCCAACTTTAACTCAAATTCATATCGATCTCTATTTTCGGAGCCTTCTTTTCCAATGTATTTATCTTTGACCTCAGATAGAGTAAAGGTTTTTAGTTTCTTAGACCTTGCCATAATTTTATTTTTTACTGTCAAAGTATTCTTTTCTAAGGTTTTCAGCTCTTTCAATTTCGCTAGCATCAACCTTACTTTTCTTCTTTACAAAGCCATGGGTAGAAACAACCAGCGTTTCCACTTTATCCTCCTTATCCCAAAAAGCCAAGAGTCTATATTGCTTCTTTTGATACAGGGTTCTAAATTCCCAGATTTGGTCATTCAGTTTTTTAAACAATTTAGGGTCATTTACATAGCTAGCTTTATCAATGTTGTAAATGATTTTCTCCCTTGGTTTACTGTCCAGACTATCTAAGAAGTTTATCGCATCTTCAAGGAAGATGGTTTCAAACTTTTTATCCATGTGTTATTATTTCCACCTTTTGGTATACGGGATAAGATAATGAAATGTTTCTTTTTATGGAAACTTTATTTAAGTGGGATTGATTTCTTTATTGTAAATTGTATGTAATAGAGTTGGGGTATTACTAGTTATGGGCTATATTCTTTCTTTTAAATGAATTTACAATTTCTGTATCAGTTAGATTTTCATCTACTCTAATATGTGACCTAACAAAATTTACAATTTCTGCATCAACTTCTCCTTCAGATATTTTAATATTTACTAATTCCCCAATTGCTTTTAAATCATCTTGAAAAACTTGGAGGCGCTTTAAATATAATTTTTTAGCTTTTTCTTTTATTTCAAAATTCGATTCCCACAATTTGGAGTAGATTTCTGAAAGACGGTTAATTAGATTTATGTTTCCAGGGTCATAAAAGAATCCTTCTTCCGCAATCTCAATTGATTTTTCATATTCTGACAATTCTTCTAAAACTTCTGAGAGGTAGAAAAAATAATTGCTATAATTTAACCTCCATTCCATTTTATAGTCTCTTAGTTCAATCAATATTTTATATGACTGTTTGTAATTTTCGAGATGATAATATGCTATTGCTTCTCCAACTCTCGCATTCAACAATTCCTCATCAATCTTAATTGCTTTTTGATAACATTTTAGCTCATTTCTATAATCTCCCATCAGCCCATAAACATCAGCTAAGTTTGTCCATGTTTGAGGGTTATTTTTGTCTAAGTCCAATGATTTTTTGTAGTAAATCTCTGCAATCTTATATTCTTCTATCGCTAAGCATGTATTGGCAAAATTATAAAACAGTTTACTATCAATTATTTTGTCTTCTTCAATTAGACTAATCCAAATATCTACCGCTTCAAATAGATAAAATTTATTCCCAGCTGTTTTTCCTAATTCAGCAAGTATAGAAGCATGATTTATTTTCAGGGCTTGACCTAATTTCTTTTTTATTTTTGTATCTGTTTCATTTGGTAGCATTATAAGTGCTTCTTGAACATAATATAATGCTAATCTATATTGGTGATTTGCAGAGTAAGAGTGAGCAATAATAGCAAACCACAAGATGTTATCTTCTTCTTTAATTTTTGCTTTGCAATATTCTATTGTATCTTCAAATTTACCTCCTTGATAAGTTGACCAAATATGCCCAAATTCACTATTCTTTAATCTTGATAAAGAAATACTGTAGAGATGATATAGCCTATGTTTTAGAGTAAACAACTCTAATATTTCTTTTTGAATGTGTTCCCAATTAATTGATTCTAATTCATTAGATTTATCTATTTTAAAAGTGAACCTATCCTGAGTAGAAGTCAAATCAAATTCAGTCTTGTCAAACCATCTGTAATAGCCTTTTTTCTCTTCGTCACAATATATTACAACAAGAGTTGGGTCAAACCTATTATTCCAATAATTTAGAGTTGATTTTTTTAGTTGAACTCCATTCTTAGGCTCATTTGTTATGTTGAATTTTCCTTTTAGTTGAATCGAAAAATTTGGCCCAAGGACGTTCCCTTGATTTACAATACCTACATTATAATCTACACCATAATCATTTTTGACAGATTCATAAATCCACTCATCTGGTAACTTACTTTCCAAATATTTGGAAGCTATTGTATCTAAAACATGTTGCGAAGGTCTTTGTGGAAAGGTTTTCATTACTTGATTTCTCTATTTTTATCACGGTGCAGAACGATAAGTGTATCCACAATACTAGAAGATATGCTAACTGAATATAGCTAATCCTAAGAATAAAGTCTGTGATTTTGTAGAGCAATACAAAAGACAAAAATTTAGCTGTAGCTCTAAAGTCTAATCTTACTATATGCAAATTATTAGCTTCAGTTTATTTTTTAATATACACCCCTAAGTTCTCATTTATTCTTTTGAATTTATACTCAGTTAACTTATCTATGTCCTCTTTTAATTCTATTGGGTAGAATGTATTGATGCGATTTACTCTCACATTCCCTTGTCCCTTAATTTGTTTTGTGACTTTTCTACAGTAAAATTTATAATTTATTTTTTTGTATCTAAAATTCACATTTAAAAAATTGTCATTAACATACAACTTAGATAAATCAATTAAATTTATTATATTTTTTAGAATAACTGGAGTGTCTTCTACTCTAATTTCTGGCGTAAAAAATGATTTATCATCTGTGCTATAAGGTTTATTGAGCTCACCATAATGCCTAAAAAAAATATGGATTAAAGAATATTCATCTATCTCAATCTCTTCATTATTTAGTTGAGTTTTGATTGTATTAGTTTCAAACTTGCGAAATATTGATTTGATCTTTAAATAAATAAATTTTGAGTACCCAAGAATATCATTTTGTTTATCTCTATATTGTTGAGCTATCAATTTTTTGTCATTTAGCTCAGAATTTGGTGAGATTTTCTTTAATTCAATACGTGTTTCTTTTGCAATTAAATTCATAAATTGATCTGAATGATTTGATTTTTGCATTTCTGTTCTCCAAGCGTTAAGAAACGCCATCAAATCTTCTTGTTCATACTGTTCTAGAGAATAAAAATTTTGTTTGCTGTCAAATTTTTTAAGAAACAACCTTCTATATCTTAAATCATCGCATATTCTATGTTCTTTTTGGTACTCATAATGCATGCAACTACATAAATGCTCTATTTCTTCAAAATTTAATTTTTCACTTTCTTCGTACTTTTGATATAATTCAGCTAAAATTCGTTGATATTCTTCTTCATTTTTTACACTACTGAAGTCGCTCATTATAATTTTGGGGGTGGATAGATTGGAAAATATTTTTTCATAGAAGAAGTAATGTGAGGAGCAAAAAAATTTAATGAGAATTGATTTTTAATTGCAACTAACAACTGTATATGGAAAATAAATTCTTTTCAAAAAGATACAGCTAACCAACGACCTCAAGGATATATAAGAAGCCCTCCCAAAACTCTAAAAAAGCCACTCATAAAAACATAAGTGACTTCTAATATAACAAACAAATTATCAATACTATTATTCTAAGGCAACAAATTGCACTAAACTCTATTAGGAGTTATCAAAACAGCACATTTCGCACAATGGGGTAAACTTCCTCCAAGCAGAGGAGTTTTATTTTTCGGCTTCTATGAGTTCAAGCATCTTATAGTAGGTAATAGACTACAAACCCTCAATCTCCCCCTTACTCAATCCTGTAATTCTCATAATAACAGCAATATCCAACCCTTCTGCTCGGAGTTGATTAACAATTTCTCTATCTCTTCTTATTCTAGCTTCCATTGCCCTTTCCTTAGCCTCAGCCACTTTCTTAGCAGTCAACTCAGCAGCCTGCTCTTGGATTCGTTGAATCAACATATAACCAGGCACATACTTCGTGCTCAATTTCAGAACAGCCAGCAAGCCAATGTCCTCAAAGGACAAATAGGAAATATCAGAAATAATGAGGTGGTCTATGACGGGCATATTGATAATTAAGCCTACTTGGATCATTCTATTGGTCACATCTTGATCTTCCTCCGAGGGTTTGAGTTCTCCACTGGGGTGATTGTGACACAAAATAATCTTGACCGCTTGTTTTTGGAGGGCCAAACTGAACACCTCCATTGGTTCCACTAAAGTCTTATTGACGGTGCCTAAGCTGATGAGCTCAATAAAGAGCAGCCTATTGTTGTTGGCGAGGCCTAAGATCCAAAAGTGTTCCTTGTTTTGGTCGATCTTCTCCTCTCTTAACAGCACTTTTTGCATAATGCTGTAGATGTCCTCTGAGTTGAGGAGTTTTATTTTTTCGGCTTCTGTTAGTTCAATAGTCATATGGTAGGCGGCTTATTCTATGAATAGAATTCTAAAGATATAGAAAAGTTACTTAAGTAATGGATTTTTGCCTAGAAAAGCGAATGGTATAAAAAGACTAGGGAGCAGTGCTTGTTCGTTCCTTAAAAACTAGTGCTATTCTTAGGGGTAGAATGTGCCTTGTTATCCCTCCTTTTATTTGGAGTTTCTTTTAAACTCTGCTTGAATATACTCCTCCGACTTTCCTTTTGGGATGGAGGGGGAGTTCCATTTATCATTCAAAATCATTTTTCCAATAAAGGCAATTTGACCAATGTGGTAGGGATAATGCGCAATTTGTCGAGTGATCGTCTCGATTAGTTGGACCTCTCTATTACGTATCAAAACTGGTTGGTGAAAATTAGATTCATCCAATGAATTTAAGGCACTAAAAAGGCAATCCCAGCCTTTTTCCCAGCGTTCTATCAATTCCGAATAACTACAATCTTGATTGGTAAACTCCCGTTCTCTATCTCTGGATTCTTTTTCTCCATCACTTTCAAAGAAATCGGTCCATCTTGACAACATGTTTTCGGACAAATGAATCATGAGGCACGCTATGTTATTGCTCTCCTCCTTGTACCTCCAATACAAATCCTTCTCCTCTAATTGAGCAATTGTTTTATCAGCGACTTCTTTATACGATTCAAATTGCTTCTTTATATTGTTTAAATATTCTTCTACCATGATTTATTTTCTAATGAGTGATAAGACTAGAAGGAGTAAGCAACAAAGTTTTAGCCGCTCAATATAGCTATTCCTCCCCTGTTCTATAGTTATTGTTGAACGTTTTTGTTATGAATTAGCTTACAAAGATTTTAACCCAAAATTCACATTAGATCAAAAGATCCCCTAATTTGTATCGTCAATATTATTTAGCCCCTTTCTAAACCCTCCTAGTCTTTTGAGAAAAATAATTATTGCCATCAAACTATTAAGGCTTGCCCACCATGTGGTACAAGCTAAAAAGACAAGCACAAAAGATACTCGATCCAATGATCAATCACAAGCAAAGCACCCAGCTGTTAAAGCGCTTTATAAGTTGATCTTGGAACAAGAACGCCAGCCTTGGAAAGCTGCTAATCAGGCCGCTCTCTTAGCCGCCGTTGAAGGCATGGATGTCCCTGCCTTAGAAGCCTTAAGAAAGGATCTTCTGTTTTGGACGGTTGGCCAAAAACTCCTTTTAGAGGACATCGTACAAGCGGAAGAAGACCTCCAAAAAGTAGCCCTTTTTGCTAGAATCATCTATACGGATTTATGGGCCTTAAAAACGGATAAGGTGGCAATGTATGAGGTATATTTTCCCATTTTTCTATTTTCCATTTATAAATTCAAAGCCATAGATTCTACTTATAGAACGACTGTTTTAGCTAGAATACAAGATTTTACGACAGAAGAACGAACGCTTCTAAAAAAAGAAGCGGTACAATGGCCCCTTGTTCAACAAGAAGAACTCTATCGAGTTATTGGCTCCAATATTGCTCTTAATCCTATTCTAAAAGACCTCCTCAACTACAAGACCAAGGAGGTTTATACTTCCTGCTCTTCCAATCCTAAAGTCATCGAAGTTTACCTACTTGTTATGGAGGAAGAAAGAAATGGTTATGCCTATGAACATGCTTATTTAGGGAATAACAACTTATTACAAAACTTCACCAAAGAAGATTGGAAAGCCCTAAAGGTAGACTTGCCGCATTGGAAGAATCATCATTTAGAGGCCTTCACCCATGGTGTATTAGAATATGATTTCCCAACCAACCAGCGCCTGCCTCTCTTACTTCTTTTATTAAGAATTAGCCAAGAAAAAAATCGTCCGCCCAATGAAATTAGCAGCATTATGATAGAAGAGGAAGCGGAGTTAAATGCCAACTTATTGGAGTTACTCCATCATTCTCTTACTAGCCTTGCTCCTATCAAAGCATTATTGGCGGCGTTGCAAGTCCAGTCCAATACAACGCTGTTTGTAGGCGTAAGAAAAAAGATCAAGGCCTTAGAACAAGGGTTTTAATTCCTTCTTTAAAAAGGAAAGAGTCCTTCAGGAAATCGTTCTTTCCAAGGACGATCCGTAGGCACTACAGGAGCTTTTTTATAAATTTGATAGATTTTCTCATACCACGCTTCTATGGAGGGATTCCCTTTAACGCGGCGTTCATATCCTAAAATAGCGAATAGTAACGGAATTTCTTCTTCCCGAATGTCCCCTTGCTCTAAGGCGATTTCCCATGTCCGATTAAAGCGGTATTCAAACTGGCTATTCATCTTGTTTAAAACTTCATAAATCCCTCCTTTACTCAAGTACTTAGGTAGCGCATTGATTCCAATGGCATTTCCATATAAGTCTCTTAATGCTTTCTCTTCTTCCGTCACTTTGCCTAAGAAAAAAACAGCATAAATCAAGGTAAGAAGTAAGATCGGTAAACCAATCCAAGCATACGCCACAGGGATATTGCTAGCAATAAGACGTGGTTCTCCAATTTTAAGTAAACAGAATAAAGCACTAAAGGCACTAATAAAAACAACGTATATCTTTACCAGATGCGGTTTATACCAACCAATCGCTATTTTATTAGAACCATCAACAAAAAAGTAGCTTTGAAGAGGAAATAGAAGGAAAAAGAAAAAAAAGAATTGCGTACCAATAAATTGGCCGTCATACTCTTTTATGGGTTTCATCGTTTTTATCATGGTTTCTTGGGAGTTTTTGGCTTGTCATAAATAGAATACACCACTTAGCACCTTGTAACAGAAGTTAATTTAAAAATATAATGACTAAAAACTTTGACACCTGCAACGGTTTTGGAAGGGCATTGGAAGGAGCTACTCGCGGAGCGATCTGATTGGAAGATACCGTGTATCTTCCAATCAGCTTTAAAGCGAACCGCCTTTTTGTAAACCGCTATTTTGGGCTTTGCCCA
>JBOEFW010000066.1:0-34226 GCA_050633105.1 Aureispira sp. | reverse complement strand
TGGCACCACGAAGTAGCAGCGCAGCTAATGACAAAGAGAAAATACAATCTACTTAAAACCTAAATAAATTTCTGTTACACTGTATTAACTCCTTTTATAGAAATTGTTTAAGAAACAACTTTCTACATAAAAGGGACTAGTTTTTTATGCCTTCTTCAAAGCCTATCCACCTATTCACAAAAACAGGCGCAAAATTTGGAGATCATTAGGATTAGATTTAACTTTCATATTCGCCTTTTGAGCAATAAAAAAGTCGTGTTTAAGAACTTAATGATAATAGCCGTATGGAGACAATTTTTAATAACATTACTTTTCCTTATCAAGAAGAGGTTACTCAGGAAGAAGAGCAACAACTGTTAATGGCTTACCAAAGGATGTGTGCAACCATTCGCACCCCTGTAACCGAAGACCAACAAGCTCACTTAGACAAAGCTTATTCCTTAGCGAGATTGGCACATTCCCAACAACGTCGTAAATCAGGGGAGCTCTATATTTTTCACCCCATCGAAGTGGCCCGTATTTGTGCACAAGAATTAGGGCTTGGACCAACTTCTATCATTGCTGCTTTGCTGCACGATGTGGTAGAAGACACCTTGGTTACCCTAGAGGATTTAGAGCACGAATTTGGAAAAAACATTGCCATGATTGTTGATGGTTTGACCAAATTCAGCAGTATTGCTAGTGTTACGGATCAAGAAATTGAAAGCCCACAGGCGGAAAATTTCAAGAAAATTCTACTAACCATATCCAAAGATGTACGGGTAGTCCTCATCAAAATTGCGGATCGTCTACACAACATGCGTACCTTGGGTGCAATGCCTCAACACAAACAATTAAAAATTGCCTCTGAAACCACGTTTATTTATGCTCCTTTGGCGCATCGACTTGGTTTTTATAACATCAAGAATGAGATGGAGGATTTGTGTTTAAAAATCATAGAGCCTGATCATTATAGTTTTATTGTTCAGAAGTTACAAGATACGGAAGACGAGCGCGAAACCTATATAGAGCAATTCCTAGTGCCTATTCGTCAAGCCATCAAAGAACAAATACCACATTATAAATTTAGAATCTTTGGTCGAGCTAAGTCCGTTTCTTCCATCAGCAAAAAGCTCAAGAAAAAACAAGTTGATTTTGAAGAAATTTACGATTTGTTTGCCATTAGAATTATTGTGGATGTTCCACTTCAAGCAAAAGAAAAAGAGGCCTTACAGAAACGAGATGGAGCTGGACAATCAGAGAAATCAGCCTGCTGGTCCGTCTATTCTATTATAACGGATTACTATACGCCTGTTATTGAGCGTCTAAAAGATTGGTTATCGACCTCCAAGTCCAATGGTTATGCCTCCTTACACACCACAGTAATGGGGCCACAGGGTCGATTTGTAGAAGTGCAAATCCGAACAGAACGCATGGACGAGGTCGCAGAGCGCGGTTTTGCTGCCCACTGGCGCTACAAAGGCATCAAACAACAAGAAAATAGCTTTGAAAGCTGGTTAAGCAAAGCAAGGGAGATGTTAGAAAATCCCGATAACGATGCTATTGATTTTTTAAATGATTTCAAATCGAGTCTGTTTGCAGAAGAAGTCTATGTTTTTACGCCCAATGGCGATATGCGTTTCTTCCCAAAAGGAGCAACCGCTCTAGATTTTGCCTTTGACATTCATTCTGAAGTAGGCTACCATTGTAAATCCGTCAAGGTGGCGCAACGCATTGTTCCACTCAGTTATCAATTGCGAAATGGAGATCAACTTCACGTGATTACCAGTTCTACCCAAAAACCAACCGAGCATTGGCTCAAAATTGTCCAAACAGGAAAAGCGCGGTCGAAAATTCGCCATGCGCTTCGGGAAGAAAAACTCAAATGGGGTTCTTTGGGAAAAGAAGTGTTGGAGCGCAAACTTAAAGCATTAAAATTAACAGAGCACTTAGAAGATAACATTGATGCCATCGTAAAATATTATGGGGCGTCTAATCGACTAGATTTGTATTCAGGCATCTATGACGAACAGTACAACCTCAATGATATTCGGTTGCTCAAAGTAGAGCATGGACTACTCTATCCTGAGCGAGCAGAAGAAGCAAAAGAAACGACAAGCCAAATTAAGCCCAAAGTTCCTTTGCGCCCACGCAGCAAAATTAAAGGCACACCTAAATTACTGATTGATGGAGTTGATGCCGCTACTTATCCTTATTTGTTAGCCACTTGTTGTAATCCTGTATTTGGAGATGATATTTTTGCTTATGTTACCTCCAAACATGGGATGAAAGTGCATCGAACAACCTGCGCCAATGCGGAATTTTTACAAGCAACCTATGGTTATAGAATTAAGCGAGCAGAATGGGTAGACACCTCTAATACTTCTTTTATCGCCGAATTACTCATTACAGGAATGGATGATATGGGCGTTGTACAGAATATTTCTAACATCATTACCCAACAACACAAATTGAACATGCGCGGCTTTTCGATGAATGGTCAAGAAGGGCATTTTGAAGGAAAGGTAATGGTTGTTGTCAAAAATAAAGATCAATTGAACGAGCTTATTCAGGCACTAAAACGATTAAAACAAGTCAATACAGTTGCTAGAACGCAATAAAATAGCCG
Organism: Aureispira sp.; assembly: GCA_050633105.1. Classification (GTDB taxonomy): domain Bacteria; phylum Bacteroidota; class Bacteroidia; order Chitinophagales; family Saprospiraceae; genus Aureispira. The sequence continues at coordinate 31,618 of JBOEFW010000066.1, read as the reverse complement.
CCATTTTGTCCTATTCTCTCCATCATCAATAAGAGAGAAAAAGCAACATCGTCAGGTAGAGTAGCTAGATTTGAGTAACAATTGTTATCATTGTAATAAAAAAACTTCCTTTACAGTAAGAAAGGCAGCAATTGCACCATTCTATAATCTTGGTATCATTGTGGTTCTTCTAAGGGTATTATATCAAAACAACAATCATGGCTAGTAATCAAAAAGAAAATAAAATCGTTAAAGAAGTCATTAAAATCTTTTCTCAATATCTGGAAAAGAATGGCTTGCGTAAAACGCCAGAACGTTTTGCTATTTTAGAAGAAATTTACAAGCGCGATGACCATTTTGATGCAGAAGCACTCTACATCCATATGAAAACGCAGAATTATCGCGTGAGTCGTGCAACCGTTTACAATACCTTAGAATTGTTAGTTTCTTGTGATTTGGTGCGCAAACATCAATTTGGAAAAAACTTAGCACAGTACGAAAAATCCTATGGATCAAAGCAACATGACCATGCAGTTTGTATTGAAACAGGGGAAGTATTTGAATTCTGTGATCCTAGAATCCAGCAGATCAAAGAAATGGTCTCTGATATTTTAGGTTTTGAAATCACACACCATTCTCTCACCTTCTACGGCTACAGCAAAGAAGCTAGAGAGAAGCTAGGAAAAAAATAGGTAGGATTTAGAATCCTACCATATACTCAATAATAGATGTTGTTGAAGCCTCTTATAGGCCATTTATTAGCCAATTTTCGCAACAACTTCTTCGTCTCAAAATTTAACAAATGGCCTATTCTTTTTCAGAAAGTAATGGCGTAGAAATTCTGCGTGTAGACAACCTCCTCAATCCCTTAGACAATCAAGAAATCATTAAAGTTATTGAGGAAAAAATCAAAGCCTCCTCCAATACCTTTGTAGTGGATTTGATTGATATGGATTTCATGAACAGTTCTGGTTTAACCTTTCTTATCTCTATTCTGACACGCTCAAGAAATGCAGGAGGAGAAGTTTCCATTGCAAACCTATCTGATAATATCAAGAAAATATTATTAATAACTCGCCTCAACTCTGCCTTCAGTGTTTATGAAAATGTAGAAGACGCGCTTAAGTCCTTTGACCAAGCCATTAAAAAAATCTAACCCTTCTGTTTCTTTGTTCCCTAAACAGACTCTATACAAGTTATTATTAATTAAAAAATAACATGAATACGAATTTGAAATTGGTAACGGTTAGTATGCTTATAGAAGCCAATGCTTTGGAATATGAAAAGGAATGGTGTGCAGCTGTTTTAGAAAGAATAGAGGACAATGAAGATTTATCAGACGATATGTATGGGCTACCCATTCCTGAACTAGTAGATTATTTTGCCCAGTTGGATATCACGCCACAGCTTGACCAAGTGAATAAATTGTCCTTAGACGGCGGTCGAGATATCTATCAACTGGCATCTTACTTTTGGGATGGAGCGGATGACGTCTTTGACATTACTTCTTTAGAAGGCATTGAAGTACTGGCCAATCTTGAAACCATCCATCTTGACGTGATGGTAAGTGGGCCTATTTCCTTAAAACCTTTAGTAGCGCTCCAAAAACTCCGCCATCTCAACTTAACTTATGCCCACTTCACCAACTACGAAGCTTTACAAGAAATCCCTTCTTTAGAAAAAGTAACCCTTTCCTATGTCTTTGACAACGATGTTTCCTCTATTGTAGAAGCATTAGACGCCAAAGGAATGGAGGTAAAGGTAGACTAATTGATTCTCTAAGCGTTTCATTCGCAACAAAAACACACTTAAGCAATTGTTTTTTAACGGTCTTAAAGAAAAAGCTAAAATAAAAACACAACTAAGCCTTAGCGATAGTTGTGTTTTTGTATTTTTGCGGCATATGCAATTACAAGGCTGTTAATTCGTGTTTCTTAGCCTGTTTTAGATTCTCAAAAAATAAAGAATTCTATCAAGCACATTCTAAGAATAGAACACGAAAAAAAATATTAACTGATTAAATTATCAAAAGCACTGTTAAACATGGTAGATGTATTATTAGGTTTACAATGGGGAGACGAAGGAAAAGGTAAAATCGTTGATTTTCTAGCGTCTAAGTATGACATCGTTGCACGTTTTCAGGGTGGCCCCAATGCTGGGCATACACTCTATTTGGGAGACAAAAAGTATGTTTTACATACCATTCCTTCTGGAATTTTTCGTACCAACGTAGATAATCTAATTGGCAATGGCGTGGTCATCGATCCTACTATTCTCTGCCGAGAAATTGATCAATTGTCTAGTTCTGGAGTAGAATTTTTAAGCCGCCTATATATTGCGCGCAAAGCTCATCTTATTTTACCTTCCCACCGCTTTTTGGATGCGGTTATGGAAGCGGCTAAAGGAGCGGCTAAAATTGGCTCTACACTCAAAGGTATTGGCCCAACTTATACAGACAAAATTGCCCGTCATGGCTTGCGCATTGGCGACATCTTTGCCGATAATTTTGAAGCGCGTTATGAGCAATTAAAAGCCAACCATTTGCGGATGGCTACAGCTTATCCTGAAGTAGAATTTGACTTAGAAGGAGAAGAAAAGACATGGATGGCCTCTATTGAGCGCTTACGCCAATTAAAGTTTGTCAACTCTACTTATTTCATTAACAATGCCATCAAAGCTGGTAAAAAAGTATTGGCAGAAGGGGCCCAAGGTTCTATGTTAGACATTGATTATGGCACGTATCCTTTTGTCACTTCATCTAACACCATTACTGCAGGTGTTTGTAATGGCTTAGGAATCGCTCCTCAAAAAATTGGAGAAGTAATTGGCATTACCAAAGCGTATTGTACCCGTGTTGGTGGCGGCCCGTTTCCAACCGAATTGCATGGAGAAGTAGGAGAATCCATTCGCAAAGCTGGTGGAGAGTTTGGTGCAACTACTGGTCGCCCAAGACGTTGTGGTTGGATCGATTTACCACAATTACAATATACTATTATGATCAATGGCGTAACGCAATTGGTTATGACCAAAGTGGACGTTTTGGATGAGTTTGAAGAACTCTGTGCCGCAACCGCCTACAAAACAGCAGAAGGGGAAACCAATGAATTGCCCTTTGACTTGTCTAATAATTGCCCAACTCCTGTTTACAAAAGCTATCCAGGGTGGCAAACAGATTCTACTAAAATTCGTCAATTTGAGGACTTTCCTAGTGCCGTACAAGACTACGTGCAGGAAATGGAATCTATCTTAGGCGTTCCTTTTTCTATCATTTCTGTTGGCCCAGGCCGTGATCAATTGGTGTTGAGAGAAGAAGCGGTAATTGTCTAACGCTCTCTCTAAGTACTCTTTATAAGAATTGCCTTGACTTTTCCTACAAGATAAGGTCAAGGCAATCTTTTTTCTGCTTGAGAACTAGGGCGAGCCTATCTCCAAGAAATTGAAACAGGCAAAAAGTACATTGAATTGGACCATTTCTTGAAAATAGTCTCTTTGTAGTCCTTCCTTAATAAAAAATGTCTTTCTTTTTCTGGTAGAAAAAGAAAGACATTAATGATGGAATAAGTCGCTCCATCACAGGTACAATATTGGGGCAAATATTAAGCTGCTATAATACTTTTCTCAACAGCCTCTTCAACAAATTTTACGTCAAAGTTTTTCACACCTACCCGTTTGAGTACAAAAGAGAACGCTCTTAAGACTTTATCTTGTGGAGCACGTAAGTTTTGGCGGTTGTTTTTCAAGGTTTCTTTTAGTAACGCTTGAATTGCTTTAACTTCTTTTTTGGTCGCAGCACGTTGTGCTTTGTGTTGATAGTAACTATCTGCTGCTAATTCTGCTAAGCTTTTTTTACGTTGTTTAGTTGCCAAAGACAATTTATACAAGGTTTCTTTGCCTGCTTCTAACTCTTTATAAGCTTTTTCAAAAGTCTTTTTAACTTGCTTAGAAGTCTTTCTATAGACCTTCATTGTCGCTGAATAGACTTTATTAATTTCTTTGATGGCTTTGATATCTGTACGGGTAGTCGTGCCTTTTTCGACATTCTTAGCAACTACTTGCATTTTACCTTGGAACAAATCGCGCAATTTAGTGAACTGTTCACTCAATTCCTTAGCATCTTTTTGACCTTCTTCTTTGAACTCCTTAACTGCTTTTTCTTTCTTAGCAGCGATTTTAGCTTCTTTCTTAGAAACCTTAGGCTTGTCTCCTCCACCAGTACCACTTACGGCACCAGCAGCAGCTCCTGCCGTTTCAGTAGTTTCCTCGTTGTTGTTTTCGGTAGTATCATCGTCATCTACTTTACCGCTAGTTGCAATACTGATTGGCTTATTACCATTAGCTTTTTTAAGAAACTTTTCTAACAATTTCTTAGTAGAAACAGAAGGAAACTTACTTAAGCCTCTACTCTTATTAATCTTAAAGATTAGTTCCTCTTTATTACGAGTACATTCTCCGACTAGCATAAAGTCTTTTTGCTTGCCGTCACCTACTTTTGTTTCTCCAAATTTCTTCCAATTGTTATCGCCTCCTCTAGGCTCGCCTAATAATAAGAAGGGTAATTTCTTACTAGTGGCTTCATCAACGCCTTTATAAACATGGTTGAAGATCACGTAAAAATTCACGGTTGCTTTATCCTGAAAATCTGCCTGTAAGATTTTCTTCATCTTATTTAAGTACATAGCAGGTTTAACAACCTGAAGTTTTTTCAAGGAATGTGGACATGGAAATGACGGCGATGGCATAAGTTGCTAGTTGATAAAACAATAAAAAAAGCTTCCGAAAGGAGTACTTGTACACCGACAAGATACAATATTTGCCTTACTTTTGCAAGTAATTTTTATACGTTGGCTAAGATTTTTTTGAAAGCGTCTTACCATAGCTAGTTTAACGAATTGCTTTCATCTTGCTTAACAATAAAACAACTAGTCTCAAGGATGAATATTCATTCGTTTATTCACTGTATCCACTCTATACAGACAAGAATTCCTCTATTTATAGTACAACCGTTTTCCTCAACCTGTTAAAGGCCATTAGCAACCAGATTATAACTCCTACGTATTTTGTTGTTCTTGTAAGCCTTCTTCTTATTTTTTAGCCTTTACTTTACACAACAGTTTGTACAACTGTTATTTTTACTTCTGCTATTTTTGGTGGAAGCCCCCACTGTTATAAGCGGTTTGTTCCATTCTCCACAAAACTATCGTATGCGTTTTTTTATCTTTGTTTGTTGTCCTTTGTTCTTAATGATAATAAGTTTTAGTGCCTGCCAAGAAACAACTCCTGAACCTGTTGTTAATACAATAGATAGTGTCTTGGTAACGCCTCCACCAAGACGTTTCATGCGTACAAAAACAACTCGATTACGCGTACGAGAAACACCTGATTTGGAAGGAGCCATTTTACAAATTTTAGAAGAGGGCTCCATAGTAGAATATTTGCACGACAGCACACAGTTCACCACTTCTATCCTTTACAACAAACAACAATACCACAACAATTGGTATAAAATACAAACTTCTGAGGAACAAGAAGGATGGGTTTATTCTGCTTTTGTAGAGTTTTTAGGAGAGGCTGCTAACCAACAAACCATTAATCAAAAAGAAACGGCTGCACTTCGGGAAGCCGCCAATCAACAACAGCCCGATCAACAATCCAATCAAAAAGAAGAAGCACAACAAATCATTAATGAACGCTTAATAGAGAGTTATACCAACTATCTACAACAACTGCCAAAAGATGCTCCGAGTAGCATTTCTAATGCCATTTCTCGCTATAAAACACTTTTTATAGAGCGGGCAAATACTCGTACACATGATCTAGCGTATGCGCGCTTTAGAAAATTATATGACCAAGTACTGGCGCAACTACAAGGTCGTTCTTTGAGTGCTTATCAGAATTTAAAAACAGAAATAGAACGCTATCAACGGGCCTATATGAAACGCGACGCGTTCACCCAGCAATTGGCAAACAATGGTTTTAATTTTGGTTTGCGCAATGGCAGTGTGGTCATTGTAGAAGATGTAGATTTTTTATACCGTACTTTTTATCGAGAAATGTCTACTCCTATGCGCGCTTTTATGAACCAATACCAATTGGAAGTGCCTAATTTTTGGTGGCAAAAAGAACGATTACAGATTACGCCTAAAGAATTAGCCCGTTGGGTATTAGCTTGGAATTATTTTGTGGCAACTTATCCTGATTTCATGTGGCAGTCGGAAGCCAAACGTCGTCTAGGTCAACAACTTAATATTTTGCTTCAAGGGAGCCCAAGAGAGCCCGCCTTTGAAGAGCAAACAGATGTTTTAAAAGAAGGATACCAAACAGCTTATTTATACATTGCCAAGAATTACCCCGAGTCTCGTATTGGGCGTAGCTTTCAAGAATATGTCACGGTTTTAGAACGCAATGGCTGGGGGTACACCTCTACCGTTGGCAAAACACAACAACAGTTGCTAAAGACCTTATTAGAATAAAACATCATCATTTGGAGAAGCAATTGGAGCCTGCAATTGTCCACCCAAAGCGGCTAGTACCGTTTGAGCTTTGAGTAAACATTCTTCGTATTCTGCCTTCGGTTCTGAGTCATAAACAATGGCCCCTCCGACTTGACAGGAAAGATATTCGCGCTTGGCATCATACAACAAAGAGCGAATCACTACATTAAAATCAAAATTACCTGTTGGCGTAACATAACCCACCGTACCCGCATACAAACCACGAGTGGTTGTTTCGTAATGCTCTATCAATTGCAAGCTGCTCACTTTAGGGGCACCTGTCATAGAGCCAATTGGAAAAGTCGCTTTTAGTGCTTCTGTCCAGTGCCGTTGGGGTTGCAAAATGCCTGTCACTGTAGAAATCATTTGAGACACCCGTTCAAAACTATACACCCCAAACAACTCCTCTACGTTGATCGTCCCTGTAGTGCAAACTTTCGTTAAATCATTGCGCATCAAATCTACAATCATTACATTCTCTGCTTGATCTTTCTTGCTTGCTCGCAACTGCTGCCGCAATGCCTGGTCCTCTTTTGCTGTCTGTCCTCTATGGATCGTTCCCTTGATAGGTTGCGCCGTTAACTGCTGTCCGCGCTTACACAAAAAACGTTCAGGACTCCCACACAGCAAGTACTGTTCTTGACGTTGATAATAGGCCGCAAAAGGAGTTTGTGCAATCGCATTCAAGCGCCTAAAAGCAGTACTTGGCGATAAACGACATTCTTCAGCAAAAAACTCCTGACAGAAGTTTAATTCATAAACATCTCCTGCAACAATGTGTTCCTGAATCGCTTCCACCGCCTCTAAATACGCTGTCTTGGACATTCGAGGGGTTAAGTCAATCTCTTCCCAAGCAGTAGTAGGAAGCAATTGCACTTGAATTTCTTCCCAGATTTGTTCTACTGGCGCTTCCTTCGATTCGATTTCTAAGACACCATTCTCTTGTAAAAGGAAAAGATAAGTGGGAGAAAAGAAATGTAACAAAGGAAAATTTTGTGTGGCTATATTTTCTGAACTTAAATCTTCTACCGCATCTTTCAATTCATAGCTCAAATAACCAAACAACCAATCTTTATTCTCTTGAGCAAAAGTTCTCAGAGCTTCAAAAGCACCTTTTGCTTTCCTTAATTCCAGTTGTCGCTCTGCTCCTACTGCCAATAAAAAGGCATAGGAACCATATGCATCATCCTTATAATTGTTGCTATCTAGACAACAGCAATATTCGCTTTTGGCTTGCCCCCAAGCCAAGGCTTTCTGCTTAAAATTTTGTTGTTCTTTGGGAGAGAGTTGTACTTTCATCGTTGCATCTAACTGTTCAAAATTCTTAGTCCTTCGTTACTCATTCGAGCCAGCAAACGGAGTTCTCTGTAAGACAAAAAAAGCTACTCCTGTGTTTAGAAGTAGCCTTTTGTTCGTATCTTATTATTAACAGTAACCTTTAGCGTTTTTTACTACGCTGGTTTTTATGGTTGTTACTGCGTTTATTCGTCTTCTTTTTTGTTTTAGAAGAGTTCTTGTTATGATGGCGTTTGCTGCGCATGTTGGTCGTAGACGTATTCGTGCTAGAACCACTGTTGCCACCTGTCTTCTTTTTCTTAGGAGAGATCAACGAATCTAAATTCGTTCCTGCAGGAATGGTGAGTTCTCCTCTTGATAATTTAGAAAACTCTTCAATGATTACTTCATCTTGTACACTTTCACGGTTCCAAGCTTTGTAAGACATTTTCATGTAGGCACCAATGACAGCGATATAAGCGGTTTGCTTTTCTTTGTCTTCCATGTGCTTCGCCTTCTCAATCATGGTCCGCACATTTGCTCCATAGTGGCGCAAACGACGGGTATTAGATGGATAATTTACTTTATCTGGCTTACGACGTGCGCGAGCATCTGGCAAATTGTCTGGCTCTTCTACTTCTAAATCATAATTCGCCATTTTCAATACATGCGACCATACTTTGAGTTCGTAGTCATCCACATTTCTAGTATGCGGGTGCATAGACATAATCAAACGTACAATTTCTTCAATATAAGCTTGGCGTTCTTCTTTATCCTCAATCGTCTTAGCGTGGTTGATTAAGTTCTGTGTATTGCGTCCGTATTCGCGGATCAACAATTGGTCTTTTTGTGTATTATAATCCGCCATTCTTTTGGCGTTATCTATGTTGCGATCGTTCATATACTTGTTTGATTCTTATTCTACAGTAACAGATTTTGCTAAGTTACGTGGTTGATCCACATTGCAACCTCTCAAAACGGCGATGTGATACGCCAATAATTGTAATGGTATAACGGAGAGCAATGGAACGAGTGGTTCCGCTGTTTCTGGTATTTCTATAACATGATCGGCAATAGCTCGGATTTGCTCATCTCCTTCTGTAATAATTGCCAACACTTTGCCTTTTCGCGCTTTTACTTCTTGAATGTTGCTGATGATTTTTTCACGAGTACTACCACTTGTTGCAATAATCACAACAGGCATATTTTCATCAATCAAGGCAATCGGTCCATGCTTCATTTCAGCAGCAGGATACCCTTCTGCGTGAATATACGAAATTTCTTTTAATTTGAGGGCGCCTTCCAAGGCAATTGGGAAATTATACCCCCGTCCCAAGTAGAGCGCATTTTCTGCATCTTTCCACAATTCAGCAATATATTTGATTTTGCTATCTTGCTCCACTACCTTTTTCAACTTAGCAGGAAGTGTATCCAGTTCATTGAGCAGTTGGAAGTAATACGACTGTGAAATTGTTCCTCTATTATTAGCCAATTGTAAGGCCATTAATGTCAACAACGTTACTTGGCCTGTAAAAGCTTTGGTAGAAGCTACTCCAATTTCTGGGCCAGCGTGAATATAAGAGCCTGCTTTGGTAACACGAGCAATAGAAGATCCTACGACATTACAAATACCATAAGTCAAGGCTTCTTTCTCCTTCGCCAAATCTAAGGCAGCTAAGGTATCGGCCGTTTCTCCTGATTGAGAAATCGCAATGACAACATCTTTACTATTAATGATCGGATTTCTGTAGCGGAACTCCGAAGCGTATTCTACTTCTGTAGGAATTCGCGCTAAATCTTCAAATAAATATTCTCCAATTAAACCTGCAATCCAAGAAGTTCCACAAGCGACAATAATCAGTCGATCCGCCTGCTTGATGTGGTTCTCAAATTCAATGACCCCACCTAGAGTAATTAAGCCTTTTTGAACATTGAGACGACCACGCATCGCATCCGCCATTGTTGTTGGCTGTTGGTGGATCTCTTTAAGCATATAATGCTCATATCCGCCTTTTTCGATGGCCTCTATTTCTATATCCAATTGCTCAATAAAAGGTGTTTTAATTTCATTGTCAATGGTCTTTAGATGAAAAGACCCTGAACGGTCTAAAGTCACAATTTCTTCTTCCTTAATATACACCACATTCTTGGTGTATTCTACAATTGGGGAAGCATCTGACGCCAAGAAAAATTCTTTTTCTCCAATTCCAACCACCAAAGGACTTCCTTTTCGTGCAGCAACAATCCGATCTGGCTCATCTTGACTCAAGACCACAATCGCATAAGCTCCTACAACTTTGGTTAAAGCAATACGAACCGCTTCATCCAACGCTACGTTATCTCTTTCTTGGATGGCTTCAATTAGGTGCACCAAGATTTCGGTATCAGTATCCGAAACAAAATGGTGTCCTTCATTAACTAAAGCTGTTTTTAGCGCTTCATAATTCTCAATAATCCCATTATGGATGATAGAAAGGCGAGCGTTGCCTGATAAATGTGGATGGGCATTAATGTCATTAGGAACTCCGTGGGTCGCCCAACGCGTATGTCCCATTCCTATTGTCCCTGTAACATTCTTACCTTCTACATGAGCAATAAGGTCTTTAACTTTACCTTTCTTTTTATAAACTTCTAGGTTATTTCCTTCTTGTACTAAGGCAATACCTGCACTATCATAACCTCTATATTCTAGGCGTTGTAGGCCTTTTATAAGAATACTATAAGCTTCTCTAGGGCCAATATAAGCAACAATTCCACACATACTTTTGCTATTTTAAAACGGACGGGATGAGTTATAATAACCCAATAGACAAAAAATAGTTTGACAGCAAGTAGCATTAAAGCGACTTGCTGTCAATTTTTTATACGATAACGCTACTTTATTAGTATCGTGTATACGTCAAGAACAATTTAGCGGCATAACGCCCCTTTTCATTGTATAATTTTCCTTGTTCAGGATCTAAAGCAGAAGGAACAGAGATATAAACAGCGTTTTCAGGAATTGTTCCTTCAATCATATTCTGTAATTCTTCTGATAAGGACATTTTGTAGACTAATCGTCCATCACCTGCTGCACTCAATCCTCCTCCAAAAATGAGATAAGATTGTGTATTACCAATAGAACTAACAACATCATCCGTCACTACTAAATTACCTCCTGCATCTTTTACTTTTGTAAGAATTTGGAAAGGCCTTGGATATTCTAGTGTTCCTGTATCAACCAAGGTGAATTCTAGTTCCGCACGATTAATAATCACACGTCCCAACGAATCAATAAAAGGAAAACTCACTTTAGTGTGTAAACCATCCAATCCTTGTAGGTGGACAACAGTGTCTGTGAGTAGATTATCCGTTAATTCTACAGGATGAGTGTGCTCAAAAGTAGTTACTACCTCAGCATCATCATTGGTCAAAAAATCAAAGATCTTTTGTTCTGGTGTACCAGAAGAATTATCTGTATAATAAACGACTAACGATGTTAAGGCGTTTTTAGATTTGAAACGCACCAAACTTCCATTATTAGGATTGCCTGCTGCTGGGCGGATATGAATTCCTTTAAACCAATCTTTGAAATTGGTATTACTAGCATAAATATTAGCCGCCGCTCCTTGAGGGTCCAGTAACATGTTTCCTAAATCAATACCTGCTTGGTCATCCAAACGAATACGAACATGAGGAGCCAATTCTTGTCCATCAACAGTAACCTTAGCCGTATCGTTGGGTTCAAATACAAAATTACTTTTCAGCAATTGAGCCTCTGTTCCAAAAACCACATCTGACTTGTATTCTGTTCCATCTTGTAAGTCATCCACCATACGGGCTACTTCCCAAACTTGGGAAACACTAGTCGGTTTATTAACTCTCAAATCGCCATAATGTCCAAAGCTTTCATAAGCCAAGGTCAAGACAACAGAATCCAAGGTACAATTAGGAAAAGTTGCTCCTGTGTTTCTCAGTCTAAAATTCATATAAATAGAGGCTCTAGACTCCCCCCATTCTGTTGTGTTATACGAACCACAAACCATGCTTGTTCGATCAGAAGTATTGGTAGCAACAGCTTCTACTGTGGTCGAAATAATAGTTACGGTATCCGTATAAATGATATCTGACGGTTCTTGTTCTACCAAAGAAAGTCCAATTTCACTGGACTCACTACAACTCATGGCAGAAAATAACCCTACTGACCAAAGCGTGTACAGTAGGGATCTAGAAATGTATTTCATTTTTTATGTTAGAATTTGTATGGTATAAAATATGGAAGGTATCCAACTCTGGTATTGCTAAGTATAACGCTTGCCAAGTCTAGGGCGTTGGGATTTTCCGATATTTTTAACAGTTGTCTTTTTCAACAGTATCTTTTAGTAGGACTATATGCAACGTCAAGGACCCTACAGAGTAGTATAGTCCTACAAAAAGACCTCCAAAAAAGAGTAGCTTATACGTTTTCTTCTGTAGCTCCTAATAATTCTTCGTAGAATTCTAAGTAGCGGTTAGATAATTCTGTTTGGTAAGGCAATACCGTACCTGCGAACTTATCACTAGCAATGTCTTCTGCTCCTACAATCGTACCTTCAGAGAAGGCAGAAGCACCTACATTCAGATCAACTGTTGTTCCATCAAAATAAGCAGAAGTAATCTCACTTAATCCATTTGCAGTGACCTTGGCCTCAAAGTCTTTAGCAAAAGCGGTATTTGCTTCCGTTGCATCATAAGCAGAATAAACTACTTGTGCGTTTTGGAAAATAGGTTCGTTGCGGTAGGTAGTTTTTAATAAGGCAGGTAATAAACTTGTCATCCAACCGTGGGTGTGTACAATATCGGGAGCCCAGCCAAATTTTTTCACTGTTTCTACAACACCTTTACAGAAGAACAACGTACGATCTAGGTTATCTTCAAAGAAAGTACCATCTGCTTTTTCAAACATTTGCTTGCGCTTAAAGAAATCTTCATTATCTAGGAAGTAGACCTGCATACGAGTACCAGGCAAAGACGCTACTTTAATGATTAAAGGATAATCATCATCATCAACGTTGATGTTCATTCCTGACAAACGAACAACCTCATGAAGGCGGTGCCTTCTCTCATTGATAGTGCCAAACCTAGGCATTAGGATGCGTACCTCTACACCACTTTCTTGAATGAATTGGGAATACTCTCGTACCAATTCAGACATTTGAGAAAGTAGAGTGTATGGTTTCATCTCTTGCGTCACTATCAATATTCTTTTCTTATCGGCCATAAAACTACTCGTTCTAAAATTTAATGAAAAAATCTTTTAGGACAACGATCAAAAAGAACGCTTTCCCGATTTGCAAATTTACGAAAAAAATACCAATTTGCCGTATTAAACCTATTTCTTATGCCTCTGTTAATAAACTTTTGCTCTTAAAACAGGGTCAAAATAGGTTGTTTTGAATAAGAACGTTCATTTTATGGAGCATTCTCCTATTGCCGTTTAATCATTCCCGTTCTACACATTATGTACATTTTTAAAACCGTTCCAGCTTTACAACTCCACTTACAGTCGCTGCGCCAACAAGGCCAACGAGTAGGCTTTGTTCCCACTATGGGAGCTTTGCATCATGGACATTTAAGTTTGGTACAACACGCACTGGAACAAACCGATCAGGTTGTCTGTTCCATCTTTGTCAATCCTACCCAATTTGGAGAAACTCAAGATCTAGACTTATATCCACGTCCTATAGAACGCGATATAGAACAACTAGAAAGCATTGGTTGCTCCCTGCTTTTTCTGCCTTCGGTAGAAGAAGTGTATCCTGAAGATTGGCACACACCAACCTTTGATCTTGGTGGATTAGACCACACAATGGAAGGTGCCGAACGACCAGGACATTTTGAAGGAGTTGTTCAAGTAGTACACCGCTTTTTGACAATTGTACAACCTGATGCCTTATTTATGGGACAGAAGGATTACCAACAATTCAGCATCATCAAACGTTTATTACAACAAATGGACGCTTCTATCCAATTGGTGCGTGTTCCTATTGTCAGAGAAAAAGATGGTTTAGCCATGAGTTCCAGAAATGTGCGCTTGAGTCAAACAGGACGAGAAAAAGCCTGTTTAATCTCTAAGATGCTCTTTCAGGCACAAGAACAGGCTAAAACTGCTTCTTTGGCTACGGTCCATCAAAATGCCTTGGACTTTTTGAAAGCACATGATTTACAGGCAGACTATTTTACTATTATTAATGGTGACTCTTTAGAGCCAATTAGTGAGTTTTCAGAAGCTCCTATTGTAACGGCTTGTACGACTATTCGTATTGATGGAGTACGCTTATTAGACAATATCATCCTAAGAGAAAGTTAGCATCTTATGATTACTAATGTACAAGACGTTTCCAAGGCTTACCAAGACCTTAGCTCCCCTCAAAAGGATTTGCTAAAATTGTTGGCGCTGGTGGACGGTCCTGAACTAAAGGCCAAGTTACTACAGCTCTCTGTTAAAGCCAAGCTAAAGACCGCCGCTAAACAAGCTTACAACGCCATTAATCTAGGGCAAACACTAGAGTTATTGCGGCGTCATGGCTTGGTCAAGAAAACACTGGATCAACAATATCAAATTCATCCCAATGCCTATCATTTGGTGGTTCAAAAAGCCATTGCTGATCGCCGCCTTTCTACTTGGCGCAAAGCATTGTTGAATTTATTACCAGGGATCAAAGAATCGGTGCCTGCCCGTAGACAAACGCAACAGCTCTTCCGAGATGCTTCTTTTGCCTTGTATACCAATGATTATAAGATGTTTGCCAAAGCAGTGACTCTACTAAAAGAAGGCCGCTCTTTTTATATGGACAACCTCTATAAGCAATTGTTTGTGGAGCGTTATGGCGTACAAAACATCCCGCAACTCTCTCCTGAATTTCAGTTTGAGTTTTATAAGTCGCAGTTAGGGGATATGATTCTATCCCTTAAAGATGTCCAAATTCCGTTGGACAATATACAGAGCATTGCGACCAGTCTTAATAGCGAAGAACTAGAACTGGTCCATTACTATGTTAGTATGCACGCCTTATTGCGAGGCGACTGGCAGATTGTACAGAAAATTTGGAAAGACAAAGAATCGGTGCCTGCATTACAATTTAAAGGTTGGTTGTACTTTGCACAAGGCTATAATGTCAAAGCGCTCAACCGTTACGAGCGGGCCCTTAAGTTATACCGTAAGAAGGAGAAGTCTTTTAAAGCTTACTTTAAAGATTATCATGGTGTTTTTTATATCATGGCACTCCTCAAAGATCACAATACCAAGCACATTCCACTCATCAAACAATACTTCAAGGATGTCTTGTCCAAATCGGTGAGCAATGTTTATTTATACTTAGGAAGCGTTGTGGAACATTTGCAACAGCAAACAGAACGTGCCCAAGAGTTATTTGAGCAAGAGTATTTATACTATGATTTGCATGGGTTGCTCTATCTCTATACCCAACATTGGACGCAGACTTATGCCCCAAACTGGGAAAATTACGCCTTGACTTTGCAACATAAAGCCATTAAAAATGGCTACTATTGGGTGGCTTATAATGTGGCGGTATTGATGCAAGAACAATCTACCAATCGCAAGGAGTTTTATACCACTAAAGCGGAAGAATTGCGTGCTATTGTTGGCAACTTGCCCACACTCTTAGATATCGTTGGTATTCAAGAGGATTGGGAAGTTGCCCTCCAATCTTTAGCCAGCCTCAATGGTGGTGGTAGTGTGGTTTCTACGAACCAACAAAGTCGCCTTATTTGGTTAGTAGATTTTGAACGAGAAATTATACAGCCCAAAATTCAACGAGTCAATAAAAATGGAACTTGGTCAAAAGGGCGCAATGCCCCTTTTGAAAAACTATTAGAGGGAGCGGTATTGGAAACAACGCCACATGATTGGCGCGTCATTAATACGCTGTCTAAAACACCAGAACATTATCCTACCAATAATAATTATGGTTTTTACAATCCTACTAAAACATTTCGTACACTGATTGCTCATCCTTTATTGTTCTTACACAAATCACCAGAGGTCGCTTGTGAATTGCGCCAAGGCAGTGTAGAGTTGGTCGTAAAGGAAACAGAAGATGGTTATGATTTAAGCCCTTCTATTGCCATCAAACGCGAAGGTTGTTACATCATCAAGGAAACTCCTACGCGCTATCAATTGGTAGAAGTTAGCGACCAACAAGTTGAGTTAGCACAAGTGTTGGGTGGAGAAGGGCTAAAAATTCCATTCAAAGGAAAAGCACAACTGGAACGCACCTTGGTTGGACTTTCTCGCATTATGCCCTTGCAGTCAGATTTGGAATTCCAAAACGACAGCATCCCTAATGTAGACCCTGATAGCCGTATTTATGTGCATTTATTGCCTGTTGGTGAAGGGTTTCATGTAGAATTTTTTGTCAAGCCTTTCCGCGAATCTGCCCCTTACTTCAAGCCAGGCAAAGGTTCTGCCCGTGTTGTTGGTTTAGTGGATAATATTCGGACGCAAACCAAAAGAAGCTTAGAGACAGAAATCCAAGCCTACGAAATGGTCTTAACCGCTTGTACAAGCTTAGACGAGACCCCTAATGAGAATCAATTGTGGCAGTTAGAAAACCCACACAGTTGTCTCAAATTACTACAAGAATTAGAGCCCTTCAAAATCGACCAAAAAATCGTCATTGAATGGCCCAAAGGAGAACAATTGCGCATTAAGCGTCAAATTGATTCTGATAGTTTGCAACTCTCGATACAACGCGAAAGTGATTGGTTTGGGATTTCTGGTACGTTACAGGTCAATGAGCATTTGGTTTTAGATATGCGCGATTTGTTGCTCAAAATGCAGACACAACAATCAGAGTTTATTGAGTTGGATGATGGGCAATTTTTAGCCTTGAGCACCCAATTAAAAACACGCTTGGATGGTATTTATAAATATACGGACGAGGATGGAAAGATTCATCCTTTAGCGAGTTTTGCGCTGGATGAATTGTTGGCAGATCTGCCAAGTGCCACAATTGATGACTCTTGGACTACCCACACCAAGACGTTGCAAGAGATTAAGCAACAAAATTTTGAAGTCCCTGAAACACTACAAGCAACCTTACGCAGTTATCAAGTAGAAGGTTACCAATGGTTGTGCAAATTAGCAGCATGGGGCGTTGGGGCTTGTTTGGCGGATGATATGGGACTAGGAAAAACCATTCAAGCCTTAGCGGTCATTTTAAGTCGCAGTAGTCAAGGCCCTAGTTTAGTTGTTGCCCCTGCTTCTGTTTGTCGCAACTGGGTCAAAGAGATTCAACAATTTGCGCCAAGCTTAAGCACCACACTATTTAGTGAAAGCGACCGTCAACAAAGCATTGAAGAAGCTGGTGCCCACCAAGTTATTATTACAACTTACGGCCTTCTACAGACAGAGAATCAATTATTTTCTAGCCGTGTATTTGAGACGATTGTCTTGGATGAAGCACAAGCGATTAAAAACAGCAGTGCTAAACGTTCTCAAGCAGCCATGAAGCTGCAAGGCAACTTTAAGATTATTACCACAGGAACGCCTATTGAAAATCACTTGGGGGAGTTATGGAATCTCTACCGTTTTATCAATCCAGGTTTGTTGGGCAGTTTACGTGCTTTTCGCGAACGATTTGCGATTCCTATAGAAAAAGATAGAGACAGTGCCACACAAGCACAATTACAAGCCTTAATTCGTCCCTTCATTTTGCGCCGTCACAAAAAGGATGTGCTCAAAGAGTTACCAGAAAAGACGGAGATTGTTTTAAGTGTAGATTTATCGCCGCCAGAACAAGCCTTCTATGAAGCCTTAAGACGTACGGCTGTAGAAAGTTTGGAACGCGAACCAGAACAAACAGGAGGAACACAACACCTCAAAGTTTTAGCTCAAATCATGCGTTTGCGTCGTGCGTGCTGTAATCCAAAATTGGTTGATCCCCATACAACCTTGCAAAGTTCTAAGTTGAATTTGTTTGGAGAAATTGTCAACGAATTGATTTCTAATGGCCACAAAGCGCTTATCTTTAGTCAGTTTGTCGGCCACTTAAAATTGATTGAAGCCTATGTACAACAACAAGGCATCCGCTACCAATACTTGGATGGCCAAACGCCTTCTGCCAAACGTCAAGATCGCATTGATGCCTTCCAAGATGGAGAAGGAGATTTATTCTTAATTAGCTTAAAAGCAGGGGGAACAGGCCTTAACTTAACGGCCGCCGACTATGTGATCCACATGGACCCTTGGTGGAATCCTGCGGTAGAAGACCAAGCCTCTGATCGCGCGCATCGTCTAGGACAAAAACGTCCTGTCACGGTGTATCGCTTGATTACAGAAAATACTATTGAAGAAAAAATCATCAAATTGCACGAAGACAAACGCGATCTCGCGGATTCGCTCCTAGAGGGGACCGATGCGAGTTCTAAGATGTCCGCTGCAGATTTATTGGATTTGATTAAGCAGCATTAAAGAGGTTCTTTGATTCGCTATCTAAAAAGCCTCCCTATTAATTTAAGGAGGCTTTTTTTGTAGCATTTAACTTGTATTGCTTTAAGCTAATAGATCATCTTTAGGGGCAGGATTTCCTTTAGTATCTAAGCCCATTTTTTTTGTAAAGGGGTTAGAAAACAAGCGTGATTTATTCAGTTCGTTATAGATTATTAGCCATTTATCGAAGTCAGGATAGCGTTCTTCTAGCTTGTAATTATCTTCGACTAACTGTCCGAAATTTAAGCCCCAGTGAATCCGTAACGTAGGCCCGATATCTTTGTTATTCAAAGCATTTTTTTGAATTCTATGAAAAATTTCGTCATAACAAGGTGTTCCCTCTAAAGCATCAATTTCAATACATGCAAACAAATCAGTATCCTTATCCGCTCCTGCTTCTTCGCCATAAGCTGAAAAAGGAGATAGATACGCTTCTGTTTTGCCTACAAAGCGAATGCTAATAGGCCCTGTTAACAGTTTTCGGTGATTTTTATTCTTACATTTTTCGGTTTTTAAATTATTAATGGTTTGTAAGACATTATGGATAGCTATATCTAACTTATGAGCAGGTACAATTAATTCTAGCGCCATTCCCTTGATACCTTTGGGACGAGGGGTTATAAACACTTTATTACTGACATCAACATAAGGTTTATGAGATTTTAGAGCAGACAGAGCGGTGTTTAAGTTCCCCCGAACAGGCCTCCATCGATGAAACCCAACTAAGATATCTTTAGCAACGTCACCAATTATCTTACATCCACTAGCTAACCCAACTAGCCAATTTCTGTGACTAGTTTCTTGTTTAGATAGTTTTTCTTTGGGATGTATTTTTCTACGTGTTCTTATACATTTATAATCTCCATTTTCTTGTGGGTAAGGGTTTACTAATAGGTTATAATCTATGGTCTTATCCCAAGAGAGATAGGTTGTAAGTTTATCTTTCCTCGTAAGTTGTTTTATCTCCTTTTGTAAGGTACTCATCACTCGCTCCTCTCTCAAATAATATTTGTCCTCCACTGCCAACACCACAGAATATAAAAGCCCCATACAACCCATATTCACCAAAACACTCTTAAAATATTGGTCATTTTGAATCACATTAACCTGAGGCACTCCTTCAATATTTGCTTGCGCTTCATACGCCTCTTTATTAGTGATTGCGCCATTACCAACAGAGGGTTCAATTCTTAATAATTCTCCATCTCTAGCTATAATTAATATAGAACGTACCATTGCTGTCGTTGATCCCATGTCATGACGTGATCCGTGTGTAGAAGTAGACAAGACCCCAGCAATAGTTTGCACATCATAAGCGCCCATTGTAGCCAGTCCTAGATTCTTCTTGGTCAGTGTTTTATTAATCTGGTGCATAGGTGCCCAAGACTTCAATTCTACTAAATAGTTAGAATCTACTCCTTTTTGTAGTAAGTCAAGATTTCCTTTGATTAAAGTAGAGGGCGTTGTTGTATCTACAAATATACTTTCCCCATTTTCACCAAAACCTTTCTTCTCGCTTGCCAATAAATAACATTGATCCTTATCATTATGAAAAATCTCTAAAATAGAAGAGTAAGAATGTCCACTTCCAACAAATCTTACTTTACATTTCTCTTTTTTAGCTTCTTTAACAATTCCTATTAAAAAGTCTATGGTATAAGGAGCATGGTAGAGTTTCTTAGCCTTTAAACATATATTTCCCAAATCATTTTCCCATTTTCCAGAAGTGCCATCTTGTTTGTTCCGTCCCTTAGCTTTTAGTGACCGTTTCATATCTAGCTCTTCATTCGACTCTATTACATCTGCTGAATTAGTCGCTAAATACTGGTTCATTACTGCGGTAAAGTCATTCTGATGATTTCTTCTAAGTTGGAGGAGTTCATATTGAGCCCTAGTCAATTTTGTACCTGTACTTACTAGGAGTTCTTCTTCCTGCTCTTCGCTTACAGTAATAAATTTCTTCTCTTTGAGGCCTTTTAAACTCTTTGTAGCAGAGTTGGCAGTTGGTGTCGCATCTTTTTTAATTTTTTGAATAAGCTTCAGCATCTCTGCCTGAACATTGTTTTCTGGATTCATAGTGTTGTATTGATGGGTGAGCAATTATAAAAAAGGTGTCAATCAATTATTGCCAGACACTTTTATATTTAATTTTATTAAAAAAAATTTATTCTTAAAAAAATACTCTTGCTCCCTTTTAACACTTTTAAAAACAAAAAATTAATTCCCCCTCTCTTTTTAACACAGATGATAAGCAATAAGAGCCTGTTTAAATTTTTTNNCTAAATTTCTCCACTAACTTTTTGTCAGAACCACTAATTATTGATTTTCAACCTTAATACATTTTAAACAAACTCTAAATAAAAAACACCTCATGTGATTCTATTATTTTTATGAGATTGTCTGGTGGTTTTGTCTAATTAAGATATAGCGCTAAAATACAGGTTCTAATAACAGGCTTTAGTCCAAAATCAAAAAATAAGCGTTATATAGACTTATTGTAAAACAAAAAGCCTAAATTTGCATCTTGTTTAAAAAATACTTGGGGGTATTTAGATCAATAAAGCCCTCTTCTATCTTATACAATAATTAGATTAATATTATGGCTAACGAAAAACTACACGAGGTGTGGAATCGATTTGGCAAGCGTTATAAAGCGCACCCATGGCATGGCATCAATGCTGGGGCAGGTGCTCCTGAAGTAGTACGTTGCTTCATTGAGGTGGTTCCTGGAGACCAAATGAAATATGAGATTTGCAAAGAAAGCGGTTATTTGATGATTGACCGTCCCAATAAATTCTCAAATACTATTCCTGTACCTTACGGTTTGATTCCTAGAACCTACTCGGCAGAAGCAATGGCAGAGTTTTGCATGCAACAAACGGGGCTTACAGGTATTGAAGGAGATAGTGATCCTTTAGATATTTGTGTATTGATGGATCGTGCCCTTCCACATGGCAACTTACTATTAGATGCTGTTGTAGTAGGAGGCTTTCGTATGATTGATGGTGGAGAAGCAGATGATAAAATCATTGCTGTCCTAAAAGGAGATCATACTTATGGAGACATCAAAGATGTAGCAGAGTGCCCAGAGAAACTCATCAAACGCATCAAGCATTACTTCTTAACTTACAAAGAAGATCCAGATAATCCTGGAAAAAGTAAAGAGGTAGAAATCACACACACCTATGGTCGCGAAGAGGCCCTAGAAGTTGTTCGAAGAAGCCAACAAGACTATGACACCCACTTTGGCAATTTAGACAAAGAGCTGGCACAAACCTTGTCAGAAGCTTTAAATACTACAGCTGAATAGTTATATATTCTGGATTACAACTATATAATAACAAAAAAACGCTGTCCTAAGCTTGCTTTGGGACAGCGTTTTTCGTATTATAGGAACTACTTGGATTACAAGGTTATTTCAACTACTTCTATCTTATACCAGATTACATGCAAAATAATTTAGAGCAAATATGTGTTCAAACCTGCCAGTTAAGTCAAGATGTAGGTTTTTTTTTATGCCAAGAATTGGGTAAAGTCCAAGAAATAGAGATTGAGCATAAACAACGCAACCACTTAGTGAGTTATGTAGATAAGGCTGCCGAAAAACAACTAATCGAGGGCTTACAAACCTTCCTACCAGAAGCCAGCTTCTTAGCAGAAGAAGGAACAGTAGCGGTGGAGGAACGCCCTTGGCAATGGATTATTGATCCATTAGATGGTACTACTAATTTTTTGCATGGGTTACCTTTTTTCTCAATCAGTTTAGCCTTACAGTACGAAGGTCAAACCGTTTTGGGAGTAGTGCATGAAGCGAATCGACAAGAGACGTTTTATAGTTGGAAAGGAGCCTCTAGTTCTTTTTTAAATGGAAAAGCCATTCGTGTGAGTCCAACGCTTCATTTAGAAGATAGTTTACTCGCTACAGGTTTTCCTTATTATGATTTTGAACGTATGCCTGCTTATTTAGAAGTATTACAGCAATTGATGCGTGATACACGTGGCTTACGTCGTTTTGGGTCTGCTGCTTTGGACCTTGCCTATGTTGCTTGTGGCCGTTTTGATGGCTACTTCGAATATAGTCTTTCCCCATGGGATGTTGCAGCAGGGGCATTTTTGGTGCAACAAGCAGGAGGGCAAGTAAGCGACTTCTCTGGTGGTAACAATTTTGTACATGGTCGAGAGATTATTGCAGGTAATGCTCGTCTTTTTAAGACGCTCTTAGAGCGTATACATACTCATTTTTAATAGAGAAGTTTTTAGAAGTCGTGAACAAATTCCCTTCTAATACCTTTTCTTATATAAAACTGTCCAAAAAGGCAGCAAAGACGTTATTACACAAGCGCTTATGGGCACCGTGTTTGCATACCAGTAAACTAAATTCAAGTTCATACGATAGGAAACGTTAAAAAACAGCTTAACCTACTTAACCCCTCATTTTTAACTCGACACACGATGAAAAAAATAAAACAACTCTTTCAAAGTTATCAAGAAGCACACACCTTTGCTTCCTTAGAACCCAAAGCACTTTATGAACCTTTGGATTATATCTTATCACTCAAAGGCAAACAAATTCGCCCAACACTATCGTTGTTAGCTTGTGAGTTATTTGAAGGCTCTGTAAAAAGTGCTTTACCTGTTGCTTTTGCGGTAGAAGTTTTTCATAACTTCTCTTTAATGCATGATGACATCATGGATGAATCGCCCCTGCGCCGTGGTATGCCTAGTGTCCATGAAAAATATGGTAACAATACAGCTATATTAGCAGGAGATGTCATGCTTTTGCAGGCGTATGAAGAATTGTATAAACTAGAAAGTCATTTGTTCTTGAAGCTCTTCCCAATCTTCAATAGAGTTGCTATTATGGTTTGTGAAGGGCAACAACTGGATGTGGACTATGAGGATAGAATGGATGTTACATTAGAGGAGTATATTCACATGATTGAGCTCAAAACCTCTATCCTACTCTATGGTGCCCTCAAAATGGGTGCATTGGTTGGAGATGCTCCAGAAGAAGAAGCAGAGTTAATTGGAAACTATGGCCGTAATCTAGGAATTGCTTTCCAAATTAAAGATGATTGGTTAGATACTTTCGGAAGCCAAGCTAAAGTGGGAAAACGTATTGGTGGAGACATCGTGCAAAACAAAAAGACCGCTTTAGTCATCAAAGCACTTGAACTCGCAGATGATGCTACTAGAGCAGAATTAATGGCACTACTTTCTCAACCAACTCCTGTTGCAGAAGAAGTTGCTAAGATTGAGCGCGTGACTCAAATTTTCCAAGAACTGAATATTCCTGGAGCAATGCAAGAATTAATGGATGTGTATTGTAGAAAAGCATTGGATAACTTGGAGCGCCTAAGCTTAGGCGAAGAGAAAAAGCAGCAATTGCGCGACTTCTTAGATATGCTAATGAAACGAGAATATTAGTCTTTTTAAGTAAATATAATGTTGTTTTTGTAGGACTGTATGGTTATATAGCCCTACAAAAACAACATCCAATCAATTAAGTCTTAATTCCTTTTAGGATCTACAATCGTTGGTTCATTCTTCTCATAATAAACCTTGATGTACTCTGCCTGATTAAAAGCAGTCAATAGTACTTCTGTACGTCGATTTCTTTGGTGCTCATATTCGCTACAATTCGCCTCATCCGTACAGTTGTTACGCAAACGTTGTTCTCCGTAACCTACCGCCACTACTCTATCTTCTGCAATACCTTTTTTAACCAAATATGCCTTTGCCGATTTGGCTCTATTACTAGACAAGGTATTGTTATAAGCATTGGTACCTCTACTATCCGTATGAGAAGATAACTCTATACGCATACTTGGAAATTGTTGCATCAAAGCAGCCAAACGATCCAAGTCCTTAGACGCTTCATTTCGAATGTAGTATTTGTCAAAATCGTAGAAAATATCCCGCAATTCCAATACATCCCCTTCTTTAAGCGTTTCTGTAATCGTTCGGCCTGCAATATTAACAGGCTCCCCTAAACGATCAAATCCAGGTGTTAATAACAGTTCGGTTACAACAGACTCACAATCTTCTGGCTTAATGAGTGACAAGACTTTGTTGGCTCCAATAAAACGATCTTTGCGCGCTTTCAAAACATAATCACAACCACATTCCAAGGGAAAAGCAAAACGTCCTGTCTCATCAATTGGATACACTTCATCTTCTCCAGTACAACGGTTCAATAAAGTAACCGTAGAACGTGGAAGTGGACGGTTGTATTCTTTGTTTAACACAATCCCTGCTACATAAGGTTTTCCTGTTGGTAATGGTCGGCCATCAGGCCCCACTAATTCACTTGGATCCAAAGGCATTCCTATTGCAGTATTGTTTGGATTATTAGGATCCCCTCCATTGGGATTGTTTGGATCATTGGGATCGCCATTTAATTGGCCCGCTAGCAAATCACTTCTTTTAATTAAACCAACACAAAACTCCTCCAAATCTGCCTCAGCAGGCATGGTAAAGTATTCTTGTACGGTGATATATCCTGCTTTTTCTACTTCTAACAAATAGGTTTCTCTGGCATACATTTTATAAGGAAATACCCCTTCATCATTGGTAAAATTAACCGCTCCTACAATTTTATTTCCTGCTTGGTCTCGTTTCCCTTCATCAGCAGAACGCAATTGAATGGTATATTCATTTGCACCTCCTCTAACAGGTGTTAAACTCAAGATCAGGCTCTCATCAGGCGTCAAACCTAGCGCTTCTCTGCGTTCACTAGATAGGTTGGTTGTATTAACTGGGCTAACTTTAACAGTTGCCCCTTCTAAACGAGCGTTAGTTTTTTTATCATAAACACAGATTTGCATCGGAAACTGTGGCTTAGGTTTCACTGTTTCTAAGCTATTGCTCGCCTGAATGGTAAACTGATAAATATCGTCCTGTCCTTTTCCTCCAAGACGATTACTTGTCAAGTAACCTGCGGTTTCCTCTGGATTAAGAATCAATCCAAAATCATCATGAGGGGAATTAAACGGCGCGCCAAGATTCAATGGAAACTTCCATTCTGCGAGTTCATTACTTCCTGTAAACAAGGCCACAAAAAGATCAAGTCCTCCTAGGCCTCCATGTCCAGTAGAAGCAAAATATAAACTGCCATCTTGATACAAATAAGGAAAAACTTCATTGCCCTTAGTATTGATTTCTGGCCCCAAGTTAATGGGTGTTGTCCAATAATCCCCCACCCAAAGGCTAGCATATAAATCCATCCCGCCTTGATGTCCTTCTCCTTTGCTACTAGAGAACACTAAAATACGTTCGTCTGCACTCAAAGCAGGGTGACAAACATCATACTCATCGCTATTAAATGGCAATTCTTTGATGTTCTTCCAAAGACCTTTTTGTTGTTCTGCCGTATATATTTTTAGCTTAGTAATCCGATTTTGACTGGTCCTGCGCTTGCCACGAATATAGTTATTTCTAGAAAAGAAAATCTTTTGTTCGTCATCGGTAAATGTAACAGGCCCTTCATGAAACTTGCCGTTCAATTCGTCTGAAAAAGGCTTAGGCTCCATGATTTGCCCTTCTTTGACAGGGGCATAATACAAGTCCATACAATTGTCATTGATCCACTCATCCTGTTGGCTCATACTCGCATTCTTGCGTGTCGAAACAAAAACCAATCCGTCCTTATAATAGGAAGGACTAAAATCTAGCTTTGGTGTATTGAGTGCTTCAGCATTGTATAACTTCACTACTCCCTTGGCACGAAAGGCATGTACCTGGTTACAAGCTTCAAAACCATCTTCAGGCCGTTCATCTACTCCCCCTTCTTCTTGAGCCGCGCTCATCGCTTCTTGGGCAGAAGAATACTCTTGGGCCGCTTTGCCATAAAAACCATTGGATTGCAACGCTTGTGCATAATACAAACGATAGATCGGCTCTACATTCTGAAATTTCAACAAGGCCTCGTACGCCTTTTCTGCATTTTTAAAATCCGCTATTTTGCGATAGCTCTCGCCTAACTTAAGTAATGTTTCTTTGTCGTAACTCATCCAACTATTGCCACCTTTGAGCTGAATGTATTGCGCGTAGCCCAAGTTATCAAAATGGCGATTGGCTCTAGCGTCACTATTTTGGCCCCACACATAGGATGCCCAAACAAAGAAAAGCGCTGTGTATAGAATTCTCATGATAATAATTTTATAGACTAAAAGAACCTTGGATTGTGTAAACGTTTCCCTTTTTGACAGCAGAAACAATACTGTAACATCACTTCAAAACTTCCTGAGTTGTACGTCTGCAAAGGCGTCAAAGTGAAGTCATAAGCAGCAGATATAGTAAATTGAGGCACTATTCTCCATTGTAAAATTCCATCAATAGAATCTCCAACACGGTACGTTACCCCAAATAAGACTTTCTTGAAAAAGACTATACTTAAATTGATGTCTGCATCAAATGGTGTGTTGGGTACATATTTGAGCATTACATTGGGTTGTAAACTCACGTTTTTAGCAATATCAATAGATACTCCTCCTGTTAAGAAGTAATGCTGTGTTAACTCTGGTTCAATCGTCGCTTGGCTATTGGTATTAAAATCAATTCTATTTTTGAAAAGACGTGGTACCGAAAAGCCTACATACCATTTACGTGCTTGATAATAGATCCCCGCTCCAAAGTTGGGCAAAATCTTACTATTCTCAGCCGCAGGTACCGATTGATCTAACGTTTGCGTCAATTGGGCATCATTCCAACGAATACTCATGTAAGACAGAGTACCACGAAGACCAATACTCAAGGTAGATTCGTTTTTGAGCGCAATTCGATAGGCATAATTAAAGTCAAAATTCCAACGATCAGATAAACCAATTCGATCATTGGTAACGGAAAGTCCTACCCCCATTCTACGCTTCCAAATCGGCGCATGAATATTAAAAGTAGTGGTTTGTGGTGCTCCTTCAATTCCTAGCCATTGGTTGCGATAAATCGCCGATAAGCAAAGGGATTCTTTCGCTCCTGCATACGCAGGATTGTAATACAATTTATTGAACATAAATTGCGTGTATTGGGCATCCTGTTGGCTATGCGCCATCCAAGCCAAAAGCAATAAAGCTGTTGTTAGTATAATTCTAAGCATGCTTTTTATGTTTTATTGTCCTTAAATATTTCTTTTGAACTGCTACGTAGGGCGGTATTAGAGACCGCCCTACCCAACAGTAATACAATATCATTTATCGGCGTACCTCTATAAATCCTTGGAATTTACGCCCATCGGCCAACTCCATGATGTAGAAATAAGTCGCATCAGGTACAGGATTACCATTATGGGTCCCTTCCCAGTCATTCTGATAGCTATCATTTTGGTATAATAAATCTCCCCAACGATTAAAAATCGTTAATTGAGTTCCTTCTAAACCATCTAAACAAGGCACAATAAACGCATCGTTCACACCGTCATTATTAGGAGTCATTGTATTCGGGAGCACACATTCCGTTCCTCCTTGTACATCCAGTAAAACCAACGCGGTATCACAATAGACGGCAGGACAATTAGGATTACACAATTGATAAATAAATTGCTGATCAACTAAGACATCCTGTAATAAGATATCAAAGGTACCATCTCCTATGTTTGTCAAACGACCGCTTCCAATATCTTGCGTGACATTAATCACCCAATTGTTATTAAGTTGGTCATTCGGCAAGACATCAATGCTATTCCCTGTACTGTTATAAACCACTACAAAGCTATCCGCATTAGCAATTGGTGCTTCATCCGTTGTGATAACAATCGTATCCATGGAATAATCACGGCAAGCCCCATTACTTAAGGTCCAAATAAAGACATTAGGTCCCAATTCTAGATTCACTAATTCTGTCCGTGTATTTGTAGGCGTAACAATCGTAGCTAATGATGTTGTCGTCCATAAACCTGTTCCAACACTAGGCGTAGTCGCCGTCACAATAGCCGTATCAATGCCACAGATCACAAAATCCTCTCCTGCATAAGCCGCATCAGTAGGTAAAGAACTGACTTGTACTAACACATCATCGGTATCATAATCTATACAAGGCCCATTCGTCAACGACCAAGTGAAGGTATAAGTAGAATCTAATTGTAAACCACGTACCATAGTTACAGCAGCCGTTACATCATCAATAACCACCCCTGCACTGCCTTGTGTATTTGATTGTATCCAGCGTCCAGCAGCCACCGTTGGTGTCAATGCTGTTAACTCTACAGTATCGGCATTACAAATAGCAATGTCTAAGCCTGCATTCGCCGTATCAATACTCGTTGTTGCCGTTACAATAATCAACATCGTATCAATCGAATAATCTATACAACTACCATTACTCAAGGACCAATAAAAGGCCATTGTGTCTGTAGGCAAATTGACTATAGTCGAATTATTCAAAGTAGGATTAATAATCACGGCACTGCTATTGCTACTCCATTGTCCTGTACTAAAGATAGGATTATTTGCATCCATAACGGTGCTGTTTCCTGCACACAAGATAATGTCTGGTCCTGCAAAAGCCACTTCAGGAGGCAAAGCATTAATAGTATAAGTGACATCATCAATGCTAAAGTCTGCACAACCTAAGGTTGATAAGGTCCAAGTAAAGGTATACACTTGTCCTGATACAATTCCTGTAACAGAAGAATTAGGATCGGTAGGATCAGTAATAACAATTCCTTGACTCAATTGCCCTGCTGGTTGTGTCCAAACCCCTGTACTAGTGGTCGGAACAGCTGCGTCCAAGATAATAGAATCTACCCCACACAACACTTCATCAAATCCTGCAAACGCAATATCAGTACTCAATCGTGATAAAATTACCTGTACAGAATCGACAGAATAGTCAACACAAGCGCCATTTGATAACGTCCAGTAATAAGTAGTCGTATCTTGATTAATATTCACGACTAATGACTGTGGATCAATTGGTGTTGTAATCGTTGCAGAATCGTTGGTCGTCCAGAATCCTGTTCCAATAGGAGGTGTTAAACCATCTAGTTGGGTCGTGTTACCTCCACACAAAACAGTGTCGGCTCCTGCATAGGCTACATTACTTGGTAAGATATCAATCGTAATTAATGTTTGATCGGAAGAATAATCGATACATCCTCCATTCGTTAACGTCCAAGTAAAGATATACGTCACTCCTGCTGTTAAGTTACTTACAGCGGTTGTAGGGTTAGTAGGATTATTAATAACCGCTCCCAAACTCGCTTGTGACGGCGTTTGTGACCAGTATCCTCCACCAACACTAGGCGCTACAGCATTTAAGTTGATACTACTCTGGTTACAATAAGCAGAATCTAAGCCTGCATCTGCTACATCCGAAGAAGGAGCAGTTACCGTAATAACAATGGTATCATTATCATAATCTATACAGCTTCCTGAACTCAAGGTCCAAACAAAAACATTAGGTCCATTAGACAAGCCCGAAACAGTAGAGTTAGGTTGTGTAGGATTACTAATCGTTGCCGTAGAGGTTGTTGTCCAGAAACCGATAGCTATAGTAGGAACTGTAGCTGCTAAATTGCTGCTAGTGGCGGCACCACATAAGTTAATATCATTTCCTGCAAAGGCATTGTCTGGGGGCGTTGCATTAACTGTTATTGTAGTAATGTCACTAGAATAGTCCAAACAAGTACCATTACTCAATGTCCAAGTAAAGGCATAAGTTGTTCCTGCTGATAGCCCTACTACTTGTGAGTTAGGATC
This sequence comes from Aureispira sp., assembly GCA_050633105.1. Classification (GTDB taxonomy): domain Bacteria; phylum Bacteroidota; class Bacteroidia; order Chitinophagales; family Saprospiraceae; genus Aureispira. The sequence goes on along the minus strand of JBOEFW010000066.1, from coordinate 1,709 downwards.
ATTAGGATTAACAACAACTACTCCCTGAGCCGCCTGATTCGCTGTTTGTGACCATTGTCCAGTGCCTGCTAATGGAGCTACTGCTCCTAAACTCAAAGCATTCACACTACAAACAACTTGATTTAATCCAGCATCTGCGGTATCGTTTGTAATAGAAACGACTATTAGTACGGTATCTGTAGAATAATTTTGACAAGTACCATTACTCAACGTCCAAACAAAAACACTGGTATCTTGCGGTAAGTTGGTCACCAAACTAGTTGCTAAAGTAGGATCAATAATCGTTGCTCCAGAAGTACTGGTCCATATTCCTGTTCCATATTGAGAACTAAAGGCCGTTAGGTTCGTACTGTTTTGATTACACAATAAAATATCCATACCAGCATAAGCATTATCTGGTGGCGCTACATCAACTGTAATTTGAACAACATCCCTACTGTAATCTCCACAGTTTCCATTACTTAAAACCCAAGTAAAGTTGTAATTCTGTCCTTGTTGTAACCCTGTTACCGTAGTTATTGGGTTATTAGGTGTTGTAATCACCACTCCTTGTCCTGCTTGGCTGCTAGATTGTATCCAGCGACCTGTTGCTGTTGTTGGCGTTGTCGCTGTCAAAGTAGCTGTATTTTGCCCACAAAGGTTCTGGTCTAAACCAGCATCAGCCGTATCGATACTAATAGGCGTTACATCGACTTCCATAGAATCTAAAGAGAAATCGCGACAAGCACCACTACTCAATGTCCAATAAAAAGTACTTGTTCCTACTGGTAAGTTGTAAACGGTACTGTTCGCAACCATTGGGTTGGTAATCGTTGCGCTAGAAGTAGTTGTCCACATTCCTTGTGCCCCACTGGCTCCTGTTGCAGCAAACATCGTGCTTGTACTATCACATAAACCTTGATCCAAACCAGCAAAAGCAGTCACTGTTGGAATAGTATCTATAACGACAGTAGCCAAAGCAGAGGTAGGGCTTTCACAACCATTTAATTCAACAGTAACATAATAGTCCCCTGCTTGATTAGCCATTGCGTTATTCAACGTCAATGTCTGTCCTGTTCCTATAGGAAGACCGCTGGCTAAATACCAATTGTAAATACTTCCTGGGGCAGCTGCATTTGCTGTCAAAATTATATCATCTCCTGCACAAATTGGACTATTGTTATTGGTAACAATAGGCGCTATTGGCGTTGGATTCACTTGTATTAAAACACTGGTATCTTCACTTTGACAACCATTGTTATCTACTATAGATAACGTGTAACGACCAGAATCAACCACAGTAGCATTAATAACCACACTTGGGCTTTGTAGGTTCGATTGGAAGCCATTTGGACCTGTCCAATTGTAGCCTGCTGCCTGTGTTGTGGTTGTTAATACGATCGCATCCCCTGCACATACTGCAAAATCGGCGGGTACACTTGGCGTTGCTGGTATTGGGTGTACGGTTACCAGCGTAGAGCCTGCTAACGAGGTACATCCGTTTACTGTAATTGTTAGATAGAAGGTACTATCTGTTGTAATGTTTCTAATTGTTGCATTCTGCGTTGTTGCTACTAACGTCGTTAATCCTGCATCTGCATACCACGCATACGTTGCGCCATTGATAGAAGACGTCGTTAAATTTACCTCTGCCCCTACACAAACTGGACTGTTGTTAAAGATAACTTGTGTTGCTGGTATACTGTTTATTATTACTGTCTGTGCACTAG
>JBOEFW010000065.1:0-1098 GCA_050633105.1 Aureispira sp. | reverse complement strand
CCTGTGTTGTGGTTGTTAATACAATCGCATCCCCTGCACATACTGCAAAATCAGCGGGTACACTTGGTGTTGCTGGTATTGGATGTACGGTTACCAGCGTAGAGCCAGCTAACGATGTACATCCATTTACTGTAATTGTTAGATAGAATATGCTATCTGTTGTAATGTTTCTAATTGTTGCATTCTGCGTTGTTGCTACTAACGTCGTTAATCCCGCATCTGCATACCACGCATACGTTGCGCCATTGATAGAAGACGTCGTTAAGTTCACCTCTGCCCCTACACAAACTGGACTGTTATTAAAGATAACTTGTGTTGCTGGTATACTGTTAATTATTACTGTTTGTATCCCAGATACTGCCGAGGCACATCCTGCTCCATTCAACACGACTAAGGTCCAATCACCTGCTTGATAGAACGCATTCATGCTATCTATTGTCAAGCTTGCTACTGTTGTCAACGTATCTGCTCCATTTGGCGCGATCCATTGATACAGCGCAGCGGTATCTGTTGTGCTTAATACTAAGGCATCGCCTGCACAGATCGCACTATTACTTGCCAATACTGGCTGTAATGGACGCTCATTTACTTGTACCAATACACTCGTATCACCACTTTGACATCCATTGTTATCTACTATAAATAACGTGTAACGACCAGAATCTATTACTGTCGAACTCACCACACTTGGGCTTTGTAGGTTCGATTGGAAGCCATTTGGACCGGTCCAATTGTAGCCTGCTGCCTGTGTTGTGGTTGTTAATACAATCGCATCCCCTGCACATACTGCAAAATCAGCGGGTACACTTGGTGTTGCTGGTATTGGATGTACGGTTACCAGCGTAGAGCCAGCTAAAGAAGTACATCCATTTACCGTGATCGTTAGATAGAATATGCTATCTGTTGTAATGTTTCTAATTGTTGCATTCTGCGTTGTTGCTACTAACGTCGTTAATCCTGCATCTGCATACCACGCATACGTCGCGCCATTGATAGAAGACGTCGTTAAGTTCACCTCTGCCCCTACACAAACTGGACTGTTGTTAAAGATAACTTGTGTCGCTGGTATACTGTTAATTATTACTGTCTGTGCACTAG
>JBOEFW010000064.1:0-57232 GCA_050633105.1 Aureispira sp. | reverse complement strand
TCCATCGATCCATGTATAAGAACCACAAGCAATTTGAGTGTCGGTAGCAGTAGAACTGCTATTGATGGTTAAATCCAGCGTGACGATGGAATCACAACCCGCGGCATTGGTAAGGGTTACTGTAGCAGAGTTATTTGAAGTAGTATAAGTATTCCCATCAATCCAAGTGAACGTATTACAAGCCGTTTGTGTATCAGGAACCAAGTTATTGTTATGGATGATTAAGTTGAGCGTGACAATGGAATCACAACCCGCGGCATTGGTAAAGGTTACTGTAGCGGAGTTATTAGAACTCGTGTAGGTATTTCCATCGATCCACACGTAAGAATTACAAGCCGTTTGTACGTCAATACTTGTTGTGCTGTTGTTAATAGTTAAATTGAGCGTGACAATGGAATCACAACCCACCGCATTTTGTAAGGTATCCAAATAACTGCCAGTATTGGTGTAAGTGACATTGTTGTAGGTAAAACTGTTACAGGCAGTTTGATTGATGGTTGCGGTTGCAGGGGCCCCACAAACAACATCAGCCAACTTGGCTAAAAATCCATCTTGGGTATTGCCTCCGTGATTATTTTGATGACCACCATTAGCGATATTTCCACCAGAGCCAACTGTTCCTACAAAATAAACGGCACCTTGATTGTCAACGGTACTGTTTCTCCCAAAATCTTCAGAAGTCCCTCCAAAGTACGTGCCCCATTGACGGACACCATTGTCATTAAATTTAACTAAATACGCATCAGAGTTGCCACTTCGGGTATTCTGAATGCCATTAAAAGCAATGCCAGAAGTAGAGAACGAACGCCCTGCTAAATAGACATTACCACTATTATCCGTATTACAAGCCAAGGCCTCATCAACTCCTGTCCCCCCATAATAGGTACCCCATTGACGAACACCATTGCCATTGAACTTAACCAAGTAACCATCATTGTTCCCTCCTCTAGTATTTTGGTGTCCATTAGAAGCAATATTAAAATTAGTATTGGTATACCCCGCCAAATACACGGCATTACTACCAAAAGTTGTACAACCAAAAGCAAAGGTCGTTCCAGAGCCATAGTAGGTGCCCCATTGACGGTTTCCAAAGCGGCTAAATTTCACTAAGAAACCATTATACGCTTGGAAAGAACCACTTTTAGTATTCTGATGCCCACCAGAAGAAATCACTCCAGAATTGCTAGAGGCCGTATAGCCAGATAGGTAGACATTGTTACTGGCATCAACAGCACAACTTCGACCTTTATCCTCACTACTTCCTCCATAATAAGTTCCCCATTGGCGTACACCATTACTGTTGAATTTGGCTAGAAACGCATCGTAAATCGTTCGGCCACCACTGCTGCCATTGCCATGTGTATTTTGATGTCCTCCAGCAGCAATGCCAGAAGGAGAATTGGTTTCACCAGACAAGTAAACATTACCAAAACCATCAACAGCACAACCCCATGCTGCATCAGGATACCCTCCCCCATAATAGGTGCCCCATTGACGGACGCCAGCACTATTAAACTTGACTAAAAAGGCATCACTATAAGAGCGAATACTAGGCGAAAGGCTATTCTGATGGCCATTAAAACCAATATTGGATCTAGAAACAGTCGAACCAGCCATGTAGACATTATTACTAGCATCAACAGCAATCGCATAGCAAAAATCAATACTAGTTCCCCCATAATACGTAGCCCATTGGCGGACGCCTGCACTATTGAATTTCACTAAAAAACCATCGCTGTTATTACTTCTACTGGTTTGATGACCACTAGCTGCTATATTATTATTAGAATAGGTATAACCTCCTAAATACACATTGTCTTGTGCATCAGTCGCCACTCCTCGGCCATAATCATTGCTACTTCCGCCATAATAAGTAGCCCAAGTTAAATTGGGATCAATGACTAAGGCTTGTTTGGAATCGTATGGATCAATCTGAAAAGAAATCGTTTGCTCGTTTAAGACAAAACGAGTGGGGATGGCTTGCCCATTTTGAAAAGAGATTGGCGCTTGTTCTGTAATGGCGCCCATACGATTGGATAAGGTAAAACTACCATCCTTGTTAAGCACTAAGTTTTCTTGATCCTTAAAACGCATTTGGATTAGGCTAGGATCTGCTCCTTTTTGGAGTAAGAAATCATATTTTAAGCCTTGCTCTGTGGTATAAATTACCCAATCAATGCCTGGATAGATGGCTTTATAGGTTAGCTTTTTAAAACGGTGGACATCCAAGGTATTCCTGTTGTAATACTGTACATAGTCCTTGCTTTTGCCTTCTGCTAGAATGGTGGCGTTAGGATTAGCACCTACTAATTCCATATCCATTCTATACGTTTCTGTATAAATTTGTTGTTGTAAATCCTGTTGAATTTTTTCCTCTTCAGGGCTTAATACTGTTGTAGATGGCTGCTTGTAGCCTTCAGGGTAATGTCGTTTAGTAAATTGATAAGCCAAACCAGTAGGCAGCATAAAAATATCAATATCTTGTTGTTGGAGATGATACTTTACAGCAGTTGCTGTTTTGTCTTGATCATTCCAAACTTGTCCTTTATTTTCTTCAAAAGCTGCTTTTTGTGTTTGAGCAAACGCTTGTGCTTGGGAAAGGTGTGCTGTTTTTTGAGCAAACAAAGGCCCTGCTATTATCAATAATAGAAGAAGGTGTAAATGTTTCATTGATTCGATTGTGTAAAATTTGGTTTATGAAGTAAAATAGGGATTTAGTAAAATGCCAATCCAACTTTGTTATCAAGTCTAAGTTATCATGGATGAGTTGGTATTAAGGGCTAAAGGTATCCTGTAAGCTATTGCTCTTTTTTTAACTTTAAGAATAATAAACTCTGGGAATTGTTTTGAAAATAACGAAAATTCATTCCATGTTTGCTTTCTGTATTTTGGTTAGTTTTGATATTGGCATAAAATAGGTTGTTATTGAGCTATTAAGTAAAGTGTTTTTAGTTTAATAGGTTGACTATCAGTAGTGTGTTGTTTTTTTTAAGCAACTCACAAAAAATTGAACCTTTGTTATCTAAGAGAGCATTCTAAAGTAAATAAAACATCAATGAATAGAGATATAAAGTATTTGTACGAAATGCTGACAGAGCAGGAGCAGGTTGTTTTAAAGGCTCATTTTTATCGTTCGCCAAAGATGATAAGCTACTTAAATGTATTGGAAGAGTACGGTTTAGTTCGTACTCCTAAAGCAGTTTCTACCATTTATCAAGAAGAGGAAGAAAAGGGAGAGATAGAAAACAATGTATTAATCAACCGTTTTTATAAGTTGAGGGGTAAACTTCATCTATACTTATTGAAGTTGTCGAGAGGAATCGAAGAGTCGATGACAGAAGAAGAACAAGAGTTATTTTTCTTACGTCGTCTTATTCTCAAAAATGAATTTGCTTATGCTTTAGAGAAATTAAAAGTGTTGGAGCAAAAATGTTGGGAGGACAACCTATTTGAGATCTTGCCTCAGGTCATTAATCTTCTTCAGACAGCCTTGCATGGTGCCGAACCCAATAACCTAGAAGGACTAAAAATATACATGGATAAAGCGACACTCGTTAGTGAGTTGGCGACAGAACTGCAACGTTTTAAGAATTACATCATTAACTTTAGATTGAATTATGATGTAGATAGAGATGAAATAGGCTTAGAGGCTGTGTATAAGAAATCTATGACTCAAATAAGTAGAAGGGTAAAGGGGATGAAAGAATATCCTCGATTTAGTTTATTATACCACTATATTGCCTTTTGTATTGGGAGCCAGATAGGAGAACGGACGGCTGCGATTAATAACAGTTTGGCGAGACATTTAAATAAGTTGAAAAAGTTGTTAGAGAGGTATCCTTCTATGCCTCTTGACAATTATGTGCCTCATCATCGAGTGTTTAATTTAGACTTTTTGGCCTTTCAGGAAGCACTGTATTGGTATTATAGAGGAGATGTAGCCAAAAGCTACCAATATTTGCGGAAGAGTAAACAAATTAGAGAAGAACACCCTAAACTTTACTTTAAAAACTTCCCAGGAACCCTCCATAATGCAGTTTTATGTTGTTTAGCGGCACAGGAATATCAAGGAGGATTATTCTATCTAGAATTAATAAAAGAACAGCAAATTATGAATGATGCTGTTTATGCTGACATCCCTTATTTTGTGTATGAAGGGATTATTTATTCCAATGGTTACCCTCTCTTAAAACACGCCGATCCAGCGAATCTCATTCAACAATTAAAATACTTCTTGAACAAGCAGACAACGGCGGACTACATCTGGGTGTATACAGTGATTGGAACATTTAGTCTCCTCTACCATGATTTGGCGACTAGTCGCCATTATTTAATGACTTCCGAATTAGAAACTTTTTATCAGGAGTGTGGCATAAAAATCTCTAGCAGAGAAGTATTGGAATTGGTAGAAGTAGACGATAAAAAAGGCTTGATACAACTGATTAACCACATCAATACGCTTAAAAAAGAACTGGGGCAAGGACGTTTATTAGAACATTATGAAGATGTCCAAAAAGTAGCCAAAAACTTTATTTAATAAAAAAGCACTTTTCTCCTAGGAGAAAAGTGCTTTCTAATATTTAGCAAGAATAGGCATTCTTAAGAAGCCTTTCCATGACATTGTTTGTATTTTTTACCACTTCCACAAGGACAAGGATCATTACGTTTTACTTTAGGTTGATCTCTTTTAACCGTCTTTGGTTTCTCAATGGTTTGTGTTGCATTGGCTCCCTGTGCTGCTCGGCGTTGACGTTCTTCTGCTTCTTTTTGAGCATCAATATTGGTTTGTAAGTCATCCTCTACTTCTAATTCTTGGACTTCGCGGAGTTCTTGATCGTTTTGTTGAGGAATGCCTCCTTTGAATAGGAAACCAGTAATTTCTTTACTAATTCTATCCAAGAACAATTCATACAACTTAGACGCTTGGATCTTGTAAATGACCAAAGGATCTTTCTGCTCAAAAGAAGCCGATTGTGTTTGATCCTTTAATTCGTCCAAATCACGCAAGTGCTCTTTCCAAGCATTATCAATCAAAGCCAAGGTAATAGACTTTTCAATATCATTAACCAAGGACTTGCCATTCGTAGCAACCGCTTCTTTTAAATCAGCGCCAACTTCTAAACCTTTTAGACCATCCGTGAATGGAATACCAATCTTTTCATAGTTGGTATTAGGATCGTTATAGACTCTGTTAATAACAGGCATTAAGTTTTCGCCAATGTTTTTAAACTTATCGCGATAAACTTTAGCCGATTGGTTGTACAATTTGTCCATCAACTTATCTAAAACCGTCTCTTTCTTGAATTCTTCCTCAGAAATGTTGGTTTCAATCCCATAATAACGAATGACATCTTGTGTGAAACCATTGTAGTTGTTGTCTTCTTTGTGGGTTGCAACCAACGACACGGCTACTTGGTCAAACATATCATTGAGGTCAATCGCTAGACGTTCTCCATACAAGGCATTGTTACGTTTCTTGTAAATCGATTCTCTTTGGATGTTCATTACATCATCGTATTCCAACAAACGCTTACGAACACCAAAGTTGTTTTCCTCTACGCGTTTTTGAGCACGCTCAATGGCATTGGTAATCATTTTATGCTGTAAAGCTTCACCATCTTGGTGGCCCATACTGTCCATCAATTTAGAAATACGCTCAGAACCAAACAAACGCATGAGTTTGTCTTCTAAGGAAACATAAAACTGTGATAAACCAACATCTCCTTGACGACCAGCACGACCACGCAATTGGCGATCTACCCGTCGAGAATCATGGCGTTCTGTACCAATAATGGCCAAACCACCTGCTTCTTTAACACGATCAGAAATCTTGATATCGGTACCCCGACCAGCCATGTTGGTGGCAATGGTTACTTGCCCTTCATTTCCTGCCTCTGCTACTACATCGGCCTCTCTCGCATGCTGCTTGGCATTCAAGACATTGTGCTCTATTTTCTGTAAGTTGAGTAGACGACTCAACATCTCTGATTGTTGAACAGAAGTGGTACCTACAAGAACAGGCTGTCCTCCTTCGCGCAAGCGAATCACATCTTGAACAATCGCGTTGATCTTTTCTCGCTCTGTTTTATAAATCAAATCATTGCGGTCATCGCGAATGATCGGTTTATTGGTTGGAATGACAACAACATCCAATTTATAGATGTTCCATAACTCTTGTGCTTCTGTTTCGGCTGTACCCGTCATACCCGCTAATTTGTGGTACATACGGAAGAAATTCTGCAAGGTAATGGTAGCGTAGGTCTGTGTTGTTTTTTCGATTTTTACACTTTCCTTTGCTTCCAATGCTTGGTGCAATCCATCAGAGAAACGACGACCGTCCATGATACGTCCTGTTTGCTCATCTACGATTTTAACCTCACCACCCATGACAACATACTCATCTTCTCTATGGAATAAGGCATAGGCTTTTAACAATTGACGCAAAGCGTGTAGGCGCTCATTTTTTGTTCTAAATACAACTAAAGCCTTATCTTTTTCTCGAACAATTTCTTCTTGAGATAGATCTGTACGCGCATCGATCGCTGTTAAGATGGTTCCAATATCATCCATCACAAACAAGCTTTCATCTCCTGCAATATTACCGAGGAGTTGACGACCGTTATCTGTTAATTCTACACTTCTATTTTTCTCTTCAATAACAAAGTACAATTCTTCATCGGCCTTGTGCATGTGTTTAGACTGCTCTGCCATGTAGAAGTTCTCTGTTTTTTGTAGGATCATACCAATCCCTGGCTCACTTTTGAACTTGATTAAAGCACGGTGCTTTGGTAAACCCCTGTAGGCACGGAAGAGGGATAATCCACCACCACCTTCTTCGTGGTTGCCATCTCCATCCGTGATTTTTTTCTTCGCATCTCTTAATAGCTCGCCTACTAATTTACGCTGTACGTTAACAAGCTGTTCTACCGCTGGTTTGAGTTGTGTAAAGAGCTCTTCACGGTTATCTTGTGCCGTCGGTCCAGAAATGATTAAAGGCGTTCTTGCATCATCAATCAAGACAGAATCCACCTCATCAATCATAGTGAAGTGAAATTTGCGCTGTACAATTTCATTGGGCTTATGGGCCATGTTATCTCTTAGATAATCAAAACCAAACTCATTGTTGGTGCCATAAGTAATATCAGCACGATACGCTGCTTTACGTCCTGGAGAGTGGGGGCGGTATTTGTCAATACAATCGACAGTCAGGAATAAGAAGTTGTGCAAAGGGGCCATCCACTCTGCATCCCGTTTAGCCAAGTAGTCATTGACCGTAATCAGATGCACACCTTCGCCAGCCAAACCATTCAAATAAGCAGGAAGCGTAGAAACCAATGTTTTACCTTCCCCTGTTGCCATCTCGGCGATTTTACCTTGGTGCAAAACAATACCACCAATCAATTGCACATCATAGTGGATCATGTTCCACTGCACCAAATTACCTGCGGCCATCCAAGAATTTCTCCAGATGGCTTTGTCGCCTTCAATGCTTACAAAAGGGTGGCTGCTTTCTGCCTGTTGTGTAGCTAACTCACGATCGTGATCGGTTGCGGTTACCTCTAGCTGTTCATTTTCAGAAAAACGACGCGCCGTTTCTTTGACAACAGCAAACGCTTCAGGAAGAATTTGATGGAGAACAACTTCGATTTCTTCATCGCGTTCTTTCTTCAATTTATCAATGTCTTCAAATAACGTCTGTTTTTTGAGAACACTATCCGTTTCGTCAATAGTTGCTTGTAATTGGTCAATTTCCCCATCAATAGCGGTCAAATGCTCACTGATACGCGCTCTAAACTCAAGCGTTTTGTTACGCAAATCATCATTAGAAATAGCCGCTAAGCTGGTATATTCTGCTTTGATATCATCCACGATAGGCATGATGGTCTTGATATCACGAGAATATTTGTCACCGAATAGTTTTTTCAAAAAACCAAACATCTTATTTTTATTTTATAATGTGAGGGGCAAGCCTTACCCTAGCTTAATCTAATTGTCTATATATCAATCGCGTCAATCACACGGGCTTTTGAGCACAACAGCTGTTACTGATTAGTAGTAACTTTATTTTTGTTGCATTCGTGCTATAAAGATAACGAAGTTGTTGGATAACCAAGCATTGCGTACCAAAGAAAGGCAGAATTGCTATACTAAAGGCAATAATATCTAGTAGATATGCCTGTTTGGGGCATATTTCATTCCATACCTGTTTTTATGCCAATTTGACAAAAAGCAAATATTTTCGTTGCCTTATTGGCAAAAAGCAAGTGTTTTTGTTGCCTTTTTGGCGCTTTTATAATAACTTAAGGCCTCTAATTTATTGCTTTTAAAGCTGTTTCATGAAATTTATAACAAGCCTTTGTTTGCTATTGTTTTTAATTGGCTGTGCTCCCCAAACAGCAGATGATTCTTCTAGCAGAAAAAATCCAATATCTACTCCTAATACATTCTATACCAAGCCTTATTATTACCCTGTAGAAGCATTAAAAGCAGGGAAAGTCTATGAGTATAGTTTAATGAAAGAGAATAGAAGTTTTGTAACCCATTACTGGCATTTACAAACGGAACAAGATGCAAGTGGGCAGGTATTTCTGATTTGGAACCGCTACAATCCTTTGTTTGAACAAGATCAATACATTAAAGAATGGATTGTGAGGGATGGGGTTGTCATTAAAGACTATGTCTTTTTTGTCAAAGACAGTACGGAAGCGTCTTCTACTCGTTATATCAATAAAGTAGAAGAAAACATAGTTTTTCCTTTTCAAGCTAGTTTGGAATCCAATATGGTTTATCGGTTTAGCTGTGTTCTGTTGTTGCCCCCAGATTCTTTGACGGTAAAACTAGTCCGTGATCGTAAATTTCATGAGGAGATGGAGTATCTATATGACGGTAAAACGCTAGAAGCTGTTGCTTTTGTCTCCAATGATTTGTATGATATTGAAGACAAAGTAGAGGGCGGTTTTTGGCAACAAGAGAAGATAACAAAAGAAATTTACGTTAAAGGTCTTGGATTAGTGGAGGAAGAGGTCCAAACAAAAGGAGACGCTACTATTGAGGTTACTCGGTTGAGTAAAATATACACTTGGGAAGAATTTGAAAAATTAAAAGAGCTATAAATTGTTTGTTATTTAATGCAGATGAAAGAGAGTCATTTAAATGCTTATTATATACTAGCGGTAGGAATTGTGTCAGTATTGTTTGTTCATCTACCATTCTTTATTTTAGGAGAGCAGACTTATTTGAGTGTGCATGATAATTTGGATAGTGACTTTATTTACAATCATATTTTAAAAATAAGCGGTCAATTATTTAACTGGGATAGTGACGCACCTGTAAGGAATGTTTTTAATGGATTGCCAAGAAGCTATTTTCATTCTGAATACAGTTTTGTACGCGTCTTATTTTATTTTTTACCTTCTTTTTGGGCGTACGCCATTAATTCTGTGTTTGTTCGAGTGCTTGCGTTTGTTGGTATTTGTTTATTAGCGAGAGACTATTTCCATTTAAGAACCTCCAAAGATCTATTCTTAGTGTTCTTGTTTGCTAGTATTTTTGCCTTATTGCCAGGATATACCATATATGGAGCAAGTGTTTATGGTCAAGCACTATTATTGTGGGCTTTTTTAAATTTACTGCACAAGCAAAAGCAAGCAATAAGTTTTGTTTTGGTTGGCTTATTTCCCTTCTACAGTCATTTCATACTCGTTGGTATTTTTGTTATTGCTGGTTTTGTTTTAGTAGGGATAGTGCGGTTGTTTTTGTTTAAAAAAGCACTCTCTTGGAGTTATGTATTAGCGGGAGGGTTGTTAGTGGCATTATTTATTATCGCTAATCATAGCTTGTTGTCTACTATATTTTTCTCTGCAATACCTATGCATCGAGATGAAATTGTATTGCCCAGTAATACCTTTGTAGAAGTGCTTAATAGTATATTTTTACAATTTTCTTCTGGTTTACAACACAGCGGGACACTAATTACATTACCTCTTAGTTTTTTAATCTTTTATGTGCTTGTAAAGTATAAAAAAGGCCGCCAACCATTAGCTCTTTTATTTACATTGATTATAGCTATTATTGTCTTCGATAATCTTTATAGGCCCTTTGTAAGCACATTTCTATCTGATATTACGTTGTTTCAAAAAGTGCAATTGAATCGTTTTGGAATGTTGTTGCCAACTTGTTGGATCTTACTGGTTCTTCAATTGATAAAAAATAATGTGGTCAAGCCTATTTGGGTTGGATTGGCGATTGTATTATTGGTTCCTTTTTCTAGATTACCGATCTTTGAGTTGGGAGTGAACTGGATTCGTTTGTTGACGAATATAGAGTATGTCGAGAAGAAATACCCTGGTTTTAAGGTGTACTATTCCCCTGATTTATTTGAAGAAGTTCAGCAGCATATTAACCAACCAAAGGAAAACTATAAGGTTGTAAGTGTTGGAATGCATCCTGCTGTTGCGTTGTACAATGGGTTTCATACACTAGATAGTTATCAAAATATCTACCCCCTGCGTCATAAGAAGCAATTCAGAAAATTCATTGCCAAAGAATTAGATAAAAATGAAACGCTACAAACATATTTTGATGATTGGGGGCATCGGTGCTATATTTTTTCCGATACGTTGAAAAAAACTTGTTATTTAGAGTGCCATAAAAACGTTGGTATCGGGCCTGTTGATGTTGATCTTAATGTAGAGGAACTAAGAAAGAATAATGTACAATATATTTTTTCAGCGGTAGCGCTTCAGAATAAAGTTATACCTTTAGTATTGGATAAAGTATTTGAAAACGATAAATCAAGATGGAAAATATATCTCTATAAGATATAGAACTTGCTCTATCCACTGGATTCAGGAGTTTTTCTCTGGTTAATCACCGGAGTGCTGATCAGAGGTTACTTATGAACGCTCAGAAAGACATGCTGGTGATTCAAAGTATTCATTCAAACAATTGCTGAACTTAGCGTATAATGGGAGCTTTTCTCCAATTAAGTTCATTACGACTAGGGGCTTTTTGTGGTAGGTTTGAATTCATTTAATACATACGTTAGGGCAACGATTTATATAGAATGATGTAATAGAAGAGAGTATAAGAATTATAAGAACAGGGGTTCTTTTAGGAAGTATTCAGCTAATTTATATTGGAATTCTGGGAGCGTTATTAACCTCTTCTTCCAAGTGAAAGAACAACCACTATTTATCATTCGAAAGATTATTAAAAACAAAGAAACGTATAGTGAATAAAGATTATTATAAGGCATACTATCATTTAGAACGAGAACATTGGTGGTTCAAAGCACGGTTAGATATCCTAGAGCGACTATTGGAAAATGAAATACTAAGCCAACATCAAGATAAAAGTACGGTTAAAATTCTCAATGCAGGTGTGGCAACAGGGGCAACTAGTCTTATGTTGGAAAAATATGCAGAAACCGTATCCCTAGAATATGATAAAGATTGTTGTGTGATGTTAAAGGAATTGGTTGGGATTGAAGCCGTTAATGCTTCCTTGACAGCACTTCCTTTTGAAGACAATTCATTTGATTTGGTTTGCGCTTTTGATGTGATTGAACATATAGAAGACCATGAAACCGCTTTGGCGGAAATTAATCGAGTATTGAAACCAAATGGACAAGTGTTTGTCACGGTCCCTGCTTTTGAGTTTTTGTGGAGTAGTCACGATGATATTAATCACCACAAAAGACGCTACACAGCTAAAAACTTGGCAAGTGTGGTGAAGGGGCAACAATTTGATATCCAATTTATATCTTATTTTAATTCGATTTTATTCCCTTTGATTGCTTTTGCTAGGCTTTTCCTTAATTTTTTAGAAAAAATGAAAGGAAAATCCAAAGAAAAAGAGCCGCAATCTGATTTTGAAAAAATTCAAACAGGAAACTTTATTAATAAAATCCTTTATTTCATTTTTAGAATGGAACGACCTTGGTTGTCAATGCGCTTTAAGTTTCCTGCTGGGGTGTCCCTAGTAGTAATCGGCAAAAAAAAGTAAGGTCCATCAATTATAAGTAAGAAGAAAAGAACATTGTGCGTTCTTTTGTATAGAAAAATATTTTTTTAGCTTAAACACATCCAATCCTACTATTCACAATCAATGTGAATTAGATATTTTTATTATGAACTTGAACGGAAAATCAATATTAGTTACAGGCGGAACAGGATCTTTTGGAAAGAAATTTATTCAAACAGTTTTTGAGCGTTATCCAGAGGTCAAACGTGTCGTTGTTTATTCTAGAGATGAGCTAAAGCAATTTGAAATGTCTCAAACGTTTTCACAGCAAAAATATCCTGCGATACGTTATTTTATAGGAGATATACGAGAACTAAATCGCTTCAAAAGAGCGTGTGAGGGAATTGATGTAATTATACATGCCGCTGCGTTAAAGCAAGTGCCGACCGCAGAATACAATCCTATGGAGTGTATTAAAACCAATGTTAATGGCGCTTACAATGTAATTCAGGCTGCATTGGACTGTGGTATCAAAAAAGTAGTGGCCTTATCTACTGATAAAGCCGCCGCTCCCATCAATTTGTATGGGGCTACTAAGTTGTGTTCTGACAAGCTATTTATTGCTGCCAATAACATGAAAGGCCATCGCGACTTATCCTTTTCTGTTGTGCGTTATGGAAACGTAATGGGATCTCGAGGATCTGTTATTCCATTTTTCATGAAAAAGCGTCAAGAGGGAGTTTTGCCAATTACAGATACGCGCATGACTCGTTTTAATATCTCTCTTTTAGAAGGCGTAGAAATGGTGTTGAATGCCATAGAAAATGCTTGGGGAGGGGAAATTTTTGTTCCTAAAATTCCTTCTTATAAAATCACAGATGTAGCAACGGCTATTGGCCCTGAATGTGAACAAAAAGTAGTTGGTATTCGTCCAGGAGAAAAAATCCATGAGGAGATGATTACAGAAGCTGATTCTTACACAACAGTAGACTTAGGTCAATATTACGCTATTTTACCACAGGTGCCAGTTTGGTCATTAGAAGATTATATGAAAGCGTTTAATGCCACAAAAGTAGAGCAAGGGTTTAAATATAACTCAGGAACCAATGAAGAGTGGTTGACCGTGGAACAAATACGGGACTTGATAAAGACGCATGTAGATACTACTTTATAGATCTATTTTAGTTGCTTGATGTTAATTGTTAATCATTTATTCTAAGAGGAGTAGGCTTTGTAGTAGTTGGTTAATGACTTTTAATATTTATTTGAAATGAAAACGTACGAGAACCACATAAAAAGTATTCAACAGGTTGGAGAAACACTCGATGTCAACTATAAACCTGTATTTAGAGCCTCTGCCATTTTTCCAGTATTACACACCGAACATTTTTCTAGTGAGATCTTATTCTTAGGATACTGGTTATTAAAGCGAAAAATTAAAGAAATTGGATTGGTTATTACGCTTCGATCAGAGGAGGGCAATATTCTAAAGCGACGAAATCTAACTATAGATTGTGTCAAAGCCTTTTCTATTCGATTGAGTAGTTTGCTGGAAAATGTAGAAGGGATTTTTTATGGCTCTATTGAATTAGAGGTTTTTTCCTCTAAAGATATGGTCTTTCCTTACCCAGCTTTTGTTGTCACTTATTACAATGAGTTTTTCTCAACAGCAGTACACACAACAGGAAGAGTTTATAATGATATTGAAGACTTTAATAATAATAATAATATTCGAGTAGCAGAGTCAGGGTTTGATATTTATGCCGATGATAATTTATCCCCCTTTATCGCTTTCGTGAATGGGCCTGTTGAGGTGAAAACGCCTGTTTTTAATTGTTTGATTACTAATAGTAACGGACAGGATAAAAAGATGAGCTTTTCGATGAATTCTATTGATAAATACCAAACTTGTTTTGTTCAATTGGATGATTATATAGAAGGGTTGGGGACTTTTTTAGGTGGCCAGCCTGGCTCTATCAAAATTCATCATGAATTTACTAGTTTCTTCCCTCGGTTTATTGCTGGGAATTTTCAGAAGGCGCCTAATTTGATGAGTATTACTCATACTTATTACGATTGCTCAGCGTCTGATGGCAGTGCCCATTACTGGACCCGCGATCAAGGAGAGCACCACCAAAGCTCTACAATGGTTCCCTTATTGTTAAAGAAGGATTATTATACGAATCTAGCTTTATACCCTATCTTTTCGCCTAGTACCTATTATATTAGCTTTGAGTTTTTTGATGAGGTAGGAACCTTGTTACACTGCTTAGAGAAATATCAATGTGTTAAATCTGTTGATAGCGAATATCGCCTAATAAAATTTAAAGAGATTGTTGCCAATTTTGATTGGAAAGATCAAGTGGCTAGTACCAGAATTATTATTAATTGGGAGGAGGGGAAAATTCCAACACGCCTCAAATTGGGCTTAAATGTAGGAATGGAGAATCAGGAGACACAATTGCCCTGTAACATTTGTTTTGCGCCAACAATTGGAAACCCTAGAATAGATCAAAAGACAGGAACATTCAAGTGGTCTCCCATTATCAATAAAGGAAACTCTATTTTGTATTTTTTGAATGCTCCTACACACAAAAAAGTGTTCAAAGAAGCTACCATTGATATGAAAATATATAGAGAGAGTGACAATGAATGTCTTAAAAGGACAATTCAGTTGGCACCTTTTCAACAGAATAAAATAGATCTAGCTGAAGATGAAGAGTTGCGAAATTTTCTTCAAGGAGAATCGGGGTGGGTCGCTGCAAATGCTGATAACCCTTATGTCAATGGATGGTATTTTGATGTAGGAGCGTCTGGATTGATCGCTGGAGATCATTCATTTTAAAATAAAAAGTTTAAATTATATAAATAGTATGAAAACAGAGCAGATAGGATTTTGGTCAGGAGATTTTGGAAAAGAATATACTGATAGAAATAATTGGGACTTTGATGGATGGAATGCATTTTACAAAGAAACATGGGGAGTAACTAAGTTAGAAATTAATCAACCCTTGTTAGATGCACTGCCTAAAGATGCTAGAATTTTAGAGGTAGGTTGTAACATTGGGTTGCAATTAAAAGGCTTACAGCAGCAAGGGTTTACCAATTTGTATGGTATAGAATTACAAGCCTATGCTGTTGAGAAGGCAAAATCTGTGACTAAAGGCATGAACATTATCCAAGGTTCTGGATTTGATATTCCTTTCAAAGATGGTTTCTTTGACTTAGTTTTAACCAATGGTGTGCTTATTCATATTGCCCCTAAGGATTTGCCAAAAATTATGCAGGAGATTTATCGATGCAGTAAACAGTATATTTCAGGGTTTGAATACTATGCAGAGGAAGTTGTTGACCTGAATTATAGAGGCAATAAAGGCTTCTTGTGGAAAGCGGATTATTCTAAATTATACCAAAAAGAGTTTTCTGACTTAAAGGAAGTAAAAAGAGATTTTTACCCCTATATCAAAGAGAGTGAGAAAGGAAATGTCGATTATTTTTACTTGTTAAAAAAGTAAGATGAAACAATATAATATTCCCTATGGTAGACAACACATCACCAAAGAAGACGAGGCGGCCGTTATAGAGGCTTTATACCATCCTTACCTCACACAAGGCCCTCAAGTAAAGGCTTTTGAAGAGGGGTTTGCTTCTTATGTTGGTTCCAAATATGCAGTAGCTGTTGCCAATGGTACAGCAGCATTACACTTGTGTACCTTAGCTTTAGGAGTTAACGAACAATCCAAAGTTATTACAACTCCTATTACCTTTGCGGCATCAGCCAACTGTGTTCGTTATTGTGGAGGGCAAGTAACCTTTGCGGATATTGACCCCAATACAGCATTGATTGACATAAACGCTGTTCAAAAAATTTTAGAAGCCAGTCCAAAAGGGACTTATCAAGGAGTTATTCCTGTTGATTTTGCAGGCTTGCCTGTCAATTTAGAAGCGCTTCGAACACTAGCGGACGAATATGGGCTGTGGATCATTGAAGATTCGTGCCATGCTCCAGGTGGTTTTTTTACAGATTCTAAAGGACAACAACAGCAGTGTGGTAATGGTCAATTTGCCGATTTAGCTATTTTCTCCTTTCACCCTGTTAAGCATATTGCTTGTGGAGAAGGAGGAATGATTACTACCAATGATGAAGCCTTGTATAATAAGTTGTTAACTCTCCGTACACATGGAATTACTAAGCAACCTGACTTACTCCAAGAGCACCATGGTGGTTGGTATTATGAAATGCAGGAGTTGGGGTATAATTATCGTATTCCCGATTTATTATGTGCATTGGGCTTGTCTCAATTAAAACGAGCGGAAACAGGTTTGGCAAGACGCCGCGAAATTGCACAGCGTTATGATGAAGTTTTTGATAAAGAAGGAATCAGTCGTCTTGCTAACCCCAAGGATGGAGGCCATGCATATCATTTGTACATTATACAAGTGGAAGACCGTAAAGCCTTGTATGAGCAATTACGAGCGGTAGGAATTTATGCACAAATTCATTATATACCAGTGCATACCTTACCTTATTATCGTTCTATAGAGCAAGAATCTATTGTTTTGCCACATGCAGAACAGTACTATTCAACCTGTATCAGTTTACCCATGTATCCAACACTGACAGAAGAAGAACAGGATTATGTAATCGCTCAAGTCTTAGAGCAACAGAAGTAATTAAATACCATGACTTATAATATTTTAGAAGTTGCAAATACACATGCTGGTAATATTGAATATGTGTATGATTTGTTAAGGGAGTTTGAGCATTTTAAAGAAGGTTTTGGTATCAAATTTCAACCTTTCCACGGTGACCGAATTGCAACAAAGGATTTTTCATGGTATCCTGTTTATCAGAAACTGTTATTTTCTAAAACAGAATGGAAGGCGATCATCACTGCGGCTCAAAAAACAAAGGATATTTGGATTGATGTTTTTGATACGTATAGTGTTGAAATCATTGAGGATAATATGGAGGCCATTGAGGGGATTAAAATGCAAGCTTCTGTTTTGTACAACCTAGAATTGTTGCAGGCATTGGAGCAGTTAGAGTTATCACAAAAGAAATTAATCATCAATATTTCATCTTATCCAATTGATGAAATTCGAGAAATTCTAGCCCGTATAAAGGAGCAATTACAACCCCAAGAGCTTATTTTACAGATTGGGTTTCAGGCGTACCCAACAAAAATAGAAGATTCTGCCCTTTCTAAAATAGCAGTTTTAAGAAAAGAATTTCCGAATTATGATATTTCTTATACGGAGCATATTGATGGAACATTAGCAGAGAGTACCGAGGTTCCTGCCCTAGCAGCTATGTTAGGCGCAACGTATATTGAGAAGCATATTATGCACAGTCAAATGCCTACAGAGTACGATCATTATTCTTCGGTTATGATCGAACAATATCAACAGTATTTGAAACGCTTGGAATTGTATGACAATTTATTGGATCAACCTTTTATCAATACCGCTGAGCAAGAGTATTTGGAAAAATCTATTCAAGTACCCATCTTAAAAATAGATAAATCTGCTGGAGATTGTCTTTCAATGAGTGATTTAGAGTTTAAGAGAACGAACCAAACTGGATTAAATGTAAAGCAGGTACAAGATCTTTTGAAAGACTTTTATGTTTTGCGCACCGATAAAAAGGTAGGAGATGTTTTCCAACGACAAGATTTTAAAAAAGCAAACATTGCTGTTATTGTTGCTTGTCGAATGAAGTCTTCTAGATTGCCTAAGAAGGCCATTAAAAAAATAGGAGACCTAGCCTCTGTAGAAGTATGCCTCAAGAATGCTTTGGACATTAGGAATGTTAACCATGTGATTTTAGCAACATCTACGGTAGAGCAAGATGCCCTCTTAGAAGATTATACTTACCATAAGGATGTGATTTTCCACAAAGGAGCGCCAGAGGATGTTATTCAGCGTTATTTGGATATTGCGAATCCTATGAAAATAGATATCATTATACGGATTACTGCCGATTGTCCTTTTCTTTCAGATGAAATTACTCAAATCAATTTGAAATCACACTTTCAAAAAGGGGCAGCCTTTACTTTTTCAGTTAATTCATCTGTTGGTACGGATGCTCAAATTGTCAATACAAGTGCTTTGCGTAAGGTCAAAGAACATTTTCCAGATGCACAGTATTCAGAGTATATGACGTACTATTTTACTAATAATCCATTACACTTTCGATTAAATGAAGTAGAGTTACCTGCTTCATTAGCAAGAGACTATCGCCTGACGTTAGATCATCAAGAAGATTTAGATGTATTTAATAATGTTGATGCTTATCTCAAAGAGCAAGGCTTGCCTTATACTATTGAAAATGTGTTTCAATATTTAGATGCACATCCAGAAGTAGCGGCTATTAATGAATCTATTCCTTTGGTTTATAAAGTAGATAAAGAATTAATAGAGCGAATCAATCAACATACAACAATTCTTATTAATGAGTAGGTCGGTCGTATATTTTAGGGCAGACGGGAATAGTCAAATTGGATTGGGGCATGTGTATCGATCGTTAGCTTTGGTAGATATGCTTCAAGCGGACTTTGAATGTATTTTTTTGATCAGAACGCCTTCTAGGAGTTTAGTTACTATGATCGAAAAAAGATGTAAAGTGGTTGCTTTACCTGCATCTACATCCAATAGCGAGGAGACAAACTTTATTGCCCAAAAGTATTTAACAGGAAATGAAATAGTTGTTTTGGATGGCTATCATTTTGATACGGCCTATCAAACAACGTTAAAACATACAGGGATTCAACTTGTCTGTATTGATGACATTTATGCCTATCACTTTGTGGCAGATGTGCTCATCAACCATGCAGGAGGAGTGCAAGAAGAATGGTACTCTAAAGAAACATATACTATGTGCTGTTTTGGTCTGGAATACGCTTTGTTACAAGCGCCTTTTTTGAGCTATGCACAAACAAAACAGCCCCAAAGCGTTAGCATAGATTCTACTAATATGTTCCTGTGTTTAGGAGGAGCAGACCCCAATAATGACATTCTTCAAATCCTAAAAGAGTTGGAACAGCAGTTAATAACTTCTAAGCTCTATCTTGTTTTAGGAGGAGCGTATCAACATCATTCAACATTGGATGAATTTATAAAGCAGACAACACTCTCCATTCAGAAACTACAAAACTTAGACACATCAGAAATGCTATTTTATATGCAACAATGTGGTATCGGAATTGTCTCGCCTAGTACGATTTCTTTTGAATTTTTGAGTACAGGAGGACTTTTGTATCTAGTACAAACTGCTTCTAATCAAGAAGGGATTTTTAATTATTTTATCAAGGAATCACTAGCATTTGATTGGAAAGAAGATTATCCTGTTGTGACAACATCAAGTAGAGTGGCTCAAGCCCTAAAAAAGCAAAAACAATATTTTTCAGGAGGATCAGCAAATAATCTGAGAACGGTGTTTAAAAAAATAGCTTTATGTTAGACCTTTCTCTTTTGGTAAGTGGTGGTTTAGGAGCAACCATATTGCAAAAGCTCTATTTATCAGAGCACATTGTAGCAGTATTAACCAATGCTAAATCCACTGTGATTATTAATTTTTGTCAAGAAAAGCAAATTCCATGCTTTGTAGGAAATCCAAGAAAGGGGGCAACCAAGCAATTTCTTAAAGATAAAAATTGTGACCTTTTATTGTCTGTCAATTATCTATTCTTAGTAGAAGAGGATCTTATCCGATGGCCTAAATATTTTGCCATTAATTTGCATGGTTCCCTACTTCCTAAATATCGCGGTCGGACGCCCCATGTATGGGCTATCATTAATGGTGAAAACCAGACTGGAATTACGGCCCACCTCATGGAAGTAGAAGTGGATAATGGCGCTATTGTTGAGCAGGTTGTTCTGCCTATTGGTTCAGAAGATACTGGCGCCATGATTTTAGAAAAGTTTCAAGAACAATATCCTGTTCTTGTAGAACGAATTATCAAAAAGGTCAAAGAAAATAGCTTAACGAGCTATGAACAAGACAGCAGTCAAGCAACTTATTTTGGAAAAAGAACTCCTTTGGATGGAGAAATCAACTGGGAGTGGTCAAAGGAGAGAATAAGAAATTGGGTGAGGGCGCAAGCTGCGCCTTATCCAGGTGCCTTTTTCTTTGATAAAGAAGAAAAAATTGTAGTACATAAAGCGACCTACTCTAATAAGGGATTTGATTACCAGATGCCCAATGGGACGTTCTTAGAAAAAACTAAACATTATTACCTTGTTAAGGTTGGTAATGGTGTGATTAGAATGAGTGACCTCAAAAAAATATAAAGATGGAGTCTATAGAAATAAATAATAAAAAGATAGGAGAAAAGCCATTTATCATTGCAGAAATGTCAGGTAACCACAACCAGTCCTTAGATCGAGCAATGGCGATTGTGGAGGCGGCAGCAAAAGCAGGAGCAGACGCTATTAAGTTACAGACTTATACTGCTGATACTATGACGCTAAAAGGTGCTTGGGTCATTGAAGAAGAAGAATCCCTTTGGAAAGGAATTGAATTACACGATTTGTATAAAATGGCTTATACGCCTTGGGAGTGGCATCAACCCATTTTTGAGCGTGCGAAAGAGTTAGGAATGATTGCTTTTAGTTCTCCATTTGATGCTACTGCAGTCGATTTTTTAGAAACATTAGATGCTCCGCTTTATAAAATTGCTTCTTTTGAAAATACAGATCATCCACTGCTTAAGAAAGTAGCACAGACAGGTAAGCCCGTGATTATGTCTACAGGTGCAGCTAATTTGTCTGATATTGATGAAGCTGTACGAGTGTTGAGAGAGAATGGCTGTACAGAACTGGTCTTGTTAAAATGTACGAGTACCTATCCAGCTTCGCCAGAGACAACTAATCTAGCGACGATTCCACACCTGCAACAAATTTTTGATTGCCCAGTTGGTTTGTCAGATCATACAATGGGGGTAGGAGCGGCAATTGCTTCTGTGGCTTTGGGAGCTTGTGTAATTGAAAAACATTTTACTTTGAGTCGTGCCGATGGTGGGGTAGACAGCGCTTTTTCAATAGAGCCAGAAGAATTGAAAACCTTGGTTATCGAATCTGAGCGGGCATTTAAAGCTTTAGGGAAAGTACAATATGGTATCCAAAATGCAGAGAAAAATAGCAAACAATTTAAACGCTCCATCTACCTTGCAAAAGATATAAAAGCAGGCGACGTGCTTTCTATGGATCACCTAAAAGTAATCCGTCCAGGCTTTGGTTTAGAACCTAAATATTTGGATGTAGTATTGAATAAAACCATCCATCAAGATATAAAAGCAGGAACTCCCTTGACTTGGGAATTATTGTTTTAAGCATTAATTTATGCTAGATTTTATTGTTGCCTCATAGGCGCAATCCTCCTTCTCTTTTAGTTGCCAAGCAGGAGAGACGGTTACTAACAATCAAGCGGTTGCTTTTCGTATCTCTATTCTAGGAACTACAACTACTTTGTAAAAGTATCACTCATTATTGCTTTTTATCAAATTTAAAAAACACGTTTACCAGTTCTCCTTAAGCGAATATGACCCAAGTATTGGCGCTTATCGATTGGGTGAGCAAATTGTTATTGATTGTGTTATTTTTGAGCTACAATAACTCCTTGCACAAAAAATAACTATAACTAGTGTCCACAAGCTGTTATTCTAATAGAGAATAACAGCTTGTTTTATTATTACGAGGCACTTCTTGCAATAGATAAAGATCAGTGCATTAGTACTTAACTCAAAAATGAAATCTAAAACATGAAAAACGTAATTCTATTCTTTCTATTAGGCATAGTCCTAGCTTTTTCGGCTTGTAACGAAGATCCCTGCAACGATAAAGTATGTGGCAGTTATTCTTTTTGTGAAGATGGTGATTGTAAATGTGATCCAGGCTATGAAATTAATGTCAACGGTTTGTGTGTGGTTAGCAATCGCTGTGTGAATGGTGTTTGTCCACCCAATTTTGTTTGTAATAATGGGATATGTGTATCGGCTACAGGCCCTTGCGCCAATGTGGTTTGCCCATCTGGTTACATCTGTCAAAGTGGGATTTGTATCTCTACAGCAGGCCCCTGTGCGAACGTGACTTGTGGGCAAGACTCGGTGTGTGATAATGGGACTTGTATCCCTACTACTTCTAGTCCTTGTGTCAATGTAACCTGTGGACAAGATTCTGTGTGTATTAATGGAAACTGCATACCAACAACAGGGCCTTGTGCCAATATAATATGTCCTCCTAATACGATCTGTGACAATGGAAATTGTGTAGCAGATCCTTGTGCCAATGTGTCTTGTGGACCCTATGGAACTTGTAATAATGGTGTTTGTGACTGTGATCCTGGTTATGAGCAGGATGCCAATGGAGAATGTACGGTAGCTTGGGCTACGAAATTTGTTGGTACCAATTTACCTTCTACAGAGGCTTGTACTGCTGGGAGTTCGAATCCAGGAACCTTTTCGTACAATACAACCATTGGAATGATTGATGCAATAACATTGAGCACTCAGAACCTTGCAGGTTATGGTGTTAATAATAATGTTGATATAAATATAATTAGTCCTACTGATGTTTCTTTAAACTATACTGATGTTGCTGGTCGTCGGTTTACAGGAAGTGGTAGTCTTAGCGGTAATGTTTTAACAATAGATTATATTCTTTATTTCCCTACTGCTGGTACATCTAATGATACTTGTCAAATTACTATTATCTACTAGAATGAGATTATAGAACGATAAAAAACAAGGGTTCGGAACAGCTGTTCCGAACCCTTGTACCATTTAGAGAACGCGCATAAAGTTGGATACGCCCTGTGCTACTACTTTATCAGTAGCTTTGTTCTTTATAATACAAGTCACATTCGCGGTTTTACTGCCAATGCGCTGTACAACAGGGATACCAACGAGGACATCTCCAACATGAGAAGCGCGTAGAAAATCGATGTTCATTGTCATAGAAACATAGGCGGCTTCTTCTTCACTCTTCAAAAAGATCTGAAAGCCCAATACTTCATCTATAATAGCGGCAACCGCTCCTCCATGCAAGGCACCCATTGGATTGAGCATATCTTCTCTCACCACAAAGGATAATTGTAAATCACCTTCTTCGCTGATTGCAACTAAAGTGGGGTTGAGCCATTGCCCAAAGCCTTTCAAATGTGCTTGTAGAGGTTGTCCTATAGCGCCTTTTAATTGTTCAATGTATGCTGTTTTCATAAGTTGATCTGCTTTTTTTTGAGCGTTATACCATTGGTAAATCTAACGCCTTGCTAATTTGTTCCGTATGTGCTGCGGTTTTAGGGCGTTTGAAAATTTTGATAATGGTTCCTTCTTCATCAATGATAAAGGTGGTTCTTAAGACGCCCATTCTGATCTTACCATACATGTTTTTCTCTCCCCAAGTCCCATACGCCGCCATGACTTCTTTTTTGATATCAGCTAACAAAGGAAAAGGCAGGTCAAACTTCTCAATGAATTTTTGGTGAGAAGCCGCCCCATCAGGACTCACGCCTAAAACTGCATAGCCTTGGTTGATCCAGTATTCGTGGTTGTCTCGCAAATTGCAAGCTTCTTTGGTACAGCCAGGCGTATTGTCTTTGGGATAAAAGAACAAAATCAATTTCTTGCCTTCAAAATCGGTTAGTTTAATGGTCTTTTCATTCTGGTCTTTTGCTTCAAATGTAGGGGCTTTGTCGCCCTCTTTTAGTGTAATGGCCATGTTGCTGTGTTTTTTATGGTTGTAATAGATTTGCTTTTATGAATGCTTATGGAACTTTTTGAAGAACAAAACATTTATAGAATCAATTTTTTGAACGGGTTATTATTTGAAAAAAGCGTCAAGGATATCTGCTGATACATTTTCCATATTCCAATTTAAATTAACGAATAACAGGATGATACTACCTGCTATATAACGATAAGTGTATTGATTTGTTTTTGGAGCGGAGCGAACATAATACAACCCACCAAGTAGACTTATGATTGCACAGCCATAGCCAGCCGTGTGAAAGTCAAAAAATGGTGTATAGGAGTACATGGTAAACCAATTTCCTATGATTTTTGAACTAATGCCCCAAAATAGAGGAATGGATAATAGACGAGCATTGCCTTTCCTATTTTTCAATTCCATCGCCATGAAAAACATAGCGTACAGTATGATTCCGCCCAAGATTAGTAATAGCATGGGCTTATAAGAAATATACTGTTTTATGAAAGATAGATTACCTAAGCATAAAGGAGCTAGTAATAATGCGCGGCTTATTCCCAGGTTAAAGCGTATCTTTTGATGGGCATTTAACCAGTTGATTAAGAAAGGAAATGTAAATAGATAACCGCACACGCCAATATTTATACCCGTAAAAAAAATTGGAAGACGGATGATGTTATAAATTTCCTCTGAGAGGATTTGAAAAAACAAACGCGCTTAAAATAGAAAAGTCAATCAGAAAAAACTTATCAATATCAGAGGTTATTGCTCCTTCTGGTGCTTCATCTAATACATTCATAGTTGACATGCTTTTAGGGAGTTGGATTTTATTCTAAGGATAAAGTATAAAAAACAACCTTACTCACTCACAGGAGCCAAACGCACCACCAAGCCCTCCAATTCCTTTTTTAAATGAATCTGACAGCCTAGACGGCTATTGTCCTCTACAAAAAAGGCTTGATCTAACATATCCTCTTCATCGTCAGAAGGTTCTTTTAATTCATGGTCACTTTCTACGTACATATGGCAACTGGCGCATAAGGCCATGCCTCCACAAGTGCCTTCTACAGGCAGTTCTGCGGCCTTACAGAATTCCATCATGTTCATATTCATGTCGGTTGGCGCTTCAAATTGGTGGCTATCTCCTTGGCGGTCAATAACCGTGATGTTAATCATATCTTCCATTACAAAAAGGATAAGTGGTGTAGAATAGTATTGGCATAACAAGCGTATACCTTAATCTTTAGAGAGAACACGTTAAGTGCTCGATTGTTTGTTAGAGAGAACGCAAGGCTTGGTGTAAAACAATGCCAAACGTAACCGCCACATTCAAGCAAGGGGTATGCCCTATTGCTGGAATGTATACCGCGTGGTCAATCAAGGGCAAAATAGCTTCTGGTAAGCCTGTTTTTTCACTTCCAAATAAGAGCAAATCATCTGCTTCAAATGAAAAATCGTTGAGTGTTCCAGCCGTTTCATCTACAAGTGTCGCAATTTTTCGTCCCTTATAGTTGGTTAAGAAAGCTGCTAAATCTTCAATTTTTTCAATTTCAATGTGATCAATAGCACCCGCCGTCCATACTTTTGCCATGTGTGCCATGTCTGCTCGTGCTTTTTTGCTGTGGGTAGGGGGCAACATCAATTGGTTGGCATCATAAATATAAACCCGATCCAAACCATAAAATTCGGCACTGCGAATCATGGACGATAAATTGGGGCGATACTCTGGGGCAACCAAAATAACATTCATAGTAACTATAGTTTAGATGAAAATAGGCACAAAAATACACAAAATCTATTACAATACTTCTTATCGTTGGGTGAGTTGCAGTAACAACCAAGGCTTTTCCGTCAGTGGATTGGTCTCGATGATTTCTTGCCGCAATTGCTCGATTTTTACTTGGTTATCCAAGAGAGGAAGGTGAACGAGTTTAGTGGTCAATTTAATCATGTTTTTATGAATTTTTCGCTGGTAGGCTAGGATCGATTTTCGTTGTAAAAAACGATTAAAACTGGTTAGTAACGAATCCAAGGCCTCAAAATGCCCCCGTTCATAATAAATCTTTAAAAGCATGGTTTTAGAGTCCATACTTAAGAATAAGTTGTCAAATTCTACTTGCGTCAAAAGCTCTAAAGTCGTATCAAAATCCCCTTGTGAAAAATGAAGTTTTGCTTTGGCGTACAAAGCATATGGCTTTTGATACATGTCCTCCAATAGGGGAGTGTAGGTCGCAATGAATGGTCTAACCCAAGCGTATTCTTTTAAGCGAATAGCCGCTGCTATAATGTTCTTATACGTAAAACGACTTAGAAGATTGTTTTCGATTAGAATTCTATGCTCTAAGCCATATTGATAGAGATCAAAAACCGCTCGAACATATTTTTCAGCTCCATTGTTCAATTGTCGAACACAGTAATTGATCGCAATCAAATACAAACTCTTCATCTCCTTAGGAGTCAATACATCATAATGTTGAAACATCAAGGTCTGTAAGACTTCAAAGTGGGTTTCCTCTTGTGGGGTTTTTAACGCCATGAAAGCGTGATAATAGAGTTGTACGGAGGGGATTTGCGCATATTTCCCGCTCTCAATATCTGAAAGAATAGGATCAAGTAAAGGAATGTCATAGGTTGATTTGTACAGCCGTTGATGGGTCATCGCTTCACACGCATAGTTCAATGTATTAAGAATGAAGGCCAGATAATGACAATCAAAGATGGATTGTAAATTGGTCGTTTTACTCGCTCTTGTTGTCGTTTGATGCTCAAAAATTAATTCTTCCAGTTCATATTGCCGCTGAAAATGTTGCCTATTGAGTAGAACCTCTTTTGCTTGACTGGCTTGTGTTTTTTTGAGATACTGCTGTGCATATTTATTTAAATTATGTTGCTGGAAAAAAGCAATTAAGGCTTTTTGTTTAGAGAAAGTGCTTTTTTTTTGCGCTGAAAAATGAATAAATTTTTCCAATAATTGAACACACAAATTCATGAGTTTCTTCCACTTTTTATCTTCATAAGGAAGTTTTCCATAAACATGAGTATAAGCGGCCTTTGTGGCAGTCGTTTTTGGCGTTAACTTTCGTTTAGAAAGTAAGAACAGTAAAAGTTGGCGCCGATCTTCTCGTTGATTGTGGGCAGGAGAGTAGAGCCACTTTTTGAGTACTTCTCGCTCTTCAGAGTTCAGAACTTGTAGGATATGAATTAGCTTGCTGTTGTACATTTTATCAAAATACTCCTTTTTACATGAAAAATGAATAAGTTGCCTTTTTTGTCATTGGAGAGAACTAAAAGCCTTCCTATCTTTATATTATTCCTTACTACTAAAATCTCCACTCATGATAAAATTACTCCTTATTGTACTCTTTTTTATTGGAGGGGCTAGCTTTTTGCAAGCGCAAACTACTGCTATTCCTGATGCCGCTTTTGAGCAAAAACTAATTGCGCTCGGCATTGACTCTGATGGAATTGTTAATGGACAATTGCTCAATAGTGACGCTTTAGGCGTTACCAAGTTGCTGTTAAGAAGCAGTTCAATTGCTAGTTTAGAGGGCATTGCTGCTTTTGTAAATTTAGATACCTTGAATGTCGAAGTGAATCAACTGGATAGTCTTGATTTGACTGGAAACATGGCCCTGAAACAAGTGTTCTGCGCGAGGAATAACTTGGTAGCAATAGACCTTAGTGCTAGCCCATTATTAGAGGATCTAAATTGTAGAAGAAATAGTTTATCCACCTTAGATTTGAGTGGAAATACAGCTCTTGAAATCTTGAATTGTAGTGAAAATAATTTGACTACACTAGATATAACAACTAATACAGCCCTAACTAATCTAGATTGTAGTATAAATCATTTAACGAACTTAGATGTGCGTTTAAATGTAAATTTAGACCTCCTAAATTGTTCTTCTAATGACTTGGCAACACTAGATGCTAGTACCAATCTAGCGTTAGAAGAACTGTTTTGTAGGTGGAATGATTTAACGGTCTTAGATGTCATGGCTAATGGTGCCTTGAAAAAATTAGACTGTGATAGCAATCACTTGACAGTATTGGATGTAAGTTCTAATTTATTGTTAGAAAGTTTGGTTTGTGGCAATAATAATTTGACGGTATTGGATGTAAGTTCCAATACCCCTTTGAAATCGTTATCGTGTTATAATAATAGTTTAACTAGTTTGGATATAAGCTCTAATTTATTGTTAGAAGAACTGAACTGTGGCTGGAATGACTTACCGAATTTAGATGTACATGTTAATACTAATCTAGAGAAATTAAGTTGCTCTAATATTAATTTAACTAGTTTGGATGTAAGTTCTAATGTGTTGTTGCAGAATTTAAGATGTACGGATAATCAATTGGATAGTTTAGATTTAAGTGCAAATGTAAGATTGGGTGTTCTGGATTGTGGTTGGAACGAATTAGTTCATTTAGATGTACATACTGCACGGTATTTAAGTTATTTGGATTGTTGGGGGAACAACCTAACCGTTTTGGACCTACGAGCCAACCTATATATGGGCGTATTATCGTGTGCAGGTAATGATTTATCTTACTTATTATTACCAGATGCTTTTCTTTTAAGTAGTGTTGAATGCAGGTGGAATTCCCCTGATTTAGTCATCTGCATTGATGCTCCATCTTTTCCAATTTTTATTAATTCTTGGCAAAAAGATCCCTCAGCCATCTATACAAAAGGCTGTTTTCCACTGTCTGCCACTGGAACAGTTGCCTTTGATGATAATCTAAATTGTTTAGTTGATTCTTTAGAACAAGGGATTCCAGGGCAACTGATTTCATTTGTAGATGTATTGGATACCACGAATGTTTATGTAGCGAGTACTGATTCTTTAGGAAATTACCGTGCTTACTTAGATACTGGTAGCTACAACCTGCATTTTACGAATAATTACTATTGGCAAGCTTGTGTACCTAATCAACGTATAACGATTGATACCAATTATACCCTACAAGTAGTTGATTGGAGCATTGAACCGATCGTAAGTTGTCCACTGTTAGAAGTAGACATTTCTGCACCGTTCTTACGCCGTGCAGGTGGAGGAAGTGCTTATACGGTATCTTATTGTAATCAAGGAACTATTGCAGAACAGGGCGTTTATATAGAGGTGGATATAGATACGAATTTAATCATTGCTGCAACTTCTATTCCTATTGTAAACCAAGTAGGAAGTGTTTATACTTTTAGTTTAGGAACACTTGGTGTAGGGGAATGTGGTTCTTTTAATATACAAGTGTTGGTCAATGCTAGCGCTCAAGTTGGACAAACACATTGTACGGAAGTGCATATTTATCCTGATACAATTTGTGCAATACAGTGGCAAGGGCCTGTTGTAGGAGGAAGTGTTTCCTGTCAGAATAATACAGTAGACTTTTTTATTCTTAACAAAGGTACCTTGATGTTAAGCCCTCAAAGCTATACGATTTTTGAGGACAACATCGCGATGCGTACAGGAACAATTACCTTGGGAGCAGGACAATCAAATACGATTGCGCAAGCAGCAGGCCCTGGACATACCTATCGAATTGAGATCGATCAAGCGGTTGGTTTTCCTCCTCAACTAGGGGATGCTGTTTTTTCAAGAGCAATAGAAGGCTGTTATCCTTTTCCTGATGGAAGTTTTAATACAGGCTTTATTACACAGTTTTCAAATGGCCACAGTGCGCCCTTTATGGCGATTGATTGTCAACAAAGCATTGCGTCTTATGATCCCAATGATAAAGCGGCTCAACCAGTTGGGTATAACTCCAATTTTCATTACATAGAAAAAAACACTGCTCTAGACTATAAGATTCGCTTTCAAAATACAGGCACCGATACGGCATTTAATATCTTAATCTTAGATACTATTTCACCTTTCTTGGACTTGACCACGCTGCAAATGGGAGCAAGCAGCCACGCTTATACGTGGAGTGTGAATGGGAATGTATTAAAGGTGCGTTTTTCGGATATTATGTTGGTAGATAGTAATGCGAATGAGCCCTTATCTCACGGATTTTTCCGCTATCGAATTGAGCAAGTAGCAAATAACCCTCTAGGCAGTATTATCAACAATGAAGCAGCGATTTATTTTGATTATAATTTACCAATTTTTACCAACACCACTTTCCATACAGTTGGAGAGAACTTTATGGTTCAATTCATTGGTACAGACGTCTTGGAGGAGTCTATAGCGCTAAAAATCTATCCCAATCCATTTACCCACAGCACCACTTTAGAAATTAATGGCCCAACTCATGAAGTATTAGAAGTGGTCTTGTATGATGTTACGGGGCGAATTGTTGATCGTGTCGTAGGACAAGGCAATCAAGTCCAAATTAATAGAAAGCAATTGATTAAAGGACTTTATTTCTATGAATTGAAGGGCGATGGCCAGCGCTTAGCGACAGGAAAGGTGGTGGTAAAATAAGAGATATCCTGTTACTTTTATATGCTTCAAAAAAAGACAGTTGCCGTTTTGGTAACTGTCTTTTTTAATGAAAAACCTGTCTAAATTCGATAGGCATCAATATACATATCAGGTTCAGGGACGCAAAATCCATTGGTACAATACTCAATATGAAAATCAAGGTGTAAATGGTAGCCATCGTGAGAAAGTGTTCCAATACCTGAGAATTCATACGTATTATAAGGGTCAGGAGAACAGACGTTAATTGGAAACTCTACTTCTCCTGCATGAAAAACATCTCCTTCAATAGTACATGGAGTACCATAAAAACCGTGTGAGTTAAGGGGCAAAAAGGCCAAGCGATGCGCTCCTGTTTCTACTACTTCAAAATCGTATTCTACGACCTCATTAAAACCTGTCGCCGGATTATAATAAGTCTCCTCCGCATGATATACCCCCAAAAAAGGATGGCAATTATCAATAGGAGCATCTACATGGACGTGGCAACTAAATAATAAGAACAACGCAGGCCAAGCGAACAAGTGAAGCCCTAGAGAAGTAAGTTTTCTTGATTTCATAATCGATAGTGATTTCAACGTAAAGCAGCAAAATTGGCAACAAGCTGCAAAAAATAAAGTTACAAGGAGTAGAAGGTGCTGATAAAGTGTATCTTTCTAATACCATAGAACTATAGAAGAAACGTGCCAATCTTCTACCTGTATAGAATAGGTGAAAATTAGCCGTATAACTTTAAGCGCCCTGTTAAAAAGCAATGTGCATCAATTAAACACCAGCCAGTAGACCGTATTCCTAGCCATGAAAGAAAAGCATCCTGATAAAAAAAGTGCCTTGCACATTTCCAAAGGAACAACGCCACCTCCTGCGATTAATAAACAGTTCAAACGAAAAAAACGACCACAGCGCAGTGCTGAAGAGTGGATTGCCGCTTTATTGCAAGGAGATCGAGTTGCTTTGAGTCAAGCAATTACTTTGGTGGAGAGCACACAAATCAAACACCACGCGCTGGCTCAACAACTTATTGAAGGCTGTTTGCCCTATAGTGGGCAATCGTTGCGAATTGGGCTGACAGGCACACCAGGGGTAGGAAAGAGCAGTTTTATTGATAGTTTTGGACAATTATTGGTTGCCGAAAAACGCCAAGTAGCAGTGCTGGCGATTGATCCTAGTAGTCAAGTGACCCGAGGGAGTATTTTGGGGGACAAAACACGGATGGAAACGCTTTCAAATCATCCCAATGTATTTGTACGTCCTTCCGCAGCAGGCGGTTCGTTAGGAGGGGTCGCCCAGAAAACGCGGGAGAGCATTGTGTTGTGTGAAGCAGCAGGTTTTGATACCATCTTAGTAGAAACGGTAGGAGTAGGACAATCAGAAACGGCTGTGCATTCTATGGTTGATTTTTTTCTATTATTGCTGTTGCCCAACTCAGGAGATGAATTGCAAGGAATCAAAAGAGGGGTGATGGAAATGGCTGATCTCATTGCCATTAACAAAGCTGATGGAGAGGCGCTTATGGCCGCTAAACTAGCCAAACGTCAATGTAGAAATGGCTTGCATTTATTTCCACCCAAAGCCAGTGGTTGGATTGCAACCGCTGAACTCTGCTCGGCGTTAGAAAAAATAGGTTTAGAAACGATTTGGGAGCATATTCTCCGTTACCAGCGCCACAGTACACTTAATGGTTATTGGGAGCAACACCGTCGCGAACAAGCGGCGTATTGGCTAGAAGAAAGCCTAGGTCGACAACTTCGACAATTGTTTTATAACCATCCTGCGATTCAAGCACAATATGAACAATTAAAACAGCAAGTATTGGCGCGCAAAATCTCTCCTTTTCAAGCAAGTAGCTTGTTGATGCAAGCTTTCCGAGAAGGACTATAGAGTAGAATTTGTGTTACTTTTTATCAGCATCGTATTATAAGCAATAGAAATAGGCTGGAAGGGCTGTTTAATTGTTGGACGAATAACTATGTTGCTATGAATAATTACTGGATGATAATTGTTTTGTTAGGGAGTATACTACTTAATGGTACCCTACAAGCACAAGATGAAAAGATAACAACGTCTACACCATTTGATAGCTCTTTGTTATTAGACTATTATCTCTTAGATAAAGCCTTGGAACAGAACAATCAATACTTGGAAAACAGTATAGAACAACGCCTTTCGTTCCTTCAAGAGCAAGGATTGCCGAAATCGACCCTAAGGCAATTCAAGCAAGCTACACAAGATTGGAACGAGGTGTTTAATAGCATCCATTTAGACGCTCAGCGAAATTATAATTGGAATGATCCTTCTAGTCCTTATCATATCCAGACTGATTTAGCATCCCCTTTTGAAGAGGTTGATATTGCCAATTTAGTAGGAGCATTAGAGCAATTGAAAACAAGACAACTGGCTGCTTTGAAAAGCTTATGGAAGGCAAAATCAAAGAGGGGCACGCTTTTTACGAACCCCAAGACACAAGAGCAAGAAATAAGCAACTTAAAGCAAGAAATGACTCGTCTTCATCAAACTATTCATTATATAGATGATCGCGAATGGCAGGCGTCTACCTTTAATAATCGCCCTAGTTTTTTGATTTTAATATTGTTGCGCAAAGTCAAAAATGAAGCACTGCTCCAACAGATTCTCCTCGTTGATTATCTGGATCAACAATTTGTTGATTTACCTTTGTTCAGAACAGGAATGGATATAGAAGTAAGCGCCAATAAGCAGGAATATTTACAAGGAGAAAAGCGAGAATTAGTGATAAAGACCTTCCCGTTAGTGAAAAATAAGGTGCAAATACGAGTGAATGGAATGTTAGTTAGGAATTATAAAGGTGTGGCAACATTTAAGACACAAGTTATTTCGTTAGGCGCGCAGCAGGATACCATTACAATACTTTATACGGATGCTGAAACAGGACGGCCGCAAACGATCCAAAAAATCATTGATTATAGGGTAAATAAGCCTAATATAAATATTGCTGCTATCAAAATGAATGTCCTGCATCTTGGCATGGAAAATCCGATTGTGATAACAACCAACTTAGATATTCCGAGACCCTTGCAAGTTGAAGCAAGATACCAAGATTGTTCTGAAGATTGTGAAATTGAGATTACACGACAAGGTAATTCGTACAGCGATTATTATAAATTAGTACCTCCAAGAATAGGAATCGTAGATGTTATATTAAAGGATACTATAGACGGAGGAAGGGAATACCTTTATGAATTTAGAGTCTATCCTATTGTTGATCCTGTCTTTCGTTTAGGGAGAAAAGAAATAGGTGCAATGAGTAAAGGAGAGTTAGGTGCTCAAATTGGGATTAGTGGATGGGTCTT
This sequence comes from Aureispira sp., assembly GCA_050633105.1. Lineage (GTDB taxonomy): Bacteria > Bacteroidota > Bacteroidia > Chitinophagales > Saprospiraceae > Aureispira. Next base: position 23,811 of record JBOEFW010000064.1, on the reverse strand, counting down.
TGATCAATTGTTTAGGTACAGCTTTAACCCTATGGTGAATCATTACAAACTTACCCACGAGTCAGAGGGCATTCTTAAGATTTATGAACACGATCAGGCGCGTTTCTCCAAAGAAATTATAAAGGCTTTACGAGCGGCAAAAGCAGGTGATGTGTATACTTTTTCAGAAATCACTTGTTTGTATCCTTATGAGAAAACGCCTCGAATAGGCAACGATATTGAAATTACAGTTAAGTAGCACCAATAAAAAACACCCTACAGTACTTCAATGTCTGTAGGGTGGCTTTAGGTAAGGGGTGTTTATTTACGAGCAGAGAGTTCGTCTTTTTCAGGAACTGCCAATTTATCAGGACGACCTTTGAAGTTGTCCATGGTATTGTGTACACCAAAGATTTTACCAGCGACAAAATCAAACATACGGGTTGGTAAAATCCCTTTTAGAAGAGGAACACCCTTAACCATAAAGGGTTCTTGTAGCATGATTTCATTATTTTTAACACCTTCCATAATTTTATCAACAATGTAATCAGGCGTAAGAATCGGCGTTAAGAAAGGCGCTTTCACTCCATCAAACATTCCTGTACTGATATAACTTGGTAGTACTGTGGTTACTTTTACCCCTGTATTTCCTCGTTCCATTTCTAAACGAACCGAATCTGACCAACCAATGACAGCCCATTTACTGGCTGCATAAACAGACATATTTGGATTTGAAATCAATCCTGAAGCAGAGGCTATATTAATAAGATGGCCTTCACATTGGTCAACCATATCAGGCAAGAACTCTCTTGCTACATGCATCAAAGCTGTTGTATTAATAGCCATGGTTTTAGTAATATCCCTATGGCTGTGCTCTACAAAAGGTTTGCCCACTACAATTCCTGCATTGTTAAATAAGATATCAATAGTGGTGTACGTCTCTTTGACACGCTTTGCCGCCTGTTCAATATCCTCCAAATTAGAAACATCAACAACATCTGTATCCACACTGTAACCCAAGTTGGCAAAGTGAGATTTGGTCTTGAGTAATGTCACTTCGTTGATATCCCAAAGGATAACTTTATAGGCTTTTGCTTCTAAACAGCGTTTCGCGATTAGTTTTCCAATACCTGAAGCCCCCCCTGTGATGAGGACACATCTGTGTTTAATTTTTGTCATAATAAGTCGATTGATAGTAAAAGAATAGCACCTTTTGTTGTTAAAAGTACGTGCTATAGCATGAAGGACAAGCCTCTATTCTTGAATTGGTGATTCATAGACCGTCCTATTATAGATACACCAAGATAATAAAGTTGTTTAAAATTAAGTGCTGTCGCTCATTAATTAAATCCTAAAGCATCTAACTGAATCTCTTGCATTTGCCTAATTAAATTGGGCATTTAAGTTCTTTCGAAAACAAAAATAGAGCAAAAATAATAGTAGAGGGAAAGTATATTTTTTTATTCCAAAATTAAATATTAGAATTGAAAAAATGATTGGCAAGAATCTTCCTATGCTTTTAAAAAGTTGGCATGAATAGACCTTTCTAAATACAAAATAGGCAATATTTTTGCACAACCCTTCAATAGATTTAGTGTTTTGTTTAACATTAAAATATTGATAATTAGTTGTTTATGAATGCCTGCGCCTGTATTGGATAATGTGTTATTTTTTAAATTTTTTTTTGATGAAGTGTTTTAATTAGGCAATGTTAATTCTGAGTTAAATTTTTAAAAAAATTGATCGATTCGGTAACAGCAATTGTCATAAAGGCATAAATAAGAAAGTACATCTTATCTTAATTCAACTGTTCATCTATTTTAATACACCCCTGTAGGAGCTTTACTCTCAACCCCATTGATTGAGTAAAATGAATTAGGTTCCTACACAAGTTTAATTCTTATGAAAACAATACTTTTATACACATTTCTTTTAGTTCCTTTTTTATTGCTGGCTCAAGATGGACCCGCTGGTGTTGGCAACAGTGTCAACAATGGTTTATGGTTACGTGCGGGGGATTTGAGCTTATCAGCTGGTGATCCAGTTGCCAATTGGCCAGATATTTCTGGTAATGGTAATAATGGTCAACAAACAGATCCTACGAAACGAGCTACCTTTGTTCCTGCAAGTGCTATGAATAATCAAGCTGCTGTACGTTTGGATGGTGTTGATGACTTGGTAGAAATTTTGGATGATGATAAATTAGATGGTAGTACTGGCTTAACCTACTTTGCGGTTATTCGCCCTAATAATTTAGATAGCAGAGAAGCTTATGGTATTTTAGGAAAGCGTATCACATTTACCAACCCTTCTCACTATGCTTATACTTGGTTCTTTTGGACGGGGAATAGAATGTATATGGATCTCAATACACAGGATAATCGTCTAAATACGAATGCTGCTTTCAACAACGCTACGAATTATATTGTAGCGATGGAATTTGATGGAACATTGCCTCGCAATGAGCGTTCTAAACTATACAATGCTGGAGAAGTGATTAGAGTATCTGCAGAGAATTCTACAACAATTGTTAACAGTAGTGAAGATCTAGTATTGGGTGCCTTAAATAAGAATTACCGAACTTATTTTGGTGCGGATTATGCAGAGGTTATTCAATTTAATCGTGCCTTGAATGATGCAGAACGGATTATTGTACACAACTATTTGTCTGCGAAATACAACATTCCTTTAAACAATGATGTTATTTATGATGAAGACAATCCAGCCAATGGAAACTTTGATTTTGAAGTAGCAGGAATTGGACGAGTAGATGCCAACAATATACAAGACGATGCTAAAGGGACTAGTGCATTACGTATTGCTGCTCCCTCTAATTTAGGAGACAATGAATTCTTGTTGTGGGGACACAACAATGGGGCTTTTGCTATGAGCAATACGAGTGGCTTACCTTCTAGTATTCAGGCAAGCATGGGCCGTGTTTGGAGAGCAAGTGAGGTGAACAATGCAGGAACCGCAGTAGATGTTGGAACCGTAACTATGCGTTGGGATTTGAATGGCCTCTCAGGAATTGATGCCGCTAATTTGCGTTTATTAGTGGATACAGACAACGATGGTCAATTTGATGATGAAGCCCCTATTGCAGGCGCCCTTGATTTGGGAACAGGTGTTTTTGAATTTACAGGAATTGGTGCTATTGTGAACAATGCCCGTTTTACCTTAGCTATTGCTAGTCAGTTGTTGCCAATCGAGTTGGTTGATTTTTCTGCTCGTTTAGAGACCAATAATACCGTGACGCTTCAGTGGATTACAAGTGTAGAATTGAATAATGATTTCTTTACAGTTGAACGTTCTACAGATGGTGTTGAATGGACTACATTAACGATTATTCAAGGGGCAGGAAATAGCCGTGAGGCGATTGCTTATTATAGTAAAGATGAAAGGCCTCTACAGGGGACCTCTTACTATCGCCTCAAACAAACCGATTTTGATGGGCAATACAGTTATAGTCCAGTACGAGCGGTTAATAAAGCCAAGCAGATTCAACCGTTAATGGTTTACCCTAATCCTACACAGAATAAGGTCGTTTTGCAAGGGCCTGTTTTAGAAGCAGAGCAAGTGCGTATTTTTGATGTACGAGGGACAGAAGTCACAGGCCAAGTGAGGTACCAGAATAGTACTACGAATGCTTTGACATTGGATCTATCCAAATTAGCGGCAGGAGTGTATATTATTCAAACCCCCAATCAAGTCCGTCAAGTACAAAAACTATAAGTAGGAGAAGTAGGACAATAATAAAGAAGCGTTGTTCCAATTAATTGGAACAACGCTTTTCTTACAAATAGGGCTGTGTTTTTATTCTATGATATAACTTAAATTATATTCAGAATCTTTATCATCATCCATTTTGTTCATTTCGTGCGTACCTAAACTAGGAATCCCTGTCATGTGTTATTGAAATTGATATTAATGTATGATTAATAAATTAATGTCATCGCAAAATGGCCATTATCAGTTAAGCGCCAGAAACAGAGATAAATAACTGTTATTAACATAAAAAACTTCTCTTCTTTATTGCTAATAGAACAATGAAAAAGAGAAGCCTATATTATTTTTTGTAAAAATGCCGCAGCAAAAAATACTTAATCTACGATCATTGTATTGTGATCCAACTCTTGTTGGATAATGCCTTCAGGCAATTCTCTGTATTCATACTGTTGGTTGCGTAACTGCGGTTCAAACCCTGCTTCTGCGATTGCTTTTTGGATGCCGTCTGCTGTAAAGCGGAAAGCAGCTCCTGCCGCAGAAACAACATTCTCTTCGATCATAATCGAACCAAAATCATTAGCCCCTGCATGTAAACAAGCTTGTGCTACTTGTTTTCCCACCGTCAACCAAGAAGCCTGTATGTTGACCACATTGGGCAATAGTATACGGCTGATCGCAATCATGCGAATGTATTCATCACCAGTATACGTACCCCGTTTATTAATAAGGCGCTTTAGAATTGTGTCCTCGTCCATGAAGGGCCAAGGAATAAAAGCTAAAAAGCCTTTGGCGTGGGCTGGTTTTTTATCCTGTACTTCTCGCAACCAAACTAAGTGTTCCATGCGTTCAAGGTTGGTCTCAATATGACCAAACATCATGGTAGCACTGGTGGTAATGTCCAATTGATGGGCGGCTTCCATGACTTCTAGCCATTCTCTACCTGTACATTTTCCTCTCGAAATACGACGACGAACACGGTCATTTAGGATTTCTGCTCCTGCTCCTGGCAAGGAATCCAAACCTGCTTGTTGCAAAGCACTTAAGACCTCTGTATGGGTGGCTCCTTCTAGTTTGGCAATGTGCGCAATCTCTGGAGGCCCTAGAGCATGTAACTTTAAAGTAGGGTAGAGCGCTTTGAGTTCTTTGAATAAGGTACAATAATACTCTAATCCCAAGTCAGGGTGATGCCCACCTTGTAAGAGCAATTGCTCTCCTCCCAAACGAAACAGTTCATCAATCTTTTCTTGATATTCTGGAATCGTGGTGACATAAGCTTCTCCGTGTTTAGGACGGCGATAGAAGTTACAGAATTTACAATTGGCAATACAAACATTAGTGGTATTGGAGTTGCGATCAATGATCCACGTCACTTTGTTGTGTGGAACATGATGCAGTTTTATTTTATTACCGACGTACATCAATTCTGCTGTACTGGCATTCTCAAACAAAAAGACCCCTTCTTCGGCTGTTAAGTAGTCCAAATTTAAGGCGCGTTGTAACAGATCGTTTACTTGCATGTGTTGGTTTTTAGTAGAATAACACTTGCCAAGGCAAAGCGTTTAGCGAACTTTCAATTTTTTCTGAATCTTTTGAACAAAGGTATCTAATTTCAAGCAATTTCGTGACAAGAACGGTTATTTTTGTAGCTTTGTGCCACTACTTATCATGCAAATAATAGATTATGGAGCAGTATACAGCTAAGACCTTTTTAGGTTTAGAAGGGGTTTTGGAAGAAGAATTGAAGCAGCTAGGAGCGCAGAACACAAAATGTTTATCCAGAGCGGTGATGTTTGAAGGAGAGATAGATTTGTTGTATCGCGCCAATTTTCAGCTTCGAACAGCGTTGCGGATTTTACATCCTTTGGAGCGCAGCCAAGTAACGAATCAGAATCAATTGTATAATTTTGCACACCGCTTGAATTGGTTGCGTTGGTTTACACCAGAACAAAGCTTTGCGGTACAAGCAAAAGTAATCAAGGCCCCTAACTTTAATAACAGCACTTTTGTAGCGCTTAAAGTGAAGGATGCAATTGTCGATCAATTTCGTCGCCTCAAAGGGTCACGCCCTTCAATAGACAAGCAGAACCCTGATATACTTATTGATGTGTACTTGTATAAAGATCAATGTACCATTTCTATTGATAGTTCAGGTTCCTCGTTGCACCGTCGTGGATATAGAGATAAAGGCCACCGTGCTCCGCTCAATGAAGTATTGGCGGCAGGAATGATTTTATTATCAGGCTGGGATATTGAAACCCCTTTTATTGATCCTTTTTGTGGAACAGGGACATTAGTGACTGAAGCTGCTTTGTATGCCAAGAATGTGGCACCTAATATCAAGCGAGAAGAATATGGTTTTAAACAATGGAAGAACTTTGATCAGAAATTGTGGGACAAAGTTTGGTTAGAAGCAAGAGCAGAAGAGCGTCGTTTTGAAGGCACCATTATAGGTGCTGATATCTCTAAGAAAATTGTAGGGTTTACCAAGCAACAGGTGGCTGCCGCAGGGGTTTCATCAGCAATACAGCTTCATGCTACTCCTTTTCAATTGTTTGATTTTCCCGTGCAGCCAGGAACGATGATTAGTAATCCTCCTTATGGAGAGCGAATGGATCATGAAGATGTTGAAGAGTTGTATGGGCGTATTGGAGATCGCCTCAAAGCGGATGCTCCTGGTTATCAAGCTTGGTTGATTAGTTCTATCCGAAACTTCAATCGCTTTATTGGTTTGCGACCATCTAAGAAAATTTCTTTATACAATGGTGGTTTGGATTGCCAGTACATGCGTTTTGACTTATACCGAGGAACTAAACGAATAGACAAACAACCTTCTTAATGGAGGCATAAAAGTCATATTTTGGAAGATAGGGAAAAACCTTCATTTTTTCATATCTTCTAATTGTCTGTTTTTCAGTTGATTATAATTTAGGCAAGGATTTAAAATTGTCGAGTGTCGTCTAGACGACAGAGTAGTACGTATGCTTGGCTTATATTTGTATCAACACAAAAAGCCAGCAATGCTTCTGCTGCTTCAATAAGCACAGAAGTTCTATATAGCAACGACTAAGACAAGGGTTTGAGTCTTATTAGATTTGGAAATGGTAGCCGTAGGCTGCTGTTCCATGTGTGTCCTTGCCTTTCGGGTTGACGGGGGTCTGACTCGAAAGGCTTTTTTTGAAAAACAGTACTTTATATATAAATTTTGTATGCGTTGGTTAGAAACTGAATAGCGAGGTATCCTTCCTCTCTATTCTTTTTCTTATTGGACGTCAAAGCAGAAGAGTAAAAATATTGATTTGGTAATAATTTAATTAATGCAATATCAATAATCAATAAAATATATCTTACCTTTAAATTTGATTGGCCCTAAATTTTCCTCTGTTGTCATTTAAAAACGCCTGCCGTTTATTCATCTTCATAACCATTTCGCAATGAAATACCTTTTACTTCTTTTGTCATTTTCTTTAATGGCTTCTACTGTAGCAACTGCGCAAACATTGGATCAATTTTTCCAAAATGCCAATGGCTTCTTTTCTACACATGTCGCCAATGACAAAATTGATTATCAATCAATTAAAAATGATCCTGCTCAGCTCAATAAATTAGTCAACTTTATAAAGAATGCTAAAGTAGAGGAGTATAATGAAGCACAGCGAAAAGCTTTTGGTATTAATAGTTATAATATCATGGTTGTTAAGACAGCCATTGATAATTATCCACTCAAAAGCCCTTTAGATGTTACAGGATTTTTTGATGGGGTGAAACATACCATTGCAGGTAAAAAAACAACCTTGAATAACTATGAAAAGAAGGAGTTGTTGACGCGCTATAACGATGCTCGTTTACACTTTGTTTTAGTTTGTGCTGCAATAAGTTGCCCTCCTATTGCCAATTTTGCCTACATGCCTGACCAATTAGAAAAACAATTGGACATGCGTACTAAAGCAGCGATTAACAATACTGAATTTATCAAAGTAGACGAATTTTCAGGCGATGTGTCGTTGTCTAAGATTTTTGAATGGTATGCAGCTGATTTTAAACCAAACGCAACAACTTTTATTAACAAATATAGAACAACTGCATTACCAGAAGGAAAATCAACTTTTTATCCTTATAACTGGACTTTAAACGATAAATCTACTAGTACTGCTGCGACAGACAATTCTTCTATAGAAAAACCAAAAAGTGGTAAGGCAGAATTTGCTCCTATCATTGCTGCGGCAACTTTGCCTAAAGGTAAATTTGAGATTAATAATTTCAATACGATTTATACAGCAGATTATGAAGGAGACAACACCTATTCTGGTTTGACAGGTTTATTCTATTTTACTTATGGAATCAATGGGCGTTTTGATGTTTCCCTTGATTTTATCGTATCGTCCAACCGTTTTGGCGATGCTATTGGAGATAGTCCATTCAAACCATTTGATTTTCAAAATACACCTGACAACACCTCTAGACCAGGTAGAACTGTTTCTCGTTCTTGGGGATTGAGCGCAATGGGGCCTAGAGTTAGATTTTCTCCTTTTAAGAAATTAGGAATTTCGTTTGATCAAGCTTTTTACTTTCCTGTCAAAAATATCCCATTCAACAATGCTGTTAATGACAGAATGTTTTGGGTAACTCAAATTTACTACGACAAGCAATTGAATCCTAAATTAGGACTGTTTATTGCCTTGACTTTTTGGCAGCCAATTAGTCTTGATCCACAGGTGGAGACCCAATTTCAAGTTCCTTACTTAAGAGGCTTCTTAACTTGGTTTGCTACCAATAGATTTTCCTTATATGCGACAACTACTTTGTTTACAGAATGGGGAGTTGGAGCGAAGTTCTTATTGACACCACAATTTGAGATACAAGCGTTGTACTCTTATTATGTACCAATTCCTGGATTGGCAGATATATACACACAAGGATCATTTAATGTAATGACCTTTAACTTAGGTTTGCGTTATAGAATCTAATTTTTGTAGACTATTAAATTCCGTTTACAAAAAGAGGCTATAGCGTCGAAAAATAAGACAAAAGTAAATGATCTTCCAAAGGGTTTGAAGTTATAAAATCAAACCTTTTGGAACGCATTTAAGTCAAAAAATACGCTAGGAGATAGATGCACGGCAAAAAAATGTTAGATTTTATAACAATAGGTTATCTTGCTTTCTTGTTTTGTTGATTGAAATGTATTTACACCAATGAACAAACTGAAAACAACCCATTAGTATAGATATTTGCTTATGGTTATTATAGGATAACTTCACTGTTTTTGTTCTGTTGATACAATAAATACAGAGCAATTTTATTTAATCTAACATATAATGAAAGCATTACTCACCCTGTTTATGTTGGGCATCTTATTACTTCCTAATGCCCTAAAGGCGCAAGCGCCTGTTTTTTTTGACAAAGCCAATCGTTTCTTTACAACATATGCCCAGCATAATGCTGTAAAGTATCAAGAGCTGTATCACAATTCGCAAGAATTAACAGTACTGGTGGATCAGATAAAGCATACGTCTTTAGCTGATTTATCGGTAGAAGAACAAAAAGCATTTTACATCAATGCTTATAATTTACTAGTTATTAAGACCGTTGTGGAGCATTATCCGATTGCTTCTCCAAATGAAATTGTTGATTTCTGGGATGGAATTAGCCATGAAGTAGCTGGAGAAAAGGTAACGTTGGAACAATTGAAGCAGCAAATCTTAGAGAAATACAAGGATCCTAAGTTGCACTTTGTTTTAAACGATGGCTCTATGGCTTCAGCTCCTATTGCCAATTTTGCTTATCAACCAGCACAATTGGAAGAGCAATTAAAACAACGAGTGATTGGAGCGGTGAATAATCCGCAATGGATACAATATGAATCCATCGCAGAGGATTTGAGCTTGCCTTTATTTTTTGAGCGTTATGAAGATGCTTTTACGCCTACGATAATAGATTTTTTGAACACTTATCGAGTAGAGGCTATCAAAAAAACGGTACACATTACCTATCAGAATGAAAATTGGGCTTTAAATAGTTATGAGTCTACTTCTTCTGCTTTGGGCAAAAAAAAGAAACGAGTAACAGGCGCTTATGCGAGCTTGGCACAAGTGGTTACTTTGCCTAAAGGAGTAGGAGAGATAATGGACTTTAACAGTATTTATAGTGTAGGAATAGGTAACAAAGAAGTAGGATCAAGAAGCACTTACTTTAATAGTTATTTTACCGCTTTCTATGGTGTAACAGGAAAGTTAGACTTAGGAGTGATTTTATTGTTTCGTGCGTCGAGAGAACGCGATCCATTTAATACTTCTCCTTTTGCGGTGTTAGGTATGGATCGGACTCCTGTTGGTTCTAGTCGTTATGCTGATTTTGGTTTGGCTCACATGGGATTTCAAGCCCGTTTTGCTCCTTTTAAGAACATTAATTTGTCTTTTGAGCAAGGGTTTATGCTACCGATTCGGAATTTACCAAAAGGAAATACAGTAGACGAAAGTATATATAGTGTTACGCAGATTTATTATATTCATCCAATATCTAGTCAACTGCAATTATTCTTAGCCTTTACTTATTGGCAAGGATTCCGTCCAGGAGAGAAATTTAATATGCAGATACCACTTTTACGTGGCTTTTTAAACTATTTTGCTACCCCACGTCTATCGTTTTATGCAACTTCGATGTACTTTTTAGAATGGGGAGTTGGTGCCAAATACTTATTGACACCAAAATTTGAAATACAATTTATGTACAGTTATTATATACCTGTTAAGGGTGTTTATGACTTGTTGGCGCCAGGAGCAACTTCTATTATGACTTATAACATGGGTCTTAGATATAGAATATAGCATCTAGTATTGGTAACAAGGCTGTACTATTCTTATCACACACTTGTGCCAACAGCTGTTGACACAGGTGTTCCGATTGTCTTCTTTTAGACAGCGGGTAAAGCCTTTGTTGTTATGTCCAGCAATCAAGAACATGTCGTCATTATTGGAAATGGAATTAGTGGTGTCACTGCTGCTCGTTACATTCGAAAACTAAGTGACAAACGGATTACTATCATTTCTGCAGAGACAGAACACTTCTTCTCTCGAACGGCCCTGATGTATGTCTACATGGGCCATATGCGTTATGATGATATTAAACCTTATGAAGATTGGTTTTGGAAGAAGAACCGTCTAGACTTAGTATTTGATTATGTGGCGTCTGTTGATACACAAAGCAAAACATTGCAATTGCGTAAACGCGGGGCTTTACAATACGATCAATTGATTTTGGCAACGGGATCAGCTCCCAATTACTTTGGATGGCCAGGACAAGATTTGAAGGCGGTTCAAGGTATGTATTCTTACCCCAACTTACAAAGCATGGAAGCGTATTCTAAGGATACGAAACACGCTGTTGTTGTAGGAGGCGGGTTGATTGGAATTGAAATGGCTGAGATGTTCCATTCTCGTAATATTTCGGTGACTTTATTGGTAAGAGAAGCCAGCTATTGGGATAATGTACTCCCAAAAGAAGAATCGGCTATGATTAGTCGCCACATCAAAGAGCACCACTTGGATCTGCGTTTAGGAACAGAGCTGAAAGAAATTTTAAGTGATGACGAAGGCCGTGCTCGGGCGGTTGTAACCAGCACAGGAGAAGAAATCGCTTGTCAATTTGTAGGACTAACGGCAGGCGTACATCCTAATATAGACTTTATCAAGCAATCAGAGAATTGTGATATTGATACCCAACGCGGGATTTTAGTCAACGACTTTTTAGAAACAACAGCTCCTGGTGTGTATGCACTAGGAGATTGCGCGCAGCTGATGAGTCCTGGAGAAGGCCGCCGTCCAATTGAGGCGATTTGGTATACAGGGCGCATGATGGGAGAAACGGTCGCCCATACAATTTGTGGAACGCGAACAAAGTATGTTCCTCGTTTGTGGTTTAACTCCGCCAAATTCCTAGATATTGAATATCAAGTATATGGGAATGTTCAAGCAAAGGCACCAGAAAACCATGCTCAATTGTATTGGGAACACAAAGAAGGCCGTCATGGTATTCGTTTAGTTTTTGATAAAGAAAGTAAGGTGATTCTAGGATTCAATCTAATGGGAATCCGTTATCGTCATGAAGTTTGTGAGAAATGGATCTTAGAAAAAACACCCGTAGAGACAGTGCTTCAAAATCTAGGCCTAGCCAATTTTGACCCAGAGTTCTTCAAAGAATATGAAGAAGAAGTGATCGCACTCTACAACAAGCAATTTAACGCTAACTTGGAATTGAAGCAAAAACGTAGTTTAACTGCTGCCTTGCGTTTTCTGAAAAATAAGTTGACTACTCAAGCCTGAGTATAGGGTATAGGAATTAACTCAAAAACTCTATTTACCGACTACGTACACCACACTTTCTGACATCTTGATCTCTACTATGAAAGCTTTGAAAATAACTGGTTTAGCAATCTTTACCTTCTCTTTTGTACTCTTTTTTATGAGTATTACCTTTAGTAGCCACCGTCTCAATGACAAAACTTTAGCCGTCATTGACAGTGAATACCGTCGTGCCGCCATCCAACAGGTGGCAGGAGCAGAATGGGAGAAGGAATACAACCTCAATTATAATTTTGGGAAGGCGATGTATCCCGTTCTCAAAAAGGCCCAACACTTGCTGGATAGCTTGAGTGGGGTGAATCCAGAACAGGAAATTTGGAATGCTACTACTTTACCAGAAGGAGTGGGGGAATGGGATTATAGAATGGGCGACGGAACCGTCGTAGAAATTAACAAACAATTATTGACAAGTAACGTCAGTAGTTTGACAGGAAATAATGCTGGATTGTTTTTCTTCTTAGTGTTTATCTTGGGGAGTATTGGCGCCTTGATGTATATCCTACCAGGCGCACAGAAATTGCCAGGGATCAAGCACGATCACATTTTCTTCAATCAATTTCAGAAAGGGATTGTTCCTGTGCTACAAATGCTCGGCGTAACAGGTGTGTTTCTGGGTAGTTGTTATGTCTTGTGGAATGCTGTAGACTATGAACAAGGCGCTTTCCATCTCTATATTACGGTAGGAATTACTGCGGTGATTATGGGACTCATTGGTTTGTTTGAGTACAAAGAAGGGCGCGCTCCTTGGAAACCTGGCAATACAACTATTGGTAATGGTTGGTTAGGAATGTTATTAGGGACGTTTTTGATTGTGTTTTATATTTTGCTCTATTTTAATGAACAGTACATTTATAACTGGGTGCGTATGGTGGACCCTGTTAAGCAGTTCTTGCAGCAAGACCCTTCTGCCTTAGCAGACCAGTGGTTTTTATATGGCTTCTTGTATACGACCGTCATGTTTGTAATGGGCATACGGATGTTTATTAAGTACCGCCACAACAAATATCAATTGGTTAGAACAGGTTCTGTACTATTCTTTCAGTTGTCTTTTGCTTTCTTATTGCCAGAACTATTGGCTTATCTAAATGCGCCTTCTTATAATCTTTCTACGCCTTGGCCCTTAGATTATGGATTCTATTATGATTATAGACTCGATAAGATATTAGAAAACAACGAGCAAACTTTCCTAGGAATGAATGTAGGGATGATGATGTTTGTTTGGGGAATTGTACTCACGCTTGTTGTCGTGCCATTGTTTACTTATCTCTATGGTAAGCGTTGGTATTGCTCTTGGGTTTGTGGTTGTGGCGGATTAGCAGAAACGCTAGGAGATCCTTTCCGTCAACAATCTGATAAAAGCCTACGTGCTTGGAGAGTAGAACGCTATGTTATTTATAGTGTACTGGCGGCAGTTATTGTAATGTCAGGCTTACAAATCTATCAATACTTCTTTTACCCAGAGCAAGAAACAATCAACTTGTATTTCACAGAGTTAAAAATCTACAATGTCCGTCAATGGTATGGATTTTTGATCGGTTCTATGTTTGCAGGAGTAGTAGGGACTGGTTTTTACCCTGTTATGGGAAATAGAATGTGGTGTCGTTATGGTTGTCCTTTGGCAGCGATTTTAGGAATTGTACAGCGTTTCAAATCTCGTTTTAGAATTACTACGAATGGTGGACAGTGTATCTCTTGTGGAAATTGTTCTACCTACTGTGAAATGGGAATTGATGTTCGCTCTTATGCACAACGTGGACAAGATATTGTCCGAGCTTCTTGTGTAGGTTGTGGCGTTTGTTCTGCTGTATGTCCACGAGGTGTTTTGCGCCTAGAGAACAGTGGCGAAGATGTGAACGATCGCGCCTTAGATGTTCGTAATATTCACGTACAAATGGATGATGTAACGCTGCCTAAAGTATAGGATAGCTTTAAAAATAGCTTAAAAAGCAAAAGGGAAATTCTCCATGGAGAATTTCCCTTTTTATGTATAAAAGTCAACGCAACAGTTGCTTGTTTTTTAGAATGGCAACTTTAAATTAAGCTGTATGAACCCTATAACAACCATTCGTTCTAAATAATTCCCAGAAGGGGCATTTTTTTTTCGATATAGGGTGTTTTTCTTTAAAAAGTAGCTTTATTCTATCAAATGGGACGATAAATTGTGATTTATAGGATATTCGCCCTCTTCAACTAAAGTAAAAAGGTCGTTAAAAAATCGATCCGCCTCTTCTTTTTTTAAGAAATTGACTGGAATAGCTTCATTATTCTAATCATCCATGGTCAAAATAAGTTGATGCTTACCGCGTTCTACCCGTTCAATATGTTCTAAAAGAAGTGTTTTTTTCTTAAATGCAGTTACCTGTATGTAAAGGGCGCCATATTTCATGGTCACATAAGGCTTGAAGTATTGCCTGATTTGTAAAAAGCCTAGAAGTGCCATAACTAATAAAAGAAAAGCAATAGGATTACCTACTAGGAAGTTTAGGCCAGCGGAAATGGTACCAATTGCAAATAAGGCAATGCCCATTATCTTGTAAAAGCTTTTATAGGGGTAGTGATAAATGTTTTTCATGGGAGATCAGATAAAGTTGTTTAAAAAAGAGAAGAGTAAGGAATTGGTCGGAGGGTATAGATGGGCGGGACTTATTCACTGGGTTAATGCAAGTTTTAAGTTGACGAATTAAGCAGTCACTTAAAATTCAGGCAAAACTTCTATTTCCATTCTTTCTTTAGTAATAGGATGCAAAAATTCAATCCATTCTGCATGTAAATGCAAACGAGTTCCTTTTTTACCATATAAATCATCTCCAATAATAGGAGTATTTAACCCTAATGGATGTGCTGCATGTACGCGTAATTGATGTGTTCTTCCTGTAATAGGATAAAAGTGAATACGCGTTTTTCCATCGATCCGTTCTATGACTTCCCATTTTGTTCGAGCATTTTTACCGTGTTCGTAACAAACCAATTGTCTTGGGCGATCATCTAAATCAACGCGCAGCGGCAAGTCTATAAAACCTGAATCTTCTTCTATCCATCCATCCAATACCGCAACGTAACGTTTTTGGACCATACGTTTTACAAATTGATATTGTAATCGTTTGTGAACGTCTTTTGTTTTGGCAATCAACATCAATCCTGAGGTAGACATATCTAATCGATGGACAATTAAGGGCCCTGTTGCTTTAGGGTAGCGTTGTTTCATTCGAAGTGCAACGGAATCTTCTATGTTTTTGCCTGGCACTGAGAAAAATTCTGAAGGTTTATTGATCACTACCAAATGTTCATCTTCATAAACTATAGTAACTGTTTTTCCTTCTGCTGGATTGGTTAGCATAGGGTTATCGTCAACGACGGTCGCACTCAACATATGCTTCAATATAGGCGCACATCTTCCTCGACAGGCAGGGTAAAAATACCCATGTTTTCTAACTTCAGATTTAGGTGATTCTCCCCACCAGAATTCAGCTAAGGCAATGGGTTTTAATTGATGTAGAAAAGCGTATTGTAAGAGTTTGGGAGCAGCACATTCTCCTGCTCCAGCAGGGGGAATAGCATTGAAGGTCGGCAAAAATATATCATACAAGCTTTTTTCTTCTTTCTCTTGGTTTAGAAATCGATACTCGTTGAACAATTTTCTTTGCAATGCAGCGGACTTTAGTTTTCGTTCTTCTTTTAATGCATTGATTTGATCCAAATAAACATTTAAGCCTTCTTCCGTTGTAGCCAATCGTTCTTTCCAAAAGGCAGCTAGTCGTCTATAATAGAATTGATGGCCTAAACTTTCGTTTTTGAGATCTTCTTCTAGTGCTTTAAATTCTTTGGCAGGAAGCATTTCTCTAGCGGCATTTCGTGTTTTTTTACGAACATCTTTTGCCGCTTTCATTTGTCTGCGTTTGAGTTCCAACCGTTCAGCTACTAATGCTTCTTCTTCTTCCAAATAATCGACATAAGCTAAATAAGTAGGGGCTTGCTCTAATTCTTTGAGTGTTTGATTAATTTGATTGAGTTCTTTCATTCCTCGAACAAAAAAAGAATCTTCTGCCAAGATATCAAATACTGGCGGGACAAAACCTTTATGGTGGTTCTTATCCGCTAATTTACCAGAGAAGGCTGCCAAATAACCCAATGTTCCATCAGCTTGTTGTACAACCAATACACCAAACATTTTTCCAATCACTAATCCTTCTTGCCCCTCTTCTAAACCAAAATTGTGTTTCCAATCGGTTTGCTCTTTCAAATAGCTTTGTAATTCTTCAGTTGCTATAAGACTTAATGGATGAGGATCATAGTAGAATGGAAAAGTGAACTTTTGAGGTAACTCAAATTGTTCAATGGATTGTTTAAATGGAAGGAAACAGGTCATTTTATAGAATTACATTACAAAGGTTAAGTCATTCTTTTAACGTAGAAAGGTAGAGCGCTTTTAACTATAAAAAAGGTTTAAAACAACACGTTTTATAGAAAAAAGAGCTCCAAAGTTATTCTTACTTTGGAGCTCCTAAATAGTATACTAGAGGTAGTTTAATAGGCTAACAATTCTTCTAACGCTGTTAATAAGCGCTCTTGAGGTAAGAATTGACGTTCTAAATCCTTGGCAAAAGGAAAGGGCGAATCCAAACTAGCAACCCGCTTGATCGGCGCATCTAAATGCTCAAATAAGTGTTCGCTAATATACGCTGATAGTTCCGCTCCAATACCTCCTGTGAGGGTATCTTCGTGCAACAACAGAACGCGATTTGTTTTCTTAACTGTCGCTGCAATTGCTTCATAGTCTAAAGGAAGCAAGGTACGCAAATCCAAAACTTCAATCGAAGCGCCTAATTGCGCTGCTGCGGCCTTGGCCCAATGTACGGCATTACCATAGGCAATAATTGTCGCTTCTGTTCCTTCTTGGGCGACAGCTGCTTTTCCTATTTCAGTGGTATAATAAGCACTAGGCACTTCCGCAGAAAGTGAACGATACAGTGCTTTGTGTTCAAAGAATAAAACAGGATTAGGGTCTTCTAGTGCTGCTAATAACAAGCCTTTTGCATCAACAGGATTAGAAGGGTAAACAATCTTTAAACCTGGAACATGGAAAAACCATGCTTCATTACTTTGAGAATGGAAGGGGCCAGCGCCAACACCGCCACCAGTAGGCATACGGATGACAACGTCTACATTTTCTCCCCAACGATAGTGTAATTTGGCGGCATTATTCACAATCTGGTTAAAACCACAAGTCACAAAATCGGCAAACTGCATTTCTACCATGGCCTTATATCCCTTGAGACTGAGGCCTAATGCGATACCAATAATCGCACTTTCACAAAGTGGAGTATTGCGAACGCGAGCCTTCCCAAATTGCTCCATAAAACCATCTGTAATCTTAAAAACACCTCCATAATCGGCAATATCTTGTCCCATCAAGACCAAGTTATCATACCGCTCCATGCCTTGACGTAAACCATTTGAAATTGCATCCACTACCCGCAATTCTTGGGTTTCGGAGAAGTCAGGGGCAATAATTTCTTGTTCGTGCGCGGCGTATACATCGCCCATTTCTAGGGCTAAATTGGCCTGCACCTCAGGGGTGCCATAAGCTATGGCTAAATTATCTTCAATCTCTTTCTTGTATTGTTTGCGCAAATTCTGGATGGTCGCTTCTTCCAATAAACCTTCTTCGATTAAGAATTGCTCATAGTTTTTGATTGGATCGCGTTTGGCCCAATGCTCCATCAAGTCTTTAGGAACATATTTGGTTCCAGAAGCTTCTTCATGACCGCGCATTCTAAATGTTTGACACTCTAGTAAAACAGGGCGTGGGTTTTTGCGCATAGACTTGGCTAGCTTATCAACTGTTTGATAAACTTCTAGGATATTATTGCCATCAATTTTGTGTCCTTCCATTCCATACCCTTGAGCACGATCGACGAGATCCTTACAAGCATATTGTTCGGTTGTAGGTGTGGATAAACCATATCCATTGTTCTCAATCACAAACAAAACAGGTAAATTCCAAACAGCCGCGACATTGAGTGCTTCATGAAAATCGCCTTCACTCGTTCCGCCTTCTCCTGTGAAGGCTACAGCAATTTGTCCCTCTTCTCCCAAGTTACTGGCAAGACCAACCCCTCCAGCAAAAGACAATTGAGGGCCTAGGTGAGAAATCATCCCTACAATATTAAATTCAGGTGCTCCAAAATGAAAAGAGCGATCACGCCCTTTTGTGAAGCCAGGTAATTTGCCTTGCCATTGGCAAAACAAGCGCTCCAAAGGAACATCACGAGTAGTAAAGACGCCTAGATTTCTGTGCATCGTAAATACATACTCCTCTGGTTGTAAGGCTGCTGTGACGCCTACAGCAATGGCCTCTTGGCCAATTCCTGCAAACCATTTACTAATGCGGCCTTGGCGAAGCAATACCAGCATTTTTTCTTCAATCATACGAGGTTGGAGCAAACGCTCATACAACTCGATTAATTTCTTCTTACTCAGGCGTTTTTTGTTGTAGCGAATCATGTTATAGGCTTCGTGAATGCCCTAGTCAGGCGAGATATTTATTAGAAATAAGAATACGCTGACAAAGGTAGAAAACCTCTACTTGAACTAAAACAAAAGGGCGTAAAACTTCGATAATAGCTTGTTTTTCCAAAATAAGAACGCCATCTCTCCACAATATTTGGGGCAGAAAGATGGCGTATTGTTTTATAGCCTCCAAAGAGGGGATAGGAATGGTTATTCTAAGATCGTTTTATCGTACAATTTGAACGTTTTTTGGTCTAAAACCATCAAATGTCCTTGGTTCCATTTGGCCCAACCGTCAGAAGTTTCTACTAGAGGTTGGTGTCCCTTTTCTTGAAGAAGGAAAACAGTAGCAGGATCTGTCTTTTTTTCATTTTTTCTAGCAACAGGATGATGAATGGCTAAAAGCGCTCCACTATCTGTTACTCCCATTAAGTCATAGTATTTGCCAGGAACTTTAACATATTCGTAGACTATTTCATGGTTTTGGGTATTGACAATCGTAATCGATTTGAAGTTTTCCAAAGCGAGATATTGACCATTGTCAGAGATAGAAAGATTACTTACTTCTTTTTCAGGAAAAACAGCAACAGATGTTTTACTTTTTAGGTCATACATATATAGACGGACCGAGCTATGCTTATAGTACAACAAGTTTTTCAAAGGGTTGTAAGCAATATTTTTGGGATCTTCTAAATTTTCTAATAGTTGCTTTGAAGGACTGGTTAAGTGGTCTATTTGATAAGCTATATTATTATAGCTAGTCTGATCAAATTCTAATAAAAAGTACTTTTCACCCCAAGGATGTAGTTGTACTAGTTCCTGAATGGTTTCTAATGGATGTTTTTTAATTACTTTATTAGCTTCAAGAATTAGAAAACTATTTGGAAGTGTAACTAGGCAATTGTTATTATTCTGATATATAAAATCAATAGGTTCCTGGTCTGTTATATTTGACCATTCTGCTACAGGTTTTATGGAAGATAATATCATAGTAGTCGTTTTATGGGAGGGATTTTGGCAGCTTAACAGTACTAAACTGAGCCCAATCCAATAGTTTAAGAATGTTTTTTGTGGCATGTGCTAGTAGTTGATTAAGAGGTTACTTGGCCTTTTCAGCTTTATCTATATAATCATCTAATTCTTTAGATTCATCTAATCCATTGTGCCCATTACCATACCAAGAGTCTCCTACAAGGGCTTCACTCGTAAAGTCATTTGTTTCTGAGGTATAAGTGTTCTTAACCCATCCTTGGAATTCCGCTTTAGTAGCTTTTTTCTTAATAAGGTTTTCCCACGCTTTTTTACCTTTCCCGCTTTGACAAGCTGCAAAAACTAGATATTGTAAATTACTACTTACTTTGTTAGCATCAAAATCACTAGGTATCATATTGTATCCATCACTTGTTTGAATTTTTCCTTGAGAAGTACCTCCTCCATGACCGCTCCAATAAATACCATAGGACTTAGAGTCATATAGTGCAGCGCTAAATTCAGCTTTGGTACCACTCTTGTCATAAACAACTTTAAAACCTCGTTGAGCGGCATCAATTACATCATCTTCTAAATCAGGTAATTCTTCATCTCTCATTTTCAAATCCTTGGCATTGTTCAATACATAGCCATAGAAGAAGTAAATGGTTTTTCCATTGTGTTTCTTAGGGGTTAGAATGACTTTTGTTCCAGTGGTATT
This sequence comes from Aureispira sp., assembly GCA_050633105.1. GTDB lineage: Bacteria > Bacteroidota > Bacteroidia > Chitinophagales > Saprospiraceae > Aureispira. The sequence continues at coordinate 3,549 of JBOEFW010000064.1, read as the reverse complement.
GGTATCAAACTTTTGAACCGTAACTTTTGTTTTGTCTACCTTTAAGTCTGTTCCATTAAAGAGCGGAAAGTATTGTTTTTTCTTTGCCGCAATAATTTTTCTTGCTTCTTTAATGGTGTCTTGAAAAGCTTTTAGAACTGCTTTTTCGGCATCATCTAAACCATCCTTCAGATAAATCTTCCTATAAGTGTCATATTTCTTTTGAGTTGCTTTTATGAGTTCTTCCTGTTTTTTTATTTCATCGTAGAGTTTCATAGTGGTTGGTTTTATAAGGCGTTCAATTCTTTAATTACTTGCTGAAGTTTAGCAGTCATTTTTTTCATATTAACCTGCATCTTCTCACGGATTTCTGGAGTAAGGGTGGTTCCCTGCTCGTTGACCTCTTCTTGTATGGCAGTAATAGAAGTTTGCAAGCGATCAAAATCTGCTTTTTCCGCTTCATCCAATTCATTATCAGCCGTTGCTGTACCAATGATGTTGTCTAAGACTTTTTGATAATGTTCTAGTTTATGATGGAGTTTTTTAGCAGGTATTTTGCCAATCGCTTCTTGTAGTTTTTCCAAACCCGTGGTGATTTGCTGTACTTGCTTTTCGCGTTTTTTCTTTGCTGCTTTAGCTTTAGGAGATGCTGTAGTTGTATCTTCTTCAGGAGTAGGAGTTTCTTCCTTGAATTGTCCTTTGATAATATCTTTGAGGTTGATGCCTAATTTTTTGATCAACTTCTTGCTGTTCTTTTTCATTTTATTGGGCTTCCCCAATCCTTCAATAGCAATGCGCATACTGTGACTGCCATCTTCTTCTTTGTCTAAATGACAAAAACCAATAGAAAAGTCCTTGAGCTTTTTGCGTTCTTCATCAAGCTTAAAGCCTTTGTACACCTTGGTCATTTCTGACTGTTTGCCCAAGAGCACTAAGGCATGGGTTTCTCCACAAGCAAATTGGAAGTCAGACACCATTATCAAAGGCACTTTATCGACGCCTTTTTCTTTGGCTTGTTTGAGAGCTTTTTCAAAGAGCTTAGCATAGTCCTTAAAAGCTAACTCTTGCACTTTTGAAGGGTCAATTTTTGAACGTATCATACGGGGATAGTTTTATCAGTAATAAAAAATATTCCACGGAAAGATACTAAAAAAACATTGGAAAAACAAGTAATGTTTTAAGGTTTCGTTAAGCGTGTTTTAGTTGAGTTTTACTAAAAAGGCAGCTAATAATTTCCCCTGCTCCCGCAAATACGCAACCCCTTCCACTTGCGCTAACATATAAGCAGGCAAACTATCCAACCCTTGGCTGCCAGCCAAGATCCCAGTGACAATAGAAGCCACAGAATCTACATCTCCTCCCAAGTGAATGGCTTTTTGTAGGCCATCAAAAGGGGTGGTACTTTGTTGTAAGAGATATAAAACAGCGCCAGTGGTATATTTAGAATCAGAAGGAAGGCCTTGAATCCCTGCTAAGAAATAAGGCGTTTGAATAGGTTGAGGGCCACAGAGGATTTCAAAATGTGCGTTGGAGAGCTGTTTATAGGCAGAGAGCGTTTGTACTTGTTTTAAGTAGAATTGATACTCCTGATTGAGCGGAACCTGTTCCATGCAATAAGTAATAAGTTCACTAGGATTTCCCTTTAAGACCAATAGAAACTCGGCGGCTCTGGCAATGCATTGACTAGAGAGAATGGCGTTGATATTAGGATGAGTGGCTTGAGCGTTGATCGCGGCATAAGAATTAATAAGTGAAGGGGGAAGTAATCCCAAGGGGACAGCACGCATGGCAGGCGCATTGCCAGGGTTAGGGCGGTCTTGTTGGAAGGCGCGAATTTCGTGGATTGTTTTTTCTCCATTATAATACCAGCTCATAGAACCATGCCCATTTCTACCATATCCTTTTTGCTGCATTCCAAGTTGGTATTCTTGCTCCCAAAATTTCACCAAAAGATCTTCTGAAAAGGGGTGCTTAGAGCATAAGGCTTTACAAACCCCTATGGTCATTTCTGTATCGTCCGTATAATCCCAGGCGTGGTAATTTTGAGTGAAAGCGGACAATTGTTCTGCTGGAACAGGAATCTTTGCTCTAGCATTCACCAACATGGAAAAATCAACCTGTGCTCGAATCCAGTCTCGATCCTGAAATTCAACTCCTGCCCCAAAGGCATCTCCAATAGCAGTTCCTAAGAGTAAATCTTGGCAATTCATGGGTATTGTAGTTTAGGTTATTAGAAGATATTTATTGCTGGTCCCAGCTTCTAAATTTTTTGTTATAAAAGGGTTGAAGTGCTATAAGAGCATTCTTAACAATATTTTTTTGGGAAGATCTTCTAACCTATTTGGGATGGAATGGTTTAGGAGAAGCGAAGCTAGTCGTTTTTTAATGCTAAACGATTATTCTGTAGTTCCCTTTGTAGGGGCGTATTATCCTTAGGTAACTGTTTTAATGGAGCGTCTATTTTCCCATTCTATTTGCCAAAATATTCTTAACATCGTTCATTACTACTTTCTCTTCTTTGGTTAAATTTCCATGATGAACCGTAACGTGTTGGAGATGGTCTGCTAACATCCCTTTGGGAGTGCCCACCATTGTTTTTTGCCAAGACATAAAGGAAGCCTTTCTCAAACAAGGAAATAAAGCCAAATCAAATTGGCTTAAATCTAGAAGATTATCTTGACTCCCATTGATATAGGCATTAAAATGCAACTCTTGTAGGCAAGTCAACTGTTCTAGGCCAGTAGGAAAGACTTTAAAGCCTGAAAAAGCAAAGTCGATGATTTCCAAATTAGGAAAGGCCTTAAAACTAATCGCCTCCTTGAAAACTGTTTTTTGAGCGGCTAAAATTTGGATGCGCTGGGTCCATTTTTCTTTACTATTAAGCGCTAACTGTCCTCCAAAAAAATGAAGTTCTTTTAGTTTTGGAAACATATTTAAGCCAGAGAGCTCTTTTGTATGAACATTCGCTAGCACGATCTTAGTCACTTCTTTGAAGATGGCAAAAGATGCAGGAATCGTGTCATATCCCATCAAACGTAAGGACTTAATGGTCTTAAGAGCAGGCTTATTCGCCCACTCTTCTATTTTTTGAGGATTGCTCTTTTTTTGAGAAGCTTGGAAGGTCAACTGGGTACGAGGATCTGTTTTATAGGTGCTCCTTTTACAAGTGCAAGTCAGAGGTGAGGGAGGAGCAGGTATGACTATTGTATCTGGAATGATGGAATCTACAGTTGGTAGGGGATCAATAGCAGGAGCTTCGTTGGAAGCGACAGGAGTTGGGGGAGAACAGGCGCTAAGAAGGATTAATATACTGAAAAAGAGATAGAAACGAGGCATGAAGGAGGTTTTTGGTCTGGAATACTTTTATAATACTGATAGAAAGATAAGTACCGTGTAACAGAAGTTTATTTATGTTTTAAGTAGCCTGAGTTTTCTTTTTGTCATTAGCTCCGCTGCTACTTCGTGGTGCCACACAAAGTCGACAACTCTTAAGCGAAGCGCTCACGACCGAAGGGAGCTAAAAAGGTCTAGGGCTAAAAGGAAGGAGCTGGGCAAGCAGCCTTTTTGTTC
>JBOEFW010000063.1:0-147891 GCA_050633105.1 Aureispira sp. | reverse complement strand
TTATGCTTATTCCGAGTATGAAGTAACCGAGATTGATAATGTAATAAAGGTAATTAATTTACCTGCTGCCTGTCAAATACGCATCTATTCCTTAGATGGTCGTTTTGTACGAGCGTTCAAATTAGGGCAGGTATATGGAAATACTACTGAAACAGGTGGTTCACGAAATGGCATTGGCCGAGTAGGTTTAGGGACTAATGGTCCAGATAGTGAAGAGCAGATCACCACCTCTTTAGATTGGGATTTGAAGAACTATGCTGCGGTACCTGTAGCAAGTGGGGTTTACTTAATTCATGTGAAAGTGGAAGGAGTAGGAACCCGAGTTCTGAAGAGCTTTATTATTAACAGAACCTTGGATTCTCAGCGATTATAATAGAATAGAAGACACCTAATCAGGCAAAAAGGATTAAAAAGCACTTTATTCTAATTAAGAATAAGGTGTTTTTTATTGAGAAATAATGATTTAAATCATTGTTTTGCAAGAGATAATGTTTATTTTTTGTTTGAGGAAACCTTAAAACTGTTGTTGGAAATGCTTCATAAAAAGAAGACTTTGTAACTAATCAAGGTGCGCACTTGATTTTCTCTACTACCATAAATAAGATATGGCGTTAAAAAAACAATGCTCCAGCATTGTAACGGGCTTGCTGTGTCTACTATGAACGATCAATAATACAATGACTATGAACAAACATTATTTAATAATAGCGTGGCTCAGCTGCCTCTTCCTATATGCAGAGAGTGGACACGCTCGTGATTATATAAATCCCAATGCTTCTCCAAAAAAGAGTGCTAACAAGGCAGGGTATCGAACGGCTTGTACTGCCTCGCGTTCTCAAACCGACCTTAATATCAACAATGTTCGTGCACGTTTGCGTGGAGGAGGAGATATGTGGTGGGATGGTGTGCAAGCACAATATGTTGTCCCTAATGTAGATCCATCTTCTGGCGAAATAGCTGTTTCAGCTTTATACTCAGGCGCGATCTGGTTGGGAGCTTATGATGGTGGAGGCAACTTGATTGTTGCTGCTCAAACCTATAGAGATGAAGGAAATGACTACTGGTCAGGGCCCTTGAATCCAAGTACTGCTGAAGTAACAAGTTTAGAATGTGAGCGCTGGGATAAGCACTTTACAGTCTATGGAAAAGATATTGATGCACTGCGTGCTGATTTTTTAGACCCACTTTCACCAGGGGTAGATAATCGCCCTTCCCAACAAATCATGGGATGGCCCGCTAGAGGGAATGTGCATTTTGCCGCTATACATGGTTTTGATATTTTGGACTACAAGCAAGATTTGGCACCTTTCATTGATGTGAATTCAGATGACGTCTATAATCCGATGGATGGCGATCATCCTGTGATAGAAGTGACTGGTTGTGCTAGAGATGATTATGCCAATCCTGTTTATGCCGATCAAATGATTTGGTGGGTATACAATGATAATGGAAACTTACATACGCAAAGTAAGGGGCAAGCGATGCAAATGGAGGTTCAGGCTTTAGCATTTGCTTACAGCACAACAGACGCGATTAACAACATGACTTTTTATCGCTATAAATTGTTGAATAGAAATAGCTTAAAATTGGAGCAAACTTACTTTTCGTTGTGGACGGATCCAGATTTGGGTTGTTTTACCGATGATTATATTGGTTGTGATACCGCTACGGGAATGGGTTACGTGTACAATTCGGATGCTAATGATGATAACCCTTGTGGAACAAGTGGCTTTGCAGGGTATGGCACTACTATTCCTGGGTTAGGGGTGGATTACTTTAAAGGACCTTTAGATGAGACAGGAAAGGAAATTGGCTTGTCTGGGTTTCAATACCATGTAGGAGGAAGTAATGATCCTGTTATTGGAGATCCAAGTGCTGCCAACCACTATTATAACTTGATGTCAGGGAAATGGCTAAATGGTAGTTTGGTGACGGTTGGAGGAAATGGTTCAAATCCAGGTTTGCCCAATGCTCAAGCTACTCGTTTTGTGTTTCCTTCTCCTCCTGATTCTCAAGACCCCAATGCATGGTCCATGTGTAGTGAAAATTTATCTGGTTTGGACCAGAGATTTTTACACACTTCAGGGCCTTTTGTCTTACAACCAGGAGCAACGAATGAGATGATCTCAGGAGTAATTTGGGTGCCAGAATTAGAATACAGTTGCCCTAGCATTAAGCCTTTAGTAGAGGCCGATCAATTGGCGCAGAATCTTTTTGATGGTTGTTTTAAGCTCACGAATGGCCCTGATGCCCCCCACATGGAGATTGTGGAAATGGACGAAGAGTTAGTTTTAAACCTCAATTATGATGGAACACTCAATAACAATGGGTTGACGTATGAAGAAACACCAGCGGAATTGAAGCCTTATGCGCCTTTGGATACCACTTATAACTTCCAAGGATACAAAATATATCAGGTAAATAGCCCAAATGTTTCTGTAACGGAGTTGGGAGAGGAAGAGAAATCAAGACTGATTTTTCAGTGTGATGTAGAGGATGATATTGCTAAAATTGCCAACTGGGATAAATTTACAGATGATGATTTAGGAATTGATGTTGCTATTCCAACAATCAAGGTGGAAGGAGAAAATGAAGGGATTAAACATACGTTTAGAGTGACTGAAGATTTCTTTGCGGAAGGAGAGAATACCTTGATTAATCATAAAAAATATTATTACTGTGTGGTGGCTTATGCCTATAACAACTATGAAGAGTATGATCCTGCTACTAACCTTGGACAAGCTAACCCCTACCTACAAGGCCGCCGCAACTTTAAAATATATACCGCTATTCCTAGAATCAATGACCCAGAATACAATGGAGTAGTCCTGAATTCTACTTATGGCGATGCGCCACAGGTGACCCGTCTAGAAGGACAAGGAGCAAGTGATGAATTTTTGAGAATAGAGAACAGAACCGAAGTAGAAACCCAGTCATTGGCTGGACAAAATGTAGGGGCCATTCGCTATGAGAAAAAAAGTGCTCCTGTTAGCATTAAAGTAGTTGATCCATTGCGAGTGACATCCAGTGAATATCAATTGTATGTATATGATGATAATTATGGGTGGAACTTCGATACGGCTACTCAACAATATAGCCCTCAGCCTGCTGTTGCGACTGCTCTTTCAGGGGCTATTTATTGGAGATTAACAGACAAGAATGATCCAACAACTATTTGGACGTCTTATCAAACCTTGGATTGGAATTATGAACAATACATTCCTGATTTAGGAATCTCGATTACTGCACAACGTCAGCCTAAACCTAGTGTAAAAGGGACCGTAGGTTTTGTAGGCTCAGATATTGTCTATGAAGACGAGAGTCAAGGAGAATGGTATCAGGGCCTAGAAGATGGAGAAGGTATTTATAATATGCTTAAAACAGGACCAGGGGAAGACGATCATCAATTTGATCCAGAGCAATTGTACTCTACAGGAGCAGGTGGATGGTATCCATTTATGCTTTGTGATGCAGAACGCCGTGACAATAATTATTATCTCTCCTTGGGGAGTATAGCTTCTTCTGGGGCACGTTTTAGAAATGATACCACACAGCTATTTAACAAAATCAATGTTAAGGTAAGAGATACCTTATTGTCTTGGACAAATAATGTGAATGTAGTCTTAACACCGAACCAAAGTGAATGGAGTCGTTGTGTAGTTGTAGAATCTGCGAACGTCTATTATGGAAGCACGTATTTGGGGGATGGTATTCCCGGTTGGAAAGTTCCGTCAGGACGACGCCAAATGGAATGGCGTGGTAGTAATAGACTTAATTCGCCGACCTACTATTCTAAGAATAAAGATGGAAGCGAGGACCAAAGTTCTAAAGGAATGTCTTGGTTTCCAGGTTATGCTTATGATGTAGAAACAGGAGAACGCCTAAACGTTTTCTTTGGGGAGAACTCTATTTATAATGGAACTACATTGCCAGAGAGTGATGGAACTGGAGTGAGTACGGGAGATGATCTCCTGTTTAATCCTACTGCTACTCGTACCGTTGGTAATGCTAGAGGGGATGAAAAAGTACAATTGTTACAAAATGTACAAGGAGGACAGCATATTATTTATGTGACCCGTCAGCCTTATGATTCTTGTAAGAGTATCATTCAGCAATTTAATCGCGTATTTAGTATTTATGGAATCTTCACCCAAGACAATTTCCTCTACCTAGATGGAAACGTCACTTGGGCTTCTATGGCGGTCCCAACAAAGATGGATGGACCATTGGGACATATTCCACCTAATAAAGCCACGATTCGATTGCGTGTTAATCGTCCTTATGAAATAGAAGAAGGAACCAATGAAAATTTGGGCTATCCTTTGTACGAATTTGCCTTGGATGGTTTAGCGACGGCAAAAGAAGAGGATGGAACAGCTAGTAGCGCGCTAGACTTGTTGAGAGTCGTTCCAAATCCTTATTATGCTTATTCTGAATATGAAATTGATGTAGCGGAAAATATTGTTAAAGTAATCAACATCCCTGCGGCTTGTGCGGTTAATATCTATAGTTTAGATGGTCGCTTTGTACGCTCTTATAAGCTCGGACGGAGTTATAATCATCCTAGTAGAAATGGTATTGCGCGCATTGGTCAAAGTAGAGAAGGCCCCAATGCAGATGCACAAATAGCTACTTCGGTGGATTGGGATTTAAAAAATTATGCAGGGGTACCTGTTGCCTCAGGAGTGTATCTAATCCAAGTCAAAGTAGAAGGCGTGGGAACAAGAACACTGAAAAGCTTTATTATTAATAGAGCTTTCGACGCTCAACGATTGTAAGTACTGTAATCCTGCTCGGAATACTGTAAACGCACTTTGTCTCTTCTCGGGCAAAGTGCTTTTTTTTAGGATGATATATCCTTTATAGGTAGGGTCTTCTGGGCATTATAACTTAACTGCAAGGGAGCAATTTCTAAGCGCGTAGGAGTAAAAATGCTGTCCTAGAACTGGCATTTATCTATAAGATTGTGTATATTTGTCATTGAAGGTGGTCAAGAACGTTCTTCTCCCAACAGAGAGGAACGTTCTTTTTGTTGACCTCGGTCAGGACGGTTTTATAACAGTCCCAACTTCTATAGTGTCTTAGAAGTTTTATTAATGCTGTTCTAGGACAGTTTTTATTTTTATAATTAAGAGACTTGATACAACTACTATTCAATTGTTTTGTTGAGTCTATCTAAGAAAAATACAGGACTGTGAAAGCCCATTTATTTAGAGGCCTTATACACAGCCCCTTTCTACAAAAAAGAGTTAGATTATGTCTAAATATTCATACATGACCCAAGAAGGGTACGATAAGTTAAGAGGAGAGTTAGAAGAGTTAAAAACAACAGGTCGTCAAGACGCTGCAAAAGCCATTGGCGAAGCACGTGAAAAAGGTGATTTATCAGAAAATGCAGAGTATGATGCTGCCAAGGATGCCCAAGGCTTATTGGAGTTGAAAATCTCTGAAATGGAAAAAACACTTTCTACCGCACGCGTTATTAATCAGGAAGATTTAGATACCTCTTCCGTTGTGGTATTGAGTACAGTTAAAATAAAGCAAGTCAAGTCAGGCAAGGAATTTACCTATACACTTGTTTCTCAATCAGAAGCTAATTTGAGAGCAGGGAAAATTTCTGTCGATTCTCCTATTGGTAAGGGATTACTAGGTAAAGCTATTGGCGAGATAGCGGAGGTACAAACGCCAGGGGGCTCTATGGAATTTGAAATTCTAGACATTGCCATCAACCTATAGTTGTTCTCTTGACCTTCAAAACACACCAGCATGGCTAGCATTTTTACCAAAATCGTTCAAGGAGAAATTCCTTGTTACAAAGTAGCAGAAGACGAACATTTCTTAGCTTTCTTAGATATTGCTCCTATTGAGCAGGGCCATACCTTGGTTATCCCTAAGAAGGAGGTAGATTATATCTTTGATTTGGAAGAAGAGCTATACACAGGATTGCACTTGTTTGCTAAACGCGTCGCTAGTGCTTTGGAAAAAACAATTGATTGTGCTCGCATTGGACAAACTGTTTTGGGCCTAGAAGTGCCCCATGCGCATATCCATCTAGTACCTTTAATCAATGTACAATTCATTGACTTTAGAGAACGAGGCGCAATGGACCCAACCGCTTTTGCAGCCTTAGCCGCTAAGATTGCTGCTAATTTTGAATAAACAATAACAGGAGGTTGATCTCCCTTATAAAGAATATTAAGAAGCGTGTTGCCTAAGAAGGCAGCGCGCTTTTTTATTGTGGAGTACTTTTAGTAATAAAAAAAGCCTGTCCCAAATTATGGAACAGGCTTTCTGTCAATCAATGCTACCAGTGATGGTGCAAAGGTCTTATTTAACACCATGCATTAATTTCTTAAGCAATGGATTGAGTAAGGCCGATAAGATTCCTAGTCCAATTGGAATAATGGTTAGAATCCAGAAGAACGTACTAATACCAGATGTTTCGGCAATGGTTTCTACCTGACCACCAAATGTATGCGCTGTTTTATTACCAATAGCAATTGCTAGGTAGTAGACACCAAACATAAAGGCAATCATTCTAGCAGGAACTAATTTACTGAGATAAGAAAGTCCTAGAGGAGATAAGCACAATTCTCCTAGTGTATGGAACAAGTAGGCGGCAATCAACCAAAACATACTTAGCTGAGCCGAGGTCGCTCCTGGCGCAATGCCACTAGCACCAACCGCCAAAAAGGCAAATCCAATACCTAATAAGATCATACCCATCGCATACTTGATAGCAGCAGGTGGGTTGTATTTGCTTTCCCATAGTTTAGAAAATAATGGTGCAAAAGCAATGATGAACAAAGAGTTTAGGATTGCAAACCAAGTAACAGGAACTTCTGTTTCTGTAGATTGGAATTCTGTATTAATTTTGAAAATAACAATACCCCAAATAATCACAAAGCTTGATGCTAAGATGATGTTAGAAAGAGAAATACGACTGAATGTCTTTCTGAACAAAGCAAAAAGCACATAAGAGATGATTAATAAAGGACCTACTGTAACCAATAAATCTACAATTTTGAAAATCATAGCGCCTGAACCAACCAATGTTCTTTGTGTAAAGTCACGAGTGTAAAGAGGTAAGGTGCCCGCTGCTTGTTCAAAAGCTGCCCAGAAGAATACAGTCAGTAAAGAGAAGATCACTACTGCAATCATTCGATCACGAACGATAGGAGAGTATCTTGGAATACGAATAATCAACAGCAGCGCAAAAGTTGCTGCGGCTAGAATCGCAAAAAAGTAAGAATCTGTAATCCCTGCTACAGTGAAGTTTAGCACTTGAATATCTCCAATCGTTGATAAAGGATCATTGATGATATAAATCAAAGCAGACACAACAAATAACCCAATCAAGGAGTAATCTATAGTAGTAAAAGGATTGCGTTTGTCTAAATCGTCTTGAAGAGCAGCTTGATCTTGATCTAAAATTTCTTCTTCTGCTACAGAAACAGTAGGTTTGTTACTTTCTTTTCCATCAGGTTCTACCCCAATAGTGCCAAAAAGTGGTTGTGCAAAGTAAAATTGCAACATACCCAAAAACATGAAGATACCCGCTAAACCAAAACCCCAGCTCCAGCCAACTTTCTCTCCAATATAGCCACAAAGCATGATTCCAAGGAAAGCTCCAGCGTTAACCCCCATATAGAATATGGTATACGCCCCATCTTTCTTATCCTCTTTGCCCTCATACATTTTAGAAATGATAGAGGTCATATTGGGTTTAAAGAAGCCATTTCCTACAATCAGGAAGGCAATACCCAGATAGAGGAAGAAGGGCGTTTCTAGTGCCATCGAGGCATGCCCCACCGTCATCAGCAAGGCACCAATAACAACAGCTTTCCTATATCCTAGATGTTTATCTGCTAAATAACCTCCCACAATGGGCGTTAAGTAAACCATTAAGGCATAGGTTCCCAATAGAGAGAGGGCCATTTCTTGCGACCAAGCCCAACCAGGGTTATCCGTATCAATAGCAGTTGTTAGAAAAAGAACCAATAAAGCTCTCATGCCATAGAAGGAGAATCTTTCCCACATCTCCGTGAAAAACAAAATAAAGAGTCCCGCAGGGTGCCCTAGTACTTTGTCCTTAAATAAATCATCAATATTTTTATCCATCTTATGAGGTTTTTACAATTAGTATATAGAAAGCTTGATAGTAACTTTTATCTACAAAAAGAGAGGTAATTATGCAGCAACTTACTCTGTATCCTCTGCGCCATGCATGAGTCTTTTTAGAGGTTTGATAATGAGAATAACTAAGATTCCAAATATCGTACAGAACACACCAATAGAAGTGAAAATAGTAAATTCTCCAAAACTAGAAGCTGATTCACCAAGAATGCCCGCCAATTTATTACCAATACCTGTCGCTGCAAAATAAGAACCCATCATAAAGGCCATCCAACGTTCAGGAGTCAATTTAGTAATAAAGGAGAGCGCTACAGGAGAGGCGCAAAGTTCTCCTATGGTATGGAATAAGTAGGCTAAGATTAACCATTGCATGCCTGATTTTTGTACAATTTCTCCAGCGGCATTGCTGGTCACTTCACTACTTGCAATAGACATAAAGAAGAAACCCCAACCCATAATAATGACTCCAATAGCCATTTTAAATAAGGCAGAAGATTCTCTTTTTCTATTCTTCCACCAAACCCAAAAACTACCGACGAGTGTGGCAAAAATTAGTATGAAAATCGCATTGACGGATTGAAACCAGCTTGCTGGCACATCAAAACTACCCAAAGCGAGGTCTGTTTTTTCTTTGGTATAAATACTCATTAATCCTCCAGCTTGCTCAAAAGAACCCCAGAAGATAATGATAATAAGGAAGGATAAGTAAGTCACTAAAATGCGATCTTTCTCCACTTTATTGCCATCATTGTAAACAACAATACCTACACCTGCAGCAAAAGCAAGTCCCATTGTTAATAAGCCATAACTCCAAGAACCTAGGAACGCCCAGATAAAGATGCCGATGCCAAATACCAATGAAAACCCAATAATGGAATTAGTAGATTGGAAGATAGAAAGCAACAAGTTAGAACTAGGTGTATTGGTTGTTTCTTCTCGCTCATCAATAACCAAGTTACCAACATGTTGCAAGTGGCGTTGTCCATACCAGTACGTCAATTGTCCAAGTGCCATTCCAATACCTGCTAAACCAAATCCATAATGCCAGCCAATATTTTCTCCTACATAACCAACAATCAGCGCTGCTGCCGCTGCACCCAAGTTGATTCCTATATAAAAAATATAGAAGCCCATGTCTCTTTTATCATGCTCATTCTTATCATACAAACCACCCACCATCGTAGAGATGTTTGGTTTGAGCATTCCAACGCCCAACACAATTAATAAAAGCCCCGTATAGAAGGCCCATAGTACTTCAATGGCAAGGACGGTATGGCCTGCAACCAACAGCAATCCACCAACAAAGACAGATTTTCGTTGCCCCAGCAATTTATCGGCAATAATACCACCTGGAATAGAAGCGACATAGACAAACATGGTATACCAACCATAAAGAGCCAAGGCTTCATCGTCTGTCCAACCCAATCCAGGGTTGTCCCCTCCTACTTCCGTTACCAAATAAAGCACGAGAATCGCACGCATTCCATAGTAAGAAAACCGCTCCCACATCTCTGTAAGAAATAAAATAAATAGTCCTATAGGATGCCCAAAAAGTGTTTTTTGGGAAGTGTGATCCAAAATATTATTCGACATTGTTGATGTGTGTTTTAAATGAAAAAGTCATTATAACATCGCATAATGGTTTTCCATTTGGAAGTGTACCTTTTGAATAAAGTTAAATGAAAGGTAACAAAATACTAACGAAATGCGAATTAAGGAGAAGGGAAATGGATGGTCTGAGGCAAAAAATGGCCTAAAGTATCAAAGAAAGTAAGAAAGAAGGAACTAAAAACTAGAGTCCGTTTGTTTACAAAGGTTACTTGTATCAGAATAGGTTAATTCTTTTTATTACGAACAGCCTGCGCTTCCATCACCAATATTTTTTTGGCATTTTCTCGTTGAATATAACGGTATCGCCCAGCCCCTGTTTCACTCAATTCCTGCAAGAGCTTTTTGTGGTGTGTAAATTCTTTTTGAGAAAAATAGAACGTACTCAGGCGAATAGGGTTTTTGCGCTTAGTAGCTTGCCGAACGAGACGTTGTATAGGTCTACTAACTTTAAAACCGCCATCCGTAGCCATAATAATACGATTGTTCCCCCCTTGGATAAAACTCTCCTCAATCGTTTGATAGGCCAGCTTGATTCCTTTATTAGCATCACTCAAACCACTAGAGGAAAGGTTATCAATGACGCTTAGAATTTTGGCTTTAGCCGCTTCAGACGTAACTGAAGTAGGAGGGAGGATAAGTTGTGCCTTACCAGCATAAGTAATGAAGGTAATGTTATCTTCCTCTCGCATTAAGTCTAGGAGTTGTACCAAGGCCTCTTTGAGCAAAGGCAATTTATTGGTATCCCGCATAGAGGCAGAAATGTCCAATAAAAAAACTAAGTTGTTGGTGGCAAAACCATTTAAATTCATATCACCGATCTCAGGGTTTGCTTCACGATAAGCAATACTATCGGCAATCTGCTGCGCAATGACGGCTAAACTATCTTCTTGTACTTGTTGTAGGCTATCTAAACGTGCTTGTTGGGCTAATGTTTTTGCCAAAATCGCCTCAATATCCAATTCAGGTTCCAAATATTGTTCAAATGCAGGAATATCAGGGTAGCGCACTTTAAATAAATGAGGCATCTCATATTCAAAGAGCCAATAAATGTCATTCTCCTGAATGAATTTATTAAACAACGTAGCAACACCATTACTGGTACGATTGTACTGGTTGAGTAAATCTATATTGTAATAATAATATTGTGGCTCAAAGTCAAAGTTCTGATAGTTCTTATTGCCCAAATAAGTTTGGGCGGCCTTCAAGGTCTTGCGCGCTCTGTCCAACATCAAGTCATAGCGTTTATCAGGAGACCGCAAGGAATTGGTTTGAAGCTTTAGGCCCTTGATAATGGTTGGCTTTTCCCGCTCAAGACGCAAAATCATACTGCGAAGTTGGGCACATTGGGCATTTAAGGAAGCGGTATTGTCATTCGCTCGAACTCCTTTAATGACAATTTTAATTTGTTGGAGGAGGGGCTGGAGCTGTCTTGTGGTACGCAAAGCATTGCTATCCAAGGCAGGGTAGGTATAGGATTGAGTAATGGAACTCAGGTTCCAGTGCAGTTTTTCTTGGAGAGTAAACATATCATAGTACAAGACCTCCATACGACGCAGCCAAGTAAATCCCTGCACTAAATTGGTGTCTTGTTGATAAGCGCCTGAATTAATATAAGTGGCTAATTGTCCTCTAGTACGCTCCATTTCTTTTAAGACATTAGAGACTTTGCCTACTAATTGAAAGGGTTCTCCTCGTTTATCATAGGGCAAATAAATATTATCACTGATGATTTTTGGATAAAGCTCTCTGGGATAAATAGGGAAATATTCAGGGTTGGTTAGGATGTTATCTTTGGTGTAGGCAATGCTTTGGATGCTATCTTCTACATAAGCGTACAATTGATTATTTAAATATAGAAAATCAAAATACATTAAGTTGATCGCATGAGTTGCCTCATTAGAATAAATGATGTAGTTATTCAGAGCCCCATAAGTTGATTTTGATAAACGCTGGGCTTGTAAGGATGGGGAACAAAGCCACAGAATAAGTAGTAAACTGAAAGGGGTATGTAAGAATTTTACTTTCATAATGGGAAACTGCTGACTGTTCTTTAGAGCGGTTGTAAGGATGAAGACTCTAATTATAACTAGCAGATAAGAACTAACACGTGCAAAATTGCTGCCAAGCTTGTTTTGTGAGTTCAGTGGTCAAATATTCTATATAATAAGCTCCTGAAGCAGGATCTACTACTCGATTCAAGTAGCTTTCTGCTTGTAATAAATGCTGCACGTTTCGCGCAATTCGTTGAGTAAAGCTACTGGCTTCTTCTAAGCCATTGGATGGACGAACCCATAGGCTGTCTATGCCTGCAATAACAGCTGCCATTGCTTGAGTAGTTCCAACTAACATGTTTCTATATTGATCTGCTTGAGGATCATTAACTGTGCTAGCATTCAACCAAGGCCAAACGATGGCTGGCGCTTGATAAGCTTCTAATAAAGCCAACCAGCAGCGTTTAAAAGCACGAAGTCTTGCCAAGGCAACAAAGTAACGTGCCTCAATGGCATAATCAAAACGCATCCAATCAGTGATTTGTGTTGTATTGTAGCCTTTTTCTAATAAAAAATCAAACCACAAGCTAGCCTGATATAAGGCCTTAGCGATTCCTTGGCTATCTTCCGCTGCAATAGTGAAATTGAGCCAACGCCAAGATGCTTTTGGGGCAATAGGAGCTAATAAAGGCCAAAGTTCTGTTGGTGGAAGAGGGGCTAAAGCACAACTTCCTTGTAGTTGTTGGGCCGCAGGCCAGTTGCTAATCGCATTAATAATGGCTGCAGGGTCTACTTGTGTTGTTTCAAAATGTACCTGCAACAAATCAAGCAAAACTCCTTCAAACAGTTGCTCTAAATCTGTTGTACTAGGAACATATTGCCATTGTATTAATAAGGCATCAGCTCCTTGCGTTAAGGCGTGAAGAATTAGGGTATTGGCAGCAACGATTGAACTATTGTTCTCTACAATAATAGCTTCTGTTAGGCGCCATTGGTTGCCTCCTTGTTTGCTCTCCCAACCAGTGGGCGCAGGAGCAGTCGTTGAACGGCGTTGTAAAGGGGAAATATGGAGGCCTGGCTCCAATTCCCAATTCAAATGATCTAGTGATTTTCCTTTAAGAAAACGCTCAATAGCAGCATGCCATTGCTCGTCAGATATAGCATCAAAGGATTCGAATAAATCTTGGCTCTGTGTCATGTAGTTAACAGTTCTGAGAAAAAAATACAATCATCAAAAGTATCATAGGGAAATGATTAATCGACACTAAAAGCGTCCTTAAAAAGCAATTACTCCTATGATTTTGTAGCACTTTAAGTTAAAAAAAAGATTGTTTGGTGTTAGGATCAGATAGAACATAGTGGGGGAAGAAGTTGGCTCGTTGCGGCTTACTTATTAGGCATTTATTTTGTTGTTTCTTTGAAAAAAGAAATACTAAATCAATGATTCCTTTGAATATAAATAGCAAAAGCCGCTTTTAGCTTAACAAAAATACAAATTTTCAGGCAATTGAGGAAGCTTTGTAAAGCCTTTGAATGACTTTTTAGAGGGAAAAAATAGAAAAGAGAAGAAGCTGAAACCCTGATGTATCCTATTCTTTAACTAAAATAAGGACAAACTTGCCGCTAAAGTAAAGACAGTGTGCATAATATTGTTGTAAAAAATAAGACCATTGTTAGTGTTAAACCCACAACTTAGTTATATTAGGTCTTAACCAATGAGAAGCCAATTGAAGGAATAAAAGGGGCATTTTCCTACTCCTTGATTGGTTGAGCTTATCGCAAAATTAGTGGATAACATGAAAGCTGTCATACCAGTAGCAGGTGTTGGGACTCGACTGAGACCTCATACTTACACACAGCCCAAGCCTTTGATTCCAGTGGCTGGCAAACCAATTATCGCCTCTATTATTGACCAATTAGTCAATGATTTAAATATTAGAGAATTTATTTTGGTTATTGGTTACTTAGGAGATAAAATCAAACATTACATCGAAACGCGCTATCCAGATTTGGATATTCAATTTGTGCATCAAGAAGTGCGCAAAGGGCTTGGCCATGCCATTTATAAAGGTATTGATGCTTTTGCAGATGCAGAAGAATTGTTGATTGTCTTGGGCGATACGATTGTAGAGGGAAACCTAAAACCGCTCTTGCAACAGCCTAATTCTTGTTTGGGGGTCAAAAAAGTAGAAGACCCAAGAGAATTTGGAGTAGTAGAGTTGGGAGACAATGGAATTATCAATCGAGTAGTAGAAAAACCACGAATTCCAAAGTCCAATATGGCTTTAGTAGGCTTGTATAAAATTTCGGATGTACCACAACTCATCGAAGCACTACAGTATATTGTAGACAATAACATTCAGAGTATTGATGAATATCAACTGAGCGATGCCTTGATGCGGATGGTAGAACAAGGGGTTTCCTTCACTACTTTTGAAGTAGATAATTGGTATGACTGTGGCAAAAAAGATATTCTATTAGATACCAATGCAATGTTGTTGAAACGCCAAGGTAATGCCACAGAAGAGCATCCTAGTTATGAAAACAGCATTATTGTTCCTCCTGTAAGTATTGGAAGGGATTGCAAAGTTAGAAATTCTATTATTGGCCCCAATGTTTGTATTGGGGATAATTGCGAGTTGGATCATGCCATTGTGAGTAATTCTATCATTGGTAGTTATGCCCATATTGCAGAAGCAGTCCTGCAAAAATCTATTATTGGTAGCGACGCTTCTATCAAGGGTTTGAGTTTGAGTTTGAATATTGGAGATAATACGGAAATTGATTTTTCTTAACAGATAAAACAGCTGTTTTCCATTTTGTTGGACCGGCGATGTATTGTAAGAATGAAGTTGTTTAAAAAATACCTTTCATTTAACATGATTTGTTTTTCTTAAGCAACTTCAATATAAATAAAGAATAAGATGAAACAACTAGCTGAAAAGTTATCGGCAAACAAAGAACGTTACTTGGATGAATTGCTGCAATTGTTGCGCATTCCTTCCGTTAGTGCAGATGAAGATTTTAAAACGGCCATGTTAGAAGCAGCCGATTTTATCAAACATAGATTAATAGAAGCAGGGGCTGATAAGGTAGAATTGTGTGAAACCGCAGGCTATCCTATTGTTTATGGAGAGAAAATCATTGATCCTAAACTACCTACTGTTTGTGTTTATGGACATTACGATGTGCAACCACCTGACCCCTTAGATTTGTGGGAGTCTGGGCCATTTGAGCCTGTTGTTAAAAAAACGGAAACTCACCCACAAGGGGCTATTTATGCACGAGGGGCTTGTGATGATAAAGGACAAATGTATATGCATGTTAAGGCTTTTGAACAAATGCTGAGTGAAGGAGTCTTGCCTTGTAATGTCAAGTTTATGATAGAAGGAGAGGAGGAAATCGGTTCTCCCAATTTAGGACCTTACTTACGAGCCAATGCAGATAAGTTTGCATGCGATGTGATTTTAATTTCTGATACAGGAATGATCGCGAATGATGTGCCTTCTATCTGTACTGGCTTACGTGGCTTGAGTTATGTAGAAGTAGAATTGACGGGACCGAACCGTGATTTGCACTCTGGAATTTATGGAGGAGCCGTTGGAAATCCTGCCAATGTATTGGCTAAAATGATTAGCCAATTGCACAATGACAAAAATGAGATTGCCATTCCTGGTTTTTATGACGATGTAGAAATTGTGTCAGCGGCAGAGCGCAAGGCGATGAATGAAGCGCCCTTTTCTTTGGACGCTTACCAAAATCATTTGGATATAGATGCGGTACAAGGAGAGGAGAGTTATACTACATTAGAGCGAGGATCTATCCGCCCAACATTGGATGTAAATGGTATGTGGAGTGGTTATATTGGAGAAGGGGCAAAAACAGTCTTGCCTTCTAAAGCCTATGCTAAGATTTCTATGCGTTTAGTGCCTCATCAAGATCCTGATAAAATCACGGCATTGTTTACACAATATTTTGAAAGTATTGCTCCTGATTCTGTTAAAATTAAAGTCACGCCACACCACGGCGGTCATCCTGTTGTTACTCCTACAACGGGGATTGAGTACCAAGCAGCAGATAAAGCGTATCAAGCAACCTTTGGTAAAAAGCCAATTCCACAGCGTTCTGGTGGATCTATTCCAATTGTGGCGATGTTCGAGGAAGTATTGGGTGTTAAAACCATTCTAATGGGCTTTGGCTTAGATTCCGACGCGATTCATTCGCCTAATGAGCATTTTGGTTTGTTTAATTACTACAAAGGAATTGAAACAATTCCATATTTTTACCAGTACTATACAGAATTAAAAACTGGTCAATAGCTGTTAATGAAGGACTATTTTTGTGGAGTCGTATTTCTAGGGGAATACTATTGAAGTGTCCCCTTAGTAATACGACTTTATAAATACTCCTATTGTCTTGTCAAAAATCAAGCTTCTTCTGGTTGGCTATGCAAGGCTTCTATCAAAAAGGTATTCCATTGTAAGCCAATTTCATAGTGTTCCAAAGCCCATTCTAATAAATCCTCTTTAAGAATAATAGACTCATCGTCTTCATATGTTTTCATGAAATAAAATTGCTTGTTGGCAATAATAGGCAATGTTTCTTGTGCGGCTTTAAATTCCTTAGGCAATCGTTTGTTTTTGTCCCCTTGAATCCCTCCATAGACTTCTAATAACGCTGGATTAGTCAAGAGTTGCTGTACTTGTTTGGGATGATCCATAATGTATTGGCGGACGGCTCTTAAATTATCTTTATCCAGCCAATAAGCTCCTCCACCTAACCAATTTTCATCCACCCCTAATTGTATATAAAAACCAGGATACTGTTTGTTCTTGCGACCGCCTCTGGATATGACGGCACTGCGATGAAGTTTATAAGGTGTTTTATCCTTAGAAAAACGAATATCTCGATTGATGCGAAAGATAGCTTCTTTTGGAAATAAGTCTAAATCCTTATCATAGCGTTGTTGTATGGCAGCAATTAAGTCTCCAATAAATGCCTTGAATGGACCTTTGACTTGTTGCTCATATTGCTTTTTGTGATCGTGGAACCACTCTTTGTGGTTGTTGGCAGCCAAGCCTTTAAAAAAGTCAGTATACCCTGTGGTAAAGTAAGCCATGATAATCAATTGTTAGGTCTGTAAAAAGGTAGTTTCAGTAGGCGCATTTTATATCAAAATGAAGGCTTACTGGGAGAACTAAGATACTAAAAAAAGAGTTGTTCTATAACAAGAGATTGTTTAGTCTTTGTTGAAGATGGAAATTATTAAGAAGCTTGTTTATAGATATACCAGCACTATGAGAAAAATCACCCTACCATCGTATTATTTGTTTCTACTACCTCTTTTAGCACTTTTAGTTGTGGTAGGGATGATGTATTATAGGCCACTTGATTCCACTTTAGCTATAGGGATAACGCTAGATTTGGTAGTGACAATACCGTGCTTGTACCTGCTAGCAATTCATTATCAAAATATCCCTAAAAGAACAGTGGTGCCTGTTGTTTTATTAGGCGTCTTATTGGGGAGTTGGATGTTACCAGTTGAGCAACAAGTTTATCTAAATTACATCAAAAACTATGTCTTGCCTGTAGTAGAATTGGGGGTGCTCAGTTTTATAGTATACAAAGTATACCAAACAAAACAACTCTATCAACAAGGAGAGGAGCGCGATTTCTATAGTCGTTTATTACAGGTTACTAAAGCCTTATTTCCAGAACGGGTAAGCCATTTTTTAGCAGCAGAGTTAAGTGTTCCTTATTACTGCTTTTGGGTTTGGAAAACGCCTAGGTTAACTGATCAGGAGTTTGCTTATCATCAGAAAAGTGGAAGTGTAGCCCTTCTTGGAGCTTTTTTTATGCTTTTAATGGTGGAAACGTTTGCCCTGCATCTTCTTATCCAGCTATGGAGTCCTCTTGTCGCTTGGATATTAACAGGACTAAGTGGTTATAGCCTTTTACAGTTGATTAGTTTAATGAAAAGCATGGCCCAACGCCCGATCATACTAACAGCGGATCAATTGCATCTGAAGTATGGCACTTTAGGAGAACTCCTTACTACAGTGGAAAATATCCAACAGGTTACTCCTTATGAACGGTTACAACACGACGATTTTCTTCCTCGATTAGCTGCTTTAGGCCGTTTAGAAACGCCTAATGTTTATCTAGAATTTAAGAGGCCAGTTGTTCTGGTAGGGGCTTTTGGTAAGGTACAGGAGGTAACAAGGCTCTTATTGTTTGTAGATGAGCAAGAAGCTTTTATAGAACGACTTCATGATTTTCTTACTTGATAAATGTATACGTAGAAAAACTCTTACTCCTTTGATTAGGAATAAGAGTTATCTATTTATCGTTCGATAGACTAGTTCGCCTAATCTTCTACTTCTACGTCGTCAATGGTAGTTTCTGTGTCAGCAGAAACCAATTCTTCTGTATTGTCAATAAAAACACGACCACGATAGTATAGTTTGCCTTCATGCCAGTGAGCACGGTGGCGCAAGTGTGGTTGTCCTGTAGCCTGACAAGTAACTACATGTGGCGCTGTAATCTTGTAGTGTGTACGACGTTTGCGTTTACGCTGCTTTGATATTCTACTCTTTGGATGTGCCATTTTTTGTTTATTTAAATGTTAGTTACTTTACTTTAAGTTTTTTAACGCGTCCCAGATACTGTCCGTTGGGCCATCGTCTTGATCGTCCTCCTCATTAGGGTCTACACTATGTTCCTGCAAAAAGGCTAAGACAGCAGGGTCACAAGTAGAATTACCATCTTTGTCTAGTGGATGAACTTTTCTAATTGGAAGACTGAGCATAATCAATTCATAGAGCATTTCTGCAATATTAATAGAATTACTGCCTTCTTTTAGATAAACGACATTATACTCGTCGTCCTGTTCTGGAATTTCGCTGACTAGTTTCACCATGAGTTGTTCGCTGCCTTCAATTGGCAAGTCAAACTCTTCCGCACACACATCACAAGGTGTGACCACAGTTCCTCCTAATTCGAAATTCAATTCCAAACTATTCAAATACTTTAGCATCGTGAGATGAACGTTAATTTGTCCTTCTTTTACTAAAGCGGCTTCAAAATGATTTAAGAACTTATCATCAATCTGATAATCAAATACATGTTCACCATCTGCAAGACTTGCAAAATTTATGGTGAAAGATTTAAGAACTTTCATTGGTTCAGATTTTTCTAAAAACGCCGTGCAAAGGTAGAAAAAAAAAGAAACTCCTACAATACTTTAACGCTTGTTTTTTGTTAAAAAAACAATTGTAGTCAAGCGGGCTGGTTTCTTTAAGGGATCCTATACTATTTTGTAGAGGATTTTCTACTTTTCAGCTAATAAGGTTTTGATGGCCGCTTCTAACTGCTCTCCACGGAGATTTTGGTAACGAATGACCCCTTTACGGTCTAATAAGAAGGTTTTTGGAATAGAGTTAACGCCATATAAAGCAGCAACGGAACTGCTCCAACTGCGCAATTCAGAAACGTGATTTTTCCAAGTTAGTTGATCATCTTTAATGGCTTGTTTCCATTTGGAACGCTCCAAATCGGTGGCTTGTTGAATGCTGGCTTCATTATTTTGGTACATGGCAAGGCGTCTATCGTCCAATCCATCTAAGGAAACGTTGTAGACATTAAACCCTTTTCGTTGGTATTTGTCATACATTTCTACGACATGTGGATTGGCAAAACGACAAGGACGACACCAACTTGCCCAAAAGTCTAATAAGACAACATCTCCTTTTAGCGAAGACAAAGCAATTTTTTTACCACTAGGACTGGGCAAGTTAATCTCTGGTGCTGGACGGCCAATAGCGACAGGCTGGGCATTGATTTTGGCTTCCATAGACAACACCTTAGAGTTGAATTGTTTGGTGTATAAATCATTTGGATAGGCCTCTTGCAGCTCTGCCAATACTTTCTTATACAAATCGATATTTGCAACAAGGTCTAATTTTTCGACCAAGTACAAGTCCATTAATGGCCGTTTTTCGCTGTTGTTGGTTAAATATTCCTTGGCCGCAACAGGATCTACTTTACCTTGCCAATTTTTCATGGCATCGGTATAAAGGCTTCCTTTTATTTGATGCGCGATGATTTTTCCGTTCTCTACTTCCGCAGTGATGTATACTTTTTCTCCACCTTCCAGTAACAGGTACAATGGACGGGCCCCAATACGTAGACGGTAGATGCCTGGTCGATCAATGGGAGTAGACAATTCAAAGGCTCCATTAGGATTAGCAAGAACACTACCTACTACATCTGTTGCATCTAGTGTTTTTCGATCAAAAAACAATTTTTGATTTGATTTTAGCCCCACAATATCTCCTGATATGGTGGTGGATTTGCCTGTTGGGGCCTTAGCGGTATTAGCAACAGCAGTCGCTTTTGTAGCAGGAGGAGTGGCGCTATCGGTATCTTTTGTTGTATTATTGTCTTCACAGCTAATCCAAAGAAGACTAGCAACTAACAATAGGAGAAGTTTATTCATGGTACTATCAGTATCTATTTATGATCGTTGTTTAAGAAAGTCTACGCATTTTACGAGTAGAGGTTTCAGTATTACACGAAAACCCTTTTTAAACTTTTTTTATGCAAAAACACATTGATTTTAGTGTGTTCAATACAGGTCAAAATACAAACTTATTAATGGATTTGCTAAGCTTCCTGCATTTTTAAGATTTTTGTAAGAACTATTAGAGGGGATTACCTAGAATGATCTTCACTAATTTCATATTGTACCATAGCTTGACGGTTGCCTTAAAATTGAGCTCCTGTCCAAATATAAGCCTCTTTTGAGGCAAATGCTATTCTTATTAGGATAATGTTTGTATTGTAGCCGAGCTTGCAGATAATTGATGTCCATAGCTTGGAGATCAAAATAAATGTATTGCTGGGCTAATGGAGACCTCGTTTCTTCAAAAAAAGTAGTGGTGTTAACCGCAGATTATTTCTAAATAATTGCCAACAAGTGTGCCTGTATAACGATGACTCTTAGGAGATTGTAGCAATGCTTGGCGCTCAATTTTAGAAAGTCCTCTTAATCCTTCTAATAAAACTCTTGTTCTGGTAATTGAAAAAAGCTTGTTCAATAGTTAAGCGTTGGGGATGGAAACTATTAGGATCCCTTAAGGAAGGGCTATCTACTTCTGTAGAAGGGGAACTGTTAAGAAGAGACCGATTCTTTGTCAGGAGTTGTATAGTAACAAGCATAAACACCCCAGTAGCCAATGGGCTTTGTAATATTTCATAAGCAGTGAATTTTAAACATAGGGGCTTGGCTCACCTTTTTTTAGGACTAGTAATATTCTGTCTCAAAATAAGAGGTATTGGGAAGGTATAAGCCTGTAAAACAAAGATATGGCGTATAAAAGAAAGGTTTTATACAAGATACATGATTTAGGCCAAAAATTAAAGCTAGGTCGATCACAGTAGACAAAGCTAAAAATCTAGGCAACTAATGTTGTCTAACTGCATTAGGTCTATTACCTTTGATGCTCCAAAATGATTGTTACAATGTATATACCTAGAAAAGCGCTTCTTGACAGACCTTATCCTTATTATTTCTTGTACATTTTGGTCAAAGACATCTAACTTATGAAAGATTTGCGTAAACTGTTGCCCATACTGTTGGCAGGAGTCACAGGTATTATTGTATTATTAATTGGTAATAACCCTCTTGGAGGTGGTGGAGAACTGCCCCCCGCTCCACAACCAGTGGTTGTGCCGACTTCCGTAGACGACGATTTGCCAATAGGGCGACTCCAATATTTGCCAACACAGCTATTAGGCGACCAGCTTATTCATCAGCAATATTATACCGTCTCTTATTCTTCTAAACATCAAAACCCAGAATGGGTAGCGTATGAATTGCAGGGCGCTAGGTTGGAGCAAGAGTTCCAACAAGAACGTGGGAGTTTTCATGATGATCCAAGGGCGAATGATGCCAGTAGTAGTGCCTACAGGCATTCAGGGTACGATAGAGGCCATATGGTGCCTGCTCATGATATGAATTTTAACGAACAAGCGATGAGGGAGAGCTTTTATATGAGTAATGTAACTCCTCAGGTGCCTGATTTTAATCGTGGTATTTGGAAGAGCCTAGAAAACCGTGTACGGACTTGGGCCAAGATAGAGCGCCGTGTTTATGTTATTGCAGGCCCGTTGTTGCGCAAACGCGTTCGGAACGAACAACGTATAAAAGGAACAGGACCTACTTTTCCAAGAGGCTTTTTTAAGATTATTGTAGATTATGAGGGAAGAGAAAAGAAAGGCATTGCGTTTATGTTTAAAAATAAAGATATTGACCAACCATTGGAGAATTTTGTGACGAGTATAGATCGTGTAGAATCATATACTGGACTTGATTTTTTCCCAGAATTGAGCGAGAGGGAACAAAGAAACATAGAAGCTACCGCAGATATCACCCGTTGGTCGTCGTCTAATGATCGACCAAATTTATAAAACAAGAAACATGACATACAGCATTAAAGAACAAGGGAAATTTCGTTATCTCCAAGAAGGCGAGGGGGAAGTTGTCGTCTTATTACATGGTCTGTTTGGAAGTATGGGAAACTATACGGCAATAATGAAGGATTTGAAAAAGGACTATCAATTATTGGTGCCCATGTTACCAATCTATGATACCCCTAAACGTTCTTTGTCTATTCTCTCTTTAATGGAGCATGTACAGGAATTTTTACAGCATCTAGGGCATAAACGGGTACATTTGGTAGGGAACTCGTTAGGAGGGCATATTGCATTGTTGTTGACACTCCAAGCACCAGAGTTGGTGCAGAGTTTGACATTGACAGGAAGTTCAGGTTTGTTTGAGAATGCTTTGGGAAGTTCTTTTCCGCGTCGTCAAAATTATGATTTTGTTCGGAAAGTGGTGGAGAACACCTTTTATGATCCGATTGTAGCTACAAAAGAAATTGTAGATGAGGTATTTGAAATTATTAATACGCCAGAGAAGGGGCTTAAAATCATCATTACCGCAAAATCTGCCATGCGTCACAATTTAGAGAAGGAGTTGCATCGAATAACGGCACCTACCTTATTGATATGGGGCAAAGAAGACAATATTACCCCAGCGTTTGTTGGAGAGGACTTTCAAGAAAAAATAGCTAATTCTACCTTGCATTTTTTTGAGAATTGTGGGCATGCTCCTATGATGGAATACCCGCAAGCTTTTATTGATCTCTTGCGCCCATTTTTCGAGGAAAATACCTTGTTAGACAAGTAAGGTGCCTAACCATCCAATAAACAAATAGATAAAGACAATTGTCAAGGTTAATGTGGGGGTCGGAGGGTAGTTCTGTACCAACACATTTTCCTCTTTATCGGTTACATGATCGATGTTTGCACGGAAGTGTAGGACTAGTTTTATTCCAACAGTTGCCTCGAATAAACCAATAAGCCCAACAATGGTAATACCGGCCATTGGGTTAAGGGTAAGTGTCGCCCAATAACTAACTCCAAGGTACACCGCAAAAGAACAAATACTCCAATAGAAGAACTTGATATTGTACAACCTAGAAGTGATCGCTCCAAGAACAATAATCATGCTAGCAGCTACAAGGCCAACACTAAGAATAATAAGATAGTTTAACAACATAACGTTTAATTATAATTGGCAAATTTAGGTTTCTTTTTGGGAATTAGTAAAGAATACCATTAGATAAAGCCAAAATTTCTTCCAAAACTTGGCGTTTGTTAGACAAACGAGGTACTTTATGCTGTCCGCCGTACTTATTGTGTTGGCGAAGCCAACGATGAAAGGTGCCTTTAGGGACAACATTAAGATGTAATTCTTGCAAAGCAAGATTATGTTGACGCTTGGCATGGTAGTCAGAATTCACCATTTGCAGGTGCTGATCTAAGAGCGTTTGAAAGCGCGTAATATCTTTGGGAAATTGTTCAAATTCTATGGCCCACTCATGGCCTCCCTTAGCCGTTTGGTGTTGCATAAAAATAGGAGCAACTGTAAAGTCACTAATACGTGCATCTAGGACCTGACAGGTTTTATGCAACGCTTGTTCGGCATTCCAAACCATGACTTCTTCTCCAAAGACGTTGATGTATTGTTGGGTGCGGCCAGTAATCTTAATTTGGTAAGGAGATCGGGCTGTAAATTGTAGCGTGTCTCCAATTTTATACCGCCAAAGGCCTGCATTGGTACTCACAACCAAAGCATAATCAACTCCAACTTCTACCTCTTCCAAGGAGAGCGTTCGTGGATGTTCTGCCTGCCAGTCTTCCCTAGGAATAAATTCATAAAAAACACCATTGTCAACCAACAAATGCATGCCACTGTCTTCTTTTAAGAATTGGGTCGCAAAGAAGCCCTCAGAGGCATTGTAATTGTTTCTGTACCCAATAGGGTGATTAGGGAACAAGGCTTCAAACTGGGAGCGATAAGGGGCGAAATCTACCCCTCCATGGTTGTATACTTCTAAATTAGGAAAGACTTCTGATAAGTTGTCTTTGCCTGATAATTCTAATAAGCGTCTCAATAGAACCAATGTCCAAGTAGGAACCCCACTCAAACTGCCAATGTTTTGATGAACTGCAATGTTAGCAATGCGCTCAATTTTCTCCTCCCAATTGGCTAGTAGAGCAGTAGAGACATCAGGGGTAATAAATGGTGCCCCATAGAAAGGAGAATTGTCCACCATTAAAGCAGAGACATCACCAACTTGCGTTTTGGCTTGTGCATCAAATAACTCAATACTTCCGCCCATAACAATAGAACGCCTGTTATGGAATAGGCAAGAATGTGGGTTATTATGAATCCAAACAGCTACCGTGTCATGTAAGCCCCTGAGATGGCAACCTTTGAGATTTTGAATGGGAACAGGCAAGTATTTACTGCGTTGGCTGGTTGTACCAGAGGAGCGAGAGAATTGTCGCACTTTGCCTGGACACAAGACATTGCTTTCTCCATGAAGCATGCGTTGGATGGATGGATAAAGAGATTCATACGACTGTACGGGAACCCGTTCCTTGACTTGTTCTAAGGATTGACCTATAGCTAAGCCATGCGCTTTTCCCCATTGGGTGCGCGCTCCTTGACGAAGCAATTGTTTCCAAACATTAGCTTGCGTTTCTTGTGGGTGTTCAATAGCGTGTTGAACCTTTTTCATATGTCGATTAAACGCCGTTTTGAGTACCGCATTAAGCCACTTCATAGCTGTAGAAGATCAAAAGAGTGAACGAGATATAATAAATTAAACAATTGATGGGTGTCAAGATGTTTTTTTAAGAATTTCATGCCTCAAATGATGGTTGTTGATATCCATAAAGGCGTAAAGATAGCTGATATGTCTTGTGTAGATAAAGTAAACGATTATTGATACCAATTTATTTTTATTGTATTTAGGAAGAAGAGCAAATAAATGTGGGCTTGATCTAGCCAATCAAAGGCTTCTGCCTACTCTACTCATAGCAGACTATAACAAAGAATATGCAACTATAAAAGGGGTAAAAATAAGAATGGTTGAAAATTTAGTGGACAATGTACAAAGCTAGATAATAAGATAATTATCAAATAACAAGTAGATAGGACGAGCTTGTTACAAAGACATAAGTTAGATTTTTATGCGATAAAATCGCTATGATTGGTATTGTTCTTCTGCAATAATTTTTAATTTTTGGTTGTGATAAGCATAATTACTGCTTAATTTGGAGAAAAAGGAACTAGGCAGTAATTGACTAAGCCATCCTGAAAAGTATTCTCCATGCTGCAATTCTGTTTGCTGATTTCCCAAGTCGGATAACCTATAATAATGTTCTCCTTGTACCAACGCAGAAAATGCAGATAAACCACGCCAGGCTAATTGTGAACGGGGATGAAAGCGCTCAATACGCACCGGAATAATTAGATTAAGGTGGGCGTGATGAATGTAAATAAGTCCTTGTTCACGCAGCGTTCCCCAAACTTTGGCAATGGATGGATTTCATGTTGGATAGTGTTCAATATCTGTCAAAATATTCCAAACCAAAGCAATAGGCGCATTAATAATAATTTGAGTATGGCATGATTTCATGCAAATATTTTATTGGTTGTTTTCTGACTTTTGACTGAATAGAATACCTTTTGTATAGCGCTTTATAGTGGGGATATATAAAGCATAAGATTTCATCAGATTTGAGAATCTACTCCTCTACCAATTAGGAAGGAGTCTTAAGAAAACAGACCACTATCAAACATACACTTCCTTCACTTTTAGAAGGAGGGGTGTACTTACTGCTATAATGCTTTTAGTATTTAAATAGTTTCTTTATCTTTTCTCGAAAAAACACGATAGTATTTTTATCTTTCTAGCTACAAGCAGGGTGCTCTGAAATAAATATTTGATAATTGAACTGTTCAAACACGAAAGTACACATTATTGTTAGAATTTTGTACATTTTGAACCATTGTTTTTGATTGATTTGAAAGTCTGTCTGGAGTAACTATCGTGCAATTTTTGCTAAAGTGTTTAATTAAAACAGGAAATGAAACTACATTTTATAGCTATTGGTGGTGCTTTAATGCACAATTTGGCCTTGGCGCTTCAACAAAAAGGCTATACCATTACTGGGTCCGATGATGAGATTTATGAACCCTCTCGTTCTAGGTTAGCCAACGCTGGTTTATTGCCCCCCGAAATGGGCTGGAACATTGCTAATGTTACTCCTGAATTAGATGCTGTTATTGTAGGGATGCATGCCCGTGCTAACAATCCTGAATTGCTAAAAGCTCAAGAATTAGGCTTGACTTTATACTCCTATCCTGAGTATATTTACTTGCAAAGTCAGCAAAAAATACGTGTTGTTGTTGGGGGAAGCCACGGCAAAACTACAACAACTGCGATGATTATGCATTTGCTACAAGA
This sequence comes from Aureispira sp., assembly GCA_050633105.1. Taxonomy (GTDB): domain Bacteria; phylum Bacteroidota; class Bacteroidia; order Chitinophagales; family Saprospiraceae; genus Aureispira. The sequence continues at coordinate 121,268 of JBOEFW010000063.1, read as the reverse complement.
GCAAGGAATTGATTTTGATTATGCCGTTGGGGCCCAGTTGGAAGGGTTTGATTTAATGGTCAAATTATCGGATGCCCCACTTATTGTGATTGAAGGAGATGAGTATCTGTCTTCGCCTTTGGATGCCTTGCCCAAATTCTTGCACTATCGGCCACACATTGCGGTCTTGACAGGGATTGCTTGGGATCATATTAATGTCTTTCCGACAGCTAAACGATACAACAAACAATTTAAGCGTTTTATCAAGCGATTAGAGCCTAATAGCAGCTTGTTTTATTATAAAGAAGATAAAAAACTACAAGAACTAGCGCCTACTGCCCCCCACCAAGTAACCGCCTATGATACTCCTGCTCATATTATCAAAGACAATCAAACCTACTTAACTATTCCTTATAATTATGAACAGCCTAAGCAAGTCTTAGAAGTACCCTTGCAGATTTTTGGAGAGCACAACCTACAAAACTTCCAAGCGGCGCGCCTAGTAGCTAGAGAGTTGGGATTGAGTGATGGCACTATTTTGAAAGCAATACAGAGCTTTAAAGGAGCGGCTAAACGATTAGAGGTGGTCAAGGAAAGCCCCACACAAGTTATTTATAAAGACTTTGCACATGCTCCTTCTAAGGTGCGTGCAAGCATTAAGGCGGTCAAGAAACAGTATAAAAAGCGTCCGCTAATAGCGGTATTAGAACTGCATACTTTTAGTTCGCTTAATCGTGATTTTTTAGAGCATTACGAAGGAACAATGGGCGCGGCAGATGAAGCCTATGTGTATTACAACCCTGCTACTCTAAAAGCAAAACGACTCCCAGAATTAACACCTGATTGGGTCAAAGACGCGTTTTTTCATCCCAATATAGAAATCCATACGGACGCACAACCTTTGTGGAAACATTTGGAAAAACGAATAAGTACCTCAGGAGCTAATGTACTGATGATGAGTTCAGGTAATTGGGGAGGAGAATCTCTAGAAGTGTTAGCTGATTTGGTTTAAGAGCAGGAATTAAATAGAGATATGGCAAAGAAAAAAACAGCGCGTGCTAAGCGCTTAACAGAATTAGTAGTACAGCAAAAAGCACAAGCTTATCTAGAGCAATATTATAAAATAAGACACGGCAAACGGCACTTTTACTCGAATCTAGAAGAGCGCACCAAGAAGAAATATGGGATGAAGCGCGCTGACGGTTTATTGGCTTATAAGCTCAATAAACGGCGGGCTTATGTCGTTTCTATGGAAGCCAAGTCACACAAAACACTTCCTGCTTTACGCCCTTATCGTGTTAATAAAGCCTGGATTAGAGATAGTATCTGGAAAGGGCTCTTGTTTACGTTAGCAACAGGCGTTTTGTTTCTAATTTGGCGAGGAGAGGGATGGTTGATGCGTTTTTTATTGCCTTTAGGGGTTTGGGTAGGAGCTACTTTGTTGCACCTTTTATTGTTTAGAAAGAGCTATAAATACCAAGAGATGCAGGTGATTCACCAAGTCTTTCAGTATCCTGCGAATGAACAATGGTTATCCCTCTCCAATGATTCTTTTGATATGATTAAGAAAGACTTGCGACAGAATCTGTTCAAGATTTGCAAGGCACGAGATATTGGAGTTTTGATGGTGGATGAAAAACTCAATGTGGATTTAATCCATGAACCCAAAGCTAGGCGCCGCTTTTGGTTTTGGGGATATTTGACCTATTATCACAATGAAACAGCGATTAGAGATCATTTAGGAATCAAGCGTCGCCAAAAAGTAGAGGAAAAGAAGAGCAACAAGAAAGGTCGAAAAAAGAAAAAATAGAGACAGAATGGTTGTATTGCTTTTCTCTAAAAGGAGGCCTTCCAACATCTTTGCGTAGTTATTAAAAAACAGTAGAACTAATTCCACTTTAAGTTATGATACTCAGTTATAAAAAACCGTTGCTTGATCTTTTTAAATGCGTCTGGAGTGATCTTCTCATTGTCGCTGCCTTGTGTGGAATTGTCTATAGCGTGCAATGGAAATGGTCTACAGCGCTGCCTAGTTTGGCTTTTAGTATTCCTGCTTTTCTAGGAACTGCGATTTCAATTTTGCTCTCCTTCAAAATTGGACAATCCTACGATCGTTGGTGGGAAGCCCGCAAAGTGTGGGGCGCCATTGTAAATGATTCTAGGAGTTTTACCTTGCAGTTACAAGCGCTATTGCCTAAGGAAGAAGCCACTACCATCCAACAAATGGTCTATCGTCAAATTGCGTGGTGTTGGTGTTTAGGAGAGAGTTTGCGAAAATTGAAGCCCTTAGCGCGTGTGCAATCCATGCAGTTGTTAAGTGCGGCAGAGTTGGCACATTTAGAGAAGCATCAGAACATTCCTTTGGGATTGATACAGCTCAATAGCCAAGTCATAAAAGACCTGCGCACAAGAGAACAGTTAGATGTGTTTGGGCAATTGCAATTGGATGATACCTTGGTTCGTTTAGTGGCATCAATGGGCAAAGCGGAACGCATTAAGGGAACTGTCTTTCCAACCACCTATCGCATGATGCTACATCTGATTATCTATGCTTTCGCGATTTGTTTGATTTTTGCTTTCAAAGCAATTTCTATTGCTTGGAGCTTTCCATTGATTATGAGTTTAGTCACAATCTTCTTTCTATTAGAACGCACAGCTTATAACCTACAAGATCCTTTTGAAAATCGTCCAAGTGATACCGCAGTCAGTGCCATTGCTCGTACCATTGAGATTAATTTGCGCCAGTTGTTGGGGGAAGAAGAGTTGCCTGCCGCTTGGGAAGATGAAGGGTATTATTTGATGTAAAAAATAGGAAATTATTTGAATGTATTGTAAAAATAATTGTTTGTTGATAATTATTCTAACACCACAAAACTCCCAAAAAAGTCCGCCGAATCCTGCGGATGAATCGGCCCAATAGCAGAGTGAATCCCCAATTGATACAGGCGTTTGTCCCTCAAATACAACTGATAATTTAAGTGCCAATGGCGACGTTTTGCTTCTGCCTGAAAGGCAATACCTTGGTGCAAGCTATCAAGGAGTAAGGGATGCCGCGAAGTCCGTTTGGCATGTAAGGCCGAGAGTAAGCGTTCCTCCACGCCCTTTAACAATTGCTTTTCAGATCCTAGACGCAAGACGGCGGCAGGATAATCAGCATAACTGACGACATAAAATTGCCCAGAGGCATCCTTAGCAACCCATTGCGTCATTTTTAGAGGGCCAATATCGACCTCACTGGTATGCGTCGAGCGTTGTGGAGGGCTTGGAAAGTAAATAGAAAAATGACCTGCTTCTTCCTCAAATAACGGTAAGGCTTGTAGGGAGAGGCTCGTTACACTATCTATTACAGGCAAGACATTAGCAAGGGTAGTCTCTTCTGGATCAGATTGGCAACTGCCCCCTAAGAGGATTAAAAATAAGAAAGCAAAACGTACCATAGTAGGAGTATTAAAGGAATAAAAAAAGCATCCTAACGCTCAGGTCAGGATGCTTTTATATAAGGTTACAAGAACAAATTTATCGAGCGAAAGCTACAGCGCGTTTTTCGCGAATAACGGTCACTTTGATTTGTCCTGGATATTGCATTTCATTCTGAATCTGTTGAGAAATTTTGAAAGACAAATCTTCTGCTTTCTTGTCCGAAACTTTCTCAGACTCTACGATGACGCGAAGTTCACGACCAGCTTGCATCGCATATACTTTTTGTACCCCATCATGCGCCAAGGCAACTTGCTCTAGCTCTTTGATCCGCTCAATGTAACTTTCTAGAATCTCGCGGCGAGCACCAGGGCGGGCACCAGAAATGGCATCACATACTTGAACGATAGGAGCAATGATGTATTTCATTTCTACCTCATCGTGGTGGGCTCCAACAGCATTAGAAACCGCTGCTTTTTCACCGTGGCGTTCACACATTTTCATTCCTAATAAAGCGTGAGACAACTCGGTTTCTTCTTCTCCTACTTTGCCAATATCATGCAATAGACCTGCGCGTTTGGCGAGTTTAACTTCGCGAGAACTCAAGCCCAATTCTGCAGACATAATGGCACATAATTTAGCGGTTTCAATAGAGTGCTTGAGTAGATTTTGACCATAAGAAGAACGGAAACGCATACGACCCACCATACGAATGAGTGGTGTTTGTAGTCCGTGAATATTCAGATCAATAACGGTACGCTGACCAATTTCCATGATCTGTTCTTCAATTTGTTTCTTCGTTTTGGCAACAACCTCCTCAATACGGGCGGGGTGAATGCGCCCGTCAGCAACTAAGCGTTGCAAAGACAAGCGGCAAATCTCTCGGCGAATAGGGTCAAAGCTAGAAATAATAACTGCTTCAGGCGTATCATCTACAATGATCTCTACACCAGTTGCTGATTCTAATGCACGGATATTACGGCCTTCACGACCAATGATTTGGCCTTTTAGGTCATCAGAATCTAAGCGGAAGACCGAAACCGTATTCTCAATGGTATGCTCTGCTGCCATACGCTGAATGGATTGAATGACAATCTTTTTAGCTTCTTTGTTGGCGTTGATTTTTGCTTCTTCAAAACGGTCTTTGACATACGCCATGGCTTCTGTATCGGCTTTGTCTTTGACGGTTTTAATTAATTCATCTTTTGCTTCTTGGGCACTAAGTTTAGCAATCTTTTCTAGGTGTGCTAAATACTCATTTTCTTTATTCTCAAGGCTATCCATCTTAACTTCTACTAGAGCGAGTTGTTGGTTAAGGTTTTCACGGATTTTTTCAACGGATTTCTCTTTTTTGAGAATTTCACGTTCTCTATTTTGAGTGTTTTTGTCGCGTTCTAATGCTTTGTTTTCATTGACTTTGAGCTTAGATTCACGACTTTGGCAATTTTTTTCAAATTCTTTCTTCTTATTATTAAAATGCTTTTTGGCATCGGAAATTTTATTACTCTTGATCTGGTCAGCATCTTTTTTGGCTTTGGAAACTATCTGACGCGCTTTTTTTTCTGCTTCGGAAACTTTGGTATCCGCATTGGTGCGGGCAGCAATGAGGATGTCATCTGCCTTTTTATCCAATTCTAGTTGTTTTTGTTTATTGATCTTTTGCAATAAAGAACGACCAATAAAAAAGCCAACTAAAAGGCCTATGACAGCGCCAATAACTATGGCTACAGGAATACTCATGATGTATTAAATTTATATATGCATTACAGGGCAGCATCGCCCCAAATTAGTTTCTAATCATAGAATAAGCGCATAAGTTGGCTTATTCCAACATTGGTGGAGTAGGAGCGTGGATATAGAAATATCAATAGGTGCAGTGTCTATTGCTCTAAAAAGAGCATTCTGACAAATGGAAAGGAGAAAACAAAGCGGAATTATTGATCAAGTAACCTGTTCTAACAATTGCTCAATAGCCGCTACCCGTGCTTCTACAGGAGAGAGATCAGACTTTTGCTGTTCTTCGGCCAAGCGATTGGCATAGGTTAATAAGAGCATTGCCAGTAGATCCTGGGTATTCAATTGGTTGCTGTATCGACTTTGTAAGTCGGATAACTCTTGAGTCAAGCGTTGATTAATAGCTTGGATACGGCTCACTTCTTCTGGCTTGACCAGCACAGGATAAGTACGGCCTGCTAATACAACGGGGATATTTTGAAAAGAATCGTCGTTCATAGCGTATCACTTAAAGGGCACGAAGCCACTTAATACTATTATCTATTGCTTCTATATATTGATCAATCTGTTGTTTTGTTTCTTCTTTATCTGCTGCGTAAGCGTCCGCTAGTTGTTGGTTTCCTTCCTTTGGTTGGGGCAAATTTGGCTGCACCAATTCTTGGGGGGGATTATTTTGTTGGGCCAACTCTTCTTTTAGTGCGACATTTTCTTTTTCTAATTGTCGTCTTGCACTCAGCAAATCTTCACAAATTTCTTTAAACTGAAGATTTTGCTCTACTAGCTTCATCACCTTTATTTCAATCGCCTCTAACTTCTCCTCTAAGGTACTCATTTTTACCAATTCTAAAAAATTATGAATAGAGTTAGTGTTTCCTACTCCTTCTGTATAGCAACAAGGTTAGTTGGTGTGTCTAGCCTTGTTGCTGTTTAGAAGTGTATTTATTTGCGAATTAACGCTTGTAGTTTATTTTCGTAGGTGCTGATGAGTTTAGACATGATTTTATCAATGTCCTTGTCCTTCATGGTTTTGTTATCATCTTGGAAGATGAAACTAACAGAACAAGATTTTTTGTTTTTGCCAACTTGTTCTTCGTTTTCATAAACATCAAACAAATTGGTAGCCCGCAATTGTTTGCCTCCTGCTTTGATGGCAACGCCTAACATTTGTTGGTAGCTTATACTGTTGTCTACAATTAAGGCCAAATCACGGCGAACAGCAGGATATTTAGATACTGCTTTGTAGTGTAGTTTGTGTTTTTTGAGAATTTGTAACAAAACATCTACGTCAAACTCTGCATAGAATACTTCTTGTTTGACCCCCATTCCTTGTGCAATAAGACCATCTACACGACCAAAACGAACAACCGTTTGTTTGCCGCGGTGGTAACGTAAACCATAGGTAAATGGCGCTTCTTCGACAGGAGTAGTTTGTAGTTTGTTAGAATCAATTCCAATGCGTTGCAATACTTGCTCCACCGCCGCTTTAAGCGTATAAAAACTGGTCGCTTGTTGTGCTTCATGCCAGTTTTCAGCCAAGCGTTTTCCTGTCATAAACAAGGTTAAATGCTGTTGCTCTACATAATCGCGTTTCTCTTCTTTTCCAAGGCGCAATTTTTGGTAGGTTTTACCAAATTCATATAACCTAAGATCTTGTTGCTGGCGGTTTTGGTTGTGAACAATGGTTTCTAAACCACTGAACAACATGCTAGGACGCATTAAGTCCAAGTGTTGATTAGACGTATTGTTGACAAAAACCAAACTTTCTTCTTCTTGTGGCCAGTGGTCTTGGTAATATTTAGAGCGCGTCATAGACGTCGCCATCATTTCATTAAAGCCAACACTAGTCAACAGTTCCGCTAGTAGGTTTTTAACCTTAAAGGGATTAGGTGTAGGGGCAAAGGATAAAACAGAATGGACGGTATTAGGTGTTTCTACCTTATTATACCCATAGATTCTCAAAATCTCTTCAATAACATCTGCATCTCTAGTAACATCTACTTTGTCTGTTGGTACAGCTACTGTAAAGGCTTCTTCTGATTCTTCTACAATTGTCATATCCAAATAACCCAAAATAGCTTTGATGTCTTCTTTTGGAATATCAGCTCCAATCAAACGGATAACTTTATCAAAACGAACATTGACTTGGTTGCGCTCAATTGGAGTAGGATACCAATCTATTAAGTCCGAAGCAATTGTTGCGTCGGCGTATTTTTGTAGCAATAAAATAGCTCGCTGTAATGCCACGACGGCTCCATTAGGATCAACACCTTTCTCAAAGCGTGTTGCTGCATCAGTGCGCAATAAATGGCGCATGCTTGTACGACGAACAGCTGTCGGGTCAAAATAAGCGGACTCTAGGAAAATTTTTGTGGTCGCTTCTGTTACACCAGAATTTAAACCACCAAAAACACCTGCAATACATAAGCCATTGCCTTGTGCATCACAAATCATCAAATCTTCTGCACTCAATTCGCGTTTTTCTTCATCGAGTGTTTGGAAAGTAGTGCCTTCTGGCAAGTTTTTAACAACAATGCTTTTTCCACCAATTTTGTCGTAATCAAAGGCATGTAAAGGTTGTCCTAGTTCATGCAAAACAAAATTGGTAATGTCTACCACATTGTTTTTGGGAGTTAAGCCAATACTCTTTAGGCGATGTTGCAGCCATTCAGGAGATTCCTTAACGGTTATGTTTTCTAAGCAAATACCAGCGTAGCGCTTGCATTGCTCGGTTTGCTCTACTTGTACTTGGATGCTTAGGGTATTCTTGCCACTGTCTAAAGCAGCGACCTCAGGACGATTAAAATCTCCTTGGTCTTCATAATTAGCGCGTAAAGCTGCGGCTAAATCAAAAGCCACTCCCAAGTGTCCTGTTGCATCAGAACGGTTGGGCGTTAAACCAATATCAAAAATGGTATCGCTGATAACTTTATCGGCGAAATATTGAGCGGCTGGTTGTCCTACTGGAGCATTGGCATCCAAAACCATAATACCATCATGGCCTGCTCCTAAACCGAGTTCATCTTCTGCGCAAATCATTCCCATAGAGACTTCGCCTCTAATTTTACCTTTCTTAATTTTAAAAGGTGCTCCTTCCTCTGGGTAAAGCATGGTGCCAATCGTAGCTACTACTACTTTTTGGCCTGCATCCACATTGGGTGCTCCACAAACAATGGGTAATAATTCTGGGCCTCCGATATCAACGGTGGTCAAAGAAAGTGTATTCGCATTGGGGTGTTTTTCCCTTGTTTTGACATGGCCAATAACAAAGCCAGCCAAACTACCAGGAATAGTTTCGTAGGCTTCTTCCCCTTCTACTTCTAAACCGATATTTGTAAGAATGTCGCTAACAGCTTCTTTGGAAGCTGTTACTTGAACGTATTGTTGTAACCAATCGAGAGAAATCTTCATCTTTCGTCGTCTATAGTGATCAAATTAAACTGCTGGCTCTTTTGTTGTATTGAATTGATAATCAAGATGCTGAAGGCTTTTTGTTTTGCCCTTTAATACTGGCCAGTTATATAAGCGGCTAAGATACAAATTTTTTGAGAGTTTATGCGGCTTAGAGCAGCTTCTACTAAGGAAGCTTTTGTGTTGTTGCTTCTAAATAAGAGTATTGACTGTTCTAAAAAAAATGTATCTTTATAAAGGAATAAAAAAGAGCGCATAAAAAAAGGCCAATTGTTAGACAATTGACCATTTTTCGTGTTTAAGAAGTGGAGTGTTGTTTAGAGTAGCGGGTGAAATAATAAAGCAACTCTATGCTCCTTGTTTAGTAATAGAATTGTTAGGATAACTCTCTATAATTCAATGCGATCTGTTTTAGGAGGATCATTTTTGAATGCGAGATTCATTTTGCAGGAACTATTTGACAGTGCCCTTCTAATTCTTTGTAAGCAAACATGTAAGTGGTAATAGCTTTTTTTGCATCTCGTTCAGAACCATACATCTTAGCTTGCTTCTTTGTTCCAAGAATAGCATCAATGGTATTTATGCGTCTATTTCGAGTACGTTTAATAAATCTATGACCATACTTTACGTAATAACCCATAAAAAAAATTAAAAGTTAATTAATAAAGAATTTTTTATAATAATATAGTGGGGGATAGTAACTGCTACTGAAGGGATAGCTTAAATCATTTGATTTTCTGCTATTGATAAATTTGATTATCTAATATCAACTACCGTGTCTTTCTATCTTTGCTGTAGTTCTCTGCAAAAATATTACCACTTAACTGTTTTTAACACACTATAATTGTTTTCAACTGCTAAAGAATTCTTAGAAAGAAAACAGACTACAGCAATGGTAGAGCAAAAAATAGTGTTGTATGTTTTTTTTTATTCTAAAAAGATAATACTATGAAATATATTGTTAATTGTTTGTGCTTGATAATAGTAACAATAGGAACGACTCAGGCCCAATCAGAATTTGATGTCTTGCTAGAAACGCAGGAACAGTATCAAGTTATCTACGCGAATGATCCTCGTCCTGTTAATCGTCGAAAATTATACAGAGCGGAAGAAAAATTAATGACCTACTTAAAAGAAGAAGGATACAAATTGGACGTGAAATTACAGACGGCTGCTTTGCTGCCTATTTATGGTCAACGATACCCAAATATGGGAGCTGTCATAGATAGTTTAGAAAACGAACAACAAATTCAGGTATTTGGAAAAGATAAGTACGGCTATTATAAGGTGCGTACCAATGGCCGTCTTGGCTATGTGTACAACCTAGATCGATACTTAACGCACTTTGATCGTTACCCCCTAGAATTAGTGGATAAGTACACTAAAATAGAAGCCAAAGTAGACGCTATTTTGAGCAGACGGCTTAATCATAGCCAAGTGGTTTACTCCTCTACTTCTTGTAATGCTATCAATCACAATGGCCAGCGCTGTGGAATTATGAATCGTACTGCTACAGGACGCTGCCACTTGCACTAAATTAAGTAGACTACAAAGATAAGATTGTTCACAAAGGAAGGAAGAAAAGTGTGTTCATTTTTATGTAAAAAAAAAAGTTTTCCAATAAAACAACAGACTACTGCTAAGGGTAATCCTTCTTATAGGCAGTAGTCTGTTTTTAATTTATTGTCTAATAAATAACGGTGATGTTTATACATTAAGCTTTTAATAAGCTATAAGGACTGCTATTTCATGATTGTAGAATATTCTAAATAAGTGCTCAACCTTATTCTTTTGCTATTGTTTTAGAATCATGGTGTACAACAGCAGGGTATTCTTAAATTAATTATATAGAATGTTTGAGAAGCTATTGGGACATTTTTTTTGACCAAACCAATCTAATCAATTATGAAACAACAGTATTTACTAAGAGCCTTAGTCTGTTCCTTGACTTTATTCTTATGTGCGTCTTTTAATCCGACAACTCAAGCTCAATTTATTGCAGATGTAGAGTCAGGAGCGGCTTTTGGAGGGCCTTATAACCGCATCAAAATTTCTACAGAATCAGGAACAGAATTTAATGCATTTGGGGGTGAATTTAAAGTGCGGCCTAATGCCTTTGTACGTCTTCGAGCAGGATATACCATCGCAAAACGTCATACAATTATTGGTTTGGTTGCGCCACTAACTATTTTTTCTAATACAGAAGGATATAACCAGAATATCGAATACCAAGGAATTAACTTTTCCTCTAGTCTTCCTTTAGAGGTACGTTATATTTTTAATTCTTACCGCTTAACTTACCGTTTTCACCTTGTAGAAAAAGAGAACATTACGTTTGCATTGGGGGCAACTGCTAAGATACGCCAAGCTAGCGTTCGTTTAAGCAATGAACAGGTAAGTTCTATTAATACAAACTTAGGATTTGTGCCTATTATCAATATATATCTTAATTGGCGTCCTATTGATAAGTTAGCCATTATCTTAGAAGGAGATGGTTTAGCAGTTCCACAAGGTCGAGCGGAAGATTTTTTTGTAGGCGCAGCTTATTATGTGACCGATAACTTAGCCATTAAGGGAGGATATCGCCTACTAGAAGGAGGAGGAACCAATCCAGAAAGTATTGTTTTTACCTTCCTGCATTTTGCTTCTGTAGGCTTGACTTGGGGAATGTGATTTTTTCTGTAATTGGGGTGAAAAAATCAAGGTTTTATCGTACCTTAAGCGGTAAGGCCTTGATTTTATATTCTATTGAGCGTCTAAACCTTATAACAGAAAAAAACTAAAGAATGAAAGAATCAGTAAACAAGGAGCAGGTTCATCGCTCTATCTCTACAGAGGAGCGTGAAGGTCATGCGAATGACCAAAGTGATCGCCAGCAACAAGAGCAAGACTGGACAGGGATGATTTTAAATAGTCCCAAAATGAAAGAACAGCAAGCTATGGCTGATCAGATTCAGAATAGCCCCAAGATGAAGGCGGACCAAGAAAAGGTACAGCAAAAAAACAAAGAAAATAAAACAGGCTTGCCTGAGGAACTAAAATTAAGGATGGAGCAAAAATTCAAGGTTTCCTTGGATGATGTAGAAGTATACTACAACTCTAATCAACCTGCTATGTTTGGTGCTTTAGCCTATGCTATTGGTAATAAAATATATATTGGCCCTGGGCAAGAAAAACATTTGGAACAAGAGTTAGCCCATGTTATTCAACAAAAACTAGGTTTAGCAAAAGGCTCTTCTAAGGACCAAGTTAATATAGATCCTAATTTAGAGACACAAGCATTGAATATGGCGGATGAAGCCCGCCAAACACCTGTCGAAGATAAGGTACCAGAACAGCAGCCTGTAATGCAGCCACAACAAGAAGTGATGCAATTGCAAGGGGATGAGGAATTGATTCAGCAATTAGATGCTTTGTCTCGTGGAGAGACACTTGGTGGAGAAGTTGATATCGCACTCCTCAAGGCACAAGCTGTGGATAGTGCTGATGCACAACTTCAAGGAGTGACAGGAGAAGATAACTTTGCAGAGTTGTTAATGTTGGATATTAAAGGCGATATCAATAAAGCGTACACTCAAATTAAGCAAGGACAAAGCCAAGCCATAGATTCTATTCAGGGGTCTATTAATGATGAGAATGCTAGGCAAGAGATGAATCGAGCTATGCTCTTTGCTTTTGCAGGGATAGCGGTAGCATGGCTTCCTTTAGCTGGTGCTCATATGGCTACGGTAGAAGCAAAACTATTAAGCCAAGTTCAAGGTGCTGCTGGAAGTACAGCAAGTGACTTACAAAAAATCCCTAAGTATGTTACAGCTATTAAAGCCTTAGGTACTTCACAATTGCCAGGAGCTATTAATTCTACTGTTTCTGCTATTAATGGTTTAGTTAAAACAAAACCTCAAGATGCGAAGGCTACGTTGAATAATCAAGCCGATATACTCCATCAGAAAACTACTTATGCGGTTTATTCTTCTGTTTTGTCCATGGCTGGTAATGTTGCGAATGAAGGAGGAGAACCTTTATCAGATAGCGCAAGAACTGTTCTTAAAGCAGGCTTACTCACTCAAATTTTACAAACGGTATTGCCTGATTATAAAGATTTGATTATTAGTAATAATTATGCAGGGATAGCAGAAAGAGCCAAGACGGATTTCCTTAAACAAACAATCATTGAAACAGGGCAATTAGATCCAGCAGATGGTTTGTTTGAAACAGAAGAAGAAATCGAAGGTAATTCTAATAAAACAGGGCACGAAGTGGCAGAACATGCTGTTAATGCGATGGGAGGAGAAGAGCAGTTTGCAAGTAGTTTGGATAACCCTCATGAAATGGCTTATGGGACGCTCAATGTTACTTTAAGAAAGCTAGGGTTAAGTGTGAATGCTACCGATGAGGAAAAATTGAACGCGAGAACTACCGATTTCTTAGCAGGTGGACAACGATTTGCGCTAAATATTGACAATGCTGCTACGTTTACTACTTTCTTAAAAGATCAACATGGATATAGAGCGCAGAAATTTGTTGCTCAAAGCGGTGCTATCAAAGATTTAAAGAATAAATATCCTATGTCTTCTTCTATGTTTGGAGGAAAAGCCACTACTTATAACTTTACTTTTGATGATGTGACTGTTTCTAATGCTATGGTAGAGGTTAAACCAGAACATTTAAGTAGTATTCTAGATGGAAAGGTTGTTGATCTTCAAAACTTTAATTTAGAGTTTGATACTAATGGCGTGGCAAAAGTTTATGAACTTACGATAGGCCGTACTAGTGGCTATGGCGGCTCTCTTGGACTAGGAGATCTGCACGAAGAAGAAAATATTAGTGGTAGTAATACAGGGATTGTTAATGCCTAATACTCTCTTCATTATTACTTATAAAAAATCTACAAAAGCTGCCTGTCGAAACAGGTGGCTTTTTTTATTAAAAATACTTTTTTAGGAAGCAATTAGAAAAACAAGACTGTATTTATATCGCTTTATTGATGGAATGTAGGAGGCACCAAAACTTTATAGTTTTGGTGCTTTTTTGTTTTAAAAGAAATAATTTTTTTAAAAAATAATGGAATGGTTTTGAAAGGAATAGAAGTTTTGGGAACTTTTATTTGAAACAATAATTTCAAAACAAGATTAATTGTATTTTTAATAGGTTTTTAGAGCTAAAAATAGGCTTATTTGTAAATTTTATTTGATTTTTAATTTAAAATTTCATAAAATTGTAAGTGAAATCTAAGGAAAAAATAAAGCATTAAAAATACCTACATGAAAAAAGAAAACCCAATAGGAAATAAGGATAACTCGTTATTAATAAATGACCTGTATGAGATTGTACAAGAATTATTATTACAAGGAGAAGCCCCAAGAGAAGGAGAGAGTTGTCTTTGGGTCATCGGCTTGAGTCAGCACCATCAATTGTTATTAATGGAGCTATTGAGTGCCACTGAGATCGCAGAATTGCAAACAACCGAAGTCTTTCAAGCGGCCTTACATAAACACGCCAACTTTGTGTTGATTTGTCAACGGGCATACGATAAAGAATGGCTGTTTGGAGAGGAAGACCTCCTTGCTATTCGACAGTTATTACAAGTGGGTTACTTAATCAAATTGCCTATTTTAGATTACTTATTGCTGGGTGATCAAGGCTATTATAGTTTGGCACAATCAGGGGCATTGGAGGAATGGCAATCTATAGAAAATGCCGTGCCATTAACGATTCAAAAAGCAGAAGAGTTGGCACAAGAAGCTGTTGAACAGGCCAAACATACTTTAGAGTCTAGTTATTATCAAGATAAAGAAGAAATAGCCCTCCATCTATATGAGGAGGGCTTGGATTTGGATCAAATTATAGCGATTACAGGGCTTCCTGAGGCAGCTTTATTAATTTTACTAGAGCTTGATAAATAAGCCGTTGCTATGATTTTTTTGTTTTTTTAGTGCCAGAAAATTGCCAACGAATCCCTAAATAGAATTCACGTCCATGAATCGGAGAATAAGCATAAGCGGTATCAAAAAAGTCGCTAAAACCAGCGGCTGAATTGGGATCGTTATAACCTACCAATGGAGAGATTTCTTGGCGATAATCCAAGAAATTTTGTACGCCTAAATAGATTTCTAAATTCTGGCGAGAAAAGGTCTTGGTCAATTGCATATTGTGCAGGGCAAATGGCTTAGAGGTTGTTGGACGAGCAGTAGAAACTGCCACCCCTTGATCATTAACATCAAAAACTTCTGGTAAGGCCATTGTTCCTGTCAAGGTGCCAGAGTAAGTAAGAATTAGGTCCCAAGGGCGATAATTGTACTGTAAGCTCCAGTTACCACTGTATAGTGGAGCGTATTCTAGAGGGGAAGTTTCCCATTCGTTGAATTCATTTTTATTGGTTTGTGAAGCCCATTGTAGATTGGCAGAAATGGACCAACTCAATGGAAAAGGCAATTGATGGCTATAACTAGCACTAAAACCACGGGTCTGTGCAAAACCTGCTAGATTTTTGTAAACGATCTTATTGGCATTGCTATAATCTGGAAAAATAGCATTGCTAAAGTACGTGTAAAACGCATCTATATTGATATTGCCCTGACTTTCGCCTAATAAAAATATATGATTGAAGTTGAGGGAGGCATTGTAAGAACGTTCTGGTTGCAATGTTTCCGCAATTTCAACTTGACGGCTGCCCGTTACAAAAGCATGATCTTCTGTAAAGAGGTTGACAATTCGGAATCCTGTCCCTGCATTGAGGCGGAACGTTGTCCAAGTACTTGGTTGGTATTTTAGATTAAAGCGAGGAGCAGGAATGAACCCATGATTTTGATAAAAGTCTAATCGACAACCATATAGAATAGCTAGTTTATTAGAAACATCCCAAGCATCTTGAACATAAATACCTGGAATGAATTGATGATCTCCTACCGTTTGTTGTAAGCTATCTTGTGTTGCAATGGTATTGTCATCATAATATTGATAACGGAAGGTTAGACCAGCAGTAATACCATGTCCTTTGTAGTATTTGTTCCAGTTCAAATTGGCAAAACCAACATACTGTGTGGCAACATAATAATCAGAGCCATAATAACTGTCTTGGTAGTGACCAGAAAAAGAATAGTCTAGCTTGATGTATTCCTCTGTTGGTAAATCATAGGTTCCTAATATTTCCCAGCGCTGAGTGAAAATACTCTCTCCATAGATTTGATCATCGCCTCGTAGTTGAAAGTAATTGCGCCCATCAACAAACTCTTCTACCCCATTTCTCCTATCCTCATAATAGAAACGAGCAAATAAGGAAAAACGGCGGTTTTTAGGTCGTTTTAGTGTTAATTTAGCAAAGGCAGATACCCGATCTAAGTTGATTAAATCTCCAAATCCATCCCCATTATCATCGTGATTGGTGCCGACATAGGCATGGCTTAATCCAACCATAGTACTCCATTTACCCCAGGTTTGCGCTATAGAAATATTGTTGAAACTCTCTAAATGGGTTGTTCCACGAATGTCTAAAGAAATTAAAGGCTCTTGGCGTGGGTTCTTAGTAATAATATTAATTACTCCTGCAACAGCCTCAGAGCCAAAAATAGTGGAGCTTGGACCTTTGGTGATCTCAATACGATCAATCATTGTTGTCGGTAGGCCATTGAGCCCATAAACAGCTGCTAAATTCCCATACATAGGAGTTCCATCAATTAGAACAGCAGTGTACTGTCCTGGCAGGCCATTAATACTAATCGTATTGGTAAAACAAACTCCACAAGCAACTTCTTCTTGGACTCCTGAGACCAAGGTAAGTGCTTCTACTAAATTGGTTGGAGAGGTGATTTTATTGAGCACATCAGGATCTACGATATGTTTGGTGGCCACTGTAGGAGCAATACGCTCAATAGCACAACAAACAGTATGTTCTTTCTGAATGACATTGCTCGTTACGACAATCTCTTCTGTCAGTGTAGAGGTCGCAACAAAGGATAGACGGCCTAGATCTAAGTTGGCTTGTGATAAGGTGATGTTTTCTTTTAAGGTTTGAAGACCAATATAAGAGACATGCAGCTTGTATTCCCCATAAGGAACGTCTTCTAATTTAAAGTGACCATCATAATCGCTACTAGTGATGTAATTGGTTAAACTATCTCCTATCCATAGAGATACATTAGCAGCTAAGATGGCTTCATAATCAGAATTGAGCAACCGTCCTTCAATACTTCCTGTTTGCGCGGAAGCAGTGAATAAATTGAAAGCAAGTAAACAGAGTAAAATATATTTCATAATTGTAATACAAAACAGTGGCTTAAAACAAGGAATGGATTGTTATGATACAAATATAGGACAATCTAAAAGAATTTTTAGAGTAATCTAAAATATTTTTTAGGCCAATGGAATTATTTTTTTACACTGGCCTTATTCTATGCTTCATACTACAACTAATTTTGTGAAGAAGTGTTGTCAAAATAAGGTCTGAACTATTTTTTATAGAAGGAATGTTAGTAGGGCAGCGGAATAAACTTTATGACGAAGGGCGTCACAAAGTCTAATATCTTGCTCAAATCTTGTATCTTCCATATCCTGTTATTTTAAGTTTACTAAAGCACTTTGTATGAAATTCTGTAGTCAATGTGGTCATGGTCCTTTGTTATATCAAGTTCCTACTGGTGATACGCGGTCTCGTTTTGTTTGCTCTAATTGTGCAATGGTACACTATCAAAATCCTAAAATGATTTGTGGTTGTTTGGTTTTTCATGAAGGAAAAATACTCTTAGGGCGCCGCGATATTGAACCTAGAAAGGGGAAATGGAATTTGCCTGCTGGGTTTATGGAAAATGGAGAAACCGTCATGCAGGGAGCCGCTAGAGAAGTTTGGGAAGAGACCCGAGCTAAAGTGACGATTAAACGCCTTCATACTGTTTATAACATTCACCATGTTAATCAAGTGTATTTTCTGTTTTTGGCTACCTTAGATAACTTGGAATTTGGTGCTGGTGATGAGACTACAGAAGTGCGCCTATTTGATGTTGGTGCTATTCCTTGGAAGGATTTGGCCTTTTATTCCAATCATTTTGCCCTTCGCCATTATTTAGAAAATCCAGATTTTCAAGGTGTTCACCATGGAGATAATGCGCAGTATATGTCTGAAGTTGCTCCTGATTAAAGGGTTTCTTTTGAAACAGGTCTACTTTTTGTTTTAGAAAAGGGGTACCCTTTTATTCCTTTCTTATGATGCGTTTTTTATTATGGTTGTTGCTTAGTGGCTTTGGTGTTGTTTGCCTTGGGCAAGTTGATTATACGTCGGATAGCCCTTATCGTTGGCATCCTGAAGGGGGAGAAGTTTGGACGCTGGGGCCTCAGACACGGGTTTATGTTGGGCCAGATACCCAAGCAACGTTGCATGCAACGCTGCCAACAGGAACCGCTTTACAACTCCTAGAACGCCTAGACGAAACCGAAACACGCCAAGGGTTTCGTGCCAATTGGTATCGAGTTCAATACCAAAAGGAAGACGTATTTATATGGGGAGGAGACATCGCCCTCACCAAAGCAGAAAGTAGAGCCACTCCCTTAACCATGACTTATGGGCTTCAAAAAATCAGAAAGGTACAGCGCGGCAATTATCAAGAACCGCAATTAGATATAGTGTTCGTAGCAAGCTATCAAGGACAATTTATAGACAGCCTTCACATTGCGGCGATTGGAACCTTATACACAAAAACACAAGTACAACTAAAAGGGGCACAAGGATTAGCAGGAATTAAAGAAGTGGTGGAAATTGCTTTTAGCGATGGCTATTGTGGAGGCGTTGCTGCAACCACGACCTTATTATGGGATGGAAAAAACTGGAAAGAGCTAGGTCTTTTAAGTCAAGGCTTTGGAGACAACCATTTTTCAAATGCCTATTATAAATACCCACAAGAACACCAGCAAGGAAGCCACATCATAGAATTGCATCAAGAAGAAGGGTACTACAACCAAGAAAAACAACCCATCTACACCTTACAGGAGACCAAAATTTACGAATGGACAGGCGCTCAACTCCTTCTTATAGAAGGAGGTTTGGAAGATTAGGAAGGCTATTACAAGGGTTTTGCTAGGCCTACCATTTCTAGTAAATGGCGGCCGTAATTGATCTTGTCATATAAAGCAGCGGTTTTTTGGGCACGGCGATAAGTTTCAATTTGTTCTTCCAATGGTTTTTCTAACCGTTGTAAATCATACTGCACTCGTTCGACCTCTTGCAAACGTTGGCGTTGCTCTTGCAATAGCTTTTTCAATTCTACAGCTTTATCAGGAGTCACCCGTTGATGATAGCGCTCTATCTCTTCAATTAAACTTTTGTGGCGTTCGCTACAGCGGTATAATAAATCTTCTATCTTTTCTTGGTATTGGTGTTGTGTATCGGCACGCTCTACCTGCTCTTGGGTTTGCAGCAACTCTAAGGTTCCTAAGTCCTTATCATAATCATTAAGGGCGGTAGGAGAGAGTTGTCCTAGGCGTTTTTGACGTTGTAACCATAAGATTTGTTGGCGAATGGTTGGCAAATTAGAATCAACCATTGTTGTTCGCTCAGTGACTTGCTGCTGGTAATATTTTTTGAGCTGTTGATATTGATTGCGCTGTTCCCGTTGTAGCAAGCGCAATTTGCGCTTTTGTTCCTTGATAAATTGTTGAAACGTATCTAATTGTTGTTGCAAAAGGCCTCTATCATCTAAAGCTTCCGTTAAGGTCAGTGATTGTGCGCGTTCAATATTCCCCTGAAGCGTTTTTACCAAGTTGACTAAGCGGACTTCATAGCTTTGTGCGGTTTGTAAAAGTTGTTGAAAGTTGCTTTTTTGTTGCAATAATAAAGCCCTTACAGTGTGTTTACGCTCGGCAGATTTACGGGTTCTAAAAGTAGTATAATTAAATAATAAGTAAAGTATAATGCCACCAATAACAGCAAATGGCCAAGGCAAAACAATAGAAACAGCGGCCGCAATAACCGTAATAAGCAATAAAATCATAAAATTGAAAAACCGCTGTGAACGCAACTGACTTAAGTCTTGTAAATCACTAGGGAGCTGTTGTTTTTCTAAATCTTTCTTTTCTAAAGGCAAGTTGACCTTCACTTGACTTTCTTGGGTGATGTTAGAAACTGTAGGAACTTGTAATAATTGCTGTAAGTTGAGTTGGTCAGGCAACTGTTGTAGGGCAAAGTTTGGAATTTTCAAGCGTTCACTATCTAAGCGGGCACTGCTGTTGAATTCTTCCAATGTAAGTGCCCATTCTGTGGCACTAGGTCGCGCAAACGGCTTAGTATGTCCTGCAATAAAACAACGTTCAAACAATTGTTGAATCGATAAAGGCAACCGTTGATATTCCTCGTGTTGAGCAGGAATAACCTCTAAGTGATCCAACATCGCTGGGTTGTGTACAAAAAGGCCATTCTCAATCTTCTCTGACAAACTCGTAGCATCGGCATAAATGCCCTTAGTAGAGGCCGCAAAAGGATGAATGCCCAACAAGACTTTGTAAAAAATAACCGCTAAACCAAAACGATCCCAAGGCTCTTCTTGAGTCGGGTCTACTTCTGGGTTTTTCCAATAACTATCTGGTGGAGTGTATTCTGGGGTGGCTACAGGAGCATCATACAAGGTTTCCCCATTTTCTACGACCTCAATAGAATCCAAATCTACTAGAGCAATGTGTCCATTGGGTTGAATGACAATATTATCGGGCTTCATATCAATGACCACATAACGCTCACTATGGTGCAATTGCTCAATGGCGCGTGCGATTTTGTAACACATCATCAATCGATAATGGCGACGAGTATCCACAGAAAAATCATAGCGTTGCCATTCCGCTCGATAACGTTTCCCTATTTTGGGCAGAGACAAAATTTCTAATTTCTCTCCTTCAACATAAGGCATCAAAAAACCAATGAATTGATTTTTATCATCCAATAAGAGCTGCTTGGGCCAAACTAAGGTAATTCCTTCTTCTTCGACCAAGGCCTTAGGAGGATGCTCTTGTAAGTAGCCAATTTTGTATTGACGCAACAAGGTGCGTTTTTGAGGATGATAGATTTTAGCTACCAAGCCCTCATAACCAGTGGTCTCTATATGGTGCAAACTCCCTTCTCCTCCGCTAGCAAAGGGGGGCGTTCTCAATTCTAATTGTTCCTGTGGTAAGTCGTTATATGCAATCCAAACGTTCATGGATTTAAGATACAGAAAAAGACGGAGTTCTCTCTACAAATTGTTGCTTGCCTGTCTATCTAGGATATAATAATAGTACTTCCTAATCAAAAAATGCGGTATGAAAAATAAAATAGAGGGAACGAATCTTTGACTTTGTAAGTTGCTGTTGTATATTTAGGCAATTGTCTAAATGTTATTTAAACGATCAAACCATAAATCATGAACACGATAAACGCTCTTTTTCACCGCTTCCTCTTTGTAGGCTTCCTTACTTGCTGTTTTTCTCTGAATAGCCTTGACGCCCAAATACTGTCTCCTGTGGGGCATTGGAAAGGAAATTTAGAGGTGAACGGGCAATCTATCCCGTTGGTTTTTCATTTAGAACAAGAAGAACAAGGCGATTGGAAAGCCAGTTTTGATAGTCCCAATCAGATGGTCTATGATATGGCGTTTGATGTTGTTCAGGTTCAAACCCCTAAAATACGACTGGAAATAAAGGCTGCTAGAGTAGTTTATGAAGGGACGCTTCAAGAAGATGGGCAGACAATAAAAGGAAATTGGATGCAAGGAGGAGCGGTATTGTCATTGGATTTAATTTTTGGAGTACAAGAGGTTATAGAACGCCCTCAAACACCTAAGGCTCCATTCTCTTATGATGTAGAAACCGTAGAATTTAATAATAAAAAAGCAGGGCTTAGTTTAGCAGGAACACTCACTTTACCTGCAAGGAAACAAAATTGTCCTGCTGTTGTCTTAATCTCTGGCTCTGGGCCACAAGATAGAAATGGGATGATTTTAAAGCACCAACCATTTATGGTCATTGCGGATTATTTGACACGCCAAGGAGTGGTGGTTTTGCGAGTAGACGATCGGGGAGTAGGAAAATCGGGAGGAACTTTTGCAGGAGCAACGTCTGCTGATTTTGCAACGGATGTAGCCGCCGCCTTGACTTATCTTCAAAAACACCCACGAGTAAATGCTAATAAAGTAGGTTTACTAGGCCATAGTGAAGGGGGCTTAATTGCACCAATGGTCGCTAGTGTTCGCGATGATGTTGCTTTTTTGATCTTATTAGCAGGCCCAGGTTATCCAGGTTATCAAACTTTAAAACAGCAGAACCACGACATGACTTTGCAAGAGACGCAAGATGCAGGATTAGCTAAAAGACAGGCTCAGGTTTTAGAAAAGATATATGCGGCTGTCTTAGCAAAGGAAAACAAAGAAAAGAGCACGAGCGAAATGATGGCACGTTTAGAAAAAGATTTAAAAGAACTGTCAGCCGAAGATCGTGAAAAATTAGGTTGGACAGATGTTGTTATTCGCAGTATTGTTACACAACTGAGAAGCCCTTGGATGGCTTATTTCTTGGCCGCAAATCCAGAAGAATACCTCCAAAAAGTACAATGCCCTGTATTGGCGATTAATGGTGATAAAGACCTCCAAGTACATGTTGATAATCTAAAAGGAATAGAAGAGGCGCTTAAAAAGGGAAAAAATAAAACATACCAGATCCAAGCGTTTGAAAATCTAAACCACCTTTTACAAACCTCTGAAACAGGAGCGATAGAAGAGTATGTAAAAATAGAAGAGACCATTTCTCCGAAGGTCTTAATAGCTATTGATAAATGGTTGCAAGAAGTAGCTATCTATTAAGATGCATCTTAAAGGCGTAACAAATCCCCTAGAAAGATCCGTTTTCTAGGGGATTTATTGTTTAAAAAAAACACTTCTGGTGTTAAATCACAGGTTGGATTATTTCCAAGATTTTAGCGCATGGAGAAAGGCACTAGAGCTACTGTAGCCCAAAATGAAACCCAGCTCCATTGTTTTTAAGCAAGGGTCTTTTTTTAAGTAGCTGTGAAGTTCTTTTTTTAGAACATTAAGAATTTGTCTAAAGGACGTGCCTTCTATTTTTAATCGTCGTTGTAAGGTTCGCTCGGTTAAACAGAATTGAGCGGCTACCTTGGTTAGAGTAGGAAAATCTGGTTGGCATAGGTTTAATACCATTACTTTAACCCGCATGGAAAAAGAACGCTCTTGGGTTGATAAAGGCACTAAATAACTCAAAAAAGCAGGAAGGAGGGCACTAAGTTTATGTCTTTGCCGCCTATTGGATACTATTTTATTGGATGCAGCATGAAAGGTAAGTGCATGCCCTGTTCCTTGTATAATGGGGGTATTAAACCATGTATGATACTTTTCCACTTCTTGATAAGGTAAAGTAATGGTGATTGGCTGATTGGTAATTGTTTTAAGTTCTCGATAAGCAAACATTAAAATACTATCTAAGACTTGGTTGGAAAGGGAAACCGCAGACCTTTTTAATTGCATGGAGTAAAAATCTAATCCTTCTTCTTCCTGAAAAGAAATCAATGGAAAGCTTGCACTGGCATACTGCTTCCAAATAAAAAACAACTGTTTTAGATTGGCGGTTACTAAAGAAATATCATAAATGACAGCAAGGGCTTTTAGACTTAAAAAAGCACCATAATGAAGACCAAAATAGGGATCCTTAGAATGCTGTTGTAGTTGGTGAAAAATATCTAAATAATAAGAAGCCTCAACACTGGCTGTAACTAGTGGTTGTTCTTTTATGGATGTTGGAAGCGAAATCTGTCTACAGTTTGCGTACTCCAATATATTTTTCAGATGATTGCTGTCTATTACCATTGCTTTTTTGATAGAAAGATCGTTTGTCGTAAAATATCAATTTCTTATTAAAAGCAAAGGATAAATTTGCTCCATACTTTAATTAAAAAAGATTACTAAAGATGGACGAGCATAGATTTTATAAAAGCAAGAACCCACAGGTTCTGGAAATAGAGGATGCAGGAATAGCAGTAAGAACGTATGGAAAAGGAAAACCATTGGTTTTTATTCATGGCTTTTTTGTCCATGGGTACACTTGGAGGAAGCTATTACCAGAGCTTGCTACTCATTTTACTTGTTATGTCGTGGATTTGCCAGGTTTCGGCGATAGCTTTTATGACAACAAAACTGATTTTACGTTTACAGCACAGGCCAAAAGATTAAACAACTTATTTCAACGCTTAGGAATTAATAAAGGGTTCAGTCTTATTGCGCACGATACGGGCGCTTCTATTGCAAGACTAGTTGCTTTAGAAGAACAAAATAACATAGAAAAAATGGTATTAATTAATACGGAAATGCCAGGACATAGACCGCCTTTCATTCCAATGCACCA
Source organism: Aureispira sp. (assembly GCA_050633105.1). GTDB lineage: Bacteria > Bacteroidota > Bacteroidia > Chitinophagales > Saprospiraceae > Aureispira. The sequence goes on along the minus strand of JBOEFW010000063.1, from coordinate 97,370 downwards.
GTTGATCGCCAAATTCCCTTTTGCCAATCTTGCTTTTCGAACCTTGTTAAAATGTGGTCCAATTGTTCGATCACCTTTGCTCTTGCACCAGTTCTTTTTTGATAAAAACAAATTACGAAACAAAAGCATAACAGAGCATTATGTGAAGCCCTTGCAAAATCATCATGGAATGTATGGAATGCTAGAATACCTCAAGGGCATTGAATGGGGAGTAGTAGATGAATTTGCTCAAAATCACCAGCTAATTACCGCTGAGGTTTTGTTGATATGGGGAGAGGAGGATAAAACATTTCCTGTAAAACGTGCCCTAGAAATGTGTTCTCAATTTAATAAAACTTGTCAATTGGTGAGCATCAAAGAAGCAGCTTTAATGCCTCATGAAGAGCAGCCAGAAGACGTATTAAAAGGAATTCTTTCATTTATAAGAAAGAAAGAGACGCATTAGAGCACTCTTTATAAGAGACTTATCTTAAAAATTGATACCACTCCTAAGAAAGCTAGAATAGAAGTGTTTTTTTATTCATTATATGAATAAATGATCATTATTTTTTGTCAGAATTATTAATTGAATTCTTGATGTATAGAAGCATGTAGAAAAACATGATTTTATAATTTTAGATCTAATGAAATAATATTTTGCGAATGGGAGTGCGAAGGTAAAAAATAAAAAAACACTTCCTAGCATTTTTCAAAAAAAACTGACCTAGGTTGTAAAAAAAATCAATAGCGCTTGAAACGCTATTGATTTTTGAAGACTGAAAAATTACTGTACTAGACTCCTTCTATTATAAATTCTTGTTAATGAATTTATAATAGAAGGAGTGTCTTAGAGAAAGGGAAACAAGTAATATATGGTGTTGTTATAAAAAATGTGTTTAAAGGCTGTTTTGATTCAAAGTTTATAACTGAAAAGTATTAGATGGTATAGTATGGTTAACAACCTAGAAGTAGGAGGCTGCTTCGAGCCAAGATGATGAAAGAAGATTAGGGTTCTAAAAAAACACCAAAACTAATAGAGAGACCTAGGCCATAACGAGCAGAAATGGACTGCTTGGTAAGCGATATATAATCACTTAGATCTCTTTCCTCACTAGATTGACGATCAATTTGGTAATTACTATTATAATTCTCAGGGAAAACAGTAGAAGAAAAACAAATAGAAAAGAGGAAGCGATCGGTAATAATTGTTCGATAGCCCAACGTCATCATAATGCCAATGGTTGTATAAGGGTCTTGCATGGTCGTAATTTTATAAGCATCCATGCCAGGGGTGCCAACTAATAATTGACGTTGTGTTCCTAGGATTCTTAACCCTAGACCACAGTAGGTTCCCATAGGAGCAATGGTTCCAGCTCTATTCTTAAAATGAAAATCAAAACCAAAATGAAGATCATTAGCATGCACCCTATAAACCGCCTCATGGTATTCCTTGAATAAATAACGATCGGCTTCGTTGAGTTCATGTCGAGAGCCAACATCAAAATTAATTTGAGACCAGCCCAATTTAGCAACAATGGAACGTCCAATCGTATAATTAATGTCTGCATTGAAGCTGGCAGCCAAAGCAAAAGGCCTTTGATAAAGATCAGATTTACTGGCGGTATTAAAGGCAGAAGAGCGGCCAACAGTCGTCCCTATTTCTACAAAGGCTTTTCTACCCATATAGCCAGGATTGAGTTGTGCTTCACAAGTTACAGCCAATAGTTGCCACCATAAAACAGTCCATAAAATTTTATAAAATATTGTCATAGCAGGTTAGGAGTTCGTAGTTTGTTTGTTTTTAGGAGGGGTTTTGATTTGCAATAACGTATCATAAAATTGAGCGTTAAGTATGACCTTACCTGCTTTACGACGGTAAAAATCATCTTTGATAACGCGATAACTGCCTGTTCGCAAGTCAAAAACAACTGCCCAGAGAAAGGAGGACTTAATATTGTATTTTTGGGTATTGACCACTCCTGTAAAGAGAAGGTAAGGGGTGGCATATTTTTTAATAATGGCCTCCACCTTGTCTTGGTTGTATCCATCAGAATAGATGTTGCCACCAAATTTATTTTGTTGAGAAAGCCATTCTGCTAAAACACGTAAGTCATTAAACGCATCGGCATCACTGGTACTCAACCCATTTGGGGTAAGTATCTGCAAGTGTAAATTTACCCGTTTTGATAATTTTTCTAATTGATGGACTAATTGCAATTGTGCGCTTTCGCCTTTGAGATAATCCACTTGTAAGTCGCGACCTCCTTCAATTTCTAAATACATAGGATTGTACACCAAAATAGAGTCTAAACCTAGTCGTACATAACGGCGATTTTGGATTAAAAATAGGTGACGGCGACCTTTAGAGGAACGGAAATATGCGCGCCGTTTTTTATACTCTACTTTGTATTCTTGTCCTATTTTAAATAAGGCTTTAAATGCAGAATCGGCATGAATGTCGGAAAAAGCGTACCTAAAATAATCTAAGGTAGAATCTACAAGGATTTCTACTACTTTTTCTTTTTGCTGTTTTTTGATCTTATCATACTTGGAGAGTTTTTTCGACTCTTTCTCTTCTATGGTATTGGTATCAGAAGGTGGTATTGCTTCTTCTTCTTCTTTTTCTATGGCCTCTTTTCCTCTTTTGTTGGCATAAGCTAAAGCTTCTTCTAAACTCACGGTCGAAAACTCTTGCCGTTTTTCATAGTGAAAAGCCAATTCTTTGAATAAGTCCATTAGGATGGTTTCCATTTCTTTATCTGCTGGAAACTCTTGAGCGACATCCCAAGCATAGCGCAAAGCATATACATTGACCTCATTGGGGGCCATTTGACTTAGGAAATAATAGATCTGTTGAGAAGGACCTTCTATTTCCTCAAAAAGGGTGGTCTGTAGGAAGAAGGGATATTCTTGGATATCATAAATCGCATTATAGGGTTTCACATAAAAAAACTCATTTCTGAATTTAGTATAACCATATAAGGCTTTGGCTCGAATCTTTTTTAGATACTTGCTCTTGGGGTATTTTTTCTGTAATAAAAATACGGCATACAACGCATCTTGAAAACGCATTTGGTGTAGATAATAATAGGCTACTTCAAAGCGCGCCACATCTCGCATGCGTTCAAATACCTCTTTAGAGTTAACTAGGTAAGATTCTCGCCCTTGGTTACTATGACTGAGAATTGTTTTAGCGGTTGCTGCGCGTCGTTTATCAATGCTTGGATGGGTGCTTTTAGAATCATCTTCTTCATAATCTCCTTCAATGGGGTTGAGCTCTTCGTCTGCTAAGAACAAGCTATCAGATAGTTTTAGCTGTTCTAATTCCAAATCCTCTTTTCTGATGGATACAATATCAAACGGCAAATAAGAATATTGTAAGACATCAAAAGCGCCATCTAAATCTTCCAAATTGTAATTACTTTTTAGAAAGAGTGCTAAGCCTTCTGTATCTGCATTTGTTTCTAGTTCTTTGGAATAGTGGTTCTTGGCAACCATATCTTCATTGATGATCGCTTCTGATAGGACTTTTTTTCTATTAGAATAGCGATCAATGCGGGAGGCTTCTAAGAACATTTCTAGGGCGTGCCCATGGCGCACATGTGTAATTTCATGTGCTAGAATAAAAGCCAACTGTGCTTCTGTTTCTAGTTGGGCAATGAGTCCAACATTGACAAAAATAATCCCTTGATTGGTCGCAAACGCATTCACTGCCGCAGAACGTACGGCATAAAAGCGCAATTGTTGGCGCATAGCAGGATCATTTTTTAATAATTCATCCGCTACTTTATTGACATAGGTTGTTATGGGATCATTGAATAAAACCCGAGCGCTGCGCAGTAAATTATCAACAGCAAAATTACTCTCTAACAAAAAATCATCTGTATCTCTATTGGTTGCTACTTCTTCGGATTGACGAACCGTATCTCGTTGGTTTTGATATTTCTCCGAAGAAAGCGTCAAAAAATCACTAGGAATAGTCCCTGTACTCTCTAGTAACTGATAATCGTTGAAGTCTTGTGCATGGAGAGGGAGTAAGCTATACAGAAGACAAAACAACAAAACGTAGTAACTACCTTTCATGAGTTTATAAATGAGTTTGGTAAGGCATTTAGAATGTATTGAACAGAATATAAAGGTACGATTTTATATATTGTTTTACAAGGAGAATAAAAAGAGTCGCCCCAAAACAGAAGAGTAGTATCATAAGGGCTGATTTGATGGACAAAACATACCCTCCTATAATACTACTCTTCCAAGTGATTGTTAATAACAACCTTTATTGTAGCAGGCGATTAAACAACAGTGATTTCCTGTTCTAAAACAGGGTCAAAAACACCTACAGTTTCTTTAACATCTACCTCTCCACGAAAGACAAAACGAATGCCTTTTGCTTTGGCACTAGCCGCGTCAGTAACCCCCCATTTTCCTAAACTGGCAGCCAAATCCATATCTCCAACAAAGTAGCCATAGCTTCCTTTATCCCCAGCTCCTAGCGCATGTGGAAATTCATCAACAGAAGTGCCATCTCTATCAATAGAAGCGCAATTGCTTTCATCTTCTGTCTCTTCTCCTAAAATGATTTCTTCTTCATCACCTTCTTCATCAAGACGGATGGCAACAAAGGTACCTGTTGTTCCTATGATGGTAATGGGGCTTTCCGCTTCTACTTCAATGGTGGCTTTTATCATTGGATCACCAAATGGAAATGGATTTTCAATCCAAGGGTAGCTTAATTTTACGCCTGTTTTACCGACGAGTTTTTTCATTTTATCAAAGAATCCCATAATGTTTGTTTTAATTGAAAATTTTATTGATGTAGTAGTCTAATCGTTCTGTTTGTTCTAGGAGGTAGGGATGTTGCCAGTCACTAAGGCCTTTGTAATAAAAGAGCTGTTGTAAGTAGGTTTGAAAATTAATAGAAGGTAAATGGAAACCATCAGCATTGTATAAGGTATAGTACAACTCATTCTCAATGCTATTGCTTGCTTCATCTATTAAAAAGCCCACATTGACCACATCATTCCAGGCTTCTATAATTCTGAAGTAAGGAATATCAACCAACTCCTCTGCCTCAAAATTGGGGTAGTGTTTTTTCTTATTAACCTTGGGATTTGTTTGACCAAGTGTGGTGATGGATGATAAGGTAATTTGCCCTTGTACTTGTGTGATTTCTTCTTGTTGATAAGGTTCTATTCCTGCTTTTTCCAAAGAGCATTGCCAAGTAATATGAATGTGCCCACCACCTAATTGGGCATACGTATTCTGTATATCTTGGGGAAGTGTTGGGAAATTAGAAGCAGTACACAACTGTTGTAATGTTTCTAACGAAAGGGGAGGAGGCAAGACAAGTTCAGTCACCTCAACCATCGGGTTGGTCTGAAGTTGTTGGCTTAGAATGAGCAATTCTGCTCGAAAATCTTGGCTAGGCATAGTTGTCAATAAAAGTTCTTTGTGAAAAAAAACGATCGCTTTTTAAGGGGACTACAACATGTTTTATTAAAAAATAAAACATTCCTTCTAAAGGATAAGAAAAAGCTTTTGTAAAAGTTATAGAGGGATGGTCCAAGGAATAAAAATACTTTTTTTGATGATAAAAAGCAACTTTATTCACCAAATAATGACCATTGTGTTTCCATTCCTAAGTTTTTATAAGAATGTCCTCCTAGGTTTTTAGCATAAATTTGAAAAATAGTTACTTGGAAATCTTAACTTTGTAAAGATTTCTTCCATTTTTTCGATGTTAAGGTTGTTGAGACAACTTTGTAGCATGGACTTTTATAGCATATTATCATTCTTATGAAAAAATTATTCCTGTTGTGTTGCCTTTTGCCATTTTCCTTTCTGCTCTTTCATGGTAAAAAAACGATTCAGTACAAACCTGACGTGTTTTATTTGGGAGGGATACAGATTCACGAAGCTAACAATGAGGATTGGGTGAACAACCTGAAGAAGGCGAAGATGAATACCATTGAGGTAACCGTTTATGCTAAACAGGGGGCTTGGGATAGTGATTCTCTACATTTTGACGCGCCTACCCAACGTACATTGGATGAGATCAGAGCTGCTAAAAAAGGAGGGATGCATGTTGCTTTATTAATGCGGACACACTTAGATAGTAGTTTTGCTGCCAACAAATTCATTTGGCATGGAATGATCCGTCCAAAGGATGAACCAACGCTAGCGCGTTGGTTTGAACGATACCAAGCCTTTATTTTGCAATGGGCAACCATTGCAGAAGAAGAAGGGGTTGATGTTTTTGGAATTGGCAGTGAGATGAATGCCCTTTCTTCTACAACTCAAGTACGTAGTATGCCTCCTTTGTATGTTTATTACAATGATAAAGAAGGACGAAAAGAATACGAAGGCCGCGCTTTTGAATACGAAGATTCCCTCTTTAAAAAAGATCTTTGGGTGCGTGATTTTGAAAATTATACCAACCTAGAAAATTATCTAGATGATCGAATACAAATCCATTATGATTGGGCGCAGACAGCGAGCTATGGAAGCCAAAGCAAGCGTTTAAAACGGGTGAATAAGCGTCGAGCACAATGCCTAATCGCTTGGAAAAAACTCATCAAAGAGGTGAGAGGAGTGTATAATGGAAAGTTGACTTATGCGGCCAATTTTGATAATTACCAAGAGGTTGCTTTTTGGAAGCAGTTAGATTTTATTGGAATCAATGCTTATTTTAGTTTAAGAGATGCCAATAGTACTTTTCAAGATAGTGCTGATCTCAAAGCACAATTAAAGAGAGGCTGGCAAAATGTATTCGAAGATATCGAAGGTTATACCAATAGCCAAAAACTGAAAGATAAGCCGTTGATTTTTACTGAATTGGGTTATATCAGTCGAGAGAATGCTACGATTGAACCTTGGGCAGGCTTTGGTTTTTCTGTTGTAGGCAGCCGTAGTGAAGAGCGTTTGGTACGTTGGCAGAAAGAACCTAAGAACTGGGAAGAGCGCCGTTTGGCGATGGATGCCCTATACGAAGTTGTACGGGAAGAATACATCAACTTAGAAGGTTTATTGTATTGGAAGTTAACCAGCCATGATTATCACATGAAGCATGAGCCTTTTGCTTTACATCTTACTCCTGATGCTCAAGATCCTTTACAAACTAGCTTAACACGTTTTAGTGAACTAGATGACTAATCAAGCTGACGTTGAAGAGAATAGCAGCAATATCAACTATTGTTGTCTATTAAGTAGTCACTAAAAAGGGGCTATATATACGACAGGAGCCTACTACAGTTGGTTAGTCAATAAGCGTAATATAAGTCAGATCGTTTGGTGATGCGTCATTGCTGCTGAGCCAGATAGGTATGAGAGTGCCTTAACCTAGTAAAGGTCTCATGTAATCAACCTAATTCTTTTTTCATTAGATGGCTGTACTTTAAGTTGTGTGGTTACTTTTACGACTTACTTAATAAGAAACGGAAAAGGGAATTCTAGCGAGCTAATGAACATAAAAAAAGCAGCTTCTACCATATGGTAGAAGCTGCTTTTTTTATCAAAAGATCCTTTTTTAGTTACGTTTTAGTACATCAGGATACTTTGCAGATTGTTTGCTAGGGCTAATCCATGGTGGAATAGTGTGTCCAGAACCACCGATGTAAGCTACCTCTCCATCTTCTGCTACAGTGAATTTCCACTCGTGGAATTTCTGACATTGATTCACACAGTTTCCAAATTTTACGCTGTAAACCATGTCCCAGCCCTCTTTTGTACGCTCAATACCGATATCATTACCATCACCATAAGGTAGGATTTCTTCAATAGAACCAACTCCCTCACTGGTAAAGAATTTCATCATCAATGCAGGCATATTCAATGGCTCACGAGATTGTAACACCAACCCTGCACGCTCTTCATCTAGATAAACCATACGAGTCATTACTAGATTGTATTCCCGAATCAAGTTGTTGATAGAAACACTACCAGTTGTGTCTTTACGTTGCTTTAGAGGTTCTACCCAAGGAGCATCGTGTTCAAATACAAGAATGATGCTTTCTACATTAGGAACAGGGAAAGAACGAACATTGTATTTGGCTGCAATGGTATCAATCGCTCCATAATCAGAAGTACGAACCGCTACTAAAGCATTATAGATTGCTTGAACCAACTCATCTGGTACACGAACAGTCTGTTTAGAAATACGTTGCTCCTTGTTGATAAGACGCAATGCTAAACGAGCAGCATCCTTTTTATAGATGACTTTGAGATATTTTGGAAGTAAGTTGTCATTTACAAAGAACTCAGGGAGATTTTTCATAATCTCTAGTTCTCCTTTTCCTTTATTTCTACCTCCTCTTCTGCCACGGCGTTGGGCATCTGCATCTGCAGCAGTCATCAAAACAATGAGTGCCATTAATGCCACACATTTGGTAATACTAGATTGGAGTATATTTCTTACAGTCATAAAACTTTAGTTTTTAATCAAAAAAATAATCTATGAGATTAAAATAAGCGTGTCAGCTCTTAGTTAAAGGTAACACTTTATATTTGTGTTTCAAAGCAATAATCAGGCAGAAAAAGAGCTATTCAAGAATAATAATGGTCTCTAATAAAAGATAAGCCTTGTTTAAAACGGACTTTTCTAGTGCGACACAAGTATTTGATTCCATTCAAGACATGCTTCAAAAGATTTATTCAGGGTAATAAAAGTAGACCTAACACCAAGCTAATTTCTATCTCCATTTATCAACGCAAACAAAAGATGTTTTGTTGTATGGAGGAAAGCACTTTTATGACTGATATTTCTGTTGAATTTCTTCTAACAAAGCATTTGCTTTTTCTGTGTAGGCATGTGGGGCTTCTTGGGTAAGTATTTTAGTCAGCTTTTTTCTCACTTGCTCTACATCGTCTTGTTTGAGCAAAGTTAATACCAAATACCATTCTGCATCTTGTTTTTTCTTAGTAGAGCCATGTTCTAAAAGAAATTGGAACTCCTTTTTAGCGGCATCTAACTGATCTATTCCTAAGTGAGCAATACCCAAATATAAAGATACTTCTTTGCGATTGTTAGGAACCTCTTTTAGGTAGCGTTCAAACAGCAAAATGGTAGAGGCGTACTCTTCTTTAGAATAAGCTTCGATCGCTTCATAATAAAGCGCTTTTTGTTTCATTGTTGCCTCATCTTGAGGAGCAGAAACATTATTTCTAAATCCTTCTCGCGTCACTAAGAATTTCTGAGCGACGAAGTTGTTAGAAAAAATTTGAGCGGTTGTTAAACGAGGGCTCATAAGTTGATAGACTAAAGGCAAAAAAGCCAAAAGTATAATACAAACAATAGTATAGCGTTGTAGCTTGGTCATAATGATCATCTAGATATGAACATGAACAAAAGGCGGGGAATTAATAATAATAAGATTATTAGTGCTGTGAAATTAAGAAACGAAATTTAGTTTAGGTGTTTGAATCAAAAACATTAAACAAAGATACACTTGTTTGATCTAAAAAAAAGTAATCCCATTGCCAAACAAGTGCATATTCTTGCCATTATTGTTATGAAAGTCTTAATACTTGCCTTTTTTTATAAAAGGTGGAACAATTAGAAAATAGAAAAAGGGATGTAAGTGTGACAAAAATATTTAATTATTGCTCCAATATGAAACTACTACGCTAGTTCTTTCTTACTTTGAGCACAATAATCCACACCACTTTATATTAAAACTTAGCTGCTGCCATGTTTGACAAAAAAGACATGCCTTTTGTACACCGAGACATTAGTTGGCTCTCGTTTAACTATCGTGTTTTACAAGAGGCCAAAGACCCTTCTGTGCCTTTGTTGGAGCGCATTAAGTTTCTAGGAATTTACTCCTCTAATTTAGATGAATTTTTTAGAGTTCGAGTTGCCTCTATCAAAACATTGATACGGCTTGGGAAAAAAACCAAACGGCAAATGGAGTTTTCCCCTGAACTTATTTTGGAGCGGATTCGTGCAATTGTTGCCCAACAACAATTAGAGTTTGGAGCGATTTATAAGAATGAAATTTTGCCTGAATTAGCGAAACAGAATATTCATATTATTCGCCCCAAAGCCATCCAAAGTTATCACCATGTTTTTCTAGATCGATTTTTTTCTGAAAAATTAATACAACATGTACAACCTGTCTTATTAGTCAAAGATAAAATCCGTACATTCTTACCTAGCAATGCCATTCATTTGGGCGTTCGTCTCAAAACAACAGGCGATTCTAATCGCTATGCTGTTGTTAAAATTCCGACCGATGCTTTACCGCGTTTTGTACAATTGCCAGATCGAAGGAATGGTCGACGAGAAATTATGATTTTGGATGACATGCTGCGCTATTGTTTGCCTCGCCTTTTTCCTGGCTATACAATCCGCTCCGCTTATTCTATCAAAATGACCAGAGATGCAGATATTTACATTGAAGATGAGTACTCAGGGGATTTGATTGATAAAATTAGAAAAGGCATTGCTAAGCGCAATATTGGTAAAGGGACACGGTTTGTGTATGATCGCAAAATGTCTTCCAGCATGTTGCAGTTTTTAATGTCTAGTTTACAAGTAAAGAGAGGGGATTTACAGCCACAAGGGCGCTATCATAATAACTTTGATTTTTTCAAATTTCCTACCTTCCGACTGAAGCATTTACAAGATACGCCTTTGCCTGCGCTAAGCCATCCTCATTTGACAGGGCAAAATCGTCTCTTTTCTGTTATTGCTAAACGAGATTTACTACTTCATTTTCCTTATCAGAAATATGAATATGTAATTCGGTTATTAGAACAAGCGGCTCATGATCCCAAAGTAACTACGATTAAAATTGCTCAATATCGGGTAGCCAAAGATTCTCGAATCATTGCTGCCCTGCGTTCTGCAATAGAGCAAGGCAAATCAGTAATGGTTTTTATGGAGGTAAAAGCACGCTTTGATGAAGCCGCCAATTTATACTGGGCAGAACGCCTAGAATCTTGGGGGGCAAAGGTAGTGTATAGCCTTCCAGAGTTGAAAGTACACGCTAAGCTGTTGCTGGTGTCTCGTGGAAAACGCCAATATGCTTATCTAGGAACAGGTAATTTTAATGAAAGCACCTCTCAGATTTATAGTGATTTTGGCTTAATGACAGCAGATCCTCGAATTACAGAAGAGATGGCTACTGTTTTTGATTTCTTAGAATATAAACGTCGTCCCAAACGTTCTTTTCAACATTTGTTGGTCGGACAGTTTAGAATGCGTCGCAATATTTATCAATTAATAGAACAAGAAATTCAGCATGCTAAAGCAGGGCGCAAAGCATTAATAATTGTCAAACTGAATAGTTTGCAAGATCCTAGAATGATTGCTCGTTTGTATGAAGCGAGTAATGCGGGCGTGAAAATCAAGTTAATTATTCGCGGAATTTGTAGTTTAGTGCCCAACCAAATTGGTTATAGTGAAAACATTGAGGTCATTAGTATTATTGACCGTTATTTAGAACACACAAGAGTTTACTATTTTTATAACGATGGGGAGGATCAATTGTACTTATCGTCAGCGGATTGGATGACCAGAAATTTATTTTATAGAATAGAATGTGCTTTTCCAATTTATGATCAACGATTAAGACAAGAAATTAAAGATTTCCTAGACATTCAATTAAAAGATAATGTCAAAGCTAGGTGGATTGATGGGAAATTGACCAATGCTTTTAAGGAGGATAATGCTTCTCCTTGGCGTTCACAACATCGCCTGTATCTCTATTATCAAAAACAATTATTACCTAAAATAGACGAATAAACAGGTGTCATTATTTATCTTTGTTTGTTAACAAAAAAGAAAATTCATAACGTCCCAAGGACGATTTACAATAATATTATGCTGAAGAATGATTTATTTTTGCGCGCTGCTCGTGGAGAGCAAACAGAAAGAGCACCAGTATGGCTAATGCGTCAAGCTGGTCGTATATTACCTCAATATCGCGCTTTGCGTGCTAGTTTATCAGGATTTAAAGAGTTGGTCGAAACGCCAGCCTTGGCTTGTGAAGTAACGATACAACCGATTGATGAGTTGGACGTGGATGCTGCCATTATTTTCTCTGATATCTTGGTGATTCCAGAAGCGATGGGATTACCTTATGAGATGATTCCAGGCAAAGGACCTTATTTTCCTAAGACCATTGATTCAGAGAAAGATCTAGAGCAATTGCTCCAAGGAGAGCAAGCTGCACAAGATTTATCGTATGTTTATGAAGCCTTAAAATTAACCAAAAAAGAATTGGACGGCCGTGTACCATTGATTGGTTTTGCAGGAGCTCCATTTACTATTTTGTGTTACATGTTAGAAGGGCAGGGAAGTAAAACCTTTTCTAAGGCTAAGAAATTCTTATACAAACGCCCAGATTTAGCCCACCAATTGCTAGACAAAATCACCAATACAACAATTGCTTACTTAAAGCAACAAGTACAATCGGGAGCAGATTTGATTCAAGTCTTTGATTCTTGGGCAGGAGCCCTTTCGCCAGAAGGGTTTAATACCTTTGCTTTACCTTATATGAAGCGAATTGCGACCGCAATCACAGAAGTACCTGTTACTTTATTTGCGAAAGGAGCGTGGTATGCGTTGCCGCAAATGACGACTGTTAATGCCAATGTTATTGGCTTGGATTGGACACAAACGCCTGAAGATGTACGCGCTTTGTTAGGAACACAACAAGTGGTACAAGGGAGTTTAGACCCTTGTGCTTTGTACGCAAATCCTAGTACTATCCGTCAACTGACGGAAAAGATGTTGCAGGGGTATGGAGGACACCACATCGCTAATTTAGGGCACGGTGTTTATCCCGATACTCCACTAGATAATGTTAAGGTCTTTGTAGAAACGGTTAAGGCGTTTGATTATGCCTCTAATTTAATGGTGCAGTAGCATGGGGTTTTGGTCAAAGATACGCGCTTGGTGGGCTCCAGTATCGGAACCTACTGAGCCTGATTCCCCAGAAGTAGTAGAAGAGTCAGTCGAAGAAGAAGCAATAGAACTGCCCACGAGGGTCGAAGAAGTTTTATCAGAAGAAGCACAGCAATTAAAACAAATCAAGGAACTCTTGGCGAGCCCAGATTTGAACAACCACGAGTTAGCGGCCATGTTTCTTTTAGGGCTTAATTATGGTTGGGACGAGGAAATGTATCAACTAGTCATTGGACAAGCGGATAAACTGACGTTTTGGATCAGTCGAGAGGACAATGAACCATTTCTACAGAGGATTCGTACCTTGCGTATTGGCCCTCGCTTTTTTGGGCAGTACAGTGAGATTGCAGAATTTGCAGCAACATTACCTCAATTAATCTATTTAGAAGAATTATATTGGGAAGCCAAGCATTATTGGAACCAGCATCCAATTCTAGTGGCAGCCAGTAGTTTACCTCGATTACAAATCTTGCATTTTTGTGATTGCAAGATGAATTATTTGCCTGATGCAATCGTAGAAGCAACCCAATTGCAAGCCTTGCACTTGTCTGGTAATAAATTAACGGAATTACCTGATCGTTTAGAATTGCTGAGTGAATTGCGTATACTCGATTTGAGTGCCAATACTTTTAATAATTGTCCTAGACCAATCAGCGGCCTTCGTCGCTTAGAAGTTTTGCGGTTGCAAGAAAACCCTATGAAAGATATAGAGCCACGTTTGTTAGGGCGCTTATACCGCTTGCGTGATTTACAACTACCAGAGGTAATAGCTAAGTTTAATTTAGAGGCATTGAAGGATTGGCTCCCTGATGTGGATTTTGAGCAGTCTTATTGGAAATTTGATGAATAACAGAACAACACTAAGCATGAATCGTCTTCCATTACTAGTAATTATTTTACTCTTCTTGGGAGGAGTTGGTTGTACAACAACACAAAAAGGCAGTAAGAACAATAGTAAGGATACTATTCACAGTACCCACAAAGGGGAAGAGGAATTCCAAGCCTATTTAGACCGTAAACGCAACGGATTTATTGGTAAAAAAATACCGAGTTTAACAATTAAAGGGATTGATGGTAAAAGCTATGATCCTTCTAAGATGAAGGGCAAAATCGTCTTGCTGAACTTTTGGTTTGCTGCCTGTAAACCTTGTATGACAGAGATTGCTAGTCTGAATGAACTGCAACGTAAGTTTAAGAATGATGATTTGGTTGTCCTCTCTGTTAGTACAGATCCACAAAGTATTGCTGAAAAGTTGGCGGTTAGTAAGAAAATGGCCTACACCGTTGCTGCGAATGGAAAATCGATCGCTGAAAGTTTAAAAGTAGTGACCTTTCCTACTTCTTTCTTAGTGGACCAACAAGGCGTTATCAAAGAAGTGTTTATTGGAGCTAGTGCAGATGATGCCACCCACACTTATTCAGAAGTAAAACCACACATTGAAGCCTTGTTGAAATAAGATAAATGTTATTTTTTACACGAATCAATACCACTTATTGGATTAAGTTTCTTCGATGTAATTCCTCTTCTACAAGGGGATCAACCATGGCAATAACTTCTATTGCTTCTAAATTATGCAGCTCTTCTATACCATTAATAGAAGTAAGTTCATACAAATCATCCTCTCCATCCCATAGAGGATTTAACAAGGAATAAATAGAATTTCCTCCATCAATGGACAATTGTGTAATACTGTTTAATTGTTTTTTTGTTAGTAAGATTCCTCTTAAATAAAGCTCTAGGTCGCCTTCTTTAGAGGCTTGTATTAATGCTTGCTCAAAAGAAGTATCTTGAATACTCAAGGCTTCTATCAGTACTAATTTTAGGTTGAAATTATCCGTTTCTTTTCCTGCGAAGTAAGAGCTAATTGATGGAGGTCGATTTCCTTCTGTATTAATAAATGTTCCTTTGGGAACCAGAGGAATAATGGCGAGTTGGTTGCGACAACTGATGAAACTTTTTATAGTTTTTGGGAGCTTTTCTATTACCGTTATTTTATTGTCAGAACAATCTAACATTTCTATAGAAGAAGGAAACGTAGGGAGAGTGGTTAATTGATTATCAGAACAGGTTAAATTTTTTAGAGCTGGAGGAAGTCTTGGCAGCGCTTTTATGTTATTGTAAGAACAATCCAGTGTAATTAAACCATCTGGTAAATCAGGTAGTTGTGTTAATTGGTTATGTGTACAATGCAATTCTTTTAAAGAAAGGGGTAAAGCTGGTAATTGGCTCAAATCAGCATTAAAACAATTGAAATGGAGGAGATGCTTTGGTAAAGAAAGGAGGCGGCTATTCCAATTTATACTCAACTCCTGAATGTTGTCTGGCAAAGGGGGGAGTTCTTTGATTTTTAAATTATTGAGGTGTAAGCTTTTAAGTTGAGGGGGGAGTATAGGAAATACTTCAAGGGAGTAGAGGCTAATGGTTAAGGATACTACATGGATAAAATACTCTAAACCTGTTAGGTCAACAATATGGTATTGATCTCTTATATTTAAAGAGGTTTTGTTAAGAACAGCACTGGCATTAGTATCTAAATAGGAACCGTTACGATCTGCTTTTCCTGCTTCATTTCTTAAAGCTGATCTAAACTTTTTAGTTTGCAAGAAAGCAAGGAAGCCTTCGTCCTTTATTGGTATCATTTATTCGAATCTTATTTGGAATAACTAACGTTCTATAGTAGGGGAATAGTTGGATTGTGTGCCGTTTTATCCATTTTTTTCCAACTATTTTGAGTTAATTATATTCTACAAGAACCAAAAAAGGACAGCTAAAATGAGCACTACTACAATCCCTATTGCTAACGTTACCCGTTTAGCCTCTGCCTGTTTTAACTGTTCAATTTTAGCTTCAATTTCTTGGACTCTTTGAGCAGAAGCTTCTTCGGATACAAAGGTATCCTCACTATAATGATACAAGACCTGTTCTTCCGACGAGAGAAAATTAACTTTATCTCTACGGTTCATTTTAAGCGATTGGATCGCATGTGACATTACTCCATTACCAGCCATACTTATTAAATGATTAAGGTAAGCCCTACAATAATATAGAGTACTTATTTTAATGGATTTGATCCTTTAAAAGTTCCCTAAAGCAACCAATTCTAAGACGGAAATAAAAGTATCTCAATTATCAATTTAAGAAAGCAAAAATCATAAACTGGCTCGAAAGTTGACAGGATGATAACCATTCTTATCCAACTAAAAAGTTTCTTGTAAGCAAGGACGAAAACAAGGCCATCTTGTTTGTTCACTTTTTACCAAAATAGCCCTCTATTCCACACTTGTACAATTTATAAGTTTTCACACTAGGAGTTTTTCGTTAGAATAGTATCTTTATGATATTATAAACGAGAAGGTACCATCATAATTTCAAACGATTAAGTGGAATGGATAAGAACATCACAATATTGTGGGCAGATGACGAGATCAGACTGCTCAAACCGCAAATTTTATTCTTAGAAAAAAAAGGTTACAAGGTCATCACCGTTACCAATGGACACGATGCCATTGAGGAAGTAGAAGAACACATGGGCAACATTGATGTCATCTTCTTAGACGAGAGTATGCCTGGAATCACTGGATTAGAAACGCTTCCTCGCATCAAGGAAATTTTGCCAAATGTTCCTGTGGTGATGATTACCAAAAACGAAGAGGAAGGGGTGATGGAACAAGCCATTGGTTCACAAATCAGTGACTACCTCATTAAGCCTGTCAACCCTGTTCAAATCCTCACGTCTATTCGCAAATTGATTGATTCCAATCGTTTAGTACGAGAACAAACAGCGACAGATTACCAACAAGAATTTCGTAAAATTTTTATGGAAATCAACAGTGGTCTGGATTTTCAAGAATGGGCAGAGATTTATAAAAAAATCATTCACTGGGAACTCAAATTGGATGAATCCAATACCACCAGTATGTCTGAAATTTTGGCGACTCAAAAAGAGCAAGCCAATTCAGAATTTAGCAAATATATAGAGCGCAATTATGTAGATTGGATCAAGGAAGATAATAATGCTCCCGTTATGTCGCATGATTTGTTGCGTTCAATGGTTTTTCCTGATGTAAAAGAAGGACGTCCAACCTTCTTTTTGTTGTTGGACAACTTGCGTTATGACCAATGGAAAATAATTGAGCCTATTATTTCAGAGTATTATCGAGTGGAAGAAGAAGATTACTTCTACAGTATCTTACCCACCACTACACAATACAGTCGGAATGCCATTTTCTCTGGTTTGATGCCTGAAGACATTCAGGCTTATTATCCTGATTATTGGTTGAATGACAATGAAAAAGGCGGCAAAAACCTACACGAAGAAGCGTTGTTGTTAGAAAACATTCGTCGTACCTTCCGCCGCCCAATCAAGAGTACTTATTACAAAGTAACAACGGTAGAAAAAGGAAAGCAATTGGTAGATACCATTCAGAATTGCCTCCACAATGACTTTACAGCAATTGTTTATAACTTTATAGATATGCTGTCTCATGCTCGGACAGAGATGGAAATTCTCAAAGAATTAGCCAGTGATGAAAAAGCATACCGTTCCTTAACTCGTTCTTGGTTCTCTCATTCTGCGATTTGGGAAGCCCTCAAAATTATTGCAGAACACGATGTACAATTGTTTATTGGAACAGATCATGGGAGTATTCGTGTACACCAACCTTCTAAAGTAGTAGGTGACCGAGAAACAACAACCAATTTGCGTTATAAAGTGGGTAAAAACCTACAGTATGATCGTAGAGATGTATTGGATGTGCGCAGACCTTCTGATGCAAAGCTACCTTCTCCGAATGTAAGTTCGACGTTCATCTTTGCGAAGAATGATACGTTCTTCTTGTATCCTAATAACTACAACCATTACAACAAGTATTATCAGAATACTTTCCAACATGGCGGTATCTCTTTGGAAGAAATGATTATTCCATTGATAAAATTGAGTAGCAGAAAAGGGATCTAAAAGACCTTAAATTGCCGAAGGCAATAAAATATACCAAAAAAGCATCTTGAATTAGTTTCAGGATGCTTTTTTTTAGGTTAGGTTTTGTACTTTATGGTAGAAAAGTGCTCTAAAAATAAACTGATTGATAGATTAGTTTGTTTTGCTGACACCTTAAAGAATGTTATTAATTTTTTATTATTGTATGACAACTGTTCATTCTATTTTGTTTCCGACAAATTGTAAGCCCGCTGATGCAAAGGCCTTTGAATATACCTTGGCTGTTGCTAAAAAATTAGACGCAAAGGTAGAGGTATTGCATGTCTGTGAATTGAATTTAGGGGTCATGGTGCCTGGAATTGTACGCTATCAATTGGCCCAGGAGCAAAAAAAGAGCGCGACCTTAGTTTTAGACAACTGGGTACAGCAATTTGACTTTGATGGTGTTGCCGTGCAGCATCAAGTAGAATTGGGTTTTGCCAAGGAAACCATTGCTATTTATGCCAACA
This sequence comes from Aureispira sp., assembly GCA_050633105.1. Lineage (GTDB taxonomy): Bacteria > Bacteroidota > Bacteroidia > Chitinophagales > Saprospiraceae > Aureispira. The sequence continues at coordinate 79,035 of JBOEFW010000063.1, read as the reverse complement.
AACGCAAAGACATTGAACTGATCGCAATGGGTTCTAGAGACAATTATGGCTTTAGCAAAATACTTAAAGGGACGGTTATTTCTAAAACAATAGACAATGTTCATTGTCCTGTTCTTGTCATTCCTAAAGGCATTGTCTTTCAATCCATCAAAAACATGGCTTATGTCACGCCTGTGGTAGAGGATTGGCGCCCTTCTTATCCTCGTCTCAAAAATGTGGCTGAAAACTTTGAGGCACACCTTTATGTCACTCATCTAGCCAAAGGCCCTGAAGAAGAAGTAGAAGGAGCCGAACATGTCGTGTTAGAAGATTATGCAGGGGCGTTGCATTCGTTTGTTTACAATGCTAATTTACATTTGTTGGTGACCTTGGCGTCTGTACGCAGTACCTTCCGAAAAATTCTAAAATACAGCAAAGCACAAAAAATGGCTTTTGAAACATTGATTCCATTGTTGGTCCTTAAGAAGCGCTCATAGGAAGCATTAACAGAACAACAAAATAGCTCGTGATAACCTATTTATTTAGGAAGGTAGAGACCTAAATCAAATCGATCAAAAGCAATGTTTTTGTATTGTTTTTATGAATATTAATAATAGTTTTTGCTGAAAATATCTTTCTACTCAAAGAAAGTGTTGTTGTTAATCGCGTTGCCAATAAGCCATTACCACAACAGAATCAAGGACTAAGCAAAAAAAATAGCCCACTCTAATAAAAGAAATGATTATTCCTTATTTCAAATTCATAAATAAGGATGAATTCCAAAAGGAATTAGCTATTTTTGAGAACTTTTAAAGAAAAATTTTGCCAACAACTTTTCTTTTCTAGCAGAGAAATTTTCTGTAAGAGACAAAGGTTGAGGAGAGTTAAGATTTTTCTACTATCATAGTATAAGTGATTATATCAGTGTACTACCCACAATAGTAACCACCAATAATGCTTCAATATATAGTAAAACGCTTACTGATTTTTATTCCAACATTCTTTATCATCTCCTTGCTAATTTTTGGTTTAAGTAAATTGGCACCAGGAGATCCTGTCCTTATTGTAATGGGGGCAAACGATAGTAATGGAGTAGGGCAGCGGGCAGATTTGGTTAATAGCGAGAAAGCTTATGCTGCGGTATCGGCTCAGTTAGGTTTAGATAAACCTACTTTTTACCTATTGCTTACATCGGCGGCTTATCCAAAGGATTTATACAAAATTACTAAAAGCAACCACCGCGAAACACTGAGCCGTCTCATCGATTTGTATGGGAATTCAGAAGCAGTAATGGCTTATTATGAATTACTAAAAACAATCCAATACAAGGCTGCTGATTTAGAGGATGGAGCGTATGATTTGCGCCGTCTAGCACGGGGGAATATAGAAGCCTTATTTAATGAGTATGATGATGGTGCCATTCGTTATAAACTAGAAGAATTGCAGCAAGCATTGGCAGTGGCTCCAGCTTCTTTTGAGACACTAAAAAAAGATTGGGAAGGGTTAATTGCTCAGTATGCACATCTAACAAATACTCCAACGCTAAATCAGCGTTATATTCCTGCACTTCGATGGTATGGAATGAACAATCAATACCACACTTGGATGTTTGGAGATTACCCTTGGTTTTCTGAAGTGGACAGTTCTGGTTATTTTAGAATTGACGCGCTTTCTACCAACATCAAAGCTATTGTCCCTCAGAAACGAGCAAATGAACGAACGATTAGTCGTTTAAGAGGACAATTACAACGCACTCAAACAGCCTTACAAAATAATACCGATCAAACAGATAGTCTGGAACAAGCATTGAACCAGTTGTCTTTAGATATGCAAACCGCAACAACCCAGCAACAGACTTATCAAGGAAAGTTAGACCTCTTAGGAAAAGAGCGCGACAGTTTATCGGCGATTGTACCTCGGTATGCTAGCAAAGGTTTTTTACGAGGAGATTTTGGCTTGTCTTACAAAGACAAAAAAACAGTAGCCAGCAAGATAAAAGATGCCCTCTATTGGACACTCATTATGAATTTCTTTGCCATCTTGATTGCCTACCTTATCTCTATCCCATTAGGAGTGCGGAGTTCTATTTGGAAAATAGAAGGCCACAAGAAAAAGGATGGCATTAATACTGCGATCCTCTTTATTTTGTATTCCTTGCCTAGTTTTTGGATTGGCACTTTGTTATTAGTCTTTTTGACAACAGCAGAATACAGCCCATTGTTAGATTGGTTTCCAACTAGTGGGGCACAAGATTTAGAATTTGTAAGTCTTCCCAGTACCACTTGGTGGGAAAAAGTATTGGATGCTGGACATCATTTAGTATTGCCTGTATTTTGTATTACTTATGGTGCTTTGGCTTTTTTATCTCGTCAAATGCGTGGTTCTATGTTAGGCGTATTACGCCAAGATTACATTCGTACAGCAAGAGCCAAGGGACTCAATGAAGGAAAGGTAATTTGGAAACATGCTTTCAGAAATGCCCTTTTTCCTATTATAACCATGTTCAGTTCTGTTTTTCCTAGGGCTTTATCAGGATCTATTGCCATAGAATTGATTTATGCTATTCCTGGAATGGGACAGTTGGTCCTGTCTTCTATTATTGCACGAGATTGGCCTGTGGTATTTACAGTGGTCATGTTTGTTGCTATTCTAACAATGATTGGTAATTTGATTGCGGATATTTTATATGCTATTGCTGACCCACGTTTATCATACAAAGCTTAATTAGGGAGGGAAATGAGGTTTTTAACAACAAAAAGAGCAGAGCGCATTGCCAAACAAAAAGACGCTTTAGAAGATAAGAATTACTGGGCTATCGTGAAGCGAGATTTTTATAAAAATCGTCTAGCCGTATGGTCACTACGTATATTTTATGTCCTACTGTTTATCGCTTTGATGGCAGATTTTATTGCGAATGAGCGCCCTATTTATTGCCAAATTAAAATGTCACAGCCTCCTGTGGTATTGAGCAATAATAACACATTAGCGATACAACAAGATACCATACAGTTGTCTATTAATAAAGCTCCAGAAGCGACTGTAGTGGAAGAAACAAAAGAAAATAAAGTAACCAAAGCAGGGATTGGAGTCGTTACGGCTGTTACCACGATCCAACGAACCAGTTATGCCTTGGTGTCTGAATTAACCATCGATTCTTTACAGACTTGGATAAAAACGGATAGTCTACTTACTGCAACAACTGTTTCGGAGGTGGATACTATGATTGAAACCTATTTCCCTGTCTTTCGTCAGTACTTAGTGAATTTTAATTTAGCAACTTGGGACCAGCGTTTTGTTTCTACCAAATGGTTAGAACAGAAATATGAATATGCGATTTTCCCCCCTATTACGTATTGTTCCACTACCCGAGATGCCCGTAATGGCAAATTCAAAAGCCCTTTTGGGGAGCAGAAATTTGAAGAGAATGACAATAGAGGCTGGCATTATTTAGGAACGGAGCGAATTGGACAGGATGTAGCGGCTGGAATGATTCATGGAACTAGAACCGCCATGTTAGTAGGTTTAGTAGCGATGTTCATAGCTTTGATTATAGGTTTGTTTTTAGGTTCTTTGTCTGGTTATTTTGGAGATGATCGCTTACAATTATCGTTGGTTGGTATGGTTTTAAATGTTTTGGCAATCATCACGACATTTTTCTATACGTTTGTCACCAATGGTTATGTTATTAGTGATGCGATTGGAAGTGGAAGTCTTTTGTGGGCGATTGGCAGTTTCTTATTTTATTTAATCATTGCTCTATCTATCGCTAACGCTTTGGCTATTCCATTAAAGAAGGTACCAGGTTTGGGGAAGCTGGTTCGTGTCCCAATGGACATTTTAATTATGCGCTTTATAGAAATTGTGAATTCTATCCCTCTACTCATTCTCATTTTAGCTATTGTAGGCATTGTAGAGAACCCTTCTGTTTTGTTTGTTATGGTTATAATTGGGGCTGTAAGCTGGACTGGCATTGCTAAGTTTGTACGGGCAGAGTTGTTGCGTGTACGTCACTTGGAATACATTGAAGCCGCGCAGGCTTTAGGGTACAAAGAAGTGCGTATTATTTTACGTCATGCGTTGCCAAATGCATTGGCACCAGTGTTAATTGCATTGGCCTTCGGTATTGCATCAGCTATTCTAACAGAAGCCTTTTTATCCTTTATTGGAGTCGGAATTCCTGACGATCAAGTCACTTGGGGATCATTGTTGCGTTTATCACAAGACAAATTCTCTGCTTGGTGGTTAGCCATTTTTCCAGGATTTGCCATTTTTATTACAGTAACTATTTTTAACTTGATAGGAGAGGGCTTAACGGATGCACTAGATCCGCGTCTGCGCGAAACGGACGCAGAAGCAGAGCTAGACAGCGCACCTAATGCAGAATAATTAGGCTATTTTTGCTTTATTAAACAAGGCTAAAGCATTCTCCGTTGTAGCAGCGGCAATGGTCTCAATAGGTAAGCCTTTCGCTTCTGCTAATTTCTGTGCTATAATTGGAATATAAGCACTTTCATTGCGTTTCCCACGATAAGGCGTAGGGCTCAAATAAGGCGCATCGGTTTCTAATACCAAATGCTTTAAGTCAATCGGGGCCACCACTTCATCCAAACGTGCTTTTTTGAAAGTCAACACGCCTCCTAATCCCAAGAGGAAACCTAAGTCTGTAATTTGCTGGGCTTGTTCTGGGCTTCCGCCAAAACAGTGAAAAATACCACGGAAATTATCGGTCTTTTCTTCTCGAACGAGTGCGATTAGATCATCAATAGAATCACGGGCATGAATAACAATTGGCACATCCAATTCTTTGGCCCAGCGACACTGTATTCTAAACGCATCTTTTTGCTCTTCCACAAACTCTTTGCTCCAATAATAATCCAACCCGATTTCACCAACAGCACAGAAAGGACGTTTGCCCAACCATTCTTCTATGGTAGCTAATGCTTGCTTGTAATTGGCATCCACGGAGCAAGGATGGAGGCCCATCATAGCATGGCAGCGTTCTGGAAACTGTGCTTCCAATGCCAACATGGGCTCAATGGATTCTAAATCAATATTGGGTAGAAAAAATTGCTCTACTCCTTTCTCTACCGCGCGTTCAACAACCGTTGTACGGTCATTATCAAATTGGCTGGCATACAAGTGTGCATGCGTATCTATAAACATAATTGGTCGCTTGTAAATGAGTATCGTGTAACCAGAATGTAAGCTTTATAAGGTGTGCCTTCTATGAAGGAAGGTTATAAAATGCTCTGTAATTAAGTTGCACGATAATAAAAATGCCTTAAATATTCCCTCAAAGGTATAAAAAACGAAGGAGAGTAGGACACATTAATGATAGAATGCAAGTCGTCCGTTTAGAGATTCTAGTGTAAATAACTTGCAATAAAATGGGAATTTTTTACCTTGTTGCTCTAGTTGATATAAAAAGAACCAAACTTGCACCCACTTCAACAACATATTCATGAAATAATTCCCTTAAGCCAAGAGGAATTTGACGATGTCTTGTCTTATTTTGAAACAATGAAGCGACAAAAGTTCCAATACATTGTTCAAGAAGGAGAGCCAACGAATAAAGAATTTTGGGTGATCAAAGGGTGTTTAAAATCTTCCTTTATAGACGCCAACGGTAAAGAATACATTGTGCAGTTTGCAATGGAAAATTGGTGGGTAACCGATTATGGGGCTTTTGAGAATAGAACACTAGCAAAGTTATCCATTGATTGTTTAGAGAACTGTGACTTGCTGTACATTACTTATGAGAACAAGGAACGACTAATGACAGCGATGCCTAAAATGCAGCAGTTTTGGGCCAGAAAAACCAAAAAAGGATACATTGCTCTACAAGAAAGAATATTGAGCTTACTCAAAAGCTCTGCAAAAGAACGGTATGAATTGTTGTTTAAACAATATCCTGAGTTGTTTCAACGCATTTCTAAGAAAACATTGGCGGCTTATCTAGGGGTTTCAAGAGAAACATTAAGTCGTTTGTACAAAGCCTAAATTAAGTGACCTAGATCACTTTCCATTGGTGATTTACTTCCTTCTAAGTTTGCGGCCTTTCCTCTAATTTTGCCTTATAATTATTTTACAAATTATAAACGCAAGATACAATGCCGTACATTAATATCAGAATAACCGATGAAGGAGTTACGAAAGCACAAAAAGAGCTGCTCATCCAAGGAGCCACTCAATTAGTAGTCGATGTACTACAGAAAAATCCCTCTACAACCCATGTCGTTATTGATGAGGTTCCAGTAGACAACTGGGGGGTCAATGGAATGCAATATTCAACTAATAAAAAATCGAACAATGAAGGGTAAAACAGTTATTATCACAGGAGCTTCAACAGGAATTGGACGAGCGATGGCCAGTTTATTTATTCAAAAAGGAAGCCATGTTGTTATGAATTCCTTACACGAGGAAAAATTAGAAGCGACGTATAACGCATTGGGAAAACCCCAGAATGCTATTTATGTAGCGGGCAATGTTGGCGACAAGCATGTTGGGCAGCAAATCATTGATTTGGCGGTAGCAAAGTTTGGTCAAGTTGATGTCTTAATTAATAATGCAGGTGTTTTTGCTCCTAAACCATTTTTAGAAGTGACCAACGAGGATTTAGACTTCTTTTGGACAACCAATCTAAAGGGCACCTATTTTATGACGCAAGCAGCTATTCCAGAAATGTTGAAACAGGGGAGTGGTGCTGTTATTAATATTGGAACAGTACTGGTGGAGCACGCGATTGTTGGTTTCCCTGCTACGGCTCCCTTGACTAGTAAAGGGGCGATTCATGCCTTGACGAGGCAATTGGCCGCAGAATTTGGAGGAAGGAATATCAAAATAAATACGATTGCTCCTGGTATCATTAGAAGTCCATTACAAGAAAAAATGGGGATAGAAGATGCCGATAGTTTGGCAGGATTACATTTGCTGAATCGAATAGGAGAAGCAAATGAAGTGGCTGAAGCGGCTTATTATTTGGCAACAGCAGATTTTGTAACAGGAGAAACTTTTAATGTGGCAGGTGGTCACACAATTGGACATGCTATTTAAATCAAGAAATGATGTATAAAGATGCAGTAGAGGCTATAGAAGCCGTTGTTACCCGTTATTTTAAAGGAATTTATGAAGGAGATATTTCTAAACTTCAGGCTGTTTTTGAGGAACGTGTCCTTATTTATGGCGATATGAATAATGGTATCCCTTATTGTAAATCTGTTCAGGAATATCTAGAAGGGGTGAAAGCTAGGCAATCTCCAAGTGAGTTGGGGGAGGCCTTTTTGATGAAAATTATTGGCATTGAAATCATAGGGAATACAGCGATTGTAAAAGCTCATGTCCCGATGTTAGGATACAATTATTACGACTTTTTATCCTTAACAATTATTGACGGCGATTGGAAGATTGTCAATAAACTCTTTGCTCATGTGGCCTAAAACAAGCTTAACAAACCAATTAGGGCTTCAATATCCAATTATTCAAGGACCATTCGGCGGAAATTTTTCTTCCGTCGAATTGGTTTCCAAAGTATCGAATATGGGAGGATTAGGATCTTTTGGGTTGAATTCTTATGAGCCAGCTGCCATCCTTGCAATTGATAAAGAAATCAAGGAAAGAACATCCAAACCCTATGCTTTGAATCTATGGGTTCCTTTTTATGAAGCGGCTATAGAAAAGTATACGGTAGAAGACTTTGAGGAGCTAAAAGTGGTGTTCAAGCCCTATTTTGATGCTTTAGAACTTTCCTTGCCTGATTTTCCAACACCAAAATCACCAAGCTTTGAAGCACAAATAGAAGCTATTCTAAAAGCAAAACCTCCTATTGTTAGTTTTATTTTTGGAGTGCCCCATCCAGAAATTATTAAGGCATTACAACAAAAAAACATAAAGATAATAGGTACAGCAACAACCTTAGAAGAAGGTAAGGCGATAGCCGCGGCCAACTTAGATGTTATTGTTGCTTCTGGAGTAGAAGCAGGAGGACATCGAGCTTCTTTCTTAGAGGCACCAGAAAAATCTACGACAACAACAGCCAATTTAGTACAAGCTTTAACCTCCCAAGTCACCTTGCCAATCGTTGCGGCAGGAGGGATTACTAGAGGGAAAGAGATTGCTAAAATGTTGGACTTAGGAGCCGCAGGAGTGCAGATGGGAACGGCTTTCTTGGCGACAGAATCCTCCAATGCTTCTTCCCTACACAAGCAGTTATTGCTGTCTGAAGAAATCTTAAAAACTCGTCTAACAAAAGTATTTACAGGGCGATTGGCTAGAGCTATTGCAACTAATTTGTCAACGGCACTAATGCAAGAAAAAAAAGTAGCACCTTATCCTATTCAAAGCTTGTTTTTGAGTCCACTAAGAAAGAAAGCTTTGGAAAACAAAGAACTAGGGTACAGTGCCTTTTGGGCAGGACAACCTTCATCCCCTTTAACACACACAACCGTAGAAGACTTATTTATTGCTTTATTAACAGAAGTAGAAACAACACTAGTATAAAATTTAAGGTAGGACATTTTGATTGACCAAAATGGGATATAAATAGAGTTTTATGAGGAGGCGTAGAAAATTTTATTTTCAAAACTTATTGAAAGTTTAGAAGAAAAATTACCCAATCACGAAACATTTTATTACTTTTGAACGTTTGTAAAACAGAAAGTTTAACCAAAAAGTTAAGCCACAAAATAAAAGAGGCTAGTTGGTAGAAATAACCAAACTAGAAGAATTAAATAAATAAGTCGTCCTCCTCAAAGGGCAGGAATAAACGCGTAAGATTATGGTAACAGATATGGATCAACAATTGCTAAAGGGTGGGGCATTCCTAGTAAAAGAAACAGAGCCTTCTAATGTATTTATTGTAGAAGATTTGACAGAAGAACAGCGCATGGTGCTGGCAATGGCAAAAGAATTTGTAGATAAAGAAGTATTGCCTGTTTCTGAACAAATTGAAAGCCTAGATATAGAATTGACCACAAAATTGCTCAAGAAAGCAGGTGATTTAGGTTTATTAGGCACCTCCTTCCCTGAAAAGTATGGTGGGTACATGCAGGACTTTGAAACCAACATGGCACTAACCTCTATTGTAGCTACTACGCGTTCTTTTTCCTTATCAGTGGGTGCCCACACAGGAATTGGAATGTTACCTATCTTATATTTTGGAACAGAAGAACAGAAAACAAAATACTTGCCCCCTTGTATTCGTGGGGATAAATTTGCGGCTTATTGCTTGACAGAACCTACTTCTGGTTCGGATGCTTTATCTGCAAAAACACAAGCAATCTTGTCAGAAGACGGCAGCCATTATGTATTGACAGGGCAAAAAATGTGGATCACAAATGCAGGGTTTGCAGATGTATTTACAGTATTTGCTCAAGTTGGTGGCGATAAATTTACAGGCTTTATTGTAGAGCGTGACTGGGAAGGGGTATCACTAGGAGCGGAAGAGAAAAAATTAGGAATTAAAGGGTCTTCTACGCGTCAAGTATTCTTTGAGAATGTCAAAGTACCTGTAGAGAACTTATTAGGAGAAGTCGGAAAAGGCCACAAAATTGCCTTTAACATTCTGAATATTGGCCGTATCAAATTGGCAGCAGGTGTAATTGGTGCTTCTAAAGAGTTGAGTACCTTGTCTGTTAATTATGCGAATGAGCGGAAGCAGTTTGGTAAAACCTTGGGTAACTTTGGTGCTATTCAACACAAGTTGGCAGAGCAAGCAACGCGCATTTATGCCGTAGAAGCTGCTGTACACCGTGCTGGACGTGATATTTCACGTATGGAACACCAATTATTAGAAGAAGGAAAAACCTTAGCAGATGCTCTTTTAGGAGCAGCAGAAGAATACGCTATTGAATGTGCGATCTTGAAAGTATATGGTTCAGAATGCTTGGATTATGTAGTTGATGAAGGTTTGCAGATTCATGGTGGAATGGGCTACTCAGAAGAAATGTATATGGCTAGCGCTTATCGCGATGCTCGTATTAATCGCATTTTTGAAGGGACCAATGAAATCAACCGTATGTTGACTATTGACATGTTGTTGAAGCGTGTTATGAAGGGAGAAATTGACTTGATGACACCTGCTATGGCGGTTCAGAAAGAGTTGATGAGTATGCCCCAATTTGGTGACAAAGCAACAGGTTTGTTGGCAGAAGAGCGTGATTATGTCAAGAACCTTAAGAAAATGTTCTTGGCAGTAGCAGGTGCTACGGTTCAGAATTTGATGGAAGACTTACAAACAGAGCAAGAGATCTTGATGAACTTGGCAGATTTAGCTTCTGAAATCTATATTTGTGAGTCGGTTATTTTATCTACCCTAAAAGCTTGCGATGTCCGTGGCGAAGCAGCTTGTGAAGGGGAGTTAACGATGGCGCGTTTATACATTAATGATGCCATTGAGCGTTGTGCAATACAAGCGAAGAATACCGTTGCTGCTTGGGCAGAAGGAGATACCAAACGTATGTTGTTGTTGGGAATCAAGCGCTTTAGTAAGCATGAATTGTTAAATACTAAAAACATGCGCCGTGCTATTGCTCAACGCTTGTTAGAAGAAAACGAATACTGTTTTAAGTAAAGAATAGGGCTTGTTTAGTGAAAAGCATTCACATTTAAAGCCGGTTGAACGTTGAAAATAATAATAAAGAGTCTTCCAATATTGGGAGCCTCTTTTTTTTAGATGTATACGTCTGTCGAGGGGGATATGAAAAGTTAGAAATTCATACAATCTTCACAGAAGCATGGATAATAAGAGGTAAAGGTAGAGACCGTGAATAGGCCTACAATTTTCCTTTTCTGTACATTTAGGATTATTTTAGTAAAATAAGAACTTGGTGCTAGAGATTGTTTCCCATGCCTCTAGTTGATTCTTATTAGAAAGGTGTTTTTGTTATTCCTGTATTGGTCGTAAGAAGTAACATCCAGCAACCCAATAAGAGTTGTTGTCACATCAGGCCTTATTTTTTAGTAATAACAAGCTCTTGGCTATGAATGATTGCTCCTTTGTTTTTGATCGTTAAGAAGTAAACTCCAGCAGGTAGATGGGCGATACTAAAGCCACTTTTTTTAGATTTTTTGAGAAGTGTTTGTCCTGTGTAGTTGTACAATAAAACCTGATCAAAAGGTTGTTCACTTGTTACATGAATGTTGCTATTGGTTGGATTGGGGAACACCTGTACGTTTGTAGCGTTTTGTTGGATATTATCAACCGAAACTACTGTTGGCGTGTAAGGATCGGTTCCGTTGGCTAACTCCCAAGCATTATCTAAACCATCACCATCAGGATCATCAGTGGCAATATAACTATGGGTCAATAATTCTCTAAACTCCCAAGCATCGTTTAATCCATCATTATCATAATCACCAACAGGACCTGTATTGCCTACAAAATTAGGATTAAGGCTAGGCATAGCCGCATTGACACGTTTAAGGTAATCGCGAAGTTCTATGCGCAAGGAGCGTTCTATATTGGGTAAACTAACTTTTAGATCGGTATTTTCTTCTATATCTTGGCGCATATCATACAAAAAAAAGTCACCCAATTCATAGTCAACCATTAGCTTAAAGCTATCATTCCTAATGGCTGATTCAGGTCGTTTATTAGGCGATTGGTCATAATGTGGCGAATGAAAAAATAGTGCTTCTGTTCTGGTGAAACTGCTATTTCCTGTAGCTAATGGGGTAATACTTTGGCCTTCTACATCGGCTGGCACCGATAGAGTAGAACCCAACATCCATTCTACGAAAGTGGGGTACAAATCATAGCCAATCACAGGCACCGTATTGTAAGTATTCGCTGGTATATTAGGCCCTCTAATGAGGAGTGGAACACGAATACCTCCTTCCTTTAAGAATAATTTTCCTCGGCTTAAGGGCGTATTTCGACTGATGCCTGCACTGGCACCATTATCAGACATATAAACGACATAGGTATTGTTATCCAAACCCCAATTGGTCAAACTATCTAAGAGCATCCCAATAGAAACATCTAAATCTTCCGTCATTCCTCCAAAAGCAGTATCTCGATGAGTAACTCCAATAGGTCGATTGGGATTGCGTAAATATTGTAAAGTACTGGCCTGTAGTTCTTGGGGCGTATGTACCGCGTAATGGGATAATTGTACAAAGAATGGTCGTCCTGCGGTTTGGGCATCTTTAATAAAAGTGAGGGCAGAATCAGTGATCTCAAACATCAATTTAGGATCGGCTTGGGTCGTGCTTCCTTGGGAAGATAAATTAGAAGTATTGCCATCGCTTCGATCAAATCCATGCGCTTCTGGACCACCTGTGCCTAAATGCCATTTGCCATAATGTGCTAACCAGTAATTATTATTGTTATTTTGAACAACTTCTGCAAAGGTGGTGGTGGTAATAGGAAGCGAGGTATTACTAGAAGGTTCTAATAAAAACTTAGAGGGATTAACCGCACTAGTTGTATTGGTAAATTGACGTTTAGCAGTGGTCTGGCCCGTGAGTATACTACTTCTGGATGGAGAACACTTGGGGGCAGGAGCATAGGCTTGTGAAAAGGTCATACCTTGCTGCGCCAAATTGGCAACTACAGGTGTTCGATAATAATCACTTTGAGCATCTGATCTACTGCTATCCATAGAATGAGACGTACCATTCCATCCTTGATCATCAACAAAAATAAAAACAATATTAGGTGCTTGTGCCCATGTTAGTGTTTGAACACAGCAATAAAGTAAGATCGTGCAGATTATAGATTGACGTTTCATTGTTGGTTGTTGTTCCGTTAGAGAAGTAGGTAGATAAAACATACAATAGACCCATTTTCTAGAACAGACTCTTTTCCTGTACAAAGGTTTAAAACGTTTCTTTAAAAGAACCTTTTGAAGGGTTATTTTATTTGAATAGAATCTTGCATTCTGATGAATTCATCAACTACTTCGTCCGTTTTCTTACCTAAATTCTTTAAACCATAACGAGCCGATTCTGCTACGTCTGTTTCTGGAAAACGTTTTAATATTTCTTCATACAAAGCTTTGCCACGGGCAATGGGATCAATCTCTACAAGGTTTTGAGTATTGATGTGTTCTGTGAGGGTAGAGGTGCCCAACTTACCTTTACGAATAAACAAGGTCAGGTTGGTATCATACTCTACCGCCAAAAGCAATAAAGCATTTGGGTACTGGTCAAAATCTGGGTAGTTGTGGTATATTTCTTCTAAGAATTGAGTAGCAATAAGGTGCTCTTCTAAGCGAATAGCTAAGCGAGCGCCTTTGAGGCAATACAGAGGAGCAAAAGGATCTTCTGGGGTGATTTCAATGAGTTTGGCATAAGAATAAATCAACTGCATGAATTGTGTCTCTGATGGCTCAATTCCACGGGGAAGGGCGTCAATATCCTTTAAGATTTTATCAATATTGTGTTGTAATTTCTTCTCTTCTGGTAAGAAGAAAAAATCGGCATCTGTCTTTCCTTTTCCATTGGGATATTTCTCCAAATAAATTTCATACAACTCTTCTGCCCGTTTTGGGTGTCCCGTTGGATGAGCTTCCAGCATGGCTAGAAAGAGATAAGTATCTTCTAAAATAGCGGTCTCTGGGTATTCTCGTAAAATTGTTTCTAAGTGAATTCTCGCTTCTCCACTGTTGCGCGCGCGATAGTAAATGACGGCACAGCGATAAAGATAGATAGGAGCCAATTCATCTTCTTTAAAATCTTTGGCATATTGCAAGTAGTTGGCAATAAGAGGTCGAAGGAAAGTATCATCATCGTTGCGTTCTACCGCCTGTTCCATTCCTTTGATGGCTTCCCGTTGTTGATTGCGCTCTGTATTACAAGCTGTTAATAATAAAAATGTAAGAAGCATCCAACCTAGATTGCGCATGGATTTAGTTGTTTTCAATGTCCATTAATTCAATGTAAAAAGTCACCCAAGAATTAGGTGGAATAACTTCTCCATAACCCTGTACCCCATAGGCCAGGTTAGGAGGAATAAAGAGAAGTGCTGTACCCCCTTCTCCAAGGAGTTCTACCCCTTGTGATAAACCTTCAATCAGTGTTTGGCTCCCTACCACAAAAGGCAATGGAACCATATTGGTATAAGAATCATCAACGATTAAACCTGCATCTGAAAAGCAAATATAATGCACGGTAACAGGATTGCCCTGTTGTGCTCGTTTGTTTTTCCCTTGGTCAAAGATAAGATAAGAAAGCCCACGTTCTGTGGTTTTTAAATCCATCAATGTCCCTTGCTCAAATTCTTGCATGAGTGTAGGGATGGTCTGGCGAATTGAATCTAACCGTTTTTGCTCTGCCATGATCTCTTGTTGTAAGGTGGCAGGATCTTTTATTTCGTACAATTTATAGGTAAACGTGACCAAATCATCGGCTGTAAAGGAAGTGACATGCTGCCCCAATAACTGGGGAATGTCTCTAGCCGGAACCAATAGACAGATACTATCTCCTGTCCCCATTAATTGCAAGGCCTTTGTAAAAAAGTTATCATAACGTGGTTCTGGAATCTGTACTAAAATTGGATTCCTAGTAGCATAAGAATGATCCAAAATACTATCTCCTTTCTGTATGGTATAATCAATGCGTACTTGTTCGCCTATTTGTGGTTTTGTAGCTTGAGGATTTTCCCCAAACCACTGGTACCAAAATTCTTCTTGTCCATATACTTTTAATCCTTTTGTCTGTTTATTCCAAACTGTGCGAAGAGAGTCGGTTACAACTCCCATTGGCTCATCATCTGTTGCTGTCGTACTAGTAGTGGGTTGGACAGGCCGATGACAACTGCTGATCAAAAGCAATAAACTGCCAAGACCACTATACCATATGGAGATCCATTGTGTCATCAGTCGTAAAAGTATTTATGTGTATTAACAAGGGGGAATTGTATGGGTAAAGCAATACATGGGCTTAGAACCAGCCTGCTCCCAATGCTCTAAATGGCCAAGGAATACCTGCCAAAATCAAGACTAAACTAATCAAATAGGTATAAAAAATAAATCGGAAACGGGCAGTAGTGTCCGTCATTCGCTTACCACGACTAAAGCCAACAGTAATTAAAATAGCCGCAATAAGCATCATAAAGACATGTTCAACAGAGAAAAAGCGAATCATGCTATTAGCCATATTACTAAAATTGACTTTAGCACCCCAATTCAAGAAATACAAAACAAAACCAATTAGAATTTGCACATGAACAGAAATCATAGCAAATAAATGCACTTTGCGATCACCAGCCGTGTAATTTTTACTGTTTCTCCAGCCACTAAAGGCATTGACAATTGCCCAAAGCAATAAAACTAAAACAACCCAACGCAATCCTGAATGAGCGTGTACTAATCCTTTCATTATAATTTGTAATTTATCTAATTGGTAATACCGTCTTGATTTAAGATGGTTTAGACAAAGTTAGAGTTTTTTACTATTTTACCCTATAACTTGTTTAAAAATAACAACAAGCTATCTCCTAAGTTAAATTATTTTCTAGATTTTTTCCATGAAATTGATTTCTAGTAAAGCAGGCCGCCTATTCTTGTTTGGTTTAGTTCTACATATAGGGAGTCTATGTCTGCCTTTTTTAGACCAACCTACTGGATTCCATTTTTTGATCGACGGTATAGAGCGTTTATTAGCGCTAAAATTACACCAAGGTTATTTGCTCCTTTTTGCAGGTTTTTATATCCCTTGGTTCAGTTTTCCTGTTTTTATTTATCGAGGATTTAAAATCGCTCCTCTAAATTATAGCTGGTATATTGCAACGATCATCTGCTTGCTCTGTCCACATCTGATTACAATTGTTAGAGTGATTGAATGGCAGGAGAATCATAAGGACTGGGAATTGGGATATGGTTGCTGGTTTTTATCTTTTGTTTTAGTGGTGTTGGCTCTTTTTTATAAGGGAGGAGGAGAGGAAGACCCAACTGATTTATCACCACATTTGATAGAAGAGGAGTAGTTTTGGAAAAGATGTGGGAGTATGGTAGAACTGCCATTCCTGAAGGGCGCTTTGAAATTCTCAAGAACCAAGTTATGAACGCAATGCACAATAAAAATCATAGGCATTGGTATCCTTTTCTCGATTTCTTCGTACACCTTAGGAATGCAATTCCTAACAGCCAATTCATCTAAACACCTTATAAAAGAACAACCCTAAAGACATTGAATATAAGTATCTGTTTCGTCTATCCAAAGACTTAAAGTGCCTGTATGTTTACAACCTTGATCTAGGTTGATCACATTCCCTACTTGAACAGGATGATAAAGACCATATTTAGAGGTTGGAGAATGCCCAATATAGATTTTATCAAAATCCTCTATTTGTTTCTTTTTTGTATCAATGACGTGGCCTGCCTGTTCGGCTTGGTACCAATTCATGGCTTTTTTTGCAAGGCTTCGGCTCCAATACAAATCTTTTGGATTGTATTTTAAAGTGTTTTTAAACCCTGTTCCTTTATCAAAACCAGCATGGACAAAGAGTTTATTGTCTTCTAAGAAATAGAGTTCTAATTGATCAAAAAAACGTTGTTTCTGTTGGTAAATTGCTTCATCAGATTGAGCTAAATATTGTTGATAAGTGGCATAGCCGCCATTGAGCATCCAGTATCGGTGTTTTTCAGTCATAATACGTTCATGCCTCCAATTGTCCAGATCCGCTTCTAAAAAATCACACATCCACTTATCATGGTTACCCATCAAGTAGATATTTTTGAAAGGAGACTGTTCTTGATATTCAATTAGACGTTCTACGACTTGAAAAGATTGTTCCCAGCCATCAATATAATCGCCTAAACAAATCAAGCGATCTTTCTGAGGATTATAAGCGGCATTTTTAAGGACAGTATCTAAAGCCGTCAAATGGCCATGAATGTCGCCAACAATTAAAGTACGTTCTGCTTGTTGTTTGGGCGTCATGGGGATTAGTATTTTTTAGAATAAAAGAAAGGTTTTAAGGCGAATCAAGCAGAACTTGTCAAAAAGCCTTTAGATAAAGAAGTAATTGTTTTATAGAATTCCTAGTTTTATAGCAAGCAATTAAATTATTACTGCATGAAAAAACAACTAAGGCCTAATATGGATTGGGTCGCCGAATTTTATCAAGCCCAAAATGATTGGTTTGGAGTCTATTTGTTGCCCATAGATGAGCAACATGAAGAACGTGCTGTTGTTGTAGCGGAACTGCTAGGAGAAACACCACATTCTATCTTAGAACTAGGGGCAGGAGGAGGACAAACGGCAGTTGTCTTAGCAAAAGAAGGCCATGAGGTAACGATGATTGAGTTACTCGAAGCATCTACCAAATATGCCACCACCTTAGCAAAAGAACATCAAGCCCCTTTAACGGTCTTACAGGGCGATTTTTATACGCTGGAATTAACACAAACCTTTGACAGCGTACTCTATTTTGACAGCTTTGGAATTGGCAGCGATGCGGATCAGCAACGTTTGCTTCAGCGTGTAGCAACTTGGTTAAAACCTACTGGGAAAGCGTTGATTGAAGTAGGGACGCCTTGGTATTGGAATGAAATTGCAAAAGGACGAAAGGTTGATTTAGGAGCTTGTTTTCGGGCCTATGATTTTGAAGTAGACACGAGCCGTTTGATTGATCGTTGGTGGCGTAAAGAAGCCCCTGAAGAAGTTGTCCAACAATCTTTACGGTGTTATAGCCCTGCTGATTTGGAATTACTATTGCAGGGAACAGGATTAACAGTAGTGGAGATACAAGCAGGGAACTGTATTGCGTATGAACCAACTCGATGGCGAAGTCGAGTGACCTTACCAGAAGCAATGACTTATTATGCAGTATTGCAAAAGGAAAATACTTGATCGAATACCTTCTCTCTTTCAAAATAAAGGAAAAATGAAACAATTTTGTGGTCTTTTTTTAGGAATACTCCTAGCAATAAGTTTAGGAAATTGTGGGACAGAACGTCCTATTTATGAATTAGGGGAGTTGCAAGGACATTGGCGGAGAGTACGCTCTAATAACCTAGATGCGGATAGTATGTTGTTGCAAATAGAAGGCAACAGTGCGGTGATTTTATATGCTCCGCCGAATAGTAATTATTCTAACAATGAATTGAAGTGGACAAGTATTGCTCCTGTTATTTCTCCGAGAGACTTTACATTGTCAGATAAGAGTGTGGATGGAACCCGTTGGGCCGCAGACCTTTTTGTGGAGCAGTTTGACGGAGATAGTATTCAAGAATTTACCCTAAAGAGTTCTAAGTTTTTGGCAGCACCAGGAGGAGAACAAACTTGGGTGAGAGAGTAAGGAACGTGTTAGGAATATACCAACTAGTATTTTTTTTGAACTAAAATTATATACCGACTGGTATTTTTTGTATCTTTGATACTGTTTCTTCCTTTAATCTTTATTTTTATGTCTGTCAAAGCTGACCGTACCAAGCAATTTATTTTAGAAAAAGTAGCGCCTATTTTTAACCAGTATGGTTATATGGGGGCAAGCATGGCGGTTATTACGAAGGAAGTAGGCATGACAAAAGGTGCCATTTATGGTAATTTTGAAAATAAAGAAGCCTTGGCTATTGCTGCTTTTAATTATAATGTACGGTTAGAAATGAACCGTTTAAAACAATTTATTGAAGCACAATCTAGCCCTGTTGAACAACTCTTTGCGATCTTAGATTTTTATGCTTATTACCGTTCTCACAAACAACCAGGAGGTGGTTGTCCTATTATTAATATAGGAGTAGACGCCAATAACCAGCAAGAACGACTCTTGCAACGTGTACAAGAGGTTATTGGTAAATTGGAGCAAAGTATGGAGCAAATTATCAAAGCAGGGATAGAACGCAAGCAACTTAGAGAGGATTTGAATATAACTAGAAGTGCCAAGCATTTTTATACCAGTATTCAAGGAGCAGTTTTTATGGCTATGACTTTAAAAGACGATACTTATCTACAGCAAATGAGTGCACATCTTCGTCAAGTTATAGAAGAGCAATGGCGCATCTAATAGACGATGCGTATTTTTTTGAACTAAAATATACCAATTGGTATATTTTATTAATCCATACTATTATGAATACTTTGCCTAAAGTATTGAGCAGCCAAACCCGTGTTCGTTTTCAAGATGCCGACCCTTACAAACACTTGAATAACAGTAAGTATATTGATTACTTAATCAACGCTAGAGAAGATCAAGTAGAGGAAGCGTATGGGTTGAATTTTGTAGAGATTGCTCAACAGCGAAATTTAGGTTGGGTGGTTGCCCAACAACAGATTGCCTATTTAAAACCAGCTTATGTTTGGGAGACGGTTTATATTGATTCTCAACTAACACAACTCTCCAATCGCCATTTAGAGGCTGAAATTCGGATGTGGGATAAGGACAAGAAACAATTAAAGGCTTTTTTGTGGGTGCGTTTTGTAGCGGTAGGCGTTAAAGAACAACGAGTGAAAGAACATCCAGAAGATTTAATGGACTTATTAGGTCAGGTCTTATTACCTTTAGACGAACCTACTTTTGAAGCACGCCACGCTTTTTGGCGCCAAGAAAACAAGAAAGCAAAAGCACTGGTATAAAAGCGAGAAAGGAGCAAGGTGTATAGAGTTATATTTTGAATGAATAAGAGGTCAAAAGTTCTATGTTGTGAACGCACAGGGTAGAACGTTTGACTACTTGACTTACTGTCTAATAATCAATAAGAGCTGTTATAGATATAGTTGTTGACCAACATATTCATTCAAGTAATGGGGAGTGTTACAAGTCATCCAAAATATCTGATTTTGTTAAACTAGCAGCATATTGATCTCCTTCTTTATATAAACGGAATGCTTTATTAATCTTGGAAAGTAGGACAAAACCAGCTATAACAAAGGTTCCTGCTCCTCCTATTATTAATCCCAGATACCAGCCTAAGTCGGCAAGATAGAAGGCGGTGCTTGAACTATAAAAATAACTTCCTAACAAGACACTTATTATTCCTCCAATGGTTACTGTTTTTAATACAACGGATCGCAATATTTTACGTCCATCAGGAAACGGAAATGCTTTATAAATTCCTACAACCCAAACACCCAGTATAATTGTTAGGATTAAAAGGGGGATAGCCATTGCGGCTAAAAGTTCTTGAGTATCCACAATAAGAGTTTATCTTGTGTCTAACAACGTCTATGTTTCTACTCTAAAAGAAATAGGATGTTATTAACCACTATTGTTCATATAATTTTTCGTACAGCAGTTTAAAAAAAGAAACATCGTTTAGAGTTTGTTTAAAATTTNNCCGATACTAAGTTGAAGTCAGGTTCATAAAGGCTTGTTTTTCATTGATAAAAAATTTAAACATGCTTTTAAAGAAAAACTAAGAAGGATCTTTCTTTAAAAAAGGTTTTGAGCCCTTGTTAAAAAAGTATTCTTTATTAGATGTTACAAACCTAGAACTTAGTGAAGTTGTTTAAAACTTTGAGGTAGAAGGATAAATAAATGCTTGGAAGTCAGGATGAAATTCGGTTTTGCTCCCATAGCAGGAAACTACGGGAGCAAACGTAACAAAGAATTTGTCTTACAATCTGCGTAAGCTTGTGCCTAAAAGGCACAAAGGTTTTAGCCTTCCAAGCAACTATTGGGGCGTTTTTTAACAACTTCCGTTAATAATAAGATAAAACTATGAACATCAAAGGATTATATTTTAAGGTCATGGATAGAATATGGCCTAGTTTTTTGGCGAAGCAAGTGTATCATTTTATGTCTAACCCCAATATTAGAAAACTGCGGGATTTTGAGGAAGTGATCTTAGATCAATCTGTTCGAGAACGGGTTGCTTTTCGCGAGTTTGAATTACAAACCTATTCTTGGGGCGACCCTAAGAACAAAACGGTATTGATGATTCATGGTTGGGAAGGTCAAGCAGGTAATTTTGGAGCGTTGGTTGATTTATTATTAGAAAAGAATTATCATGTTGTATCCTATGATGGGCCTTCTCATGGAAGAAGTAGTAAGGGAAATACCAGCATGTTTGAAATGGGCGATGTGGCTACTTTTTTTATGCAAAAATATGAACCCAGTTACTTGGTTAGCCATTCTTTTGGAAGTATTTCTACTATCTATGGTTTAGTAAATCATCCCACTGCTTCTATTGAAAAATGGTTGGTCGTCACAACACCACATAATTTCAAAGATCGGATTCAGGGGGTAGCAGAATTGCTAGGAGTGACGGATCGCACGATTGGACGAGTCATTAAAAAAGTAGAGCGTGATACAGGCGAGTCTATTGAGGTCATCAATGTAGATGATTACAGTTTAAGGCTTCAAGACAATTTAAAAGAGGTGTTGTTGGTGCATTCTAAAAGCGATAAAATCCTGCCTATTGAAGATTCTAGAAAGGTTCAAAAAGCGTTGGGAGATAAAGCTCAACTTATTGAGTTGGAGAACTTAGGACATTACTCTATCTTGTGGTCGGATGATTTAAAAGAAATAGTAGGCGACTACTTTTAATAAATACGATAATTATGCCTCTACTCTCTTCTCCTAACAAAAGCCTTTGGCAGTTTTTAGGACAACCTGTGGGTTGGCTTTATGGGGTAGGAGCATGGTTGCATCGCGCGGCTTATGTTTATGGGCCTTTAGAGCGTGCTAGTTTTGCGCCTTTTGTTATTTGTATTGGTAATTTATCAGTAGGAGGAACAGGTAAAAGTCCACATGTATTGTATCTGCAACGTTTGTTAGGAGAGGTAGAACAAACCGCCATGATCAGCAGAGGATATGGGCGTCAAACCAAAGGAGTACAATGGGTGGCAATAAATAGTGTGCCTGAAGTAGTTGGCGATGAGCCCTTACAATTTAAGCAGGCTTATCCTCTCGCAACAGTGGTTGTGGCAGAACGACGTGCTCTTGGTATTCAGGCCGCCTTGAAGAAGAAGCCTACCTTGCAGCAAGTTCTTTTAGATGATGCGTTACAACATTGGGGAGTAGCGGCGAACTGCACTTTTTTACTCACTACCTTTGACGCTCCTTTTTTTCAGCAAACCTTATTGCCTTTTGGACGCTTACGCGAATTTAGAAAAGGATACCAACGAGCGGATATCATTATCGTAAGCAAATGCCCTTCAGAACTTGACGACGCCACTAAAAACACTTACAAAACAGCAATAGCTCCTTTGCCGCATCAACGAGTGTTGTTCTCTTGGATAGTTTACCAGCCTTTGTATGAATTAAAAACGAAAGCACCTGGACCTAGCCTAGACCAACCTTTGGATATTGTACTCTTAACAGGTATTGCCAATACACAGGCATTAGAGAAATACCTAAGTTCACATCGAGTGACGTGCCAGCGTTTTCCTGATCACCATCTTTTTACACCAGAAGAGCTGCAACAACTAGAAATAATCGCTGCTGAAAAAATCATTATCACTACTCAAAAAGACGCTACAAGGCTGTATCCACTCCTAGAGCAATTCCCTGAAATACAGTTAACCATTTATGTACTGCCCATTCAAGTTGCTTTGCCGAAAACGGAGGAAGCATGGTTGGTTCATTATTTACAAGAGAAGAAAAAAGAGGCTAGTCGCACACAAAAAAATTCCTACTAGTACCCCTACTAGCAGGAATGGAGATGGCTTTGAACCGTTCTCTAACCAAATTTCTAACCAGTTAATTTTAACTACTTATTGCATAAGAATTTTTCCTTCTTGTAAAGGAACCCCTTTCGCAGAAACTCTATAGACATAAAATCCTGCAGGTAGAGCTTCTCGTATTAAGTTCTTTTGTGTATTGCCTGTGATGGCTAAGGTGCGTACGAGTTGTCCCGTAACACTGTATAGTTGAAATTGATAAGTGGTATTAGCAGCTCCTTCTAAAGAAATAGTAGCTTGATCCAATATAGGGTTAGGAGCTATCTTGACATGGACAGCTGTTTGGAGGTGCGCATCGTCAATTGTTGCTACAGTATTAGCAGAATTATTGTTATTATCTCCTTCAGAAGCTTGTATTGTTGTATTGCTATTACCAACACTAGCATTGACTACCGTTTTACCATTGATGCCACACCCTTGATCTGTAAACGGTAATGGACTACCATTCCAAAAAGTAGAAGCATAAAAATCAGAGACAATAGCAGGACTATTGATTGCAGGTGAGCATAGTTCTATGAAGCAGATGGCTACAATCGTATTTTGGGCATCGCGTATTTCCATTTTATAGTCCATATGAGTCGGCTGAACTATAGGTTCTGTCATACTAACGCTGCCTTGAGCGCCAATTTGTAGGATACCTTGTTGTAAGGGTTGGTTTTGTCCGCCTGCAATTAGATGATCATCAATGATGATGTATTGCATTTGATGGCTGGCTGCCAAAGGAGTACCATGGTTGGTTACCGTAAACTTTATAGCATTCCCCATACATTCTCCACCAATTTCTAATAAAGCCTTGTTTTGAACACCAGGACATAAGGTGTCAGGGAAAATATGAGCATCAATACAGTGGCGTGCTCCCAACAAAGCAGGATCGCAAGCAGTAGTGAAATGTAGATCTATGTTGCCACATAACCCTGTAGGGAGTGTACCAACATCAAAACGATAATGTTGCGCTCCTAAAGGAAGGTAAGGGATAGAAGCACTATCCAACTGTAAGTTAGAATCTAATTTTACTTCTACATAAGCATCATAGGCGGTTGCACCACCATGATTACAATACGCCAAAACAGCCGTAGAAGCAATACAACTTTGTACAAAAGGAATATTGACATCTACCATTAATTTAGGACAAGAACTTACTACGGTGCTTGTCACTCGACCATCATCGCCTACTCTGGTACGAGTATTGGTTAAGTCTTGAGGAGTACCTGTTAGAATGTCTCTAGGATTATCAGGAGTTTCGTCAGAACTTTGTGCAGCCATATTAATAATAGCTGTCGTTGTAGTAATGGTAGTGTTCTTATTATATAGCAAAGGATAACCTTCGGAATTTATTAAAATAGATGTTGATGGATAAAGATCAACAGTAGTAGGGGTAGCTTTTTGTGCGAGCAAACTCATAGGAATTAGAATACAAGTAAGTGCAGCAGATAAACGAGTAAGGAGAGTTATGGCGTGAGTCATAATGAAATCAATTTGTATGTTGCCTATCATCAGGGACGGAATGGTTAGAGCATAGGGCAACAAGAGGTTCATGTAATGGCATCAAAAACCGTACTACCTAGGGGTAATAGGCGACAGTATATTTAACAGGGAGTAACCAGCAGGACTGATTGCTGTTAAAAATGACCCATAATCTAATGGGATCAAAAGATAAAAAAAGGGAGCTAAAGTCCGTTCCCCAACAAAAACTTTAGCTCCTGTTTTGGATGCTTGCAACCACGCGCACACCCTTTTTCTTTTGTAAGAAGATAAGCAAAGTTGTCAAAACAATTCCTTTGCTTCTCTTCCGCCTGAACAAAACTGTTCAAGTACCAAAGAAAAATAACCAACATTTTCTGTAAGATTTAAGCGAAGCAAGCTTCGCTTACACAAAAGCAAAACAACCAGACTTGTTCCAGTTGCCGCCACCAAGTTTTTTCAACTACGTGGCATCTTCTCTACTACAAATATCCAACTAAGGAATTGGATAAAAAAAGACAAAAAACGGCAATTCTCTACTAGTTTTACATTAAATTGTAGGTGTCATAGTCGTTACAGACCAATTTTCCCAAAAAAAAATAAGATGTATAGCAGTAAATTAGTCGATTTATTTTATTCCCTATCGAAAACTCAACTGCGGGCTTTACGCAAATTTGTTCGATCTCCTTATTTCAATAAGCGTCAAGATGTGATCGATTTATTTGATTTATTGTACAAGACTTCTTTAGAAAATCGTACAGCCCTACGTAAGGAGTTTGTATTTGTGAAGTTATTCGGAAATCAAAAATTTAGCGCCGATAAGGTAGATTATACGATGTCGTTTCTCAATAAATTAATTGAACAATTTCTCGTTCATCAAAGGAGTATTGAAGACGAGGTTCAAACCGAGTTAGCCTTGATGAAAAGTTACCGCCAATTAGGACTTACCAAACATTTTAATCAATCGCTACAGATTGCTCGAAAACGTCAATCAAGAAGTAAGCGTCGTGATATTGATTATCATAAAAAAGATTTTGCAATAGAGGCAGAGCAATATCAATTTTTGGCCGTCCAAAAACGGGATGCGAATAAAAATCTAGAGGCCGTTAGTAAGAAATTAGACTTATTAATCTTAGCACAAAAGCTCAAAGATGGTTGCCGCCTTTTGGCCCATCAAGCAGTGGCGAAGCAAGGATACGATTTTAGTCTATTGGAAACTTTACTACCCTATTTGGAGCAGCATCCTGAATTATTAGAAAATCCAGGTATTGGATTGTACTATTACTACTATCAAGCCGCTACTCAGGAAGTAGGGAGTGAAGAGTATTATAGAGAATTCAAACGCGTGTTCTTAGCAGCCACACAGGCCTTTGCGATCGAAGAACAACAGGACTTGTATACCTTGGCTTTAAACTATTGTGTACGGCAAGCCAATCTTGGGCATGTGAATTATGAAGAGGAATTGTTTGAGTGGTACCGCGTCGGCTTAAAGTTGAACCTACTAACTGATAATGGAAAACTGAATCCTTTCAAATTCAACAACATTACCAAATTGGCTTTGAGATTACAGAAAATCGAGTGGACAGCGGACTTCATCAAGAAGTACAAAAACTCACTAGATCCTGTTTATCGAGCAACTTATGTACACAATGCTTATTCTATGCTTTCGTTTGCTCGCGGCAATTATGAGGAGACCTTAGAACGGTTGCAGGAAATGGACTATAGAGAGTTGTTCATTGCCTTGGACGCGAAGTTGCTTCTGGTTAAGGTGTATTACCATTTGGGAGAGTATGATGTCTTAGAATCCTTTATTAGCAGTTTTAAGGTATTCTTGAGAAGAAAGGACATCATGGCCTATCACCAAGAAATCTACCGCAATTTTGTGCGCATTGTTCAGAAACTAGTGCAGTTGCCTAGCTTTGATAAAATAGCACGAACCAAACTGCGGGAAGAAATCGAAAAGACCCAGCGCTTGCCTGAAAAACAATGGTTGTTGGAGCAAATAGATATTTTATAAAGAGAAGTAGGCCCTCAAAAAAATGCGCGCTCTCGATTTTAATCGAGAGCGCGCATTGTCTTATGCTGTATAGCCAAAAGCTATCATTCTTTACTTCATTAAGTCTACAGACTTTTTGATAAAAGAAGTTAATTCTGCTCCTTTTAGTAAGCCATTTTGTAGACGGGCTAAATCGTATAAGTGCTGTGCTTTGTGCTCATCATTGTTCTGCAAAACACTGCCCACTACTTCGTGGTTGGTGTTGATTACAACATTGTACATCTCGCCCATATTCATAGCCATGCCTTGCATAGCAGACATTTCTTGCATACGACGCATGAATTCAGGACGAGTAATAACGATTGGTAAATCAGTAGGTGATAAGGCCTCTAATTTAACCGTAGCACCTTGCTGGTTAACAAACTTCTGAAACAACGTTTCTAAGTTCTTCTGCTCGTCTTCTGATAAAACAGATTCGCGCGTTTCATCCTTAGCAATTAGATTACTAGGAGTCTCAGAATCTACCCGTACAAAAGTCACTTTATCCAACTTGCGTTCTAAAGCTTGAATAAAGTGGACATCAATCATGGTATCCATGTTCAAGACATCATACCCCAACTCTTGCGCCCCAGTGATGTAGGCATCATGTTCGTCTTTGTCGTTGGTGTATAAGATAACTTTGCGCTCGTCTTTGTCTGTTTGATTCGCAGCAATCTTCTCTAAATACTCTTCAATGGTGTGGTAAGTTCCTTCCACATTTTCTAAGAGTATGAATTTCTGCGCTTTTTCAGCAAACTTCTCTTCTGTTACATGACCGTATTTGACAAAAACGCTCATGTTCTCCCAGTTCTTATCAAATTCCGCTCGCTCCTTGCGGAACATCTCTTCCAAACGATCAGCTACTTTTCGAGTAATATACTCTGTAATCTTCTTAACATTGCGATCACTTTGTAGGTAAGAACGAGAGACATTTAATGGAATGTCAGGAGAATCGATAACCCCATGAAGCAAGGTCAAAAACTCAGGAACAATCTCTTTAACCTCGTCGGTGACATAGACTTGGTTAGAATATAAGTGGATTTTGTTGCGCTGAATTTCCAACTGGTTGCCCAATTTTGGAAAGTATAAAATACCTGTTAGGTTAAATGGATAATCAATGTTGAGGTGTACCCAGAACAATGGCGGCTCTCCTGTAGGGAACAACTCTTTGTAAAAGTTACGGTACTCTTCATCACTTAACTCTGATGGCTGCTTTTTCCAAGCAGGATTAGGGTTGTTGATGACATTTGGTACTTCTACCTCTTTTTGTACAGGATTTCCTTCTTCGTCCTTTTCTGCTTCATCATCAACATACTCTGTACGTGTACCAAATTCAATAGGAATAGGTAAGAACTTACAGTGCTTGGTGAGCAATTCAGAAATACGGTGTTGCTGCAAAAACTCCTCGCTATCTTCGCTAATGTGTAAAACTATGTCTGTACCATAATCTGCTTTCTCAACTTCTTCAATGGTATAAGCTGGGTCTCCAGTACAAGACCATTTAACAGATTGGCTATCCTTTTTGTAAGACTTTGTAACAACATCTACTTTATCAGCTACCATAAATGCTGAATAAAAACCCAATCCAAAGTGTCCAATAATAGAGGCTTCTTCCTTGTATTTTTCTACAAACTCTGTTGCTGAAGAGAAGGCGACTTGATTCAAGTATTTAAGTACTTCTTCTTCTGTCATCCCAATTCCTCTATCAGAAATGGTTAAGGTTTTGGCATCTGCATCAATAATAACTCTAATCGTAGTGTCCGTCACTTCGCGTTCAACTTCGCCACGTCTAGCCAAAGTCAGTAATTTACTAGTCGCATCTGTCGCATTAGCGATAAGCTCTCGTAAAAATATTTCTTGATCAGAATATAAGAATTGCTTTATGATTGGAAATATATTTTCCGTCTCTACGGAAATACTACCCTTACGCATGGTGGAATTTATTTATGTGAGTGAATGGTTTTATTATAATGAGTAACAAACAAGCAATAAGCAAGGACTATTCCAGCCCTTCAAAAGCTGACAAAGTGACTTTTTGACCGCTATTAGCTTACAAATCGGCGGTTAGACTGGTAAATTTGACAGCTATACTTGCCCTGGGTTTTGGCGCAAAAAGTGTAAATTAGAGAAGGAAGATATAGGACAGTCTCAAATTTATTTCCCGCTAATTCTCAAAAAAAATCAACCTTTGCATTTTTCAAATGTACTTGATACGAAAAGAAAAAAGGAGTAGAATTGTAACAACTATTTAAAAGAGATAGATGGGCTAAAGGAGTAAAATTATTTAAAATTTTATAATAAATTTAATATTTAATTTTAAAGGTTTTCTAGAAATGCTTTTCATATAGAATTATCCTTAAGCAAAGGGACTCAAGGCCCAGGTCTTGCTCAAAATTCCCAAAAAATAAAAGCAAGGAATAGCCATAGAGAAAAATACGATAAAGTCAATTCTGACACCTAATTCATAGTTTTCAAGACTAGAATGGGGCACTTTCTTCTTTTAGGAAGAAAATATTATTTCTTTTTTAGAAGCTTAAAAAGCTTACAAACACTTTGAATATATAGCCTATGAGTTAACATTTATCCATAACTTTATAATAGCATTAGGCTTATTACATAAGTTCACATTAATAATTATTAAAATGAAAATATATACTATCAGCGGGTCTTCAAGACCTACATCTAGCAATATCCGATTATTAGAAGCTCTAGGAACAATCAACAAGGAACATGAATTTGTACGTTTGGCAGTGATAGAAGATTTACCCCTCTTTAAAGCCGAATTAGATTGTCATCCTTGGCCTCCTGCGGTGTTGGCTTGGCGAGCGGCCTTAACCAAGGCAGATGCCTTAATTATTTCAACACCCGAATATTTGCACAACCTGCCTGCTTTAATTAAAAATGCATTGGAATGGTTAGCTTCTTCAGGGGAATTAGTGGGCAAGGCTGTTTTACCAATCACTTTTACGCCCAATCCGCCTAGAGGAGAACGAACAATGGAATCCTTGACTTGGTCTTTACAGGCCTTAGATGCAAAAATAGTGACCCAACTACCGCTGTATCAAAAAGATCTAGTGATTAACAAGGCAGGAAAAATAGAAGGAGAAGAATCTTTAGAACTATTGGAAGCGGCTATTGCTTTATTATAGTTCTACAGAAATCATACTTATTTTAAGTGGCACAATAGAAAATAGGAACTATCGTTGAAACAACAAGGTTGATTCTGAACCAACTAACCTTTTTATAAAAGGGAGTAGTATACCCGATACTCTAACGATTTGCTACCTCGTTTTCTTTTGACTCATAAATAATTAACTATGCGCCTATCCTTTGTATGGAGTTGCTTACTACTAGCCCTCTTACCTTGGTATTCTTCTGCCCAGAATACGACTCCTTTTGAAGTAACCTTTTATTTTGAAACGGCCAACCACCAAAATTATGATGTAGATCAGGCTGCTTTGGCTAAAATAATTGCCTACAGTCAACAAAACCCAGAAGAACCGTTAATTGTCCAAGGACATACTGACGATCAAGGCGATACTTTAAGTAATTTACAATTGTCTAAAGATCGAGCGCAAACGATTGAACAGGCTTTAATTAAGGCTGGAATTCCTGCTGCTCGCATCCAAATTAAAGCCTTGGGAGAAGGCTACCCTTTACATGATAATAACTATGCGATTGGTCGACAAAAAAATCGACGAGTAGAAGTTTTTATTACCAACCAAGTAAAAACAGTCCATATTACACAGGCGGTTAAGAACAAACGTCTTTTGGAAAAAATGCGTCCTGCTCCTACACAATTTGCAATAGCAGCCAATACCAAAGATACCTTTTTTGTTACCCCACAAGGCACCCGAGTTTATGTACCTGCTGGCGCCTTTGAGGTAGCTGATGGACAAGCCGTAACAGTCGAATTGCGAGAAGCATATACCTTTACTGACATGCTATTAAATGGTTTGTCAACAACTTCTAATGGTGCTTTATTGACAACAGGAGGAATGTTTGAACTCAAAGCAACCAGTGCAGGCGAGAGAGTGGCCTTGCGTGCAGGAAAAGAATTATCTATTCAGGTACCAACCGATAGCGTTTTGCCTGAAATGCAATTGTATGAAATGGATACTACAGTTACTGCCACGAATTGGGTCAATCCGCGTTCTTTGGTGGTACCACCTGCTTTTGTAAGCAACAGAACTGGAACATTTGATCATGGTTTTAGTTGTCCAAGCTTAAATCATTTATTGAGCGAAAATAGAAAACAAACAGTGTTAGAAGCCAAGGCAGATTCTGCCCACGAAGCCTTTAGGACGTACAGAATTGTAGGACTGAAATTATTTGCTGGAGATTCCATTGCTCGGGTGATAGCAATGAATGAAGAAAAGAAAAACTTTTTGCTAGGCAAGTACAATAAACCTTGCAAAGGCTTCTTTTGCAAACTCGGACAATTGTTTGAAGGAAAACGGGCTAGAATGGCGAAAGATTCTGCGGTATTAAAATGTATGGCTTTAGAGGAAGAACAAATTACGTTACACGTTGCTCTAGAGGGACAACGTTCCCTAGAAGCAGCCCATCGTGCCAAAATAGACAGCTCGATCCTTGTACAGCGTAAATTACAAGCGACTTATAGCGCCTTAAAAGCGGCCGCGCTCAGAGAACGAAATACAACCGTACAATCGGCGGTTTTTGAAAAGAATAACTGTGCCAGCCTGAATTACCCTAAGGTGCCTGATACCCTTCGTTCTGTGGTTGATGCGGATCGTCGTTTAGCGGTCTATTTTTATAGCAAAAATTTTACAGAATTGGAGCATTATTACCCACAACATGAGGCAATTATTGCGAAGCACTTGTATCAAGTTTCTACCTATAGAGCAGCTGCAAAAGAACAAAGTTTTAGACGATATTATAACAAACAAGATTTTGATGCCTTGCAGCGTTTTCATCCTGAACGGGAAGCGGAAGTTTGTCAAGAGCTGTATCAAGTGGCAACATACGAAGAAGCAAAGCGAGAGAAGCGTTATCAAGAGTGTATGGCGAGTAAGAACCTGAAGCAATTAGAACAAGAATTTCCAGATCGAGAGCGCGAAACCTGTCAGCGGTTGTATAATGTAGAGACCTATGCTGCTGCTAAACAGGAAAAACGGGAGCGAGTATTTATGCGCTACTGCCAAGGCTATAACTTAGAAGGTCTACAAACGTATTTTCCAGAGCGAGAACGGGAAGTTTGTTTATTACTGTATCAAGTAACCACTTTTGAGGAAGCTCTTGTTCTACAAGAAAGAAAGCAACTCTTGGAAAAATCGTTTTACAGTTTACAATTGAGTAATAAATCTTTAGGGCGTTGGATGAATTTAGATTACCTGCGCAAGCTTCCTAAGGAAGAATTATTGGTACAAACAGTTAAAATGAAGGCGCCTATTATGCGGGAAGATTTCTTGATTTATGGAGATACAAAAGCCTTGGTTGGTCCTACAGGTAGGAGTTCTACCCAATCTCAATTTAAAGATGTGGTGGATAAAAAATCACACACTCTAATTTCATACTATGCGATTGATGATGAACATGTGGCCTTGGCCGTGAAGACCTTTGATGCCAAAAGAGGAGTAGCAGTAAAGCTGGATTATGAGGAGCTGACTTTAGAGGCTTTTGCGGAGCGTTTGGCAACGTTTAATTAGGCCAAGAATAATAGAAAAACTATTCAAAGAATCCCTTGAAGTAATTTTTATTTCAAGGGATTTTTTGAATAGTGAGGGTTACTTTTAAATAGACAAGGCATTAAAGGGGTATACATAACCTTGCAAGGATGTTGAATTTTATCATTATAAATTTAATATTTAATATGCGCCCTATCGTTATATGGAGCTGGCTTTTGCTGGCTCTTTCCCCTCATTGGAGTATGGCACAAGTAGCTGTGCCTTTTGAAGCTACTTTTTATTTTGAGACGGCTAACCAGGTGTTTAATCAAGCTGACCAAGCGATTTTAGAAACCGTACTCACCTACAGCCAAGATAATCCAGAAAAGAAGATTATTATACAAGGTCATACCGATAATCGAGGTAGCAACCAGAGTAACCTAGTACTTTCCAAAGAACGAGCGAATAGCTTGATGGAACAATTAATACAAATGGGAATTTCTTCAAAGCGTTTGCAAGTTAAAGCTTTTGGAGCAAAATATCCTTTATACTCCAACCAATACGAATCGGGGCGGAAGTTCAATCGACGGGCAGAGATTTTCATTACCAATAAAGAGAAGAAAATCTATTTCACTCAATTGTATAAGAACAATCGTTTGAAAGCGCAAATGCGCCCTGACCCAGCGCAATTCGTGATTAAAAACCCTAAGAAAGAAACCTTTTGGACGACTGAGAAAGGAACCAAAATCTATGTCCCTGCCAATGCTTTTAAAGGAGGAAATAATCAAGGAGTTACTCTACAGTTTAGAGAAGCCTATGCATTCAGCGATATGTTACTTTATGGTTTATCTACGACCTCTAATCAAGGCTTACTGACAACAGGAGGCATGTTTGAATTGGTGGCGAAGAATGCGCAAGGTAAAGCACTAGAACTTCGTCCATCTAAACAAATAGGCGTACAAGTACCGACAGATACGGTGCTCCCCGAAATGCAATTGTATGATTTGGATACAAGCTCTGTGGCGGGTAATTGGAATAACCCTAGACCTTTGAGAGCAACAGCTGCTTTGATGAGAGGGAGCCAAGGACAAACTTCGGAACGTATCATCATGGGACATCAAGTTAATGATTGCCCTCCTTTAGAGGCGCTGCTTGTTCCGAAGGAAGAGGATCGTTTAAAAGCACTGGAAGCTGTAGAAACTGCCCGTCAAGAATGGCTTGCTTATGAGATTCCTACCAAGAAAGAATATCCAACAGACTCCATAGAGAATATATTAAAGGCGAATAAAACAGAACAGACAACAATTAATGAAGCGTATATTTCTACTTGTAAGAACCTTTTCTGTAGAATAGGAGAAGTATTTCAGAAGAAACATCTAAAAATGGCTGCGAAAGAAGCCGCTACTCAAAAACGAACAACCCTGCGTGGAGAACAAACGACTTTAGAAATAGAATTAGAGCGCCTGAAAAAAGAAGCGCTAGCCAATCATAGACTCTTTGAAAGGAGCGTGGCAGAAAAGAGGCGTTTAAAAGAAGTTTATGAATTGGCTCAAAGTCATTTAAAAAAATTCCAACGTGCACAAGTTGAAATGGCAAATTTTCAAGATTCTGATTGCTATCAAAATTTTCCCAATATGCCCGATACCTTACACCCTATAGCGAATGAAGAGCATCGTTTTGCGGTATATTATTACCACCGAAACCTAGATAGTTTACAAAAATACTATCCTGTTTATGAGCCAATCATTGCACAAGCTTTGTATGGAGTAGATACATACCAGGAAGCCTTGAGAAAACAAAAGTTCAATCAATACGTTGTTGTACAAGATTTTAAAAGCTTGCAAAAATATTTTCCAACGCGTGAACAGGAAGTTTGTCAACGATTGTATAAAGTAAACACCTACAAAGAAGCCCTAGTAGAAAAACGTTATAGATCTTATGTATCTAAGGAAGATTTTGATGCGCTAAAAAGAGAGTTTCCAACTCGCGAAAAAGAAGCTTGCCAAGCCTTATATCAAGTAGATAACTTTAAAGCTGCGCAGCAACAACAACGCAACTATCGATTTACATTGTATTGCCAAACTTACAACCTTCAAAAGCTACAACAAGAGTTTCCAACTCGCGAAAAAGAAGCCTGTCAAATTATGTACGGATTGGATAATTATGCCTCCGTTGAAAAGGCAAAAACTACAATTAATTTAAGAAAAGATTATTACCGCTTACAATTGACCAACCAATCTTTAGGAAGCTGGAAGAATTTAGATTACTTGCGGAAAATGCCAGATCGCTTATTATTGGTACAAGAGATCCTGTTCACTAAGCCAGCATCTCTTTTTAGAGAGGATTACATGATTTATAGCAACACTAAAGCGATTAATATGCCTAGTCAACAGTCGCCTTTATTCACAAAGTACAATCAAACGGTGCGGGATTTGGAGCACACTTTAATTTCTTATTATGCGGTAGATAATCAAACGGTTGCTTTTGCAACAACTACTTTTATTGCAAAAGAAAATAAAGAATGTTTGTTGACCTATGAACTGTTATCGGTTAATGCGTTTAAACAGCGCTTGAAAACCATTCGCTAATTATAATATTAGCCATAAAACAAGATATGTCCGCTACTAGGATGGGCATATGAATGGAAGGCGGTTTGCCTCTTTGCAGCCATCTAGCTCTAGCGTTTTTTTACTTTTTTTGGGGGGCAATGCAAAAAAAAGGGCCAAGAGTATTCGTTACTAAAAAATCTAGCCCACCATAAAAAAACAGGAGTCACTCCAACTTAAGGGATGACTCCTGTTTTATCGTAGAAAGGGATTCTAAATACCTGTTTCTTGATCTATTTTTAGGGCAGAAGGAGCAGCTGTAGTACTTCCTGTGCGATCAATTTCTTGTACCGCACGGGCAACCATTTTATCCTTCATAAAAACAGTTTGGTAATAAGCCATGTCCCCATAGATTTGATCGGCTAAATAGGCTTTTACTTCTAGCTGTAAGGTGGATTTATAGCGATTCATCAAGGTCATATCTTTAGGAATTTCCTTGCTTTCTCCATAGGCAACAATTTGTTCTAATAAAGCCTCTGAAACTTGATATTTTTGCTGAAAGTCCTCATAGGTGCTATGTTGTACTAAGAGTTGATCACGTTTGTCATCCAAATATTTATAGACATATTCTCTAGCAACAATACTCATACTTTGGAAATAACTATTTCTACGCGTGGTATCTAATGGAATAAAGATATCGGGCACAATGCCCCCACCACCATAAACGATGCGTCCATTGGTTGTTCTATAAATGGTAGAATCGGTCATTTTAATACTATCTCTAGAGTATAACTCTCCTGATTCGTAGCGTTGGCGCAAGTCATCACTGTAAGAAACTTCCGTATCTTCATAAGGCTTTTGAATATAGCGCCCTGAAGGAGTAAAATAACGAGCCACAGTTAGACGCAATGCAGAGCCATCACTGAGTTTGTATTGTTCTTGAACAAGGCCTTTACCAAAGGAACGGCGACCAATAATTAAGCCGCGGTCATTGTCTTGAATGGCTCCTGCCATGATTTCACTAGCAGAAGCAGAGCCTTCATTAATGAGCACGACCACCTTGCTGATGTCAAAATTGGTACGGCCAGTAGAGTTGTAATCCTTACGGCGATAGCTCCGCCCTTCTGTATAAACTAGTAATTTTGGACTGTCAAACAATTGATCCAACATTTCGGTAGCCGCATTGAGATAGCCGCCAGGATTGTGGCGTAAATCTAAAATCAAGTGCTCCATTTGATGGTCTTGCACTAAGTGCTGTAGGGCGGTGATAAATTCCTCATGGGTCGTGCCACTGAATCGATTAATTTTAATTAAGCCAGTATTCTCCGTTACCATATACGAAGCTAAGACACTACGCATTGGAATTTGACCACGGCGAATGGTGACTTTTTCAGTACCTTTCTTCCCTGCCCGTTTGATGTCTAACTCTACAGTACTGCCCGCAGGGCCTTTTAGTTTGTTGATGACGTCATTGTTAAAAATAGCTTTGCCTGCAATGATGCTGTCATTGATTGCAATAATTTTATCGCCACGTCGTAAGCCTGCACTATCAGAAGGGCCTCCTTCAATAACACCTACTACATAGATAGTATCTTCTAGTAAATAGAACTCAATACCAATGCCATTAAAATTACCACTCAAAGATTCATTAACTCCTTGAATCGCATCAAGTGAAATATAACTAGAGTGAGGATCTAATTCATCTAAAACTGCTTCTAATGCCGCTTCTTCCAACTCGTTTTTATCTTCTGTTTCTAAGTAGCGTGCATCAATGAAACGCATGACTTCTTCTACTTTGCTCGTTTTGCCACTGTATGGACGTCCTCCTTCAGAAATGGTAGCATAACTCTGTTGTTGGCGGGTTGCCAATTTAAATCCCAACCATGTCCCACCAGCTAAGGCTAATGTTACAACGAGGGGTAGAAAAATAGTTATTTTCTCTCTGTTAGAAAGTGGATTGTATTCCGCCATAAAATAATGTGTTATTGAGAGGGCAAATAGATGCACTAAATACGAGTAGGATAAGCCTTTTTTCTGTAAATAAGCCTATTTTGTTGCCTGCCTAGAATTGTAGATTGTAATTGCTCTAAGATAGGTCTAAGCCTAGATAAAACCAAACTTTGGCCTTTTGGAGCGTTGTTAATTAAATAATAAAAGCTTTTTTAAAATTCTATGCTTCCTTTCTTCACTCTTTATTTTTTGATAAGCTTTGAAATTAATCGCCGATAGTGGGGCTACCAAAACGCTTTGGTATAGCCTAAATGCTTCTTCTACTGCTTCTTGTCATACACAAGGATGTCACCCTTATTACTGGACAACAGCAGAATTAACAAAGAGTTTGCAAGCGCAACTCTTGCCGCAATTAATGGAGAAAAAAGTAGAGCAACTTTATTTTTATGGCGCAGGTTGCACACAAGCTGCGCCTAGGTCAATTGTAGAAGAGGCCTTGAAGGTTTTGTTTCCGACTACACGGATTGAGGTAAAAAGCGATTTGTTGGCAGCGGCTAGAGCTACTGCCCAACACCAAGCAGGTGTTTGTTGTATTCTGGGAACAGGGGCAGCTTCTTTGCAATATGATGGACACAAAATGATCGATCAAGTACCTTCTTTAGGTTATTTGCTAGGTGATGAGGGATCAGGGGCAGATTTGGGGAGACAATTGTTGCGGGCGTATTATTATCGACAATTTCCTACAGTGCTTAAAGCTGCTTTTGAAGAACAATACCAAACCAACAAATACGAGGTCATACAAGCGTTGCAACAGGCAGAGCAGCCTAGTCGCCACTTAGCGCGTTACACCCAATTTGCGGTAGAACAGCAGGCACATCCTTTTATACAGGAATTGATTAAAACGCGGTTTGGGGTGTTTTTAGAACGCCAAGTTAGCCCTTATCAAGGAATAGAAACACAGCCTATTCATTTTGTAGGGAGCGTTGCACATGGGTTTCAGGAGTTGTTGCGGGAAGTAATAGAGGCTAAAAAATGGACGATGGGAACCGTGTTAAAAAGTCCTTTTCCAGCCTTGTTAAGTTACCACCAATAAGTTAGAAAGATGTTTAAATATCACTTAGGTTAAATCCAACCCTTTTTGTCGGTACCAATAACCTTGTACCAAGCCTCGAACTGCCAAAAATACTAGGATGGCGAGCCACAAGGTATGGGACAAATCAAGAGAACTTGCGGGGCGCAAACTCCAATAGACAACTATAAAAGCTAAAAGTGCTACGATCATACTATTACGCATGGTTTTTACTGCTGTAAGTCCTACAAAAATACCATCCCAAATATAACAAGGAGTACCAATTAAGGGTAAGGCAATCAGCCAAGGAAGGTAGGGCAACGTAGCTGCTCGAACGGTTTCTTGTTGTGTAAATAAAGCAACAAGAGCATTGCCTGCCAAACCATAAATTAAACTAAAAACAACCGCCAATACCATGCCCCAGTATAAAGACAAACGCACGACTCGGCGAGTAGTAGGGCGATCTTTTGCCCCAGTATAACGGCCAACTAAACTCTCCGCAGCATAAGCAAAACCATCAACGCCATAAGACATCCAGTTGAGAAATTGCATCAAAATAGTATTCACAGCAAGAATAACGCCTCCTGCTACAGCGGATTGGCTGTAGAAAAAGCCAAAAACCAAGGTCAAGCAAAAGGTTCGAATAAAAATATCACTATTGATATTCAAAAAGCGCTTCAATGCTTGCGGCTCCAAAATCGCCCCCCAATCCCAATGTTGATTCGCAGTACTTGTGTTAGAAAAATAACCGCGATAACGAAGAACAACCAAACAAAGCCCAACAAAGGCGCCTAAATATTGTGCCCCAACTGTTCCATAGGCAACACCTGCTACACCCCAGCCTTGGCTCGCGACTAGCCAGTAACTCAACAGAATATTAGTGGTATTAATAATCAAGGTGAGCAAAAGTGGATACCAAACATTCTGCAAGCCAAAGAACCACCCGATTAAAACCATTAATATAAGGGTAGCAGGTGCCGCTAAAAGACGAATAGAAAAGTATTGGCTAACCAGTGTCACTTGTTCTGAAGGGACATTCATTAGATGAATGCCCAGCTGTAACAACGGATTTTTTAAAGCCAGTAAAAACAGGCCTAAAATCGTACCCAAGAACAAGGCCCGCAATAAGGCATAAGCAATGGCTTGTTGATCCTGTCGCCCAAATGCTTGTGCGGTAAGACCAGTGGTACCCATGCGCAAAAAACTCAAATTCCAATAGAGGAAATTAAAAAGCATTGCACCAAGGCCTACTGCTCCAATATGCAAGGTAGATAAAGTACCCATGAGTCCTGTATCTACAGAACTCAGCAAGGGCGCCGAAATATTACTGATAATATTAGGGATCGCCAACCATAAAATCGCTTTATTAAGCGTATGGGGTGCGGAAGCCTTGTTGACCATGCTAAATCCGTTTTATCTAAAGAACCCCTTTATTCCTCAGCCAATAACTGTTGAATAAAGGCTTCTGTTTCGCGAATGTACTTGCGATAGATGTCTCCTGTGCCAGGGCCAGAAAAACCTGTATGAATTGCGCGCACTTTTCCTTTTTTATCAACAAAAATAGCAGTAGGATAAGAAAGGATATGATTGAGCATAGGCAAGGTTTTAGAGGCTTCTTTTTTGTTGGCTAATCCACCAAATAAAACAGGGTAATCAATTTTTAAATCACGGCGAAGTTTGCTTTCATTGGTTTTGAAGAGTTCAAAACTGTTCTGTAATTCGTAATCAATGGCAACAATTTCCAAACCTTTACTTTGATACGATTGATAAAGTTGTCCGAAAAAACGACTGGCATCCATACAGTTGGGACACCAAGAACCAGATATCTGTACAATGGTAACTTGGTTTTTAAATACACTGCTGTCATATACCACAGTATCACCTGTCATATCGGGAAAAGCAAATTCTAATTGCTCATAACCTTCTTTTAGATAAGTGAGGCTTTGCATGTCTGCTAATTGAAATTCTTCACTAGGAGTTGCCATCCATGCTTCTTTCCAGTGGCTGCCTGACCAGAAACGACCATGTAATTCTCCTGCTTCATTTAAGGTAGCGTTGAATAAAAAAGCATGAGCACCATCAAAGCAAGAGAGCTGTAAGAATTGGCCATCAAAGTGGCCTTCCAAAAAGCGATAATCCCCCGTTTCTGTCAAAAATGTTCCAGTGGTACGGCCATTGCTTTCTACTTCAAATAAACCAACAGCAGGATAAGCGTCAGGAGTATTGGGGCTGAACATTACTTTCCAACGTTTGGCAAAAGGCGTTGTTGGAGCAGTCGTTTCTAAGAAACGTTTTGTAGAGTTATGTTCTGCTCTAAAAGGTAAACTGTAATCCTTTTTAGCATAATTATTCCATTGGCCTACCAAAGTGTTTTCATCCAAGCTTGCAGTGATTGTAGCGTTGAAAACAGGCAAGTCAAAGACAAATGCCTTGGGATTGCTGCTGTCTTGTACTATTTCTGTAATCTCAATGGTTTCCTCTCCATTTTGAATGATTAAGGTTGGTAATTGATTGGGGGCAGCCTTGGCGACAACTTGAATGTTAAAAGGTAACAACAAAGGACTATCTACAGTATTTATATTCAAAGTCGCTCGCCAGTCTCCTGTTTGAATGCTTGGGAAAGTAGTTGTGGTTGGAGTAGTTGATGTTGTGGGTGTGGTATCACAAGCATACAAAAGTCCTAACAAACAGGCTAAGAAAAACAGTTTCATAATAGATAATTAGATTGAAATAATATAGGGGTAAATCAGATGCTTTTTTAATTCCTAATAGGGGTAGGAAAAGTAATTTTCTGATAATTGGGGTATAAACGGCCCTAATATACAAAGACTCGTTCAAATGGATTGAATTCCTTGGCATTTTGTCAAGTGTGGACTTGTAATTATAATATAGGAAGGAGCAAAGGAACATTAAAAAAAAGTAAGCAGACAAAAACAAATTGTTTTGTTTTTTCTACCTTTGTTAAATGAAAAATGAACATTTAGATCCTACTAATGAGCGCTATGATGATGGCGAAATGGCTGTTGAACGGGCGTTGCGTCCTAAGATGCTAGACGATTTTAGTGGACAACAAAAATTAGTAGACAACTTAAAGGTATTTATAGAGGCGGCCAAACTACGGGAGGAAGCCTTGGACCATGTGCTGTTACACGGCCCTCCAGGATTAGGAAAAACTACCTTGTCTCTAATTATTGCGAATGAGTTAGAAGCAGACATCAAAATGACTTCTGGCCCCGTTTTAGAAAAAGCAGGGGACTTGGCAGGGTTACTGACTAATCTGGGAGAAAACGATGTTTTGTTCATTGATGAAATCCACCGACTCAATACCGTTGTAGAAGAGTACTTGTACTCTGCAATGGAAGATTATCGCATTGATATTATGATTGATTCGGGGCCGAATGCTCGAACCATACAAATTGCCCTCAATCCATTTACATTAGTTGGGGCGACAACTAGAATGGGATTATTGACGTCTCCTATGCGTGCTCGTTTTGGGATACCTTGTTTGCTTAATTATTATGATTTAGAAACGTTAGTGAAGATTA
Organism: Aureispira sp.; assembly: GCA_050633105.1. Classification (GTDB taxonomy): domain Bacteria; phylum Bacteroidota; class Bacteroidia; order Chitinophagales; family Saprospiraceae; genus Aureispira. The sequence goes on along the minus strand of JBOEFW010000063.1, from coordinate 38,260 downwards.
TTAAACGTTCTGCTAGTATTCTCAACGTGCCCATCACACAAGATGGTGCAGATGAAATTGGGCGTCGTAGTCGAGGAACACCACGTATTGCCAATGCTTTGTTGCGTCGCGTTCGTGATTTTGCACAAATAAAAGGGAATGGAACCATTGATGCGAATATTGCCAAGTATGGATTGGATGCCTTAAATGTAGATGATCGAGGTTTAGATGAGATGGATAATAAAATTTTAAGAACAATTATTCAGAATTTTAGTGGAGGCCCAGTAGGCTTAACAACAATCGCTACCGCAGTAGGGGAGGAGTCGGGAACAGTAGAGGAAGTGCATGAGCCTTACCTTATTCAGCAAGGATACCTCAAGCGAACACCTCGCGGAAGAGAAGCGACCGTTAAAGCTTATGAACACCTAGGGATTGCTCCACAACAAGGAGGAGACAGCCAAGGAACTTTGTTTTAGTGCTGAAAAGTCTTACTTTGCAGCCAAATTGAATAAGGAGCGAAGTAGAAGCGAGATTTAGGGGACTAGATACTCTTCAATGGTGACAAAAACAGAACTAAGTTTATGCAAGAACAACTTTCATTAAATAGAGACATTAGACGTATTCTAGGAAAAGAACTGGAAACACTTAGTTTGGCGCAACTGAATTATATTCCCTCTACTCACAACAACAATATTTTTTGGAATATTGCGCATTGTGTTGCGGTGCAGCAAGCACTTTGTTATAGTCTTTCTGGTTTAGCGACTCCTGTTGAGGCGAATTTTGTGAAGAATTACCGTCGAGGAACACAGCCAGAGCAACCAGTGAATCAAGCAATGGTTGATCGTTTACAAGAAGTACTAGGGGCTTCTATTGATTGGTTTCATAGAGATTGGACCGCGGGACTTTTTAAGGAATACAAACCTTATACGACTGCTTCTGGAACACACTTGACGAATGTGGAGGAAGCGGTTGCGTTTAATAATTTGCATGAGAGTATCCACTATGGGTATATATTGGCCTTAAAAAAACTCTTATAGCGTGTTACAAGAATATTTGGAACCCAATAGAATCGAAGCAGGTTGCGACGAGGCAGGAAGAGGTTGCTTAGCAGGAGCAGTTTTTGCGGCTGCGGTCATCTTACCACCCAACTTTGAGCATAAACTGTTGAAGGATTCTAAGCAAATGACAAAAAAAAGACGTGAACTATTGCGCGAAGTAATCGAGGCAGAAGCCTTGACTTGGGCAGTCGCAGCAGTAGATGCACGTGAAATCGAGGCCATCAATATTTTGAATGCTTCTATTTTAGCGATGCATCGCGCGGTAAAAGCCTTGACAATAGAGCCAGAACACCTTCTTATAGACGGTAATCGTTTTCATCCTTACGAAGGAATTGAACACAGTTGCTTAGTGAAAGGAGACCAACATTACTTGTCCATTGCAGCGGCTTCTGTTTTGGCCAAAACGCATAGAGATGAATACATGCAAGAATTGCATGAAAGGTATCCTAATTATGGATGGAATGGCAACAAAGGATACCCTACTAAAGAGCACCGACAAGCTGTGGTAACACATGGTTCTTGTATTTATCACCGCAGTAGTTTTAGTTATAAAACAAACGATTTAGAATTGACCTTATAGCTAGTCAGTCATTTGATGTTAATAATACAATAAGAATGATGATTTTTTTCTAGAATTTAGCAATAGTCTTAGTAATAATTCCTATTTTTCGGCCTGAAAGACAAGGTTTTAATTTTTGGAATGCTTTTAGAAGCCCTTTGTTATATGCAAAGTATTCTTAGGCGCTTTTGAAATAGAATGAACCATTTATGAATCTACCAAATGCGCTTACATCGCTACGGATTGTGTTGGGATTTATAGTTCCTTACATGATGTTACAAGAAGATTTTTCTGTGCGAGCGTGGGCAGCTGTAGTTTTTGCAATTGCAGCTTTTACAGATTGGTTGGACGGCTGGTATGCTCGACGATACAATTTAATTACAAAGCTAGGCAAGATTTTAGATCCTATTGCGGATAAAATTATTGTCTTAGGAAGCTTTGTTATTCTCTCTGACGTTTTCTTTGAGAACATGTATTCTATTTGGTGGATTGTACCTATTTTTCTACGAGAGGTAGTAATTACTATTTATCGTTTGATCTTTTTATTGAGAAAGAAACCTATAGTAGTGGCAGCATCTTGGTCAGGTAAGGCCAAAACCGTGATGCAAATGATCACATTGCCATTTGCTTATTTATACTTAATGCTTAGCCTTTACCCAGAAGGTGATCCTGTCGGGACACCTGTAATCATGTGGTGGCTAATGCATTTGATGATCCTAGCTTCTTTAGCCTTTACTGTTGGCTCAGGATTGCGATTTTTTATAAAAAACTGGAAGGCAGTTAAAGAAGTAACAACATACGAGTAAATGAAGGAAGAGGAGGTAGGGGCGCCATCATTGCGCAAGACGAAGACAGCAGAATATATCCATGATTTTACAGCGTTAGGCAATCCTTTTTTATTGCTTTTGGTCGCTTTGATGGCCTTGAGTAACCACCCACAGATTAACATTTTCTTTCCCCCACTACTAATTGGCTTTTTTGTCAATGAAATCGTTTGTTCTGGTATCAAATACCTGTGGCATAAGCCTAGGCCAAACGGACAAAAATATGTAGGTGGATTAGAGAAAATTGACGCANNCAAGCATACATGCCTCACGAATTTCTTTTGTCTACTTATCATTGGGAATGATGCAGTATTGGATTGGAAACCATTGGGTGCTTTTTATGAGTATTCTAGTGATTATCACCGTCGGATATTCACGCATTTTTCTTAAAAAGCACTTTTTAACAGATGTTCTAGCGGGATATTGCTTTGGGATTTTATGGACAACCCTACTTTATTTTTGGTTGAATTAAACCTTAAAACCTCACTAATAGGATATTATATGTTATTTTTTTCAAAAAATTGACCAAAATAATGGTGTGGCATTTCTCTTTTAAGAAAAAAAGTAAGACATTTGCCTCACTTTAAATGAGTTTATAGCATAATTAGTTTATTAACACGTAAAAATCAATAGTATACAGATGAGAAAAGCTGATTTAGTTTCTCGAATTGCTGAAAAGACAGGCGTTCCTAAAGTAGATGTTTTGATGACTTTGGAACATTTTTTTACAGAAGTAAAAGATAGTTTGGCTAACAAGGAGAATGTTTATATTCGTGGGTTTGGTAGCTTTATTGCTAAGAAACGTGCGGAAAAAGTAGGTCGTAACATTAAGCAAAACAAAGCTATGGTTATTCCTGCGCATTACATTCCTGCTTTCAAACCTGCTAAGGCGTTTGTTAACAAAGTAAAAGACCAAGTAGCAGTAGAAGTAGAAGAGTCTAAATAAGACCAAGTCTATTCACTTAGGTTAGATAATCATTTCAGAATCTCTGTTTTGTCAGTCACCGTATGAATTTATCAAAATTACAGATTACAGTAGTCAGTGGAGCAATTTTCTTGCTGTTGACCTTGGTAACGTTGAATCTAATGGGATACACGGTTCCAACTACCAAGAAAGGTCAACCCACAGCAGATGATCCAGCAGACTTTCTGACAGAAGAAATTGTTCTAGCGGATGCTAGAAATACATTAGATTCAAGTCAAACGGCTTGGCTGACTTACTTAGATCAAGAAAAGGCTCAAGCAGCTACTATTGAAGAGGAAGCAGAGGTTCTGAAATTGATTTCTAGAACATGGTACGAAAATGGCAACTATCTAGCCAGCGGCTACTATGCCAAAAAAGTAGCAGAGCTACTACAAACAGGAGATGCTTGGAGTATTGCAGGCACCACCTATGCAGCAGCTTTTAAAACAGGCAAAGAAAACGATATTAAAAAATTAGCGGCAAAAAAAGCCATCGAGGCGATAAGCAACGCCAAGGCGATGCAACCCGATAGTTTACAACACCGCATAAATGAAGGGCTCATGTATCTGGAGCTGAGTAGCGTTGATGCAACGGTCATGCCAATGAAAGGTGTCCGTTTGTTACAACAACTCGATCGAGACTTTCCCGACAATGTTCGGGTAAACATGACCCTAGGTCGCTTATCGGCGACTCGAACAAAAGACTTAGCAAAAGCTAAACCACGCTTCGAAAAAGTGTTGGAAATTGCTACAACTAGGCCCGTATCTGAAGAAATTTTGCTAGAAGCACACTACTTTCTTATAGATTGCTACAAGCAAGAAGAAAATTCGGAAAAAGTGTTGTATCATTACAGCATGATGATCGAAGGGAGTGAAGGACAACCTGCTGTAAGGGCGCAAATGAAACGCGCTAAACAGCAATACTTAGATCTCCTTAATCAAGAAAAATAATTTAAACAATAAATAAAATACTAGGAATATGCCTTGTGGAAAAAAACGTAAAAGACATAAGATCGCGACTCATAAACGTAAGAAAAGATTGCGCAAGAATCGTCACAAGAAGAAGAAGTAATCTCTTCTAAGTCATAAATGCCTTCGTGGCATGGTTAGCCAACAATATACTCTCTAGAAGGGTTGTTGTTGGCTCACTTTTATGTTAAAGGGAAATGCCTTTAACACTTCTATTATTCTCTCCTATTCTCTTCGTACGCAACTTGTCCGCTCTCTCTGGGTAATCTATGGCCCTTCTTACTGGACAATTGCCTACTACTGTTTCTGTTTTATCAGCCGTTTACCACAAAGGGTAGCGTCGCTGCGCAGAAAAGTAGCAAGTCTACCCCAATAAAGCACGACTAAAAAATATTGTCAGTCCTCTTGCTACGTTATTAGAAGGACTGCTGTGTGGAAATGGAATTGGTTTCAACTCGACTATACTTACGGCCATGTAACGTATAGAAAACGTGTACGATAAAAGGCTCCAATCAATAGCCCAACATCAACCCTAACGCGTTCTTGAGAGTCAAAGCCTCTCCAAGCTACTACACAGAATCACGAAAAAAGAATACTATAGCTTTGGATAAAGAACTAATTATCAATTCTAACCAAAAAGAAATTCAATTAGCGCTTATTGAAAACAATAAGCTGGTAGAATTGCATAACCAATCCCTCAAAAACAACTTGATTGTTGGGGATATATACCTCGGTAGAGTGACAAAACTCCTACCAGGACTCAACGCGGCCTTTGTAAACATTGGTCATTCTAAGAAAGATGCTTTTTTGCACTATACAGACTTGGGACCCAAGCTGAAATCGCTTATTAAATTTACGAATGGGGCGATTGATGGGAGCTTGCCCACCCACTTGCTCAAAGATTTTCCAATAGAATCAGAAATTTCTAAAAAGGGAAAGATTAATCAAGTACTGCACAAAGGGCAAAATATCTTAGTACAAGTACTCAAAGAGCCAATTTCTACCAAAGGCCCACGTCTTTGTTGTGAAATTACAATCGCAGGTCGCTATGTCGTCTTAACACCATTCACTAATGTGATTGCTGTTTCGAAAAAAGTGACTAGCGATGAAGAACGCGAACGTCTACGCCGCCTCATGGAAAGCATTCGTCCCAAAAACTTTGGGTTTATTGTGCGAACCGCAGCCGAAGGCAAACGCGTAGCAGAACTACACGATGACATTACCGAATTGGTCCATAAATGGGAAACTATTTATAAAGAACTACGCGGCGCTTCTGCTCCTATCAAGTGTTTGAGCGAACTGAATAAAACCAAGAGTTTGATTCGTGACTTTTGGAATGAATCGTTCTCTAGAGTAGTTGTTAATGATAAGAAAGTAGAAGAAGAAGTCATCAGCGAAATTCGCAAAGTAGCGCCTAAGAAGACAGATATTGTTCGCTACTACTCTGGGAATCGTCCAATCTTTGATCAGTTTGGTATTACCAAGCAAATCAAATCTTCCTTTGGAAAAACGGCTACAATGCACTCTGGCGCCTACTTGGTGATTGAGAGCACAGAAGCAATGCATGTTATTGATGTGAACAGTGGGCATAAAATGGTCAGCAATGATCAAGAAGAAAATGCCTTGCGTGTCAATATGGAGTCCGCAGAAGAGATTGCTCGCCAATTGCGTTTACGTGATATTGGAGGGATTATCATTATTGACTTTATTGATGTTCGTAAGAATGAAAATAAAGTCAAGCTCTTCCAGTCTATGAAGAAATTCATGGAGGATGACAATGCAAAGCATACCATTTTGCCCTTGAGCAAATTTGGCTTAATGCAAATCACGCGAGAGCGTGTTCGTCCTGCCGTTTCTATTACAACCGCAGAGCAATGTCCTGCCTGTGAAGGAACAGGTAAAATCAACGCTTCTATTCTCTTGTTAGATGACATCAAGCGCGATTTGGATTTTATTATGAAATCACAAAATCCAAATACACTGACCATTAAAATGCACCCTTTTGTTCATGCTTATCTGAACCAAGGATTTTGGAGCATCTTAATGCAATGGCGCTGGCAATACCGCAAATGGTTTAAGTTGGAAATATCCAGCAAATACCACATGATGAAATATTGCTTCTTTGATGACAACGACGATGAAATTCGTTTGAATTAAGCGATTTAGATATAAAATACAAAAAAAGCTTCTACCGTTGGGTGGAAGCTTTTTTTGTATATGAAGTTGTTTAAGAATTGAAAACCAGCGGAGTTAATAGCCTAATGCTATTAATGAAAGCTAGTTTTGCCCTACTCTTCGTTAAAAATTAGTTCCATAGCGCTGCTGTGAATCAAAGCTGATTATTTGATACAATCGTATCAAATAAGTCAGATCGATTGGCGAGTCTTGATTAGAACAAAACTAGTACTCCTTGTCAACGCAATTCCATTTTTAAACAACTTCTACGGTAGTTCAAGAGATAACTTGGTTATTTCTTATAAAGGATGCTAGAAACAGTATCGACGCTCAAAATGTATTGCCCCCTTGGCACGTTGGACATTTGGATCTGGTTGTCTTGTATCAACATTTGCGCAGTGAAATCTTGCCCTAGCATATTACAGAGCGTGATTTTTTTAGACGTTAGTGCTTGCTCATTGGTGTATAAGACATCGTCTACAGGGTTAGGATATATGGTGATAGTAGACATCTTTAACCGTTGAATGGGCAAGAGGGGAAGATACTCTATCGCGCCTATATCTGGGGCATTATCTCGAAGGTTTTGGAAAAAGTCCTCGCTAGGAGCTATACTACTTTGAGCCGCATCAATAGCAGGAGAATTAGCCTGAAGACTAAAATCAAAATTGACTGGATCAACAAATAAAGGGTCTACCTTTTGTGTGTTCAGCTGAAGAGAAACGACATTGGCATTTTCATTAATTGTACCTGTTGCGCCAGCAAGTGAAGTGCCAAAAATAAGGTTGTTCTCTACCACTAATCCATTACTGTCGGGTATATTGGAAGAAATCGCTGATTTGCTCAAAGCAGAATCTATGATTGAAATGTTATTAAAGATGGCAATGTCGCCACCTCCTTGCGCGCTGATGCCAATATTTCCTCCATTATTACTGCGAATTCCTTGTGTGATCGATTTTGTATAAGAATTGAAGTAACAAGTATTGTTAATAATATCAATTCTATGACCATCATTGCTGTGTATACCACTAAAACCATTAAAATAGCAAATGTTATTTTGGACTAAGATTCTACCATGTTCCCAATTTACCTTAAAGGTGCCATTGTTATGATACGTGGTTTCATTTCTCTGAAGGGAAATGCCTTTCCCTTCATCAATGTGTGGGGTGATGATCGTTTTAGTTGGGGCCCAAGAATATTGCTCATTGTAATTATGATGAATGGTATTGTTGGCAATGACAATTCGATAATCATTGGTGGTTCTAGTACTCGTTGCTTTTGTGACCACTAGGGCATGAGTACCAGAGTAAGATTTTCTAGAGCAAGCATAAACTTCATTGTTTTGAATCGTAATGTCTTCACAATCGGAGACTCTTAGGCCGCCTCCTGGCATATCGTGTATGGTGTTGCCTATAATGTCAATATGATGAACATTACTCAAATACAAGCCTCTAGTATCAATATAAGAGGGGCGAGCTACATTGACATTGGCTAAACTGCTATAAATTTCCCCATCGACCACTGCACCAGCCGTACAATTACTAATGCAATCTAAATGACGATACTGAATATCTGCGGCCATCGGGGCTTTGGAATCGGCGACACTGTCTACATTAATGTAAACAAATTGAAGCGCATTGGCGGTAGTTATGGGAATTCGTGGAACTTCTCCTGCTATTTCAAACCCTTGAATACGCAAGAAAGAACTGTTTTGTACTCTGAAAATATTAGCACCATCGCCTTGTAGAAGGGTAGAGGAATCATAGGCTTTGATAGTAATATAGGCGGCACTAGTGCCATGTAGATGGCTAATTCTAATCGAATTCTCCCCATGCCACAACTGTGAATCATGAGCGGTTGTATACGAATAGGTTGGATTATAAAGAGGATTCTTATAGACACCAATGATGACAACAGTGTCTCCTGGTAAAAGCAGGCTAGTCGCTGTATTAATAGAGGCAAACGCAGTAGCATAAGCGGTTCCATTATTAGAAGATTGCCCATTTTGTTGATCGATAAAATAGGTGGTCTGTGCAACAACAGAAGTACTAAAAAGCAACATTAAAATCGTAAACCAAGATCCAATTTTTTTCATAAAATAGTAACTTATTACACACAAGGAATAAACTGTTCTGATAAAAGAAGAAGAGGAGAAGCGATAAGTCAGTGACCTATCAAGGGATGGATCTTTTGGGAGAGAATGATTGTAATAAAAATAAGAAATTTATAATTATTATTTATAATAAAGAGCAAATTTAATGACTGTTTAAAGAATCTTGTCTAAGATAGTGGAGAAGCATCTGCTTGATCTAATGCCTCAAAATAGGTTCCAACAGTATGTGTCCCATATTTCGGAGCAACCATATCCAAGGCCAAAACTGTCATAAAAAACTCTATCGGCCCAAAAGTTTTAGAAGGAATAAGATAACGCCCCAACTGAAGACTTACCTTCCTTATCCAGTCAGGGATATAGGTAATCTTGGGCGTTTTACCTTGGCTCTTAAAGGCCAATTGAGCGATTTGTACTTGACTTAAGAGTTCAGGGCCACCAATGGCGAGTTCCTGTTGGGGCTGGTCGATGGCTGCAACACAAGCCTTTGCTAAATCAGAACCGTGAATAGGGTTGAGTTGGGCTTGCCCCTTACCAAATAAATAAATTCTACCCTTCTTCGCCATTTCATAAAAGGCCGATAGATCAGAGAAGAAGCCATTGGGTCTTATGATGGTATAATCTAATCCCGAATTTTGGAGCGCGGCAACAAATTTCTCCTTGGCTTCAAAGATCTTTAGATGTTGGAGTTCGTCTCCTTTTAAGGCGGCAATGTAAATGAATTTTTGAACGCCTGATTTTTGAGCCTCTTGAAGTAAGTTGAGATTCGCTTGATAATCCACTTGCATATAAGACAAGCCGTCTTTTTGTCTAGTAATGCCCACACTAGAGATGACGGTCTGAATCCCTTTGCAGCAGCCGTGGAGTGTTTTGGGAGTTGTTAGAGAAGCTTTAATAACTTTTTGTGCTGCAATGCCTGTGTTTTTAAATTTTATTGGATTGCGGACTAAGATGGTGGTCTGTATTCCTTGTTGTTGGAGTTCTTGCGCAATGAATTGCCCTAAATAACCTGTGGCACCTGCTAATAATACTTTATGGTTGTTTGTCATAATAATGGAAGGTTTTCCTGATTGAATGTTCCAAAATTATAGACTTTTGTTTCAATTGCTCTTGACGATCGTCAAGAAGGTCGATTAGGGGTAATTCTTTTTTTGATTCGACTTAAGGTCTCTGGTGAAACGCCCAGGTAAGAGGCAATATATTGTTGGGGGGCTCTTTGAAAGAGTTCTCCTTGTTGGTCTAATAATTCTAAATAGCGCTCTGTAGGAGATTTAGTTACAAAAGAGGCAATGATTTTTTGAGCGGTAATTAACTCCTCTTCTACGGCCATTCTGCCAATGATTTCTAGTTGCGGCAATTGTATTAAGAGCTTTTCTATGTTGTTCTTATCCAAATGAATGATCGTAGCTGTTTCTATGGTTTGATAATTTTCTTTAGCAGGAATAGCATAGGTAAAGCTTTCGCCTGCGCAAATAAATTTTCCAGCAGTATAGAAAAAAGCCGTTTTTTCTAGGCCATCTACGGTATAAAATAAACGAACCAAGCCCTTAGAGACAAAGTAAATGGTGCGGGAGATGTTGCCTTCTTGGAAGAGCAGCTCATTTTTGGGATGCTCCTTGATGGTGAGGTTTTGCTGCAAGAAAGCTATTTCTTCTTGATTTAAGGAAATGTATTGTTGAAGGTAGGCGAGGAGTAGGTCCATGAAAATAGTTTTTTACCAAAGTAAGAAAGCTATTGCGATTATTATAATAAAGGACCTCCGCTTAACAAGGTTAGATTATTCTAAAAGCGTACTTTCCTGAAATATCTGTCAGGCGGAGCTTGGTCTTTCAAAACATCTAATAACACTTACTTTTTAGAAGATTTTTGTATTTTGATTTAAATTAAATGCAGAAAATCATGAAAAAATAAAGTTAAATTTTATTAATAAGTCGGCAGGTATTAATAACAGCAATATCCTTCTTTTTCAAAAAAATATTGCGGAAGATTTTGGAGAAATCGCTATTGCATGGAAAGTGATTGAAAATTGTGGAAGGTTAGACAATCACCCTTTTTATTATCTTGTAAATGTTAGAGTGTCAGGGGGTGATTCGTATGGAAATTATACGCCACGATTAAATGCTGTTAATGGAGAGGGTTTTGGTATGATACAAGATTCCTCAGGAGATATTCTACAACGTTCTTCCACTTCAGCAGTTGATTCTAATCCAATAGAAGTAAGAAATCATTTAGGTAAAGGAGCCATTAGTGCTAATTGTTATAGAGATGGCAAATTAGTGGCAGTTAAAACAGGTTTAGTTCCTGAACAAAAAGCAATTTTTGAGTTTGAACCACGGCTGTATATTGGAGTGTTTTCTCAAGTAGAAGAAGGTGATGCATTGACCGCTGCCATCATTTCTCAAATTAATTCAGAGATTAATTTATTTGGAATTAGAAGTGCAGATATTGTAATGACAGGTGGAGGGGCAGGTAAGAAGCCTTCTGAATTCCACTTTACTTTAGAAAATATTAATTGCTAATTTAAAAATAGGAGCTATCCCGAATTTTAAGAACGCCTTAAAATCGAAATAACTCTTATTTTTAATAATAGAGAAATACGCTTTTACAAGCTTCCGTTAAAACTTCCCATTCTGGTTCTTCCAATCTGCCATAGCAGGAATGGTCTCAATCACATCCCAATGCTCCACAATTTTGCCTGCTTCTACACGGAATAAATCGTAATAAGCAACGTGATCACCTGCACCTGCTCCAAATAGGCCTTCACTAATGGTCAAGACAAAATTACCAGCCGCATGAACATGATGAACTTGGTCGTATTGTAACAAGAGATTGTTGTTCGCAAAATACTGTAAAGCAGTATTAAGGCCACTTAAACCATCTCCAACACTTGGATTATGTTGGTCATACTGTGTTGTACTGATATAATCTGTAATGGTATTGCCTTGACCTCCTTTAAGAACATTGGTTACAAAATCAGTTACTAATTTTTTATTAGCATCGGTTTGTTCAATATCAGTTACTTGTGTAGGTCCATCTACCATAGATCGACCACTAGCCGTATTAGATGCGCTCACTTCGTCTTGTAAATTGTCCCAATGTTCAACGATTAAACCATCTTCAAAACGGAAGACATCAAAGGCAATTTGAGGGACTCCATTGTTCCAAGTGCCTCCGTAGGTATTATGTGTGACAACGATATCTCCTTCTTCAAAAACTCGGTGATTGGTAACGGAAAAACCTGTTGCTGTACCTTGTAGTAAACTGGCGATGCCGCTTTTTCCATCAGGAAAGGCTAAGTTGTGTTGAATGTATTGGTCATCACTAATGTAATCTAAGGCTGCTGGATCTCCTGTTTCAATGGCTTCAATCAAGGCCAACGCTTTTTCTGAATTGCTGATACTGGGAGATTGATCCTCTTTGTTACAGGCCATTATTGTTAGTGAAAAAACGATTGAAATAATAAATAATTTCTGGAACATAATAAATAGTATTAAAACCGAAAATAGCAAGCTGTTCGCTTTTTTTCGGGAGTAAGTAAAGTAAAATAGTTATTAAAAGAGGGCTTAAGGGAATTTTTGTTACTTGGAGTAAAGGAGGACATCATGACTCTTTCTAGTGGGGCCATAGCACTGTCCTTTAGAATCCGAACTTCCCATTCTGGTTCTTCCAATTTGCTGTAGCAGGAATAGTCTCAATAATATCCCAGTGCTCTACAATTTTACCTGCTTCTACACAGAATAAATCATAATAAGCGACGGGATCACCTGCGCCAAATTTTCCTTCACTAACCGTCAATACAAAATTGCCTTCTCCGAGTACTTGATGAACCTTGTCATATTGCAATAAAAGATTGTTCTCGGCGAAATATAGCAACGCTGCTCCCAAGCCATCTAGGCCATCACCAATTCCTGAGTTGTGTTGTAAGTATTGTTCGGGATTAATGTACGTAGCAATTTTATCTGCTTCTCCATGAAGAAGAACATCCGTGACAAAACCTTGAACCAAAGCTTTATTGGCCGCTGTTTTATCGATATTTGTGATGGTTGTTGTTCCATCTAATTGAGTCCGCCCACTTGGGTTGGGAGGCGTAATAGCGGTCAAGTTGTCCCAGTGTTCTACAATTCTACCTTCCTCGAAGCGGAAAATATCAAAGCCTGCTTTAGGGCCAAAGAAATTGTATTCGGTGTGTAAGACAACAAAATCTTTGTCTTCGAATGCTCGGATGACCTTTGCTTTAAAGCCCCCTTCTGGAGCATTTTTTACCACTTTCCCAAAACCTTCTAAGCCATCTTCTACTCCCAAGTTATGTTGGATGTATTTGGCGGGATTGATGTAACTAATTGGTTCATGTGCGCCTGTCTCTAAACTTTCAATTAAGGCAACAGCTTTTTGTTTGTTTGTTAATTCCATTGTTTTTGTTTTTTAAGAAGAGGATTCAGTAAGACCTTTTGAGGGGCTTTGCTCTGGTGCATTGCAGCTAAGCTGAAATACTGATTATTATCATCCAATTAAATAGTGCAATTGATTTCATCTTGCGTCATTGTGGTGATTAATGCTGTTGCAAAGATGAAGTCATTTGGAATAGAAGTCGCTATAATAAAAAGCCTAAAGACTGTAAAAATGGGAAAGTTAAGAAAAAGTGCTTCTGAATTGCTCAGGAGTGCTCTTTGTTTGGCGTTTGAAGTACTTGTAGAAGTTAGTGCTTTCTTCAAAACCAGAATGGTACGCAATCTCCTTGATAGAGAGTTTGGTGTTGATGAGTAAGCGTTTTATTTGTTTGATACTGATGTCATCAATAAATTGCTTGGCCGATTTATGGACAATGGTTTGTGTGATGTTGTTGAGTGTTTTGGTACTAACAGCCATTAAACGGGCATAGTCCTTGACTTTTGTATATTGTTTGGCGTGTTGTTCTACTAGATCTTGGAAATGTATAAACTCATGCAAGTATTTTTTATGCGTACTAATGGGTTGCTGGTTAGCTTTTAAGCGGAATAATTTGGCAATTAGAATGTGCAATTCACTTCTGATAATCCCCAAGGAGTAAGCATCATTTACTTTGAAATACTCTTGCTTTATGCGTTCTACTAAAGTAGAAATTTCTTGAAAACCTTGTTTTTTTAACTGTATTTTTGGGATACCTAGGATCTCATTAAATAGCTGGACAGATTTGAGCGCTTCTAGATGTTCTAAGTAACTCACCAAAAAATCATCCGTGAATAGAAGTAAGGTGCCTACTACTGTATCACTAGGGTGGAATTGATGAACTTGGTCTTTTCGAATGGTTAAGATCGTTCCCTTTTGATAAGGATATTCTAGGAAGTCAATAGTGTGTACACCTGTTCCTTCTTGAATGAAAAGAATCATATAAAACTCCACCAATTGGGGGTGATAAATGGAATGTTCCAAATTGTTTCTATCAAATAAATTTTCTAGCTTTATAAAATCAAAACTAGAAAGAGGATTTTGATTGTTATGAAACTTGATGTGAATGGGCCGATCTAACATGGTTTTATGATGTTTTTCGTTATTGGTGTATCAAAGTTGTGGGAGGACTAAAGTAAGAAACCTATGGATATTATTAGAAAGAAAAAGGCAGCCTATTTTTATTTGTTATTGGCTAGCCTCGCTACCTTCTTTATTTGGAGCTATGAAATTGAATACCATGGCTGGAAGGGATTAATTTGGTTGACTTATTTTCATAAAGCAATTCCTATTTGCTTTTTTCTATTTGTGGCTTGGTTTGCGACTTTTGTAGAAGCAGAAACAAGAAAATTGAAAGGCCTTTATCTCTTATTATTAGTAGTGATTGGGAGTTGTATGATTATCGCTACTGTTTTTATTTTGTACTTCCTATTTGGATTTGGAGGAAAGGTTCCTACTTGGATGGTATGTTTTTTTATCTATCCTTTTTTATTGTTTTCTATTCTTCAACGGTTTGGTTTTTACATTCCTGTTTTCTATATACGCTTAGCGCAACTCCTCTTTTCAGGGGCTCCTTTTTTATGTGTGGAATTGGTAGGAATTTTTTCGTCGCAAGGGACCGCAGATACTATTCACATCTTCAAAACGGGCTATATCTATCCTTTTTGGTTCTTTGCCATTGGTTTTCCGTTGATTTATTGTCAAAAAAGACAGATGATTCGGGAAGGGGGAGAAGAAGACATTTTAGATGCGCCCTAGTCTGAGGTGTGTTTCTTAAGAATAGTCGTAGCTAACGCTAATTGTTCTTCCTTAAACCCTTGAAAATAGCTCGTAAGAACAAGCCTTTCTTTGTAAACAGGTGCTAAACCATTCAAAGATTTATCATCATCTAAAATCAAGAAATTTGATATCTTCATTGTAGTAATAAAGGTTAGAATTTCTTCTTTTCGAGAGTGACAATTAGGATAATCTGGTAGAAAACCTGCTAATTTTGCAGCAACACCTCTGCGCTCAAAAATCCCTTGAAAAGCCTCTAAAGAACTTGTTTTTCGCCTACTAGAACTTAACCAAATTTCAAAATTAGCCAAGGGTAACAGTGCATTGAGATAATGGACACAAATAGGATTAAAGGCAGAATAACCATCTGTAGCGATTTCATTGGGTCGCCAAGCTGGAGTAGTAATTAAAACCCCATCTAAATCTAAAAAAAGTATAGTTGTTGACATAATTGTTCTGTTTATTCAGGGATACAAGGACATTCTTTTCGATCTAGGACCAGTGATCCTTTTTCCCAACGGTGGTACCATTGGCAAGCGGCTCTAGAAGCATCTTTCTCACACCAAATTACTTCTTCTGAGAGGACCATTTGTTGGAGGGAATCAACCCCAAGATTACCTAATTTTTTTGCTTTTTCTACAACCGTTAGTTTTTTGGTCTTTTTATCAACAAGTATCAAATGCCCTCTAGAAATAGGATAACCATTGGAAATAGACGTTTGTAAAAACAAGTCTTGGATACCATCAAAGTTAAAATCTTCTAGATAACAAGCAAACGCTACAGGGTTTCCTCCTACTACTAATTGAGTTTTGGGCAGCCATTTTCCTTGAACAAAACTCAGAATATCGACTTGGTAATCTTGCCCATCGGGGGTAGTAATTAGTAGGGCTTCTTCCTCTGTTGGAGAGAAAATAAAGCCTGACCAAAAAAATAATAAAGGCAATTCTTGACTCAAAAAAGGTGTTTCTAACTCCCCTCTATTTTTTAGAAATTGATAAATGGAATCTGCTGCACTAGGAGGATCTAAAGGAATAGTGGCAGTAAAAGAGAGGGGAATTGTTATGGAGGGAGCTTCTAGGGAAGGACTGCTGCTGCAAGCAATAAGCAAGCAAAAGACCACTCCCCCAAGGCTTTTTTTTAGATAGAACATGCTGATAAAGTAGTTAGAAAGGCTTTTTTGATGGGACTATAGCGTTCTTTTATGTCCGCAAGCAGGACAAAAGGCCGCTTGGTCTGTTCGATAGGGCTTACCACAATTTTTGCAAGGAGAGCCATACAGGTCTAAGGCATGATGCATAATGACATTGGGGCTGGTCTCTTTCCAGTCTGTTAGGGTTTCGTAATAATCTAGAAGCGGTTGAAACCTTTTTTTGAGGGAGGTTCCTTGCTTTCTTTTTTGAAAACCTGCTCTATAAAGTTGTTGCGCCTTGGCATATTCTTCCTTGTCTAACATTGGAACATCTAGTTGACAGCGCCAACACCATTGTAATTTCATAGGTTAAAAGACTAAGTACTAATGATTAAATTAGGCAACGCACGTTGTACGGCAGCTAAATCGGCTACAGAGAAGTAACGTTTGAGTTTCTTCAAATGTGGGAGCTGTTGTAAGGCTGGAATAAGATCGTTAATAGCAGCTTTATTATGCATTAGAGTAAGCTCTTCCAAGTGTTTAAAATGAGGTAAAATACTGGTTACATCAAGGACTTCTCCTCTAATCTCTAAATATTTAAGAGAAGTGAGCTGGCAGATGTGTTGGGGTAAAATCGGTTCTTTTTTCCTGTAATTAGTTTCTAAACGCAACTGCTCCAAATGAGGGAGTTGCAGCACTCCTGTAAAGGAAAAAGGCCCTGTGAGTGTTAGTTTTTTGAGTGCGGTCATTTCTGATAAACGGGCTGTAATTTGATAGACCTCTTCTTGGCGAAAATAGAATTCCTCTACTTGTTGGAGTTGCAAGTACATGTCCTCCAAATGAGCAGAGGTGCTGTCAAAGGAAACCTGTTTTAGGTTGGGGAGTTGAGCCAATAGAGCGATGTCTTTTTTTTCTAACAAGGCTCTAGTGAGGGAAAGTTGTTCTAACTGTTGTAGTTGAAGAAAATTAGGAGGCAAGCCTGTTCTCATACTGGACCAGAACGATAAGCGTTTTAGCGATTTACTTTGGCTTAATTGTTCTAAAGCAGCGCCCCAATCAGCCAGTGTGGTAGAGGTGAAATCTATGCCTTCTAGTTGAGGAATTAAATGTAAGTCATGGGGTAAAACGGTATCTTTAGTAAAGTAAAAAGAAACGTTTTTGAGTTGTTTCATCGCAGAAATGCCCTCTAAGTTTCTGGCAACATCTTTAAATCTTAAGGCGTCTAAGAAATCGCAAGTTTGATAGAGTAATTGAATGTAAGGCAATAAGGAAGGCTCTACAGTATAGTGTTTGTCCCTCATTTGTAGCTGAACAATCTTAGGTAAGAATGCCTTGGCGATAGCTTCTGGGGCATCTTTTACCCCCAAAAAGGTTTTATTTCCCCAAACACTAGGGTTGAGAAAACAAGCATATTGGGCAATTTTCCAAGCTTCTAATTCTGTACCCTCTGTCAGTTCTTCTATTTTAGTTCCTGTATGGTAAGCTTCCTTCACCGCCCGTAAGTTGATGCGCAATTTTAGTTTTTCAAGTAAGGCAGTGGAAGCATTGGTGCTTAATAATTTTTTGGCTTTGGTGGCGAGTTTTTTGTCGGCTGAAAACTTATAAACAATAAACAGTTCTGTCAGCAGTTCTTTTGGTGTTCCTCCCCCCTTTAATAGTTCTACTCCCAATTGTTGATTTTCAGTTGAAGTACTACTCAACAAAGCGGCAATATGTTCCAAATTGTCTTGAGATTCTTCGTCCAATAAATAAGGCTTGGTCGCTTCATTGACATATTCCTGCAAGGCTTGTTGACTAAGGAGAATGTAGGACGTGTCTTTTAAAATACTGTAATCTTTGATTCCTGTATTGCCTACTAAGAGGTGACTTGTTTGAGGAGTAATTTTGGTTTGATAAGGAATGCCTTTTTCTTTAAGTAAGCTGCGAATCTGGCTTTTGGGGATAGTTGATTTACCCAAAACCATCAAACCACTAGTTGGACTCAATGGATGTGCCTCAAATCGTGCCTTCTCATATTCTAAGAGATGATCAATAACAATACTTTTGAAACTTTTGTCCTTAAAAGACAATAATTCTAAAAAATGAGTGCGCTCAAAATCTACTTTATTTAAGGGATGTCCATTCTGAATATCAAAGAAGAGTATCAATGCTTTTGGAGAAAATTCACACACTTGTACGGCTTCTAAAAAATTTCGATATTTAGAAGACGCTCCAACTTTATAGTAGGGGTTGGTAATGCTAATTGGAAAGGCTAATAAACCTTTATCATATTTCCCAAAAGCATTGAATTGCCAAGTCAAAGAAATCAATTGAGGCAATTGGTTTAGGAAAACAGGAAAGTCTTGTACTTGATTGCTTTTAAAACTAAAACTTTTTAAATTAGAGAGCTGCGTAAGAAAGGTAGGAAGCTGCTTAATTTCGTTTTCAGATAAACTAAGGTGAACCAACTCTTTGAGGGCAAGTAATTCTTTTGGAATTGTCTTGAGATGGCTTTGAGAAAGATTCAAATGGGTGAGCTGTGTTAACTTAAAAATAGGCAACACCAGTGCATTGGTGAGCTTGGAAGAAACAATTCTCAACTCTCTAAGTGGTGCAAAACCTTCCTCAAAAGCGGTAACATTATTCCAGTGTCCTCTGTGAAGGGAGATGGAATTTAATTTTGGTAATCTCCTCAAGCAATAAGGAATGGAGGTCAATTTAGGGCAACCATTGATACTTAAGGTTTCTAAGTTTTTTAATTGAGCAATGCTATCGGGAAAACGTTCAAAGATTTCTCCAGACACCGTTAAGGAGCGCAACTGTTGGAGTTGCCCAATTTCTTCTGGAAGCTCTTTAATCATACGAGAGTTGATGTAGAGCGATTTTAAATGCTGTAAGGCGGCAATCTTAGGGCTCAAGGCTAAAAAATCTTCAGAGATATAAAGATTTTCTAGTGCTGTAAAGGTGTAGAGTTCTTCTGAAAGATGATAGTTATCAATTCCTCCATCTCTAGTACCATAAATAGAAATTTCTTGGACGGAGGATTTTTTCCGAGAGAGGGCAGTATTGAAATACATGGCAGGAAGTGCTATTAGTGAACATAAATTATTGATATTGAATATCACTAATTTTTGGGGTAAATGCGTACCTTTTAAAGGTATTTTTAAACAACAATACTATTAAATAATTTATTTTATTTAAATCAATAAAATATTCCTTTAATTAATTTTAATTTCTAAAGGGAAGGTCGATTTAAGCAGGGTATAGGCTTTGATAATAGTCGATTGAGAGGATGATAGAATCGTTTTTATCTCCTTTGTTAAAAAAAGGGTAATACTTGGAATAACTTCCTCTAGTAGCTTTTAGTTCAACTTTAAATAGGCCTTGGCAGCTACTTCAAAAATTCTAAAGGTTTGAAAAGGAAAGACCCCATTTCTATGAGAAGCAAAGGAAGGAATATTCAGCAATTGTTCTATTTTCTTAAGCTGGAAATAGGCCAATAATAAGAAGGCTTTAAGCGAAATATCAAAGGAAACAAGAAGGTCAAGTACTTTGATTTCTTCGCCAAAAGATGCTTGAAACTCTTGTAAAGTTATCTGCAAACTATTTCGAGAGACATAAAAATCTATTTGATATCCCCCAGGCTCTCCATACCAATAGCAACGCCCCTCTTTTTGCCCTTTTAGAAGCCTAATTAAGGCTTGTATAAAATCTTCTAAGGGGGCTCCAAAAGCATGACTGATATCCAGCTCATAACGATCCGCTTTGATTTGAAAACAACAAGTACTCCAACCATAAGGATGTAGGCTGAGGAAAAAATCAATATCTGTGCTGTACTTCATGATCGGGATTTATAAAAATATAGACCTAAAATATAGAAACCTTTACAGAATCTTGCATTGTATCTATTGTTACGCTGTACCTTTTCTAAAAAAGACTTGACGTTTAAGACAAAAAAATGAAGCACAGAGAGAATAAATTAACCTTTTAAATGCTAAAAAGATGCCCTTTTTTCTTTTCCTTTTCATCAGTAGTTTACTAATGGCCTGCCAAGAGGCCTCCTTATCCCCTGAGCAAGACGCTTCTCTATTAGCTATTGCACAAGTAACCGATAGCTTAGCAACGCTTGCTGTTGAACAGGAAACCAGAGCGACCAAATTAGAACAAGAGCTTCAGGGACTTCATACTCAACTAGCTCTTTTCTTAAATATATTACCTGTTACAACAAGAACATTGGGGGAACAAGATACCTTGTTGACTTTGCATTATGATTTTAGTTTTGCAGGCTTCCTTGGGGCTAAGTACACTCAACTCCATCGAACAACAGCAGGAATTCAATTAACACAAGTCATCTATACCAATAGAGGGGAAAAAGGGGACCGTTCCTTTGCGCTAATTAATCCAATGACAGGGCAAAATATAGGGCGTGTTTATGCTTCTTATTATAAACAAGTATCTCTTAGTAGCGTTACATGGCAGGATTTAATGGCAAGGATACAGGCGGTTAAGTTTTTTGATATGGAGGAAGAAGATTGTGGACGTTTAGTGACCGATGGTACCTTCTTATCATTGGTTTTTCATACCCCTACCAAGAGCCACGAAGTTGATCGGCACAATTGTCCTGATGAAGCTTTTTATAATCTTGGGCGGCATATAGAGTACTTATCTCCAGACCCTATAGCGTTTTAAAAGTAGCTAACATTTCTTATAGAGAGTATCCATTCAGTAATTTTAAGGTTAACTTCTGCTCGATAACCGTCAACTGTTGTAAGTTTTGAAACGTATAATCTTGGTAGTTTTGTAGGAATAATAAGGCATCTTTTTGTGCTTGCTGGATACAGTCAAGAGTCATGGGGGACAAATGATAGTCAGCATTAAAGTGAAAATAAATCTGTTTAATTTTTTCTTCTTCTTTCTCGGAGAGTCGCATCAATGGAATAAAACGCTTTAATTTGGAAATAGTATTCTTCAAATCCTGTAGTGCATACAACCGCCCTAATAGTAGTCTACTTCCTGTAAGCGTACTGGTTGGAGAACCAATAATTGTTGTCAGCAGAGCGATCAATTCTTTCTCAGAAATTTCTTGAGAGAGGGATAGCTCTGCTAACGTAGCGCTATATTTCATCCAATTCTCTGTTAATAATTGATCATCCGCCCAATTAATAATTTCTGTTTTTTTGACTACAGATAACAATAGTCCTAAGCGAAAAAAATCAAATTGATAGCGATACCATATTTCTGTATGGGGCATGGTTATTTTGATAATAAAAAAAGAGGTTAATCTATTTGGTGCTTTTTCCAGTCAATCGAGGTCTCTTTTTGTTGAAGGAAATTTGCAGGTTACGAAAGAACACCCAAAAAAGAAATAATAAAGTAAATTGAAAAAGCGGCATGGGTCGATTTTTGTAGGTGCTAGTCACAAAAATGAACCATTCTGATTAAAAAATCAAAAGACACACTTAGCCTAGAAGCATTCTATATTGTTTTTTCTTTTAAAGAAAAAGGTGAAACGTATATAGGTCTAGAAGCTAGAGAATTAAATGTAGCACTACATTATTGGTGCTTTTTTGTTCTCCACAAAAATCTTATAACCTTGATGCATAAACAGAAGTCAAATAGCTTTTTATGAAAAAAAATGAAGCATTAGTGTAATGTTTTTAACAATTCATTTTGATAAAAAAAATAGCTATTAGATATAAGTGTTTATTTTTTGGAGTAGTTTTGCGCATAGTTTTAGAGTATCTGCACCTAGTATCTTTCCTACCCCCGAGATAATTGGTTTAAAGTTACAAAGCACTATTTTTTACTTTAGATACCCCTAAAGAGAAAAAGTAGAGCGGGCTAGAAACATCAAAACATATAGTATATCAAATCGTTTGATAGTACGGTGTGTTTTATTTTTATCACACTACTTATTAAAAGAGTAGTTTTAAATGTATTTAAGGTTATGGAAAAGGTCTATTTAGAAACCACTAAAGATGTATACAAACAAGCAGCAGAAACACCAGATGTAGGCTTGTGTTGTACAACAACTCCGATTTGGCAATTACCAGGTTTAGATATTCCAAATATCATGTTGGAAATGAACTATGGTTGTGGTAGTACCGTGAATCCAAGAGATTTGGTAAACAATCCTAAAATTTTGTATGTAGGAGTAGGTGGGGGAATGGAATTGCTACAGTTCGCTTACTTTAGTCGCCAAAAGTCGGGCGTAATTGGGGTAGATGTAGTGGATGAGATGTTGACCGCTTCTCGTCAAAATTTTAAAGAAGCAGAAGAGTTGAACCCTTGGTTCAAATCAGAATTTGTTGACCTCAAAAAAGGAGACGCTTTAAACTTGCCTGTTGAGGATGAGTCTATTGATGTTGCTGCACAGAATTGCTTGTTTAACATCTTTAAATTAGAAGATCTCAAAAAAGCATTAGAAGAAGTTTATAGAACACTAAAACCTCATGGTCGTTTGGTGATGTCAGATCCTACTTGTGAGCAAGAGATGCCAGAAGAGTTAAGAAATGACGATCGTTTAAGAGCCTTGTGTTTAAGTGGTTCTATTCCATTGAAAGACTATATTGATATGATTACTAGTGTTGGTTTTGGAACTGTTGAAGTGCGTGCAAAGCGTGCTTACCGTGTTCTAGATCCTAAACATTATGCAACAGATGAACTGATCTATATTGAAAGTGTAGAAGTTTGCGCCATCAAAGATCCAATGCCCAAAGATGGCCCTTGTGTATTTACAGGAAAAACGGCTATTTATTATGGTGATGAAGAATTCTTTGACGATGAAAATGGACATACCCTACTTCAGAGTCAACCTATCGCTGTTTGTGATAAAACAGCTCAAGCATTATTAGACTTAGGCCGAGACGATATTTACATCTCGGAATCTACTTATTTCTATGATGGAGGAGGCTGTTGCTAAAATAGGCGCTTAAAATAGCTTTAACATTTCTTGCATTAGAAAGCAATCATAAAGATCCCCTTTATTTTATGATTGCTTTCTTAGTGTAGGAGAAAACTTAAACCCTGCCTATTTTATCAATTTTATATCTATTATTATAATGAATTACTTTATCAGCTTCTTACTGGTAATAGGATTCCCTTTTTTTGCCTATAGTCAAATTACAACAGGTAGTATAGAAGGGACCATTACTGATTTTGAAGACGAAGAACCGCTAATTGGAGCAACAATAATTGCTACACATGGCCCTACCGGAACACAGTATTTTCAAACTGTTCAAGTGGACGGTAGTTATATTTTATCCAACCTTCGATCAGGAGGCCCTTACCTTCTTGAAGTAAGTTATGTTGGATTTGAAAAACTAGAACAAGAGGACATTTATGTGAGTATTGGACAAGCGACAAAACTCAATGTAAAGTTGAAAACAAAATCAGTAGTTGATGCTCCTATTGTAGTGACTGTTGATAAGGATGACCCTTTCAGTGGAACCAAAGATGGTGTTGGAACAAACATTGGGCGGAAGCAATTAGAAGAAACCCCTACCCTAAATCGGAGTTTACAAGACATTACTCGTTTGAGTCCAAATGGCTTTCAAAGCTCTTTTGGAGGCAACAATTACCGCTTTAATAATTTGAGTATTGATGGGGTCTCTAATAATGATGTCATTGGATTCCAAGATCCCGCTTCTGGGGCAGGTGGATCGGTTGCTTCAGGAACACCTGGAGCTTTAGCAGGTTCTCAACCAATTAGTTTAGATGCGATCCAAGAGGTACAAGTATCGTTGTCTCCTTTTGATGTGAGAATTGGGAACTTTACAGGCGCGAATATCAATACGGTTACTCGTGGAGGGACCAATAAATTATCTGGTTCTGTCTATATGTTTGGGCGTAACCAATGGTTAACAGGCGGGAGTATTGATGATGGTACCCCAATTAATACCTATTATGATGTTAATATGGGAGGCCGTTTAGGAGGCGCAATTATTAAGAACAAGCTGTTCTTCTTTGCCAACTATGAATTTGCTTCTCGCAATGAACCCATTCTTAATGTTCCTGGCACCTCAGGATCAAATATTCCGAGGAGCATAGTGGATCAAGTAACCAACCACCTAGTGAACAACTATGGTTATGATCCTGGTACAGCTGATGCGACGAATATAGAACAAACTAGTCATAAGATTTTTGCTCGATTTGATTGGAATATAGCCAAGAATCACCAGCTTACACTAAGAGATAATTTAGTATTTGCCTATGCCGATCGCCTAGAACGTGGTTCTTCTATTTTTAAATATGGCTCGCAGTCGTATCGCCATAACAGCCGAAATAACAGCTTAGTAGCCGAACTAAAAAGCTCTTTTGACAAAAATATCTTCAATCACTTAACGGTTGGATGGAATAATATGAGTGATAACCGTACGTTTGACGGAAGTATTTTTCCTCATATTGAGATAGGCTACAATACCTCCAATACTATTTTTATTGGCCCTTATAGAGAAGCGTCTATTTATGCGGTGAATGTCAATTCTTTTCAGATCACCGATAATGTGACCATTCACCGCAAGAAGCATAAAATTACGATAGGAACCAACAATGATTTTTACAATGTTCATTATTGTTTCTTAACGGCGTGGAATGGACGTTGGGAGTATAATACTGTAGACGATTTCCTAAATGATGCTCCTTCTAGAATACGTGGAGTATACAATTATGGAAACAATGATTACGATTTTAATAGGACAGAACCCTCCGCACAATTTGGCTTGGCCTTGTTGAGTTTGTATGCTCAAGACCGCTTTCGTTTAAATGATCGTTTTTCTATTACTGCAGGTGTTCGTCTTTCTATGCAGGTCAATTTGAATCCTGCCCCTGTTAATGAACAAGTGAAGCAGTCGCCTGAATTCTCAGAATACACCAACCAATATGGTGGTGTACCTCAATTCAATCCTCGTTTAGCATTTAACTGGATTGTAGATGAACGCGAACGGTTTCAGATACGTGGAGGAACGGGAATTTATTCAGGAAGAATTCCTTTTGCTTGGTATGCCTACTCGTATTATATCTCAGGAAATGATTATGGCAACATTGATCTAAGACCAGGAGGCACTACGGTACCTTTGACGGATAATCTAAGTGATTTGCGTAGCCAACAACCTAACTTGACGGAAATTAATTTGGTTAAAGATAACTTTAAATTACCTTCTGTTTCTCGTTCTAGTTTGGCTTTTGATGTCAAATTACCAGAGCGTATTTTCTTGACGGTAGAAGGGATGTTCTCTAAAACAATTACTTCTATTGTTTTCACTTCTTTGAACCTGAAAGACTCTACCGCACAATATGCAGGAGCAGATGACCGAAGTTATTACTTGGGTTCTAGTAGTGATCGCAAGATTAACCCTAATTTTACCAATGTATTTGGTTTGGGCAATACAGATAAAGGCTATCAATACAGTGTCACGTTAACAGCGACCAAAAAAATTGGTTCTGTCTTTAGTGCTTTTGCCGCGTATACTTTTGGTGAGAGCAAGGATTTAGTGAATGGCGTAAGAAATTCAATGGCGGCGAACTGGAGTGTAAACCAAGCGGTGAATTCCAACGACCTTGATTTGACCTATTCTAACTTTGACATTCGCCATCGGTTGGTCTTTAATGTCAACTATATACACAAGTGGTCAAAGAGCCATTCTACTTCGATTAATGTCGTCGCAACGGTTCGTTCAGGAAGTCCTTTTTCTTTTGTGTATGCAGGCGACTTGAATAGAGATGGCTCGAGCCGAAATGATGTCGTTTACATTCCTAAAGATGCTAGTGAAATTCGGTTCTCGGATATCACAGATGCTACTGGAACCGTGGTAACAACGGCTGCCGAACAATGGGAGCAATTTGATAACTACATCAGTAACAATGACTACCTCAACAGCAATAGAGGGAATTATGCGGAGCGCAATGGTGCTCGAACGCCTTGGAATGGTCAAGTTGACTTGCGCCTAGCGCATACTTGGTACCTCAACCGCGACAAGAATGATCAGAGAATAGAAATTTCTTTAGATGTTATCAATTTTGCGAACTTGCTCAACTCTCAATGGGGCTGGCAAGCATTTGTTCCAAATATTCGAAATGCTTCTTATAATCTACTAGATTTTAAAGGCATAGATGGAGACAATACGCCTGTCTTTCAATTTGATAACCCGCAGGGAACGCCTTGGCAGATTGATCAATTGAACTCTAGATGGCAAATGCAATTAGGTTTGCGTTGGTCCTTCTAAATAGGGTTTAGAATAGTTATTATGGAAGCGGTTTAAGTGGGGGATATTTCCTACTTAAACCGCTTTTTTATGGCTGATTACCAGTGAAATTATTATCTAAATTTCTTAAAGAAATATTTCTTTTGTTTGATGAGTTGACCTCCCTCAAATATTCGTTCTTCGATTAAATTCCCTTCTTGATCGTACCCATATTGTGTTTTTGTACTGGTATCTATAGTAACCAATTTTTCGTTTTCTATCTTCTCAACTTTCCGAGGATAAGCTAATTCTAAGAGTTGCTGTTGTGCATTGTACGTATTGGTAGAAATTAAAGTACTATCTCCATCAACCAATTGATAGGTGGCTATTAGAAGGTTTTTTTCATTGTATTGATAGAGAGAAGTGGCGGTTAATTGGCCTCTTGTATTAAAGCGTTCACTCTTCTCATCTTGTCCATCTTTTCTATAATAAAACTTACTACTTAGAACAAAAGTATTGCTATAAGGGACTCTGTTGTATAAGTGGGTATTTTGTCCTTTTTTATTGAAGCGCCTCTTTTGATAATTTAAAATATTGCCTTCAGGACTGAGTTGTTTGTAGATAATTCTGTTGTCATTCTTGTCGTATTCATAAACCAAGATAGTAGAAATAGCCTTCGATTCATCATATCCTACTTGTTTAGTCATTAAACCTTTTTTATTGTAGGTCGGACGGTATTGGTATCGAATCGCTCCTTCTTTATTATAACGAATATCTCTTAGAAGGTTCCCTTTTTTATTATAGGTATTGCAGTCCATTAATAAACTGTCTCCTGTTTCTAAATCATAAGTATAGGTGTAGGTAGCTTTGATTTTGTTTTGTTGTCGAAGTATTTTTATGTCTTGATTTTGAGCACTTAAAAAAGTGCTAAGAAAGAGAAGCGTTAAGGTTAAAGTTAGATGCATGTGTTTTTGTATAATGAGTTTAGTTAGAGAGATAAAACAGGATATTTGTTGGATATCAGCTAGTTGATACTTGTTGAAGTAGTGGAGGAGGGGGCAATAACATAGGTCATTTTTTCTCCCATATTATTGGTGACATATCCCACTACTTCTTCTCTTTTGAATTGACCATTAACTTGATAAAAAAGCTGGATGGAACAATCACCTGTAATTGTTACCCAAAGAGTCTGTTCTTTTTGTGGAAGCAATTCCTGAATGATAGGAGTAGATCCACAGCCTTCTAATTCAAGATGGGTTAAAGGAACCCCTGTTTGATTCACTAAAGTAATTCTCATGGTATTTAAAAGGAGCATAATGAACCAAGCATAAAACAAGGCAATTGGAAGATTAACGAGCATTAAACCAATCGTACGAAAAATAGAGCGTTTATTAGAAGGCTCTTTCTTTGTTTGGTCTAGTAATAAAAACAAAACTAAAAGGTTGAATAAACCTGCTAATACGGTATAGATCAAGCCCCCCAATAATAAGTTATTAGAGCCAGTTAAGATATAGCCTCCAAAAATTAGGCTCCCAAATAGAAGAGAGAAAAAGAAGGTCAATCGACCAAACAGTATAGTAGTAGGCTGGGACATAATGGGCTAAGGTTGATGGAACAAAATTAGAAAACATAGTTCATAACTACTAAAAATCAAACAGCTATAATTTTTGTTGATCCTCAGGAATATGTTTGTTGAGTGGTGCAATGATTTTCTTGGCAACGGTATGTGAGGTATTGTGTAAACGAAAATTTAGCCATTAAGAATATTGTATTGTGGGGTGGCTCCCTGTATAAACGAAGATCAATCTGTTTGGATTGTAGCTGCTTGAAAAGACAGCGAAGGGGTGGTCGAACTTTTTTGCCCCGTCGCATTGACTAAAGAAAAGCTGACTTGATAATCCGCTCCATTTTCTAGTTCAAAAGCACCAAAACACATATTATGCCCCACATAAATAGCTTGTTTTCTTGGGATCAAATAATAGGTGGTAGTAGTTTGAGTGGCAAGGTGCGTGACCGTTGTGCGTATTAAGCATTCAGAAGCTTGTTCTAGGGTATAATCAAAGACTACAAAATGCTCTGGTCCACAGCCATAATATTTCAATATCTTCTTAGATTCTTTAGGCGTCTCCCTAAAGCTTGGAGGAGGCGTTTCCCTTTCTTGGACAATCATCCATTTAGGAGCAGTGTATGCTCTAACGAATGAATTCCACACCTTTAGAGGAGAATGATAATCTGGTAAATTTTCAATAACCAATTCATATTCTTGCCCCACTCTTAAGGCCTCTTTGGGTTTCAAAATCGCTTGGGTAATCCAGAACTCCCCTTGTAATGTTTCTAGTACTTCTAGAAGAACTTTGTGCTCCTTGGATTGGAGATAAATAGGATGTTCTCCATTTAAACCATTAACAATGTGCTGACTTTCGGCATAACCATCGATCATAAGAATGGTATTGGGAGCTAGAGTCTTGCCTTGTGGCCATAAGGTGATGCCCATGCCAGCGCACTCAGCGAGTAGTTGGGAACTTGAAAAGAGAAAGAGTAAGGAATAGAAGAGCTTGTTCATAGGTAGTTGGATAGGTTGTTTTCTAATGCTTGTAATAAAGGCAATAACTTGGGATGCACCAAAAGGGTGGCTGCTTCTAGCGAGAACCAAGCACCACGCTCGATTTCAGGGAAAGTTTGATAGACTCCCGAATGTTTTGGATATTCCATTTCAAAGGTGTTACTAACAATTGTCATAGGATCCAAAGAACCCTCCAGAGTATAAACGGTCAATTCTTTAGATTGGCTCCATCGGAGCCTTGTAAAGTGTGTTGGATTCTCTTGAAGGGTGTGCCCTGTTTCTTCTTTAAATTCTCGTTTGGCAGCGGCTAACTCCTCTTCCTTTGGTTGTACGATTCCTTTAGGAATAGTCCAAATTCCTTCTTCTTGGTGTTTATAAAAAGGGCCGCCTGGACGCAGCAACAAATATTCTTGTTGTTGTCCTAGCGTTCTAAAGAGTATGATCCCACTGCTCACTTTCATCTATTAAATTTTAGTGTTGATACCCTATAGAAGGTCTTGTCTCAACGGCCTTTTGGAAAGCGATAATCAATCGCTCTTATAAGGTAGTTTCAACGATGGCATAATTATATGATGTACAATTTTTTTATTGGTTTAGGTTTTTGTTTGTATGACAATGCCTCCAAATTTTGCTTCTTGGGCAAGGAGTGGCGTGCCTTCTAGGAAACACAATTTTTCGAGTTGATTGGTTTCTTCTTTTAGGGTAACCCCTTCTTGTTGATAGACAATTTTTAGTCCTCCTGATAGCCCTGTATTATAAAAGGATAAGCGTAAGCCTTCTTCGTCAATAATGGGCAAAGCAGAACAGGACGCACAAATAGATTTTGGATAGCGGGGTCTATAGGGGACGGATTGTTTACAAGTGGGGCAATATTGTTGATAGGTATTGGGTTTTAAGGTTCGTTTTTGGTAAATGAAATGGTCCCATTCTTGTAGTTGCTTGTATTCCTCAAAGGTAAACGCGTGTTGTTGACGCAGTTCATTAAAGAAGTCAATCAACGGTTTTTTGAGTATTGCGAATTGCATTTGGTCTTTCCATTGATAAAAGGGCTTATGATGGAGGTACCACTGTTTATTTCTCAAAAACGTGGCACTAAATTGTTCTACTTCTTCAAAGGTTTGTACGGTTTGAAAGGTCAATTCATTGATTGGCTTGTTGGTAGACCAGTTGGTTGCTTTTCTTAATAAGAGCTCCTGTTGTTGGAAGAATAATTGAAAGAGGGATTCTTGTTCCCAATAGTAGAGTAAAACAGTAGACGGTTTTAGGGCTTTTAAAGCCTGTATATGGTATTCTTCTAAGGTAGGTAAAGCCTCTATTTTGGCTAATCGTCTTGCTTTGGCTTTGTACTCTTGCTCCTTTTGCTCCAAAAACGTTTCTCGACGGTATTCATTAAAAGCAATGGATTTACTGGTATATACCACGCTGTCTTGTTGTACATCAACAACCTCTTCTTGGATAATATCTAGCCCTTGATGATGCAGATGTGTTCTTTTAATGGTGCAATGGTATTGCCCATTCTCACTCCAAGACTCTATCGGTTTATAGGAAAAATAGCGGCTCCATTCTTCAAACGATAAGATTTTTTTATTGGCGATGTCCACCAAATAATATTTAGAAGGGATGGTTTGACTGCCTAATCCCGTATCCTTCCAATTTTCTGGACGTTCATCCCTAGCATTAATAACCAATAAACCCGATTCGTAATCAAGATAGGTTTGAGAAATGATCCAGCCTTGATCAGGCTGCAATTCAAAATCTCCATAGGGATTTTTATGGGCGCTATTGTTGGTAAGAAGTTGCATGGTTTGCTCTTGGTTAGAATAAGTAGCGTATAGTTTGGTGTTAAAACAGTTGGAGATAAGAAATGATGTTGGGATAAGGCTAACGTATAACCATCCAAAAAGGTGCTCAAATTTTTTAGAGAACTTTCTTCTATCCATAAAGCTGGTCGAGTTTCGATTTCTTTTAGAAGAGGATAGAGTTGTTTCATTGTAATGAAGATACGCTTTTTGCAGGGCACAGCTGCAATTGTGCCTAACAAAAATAGCTCTTGCAGAGCAAGAGCTATTGTGTTGAATCTATTCCAACATAAAAGTGAGAGGAGTATTAAACAAGGACCATTTCATTGACCGTGAATTCTTCTACAGCTCCTTCAGTGGCTTTTAAATAGGCAGCTAAGTGGTCGTTTTTCATATGCACTTGCCACAACGCTCTGTTTTCCCAGTTTTCATAAAACAGAAAAAGATTGGGATTCTCTTGATCCTGATGTAGGTCATAATTGATGCAACCTTCTTCCGCTCTTGTGATTGGAATTAATTTAAGCAATTCTGCTTTTACTAAAGCTTGGTGTTCTTCTTTCGCTAGAATTCTAGCTACAATGGTTAATTGACGCATTTGTATTAGATAGTTTTAATGATGGTATGCTTGTTAATTCTTGATTTTGGGCGTTTGCTTGGTTGATTAAAATCTTCAGAATCTCGGTGTCCAATAGCAACAGCAACTAAGGTGTGGTATTCCTTTAGACCTAAGATTTTATCGTAGTTATGAGGTTCAATGCCTTCCATTGGAGTGGCATCAATGCCCATTTCTGCGCAAGCACCCAAAAAGATGCCTAAAGCTAAATAAACCTGCCGAGCAAACCATGCTTTGATTTGTTCCTTAGTCTGTGGTTGGATAAACTCTTTGTAATAATTGACAGCTCCTTCTGGCAATTCCGTTTCGATTTGTTGTTCAAAATAAGAGATGCTGTCAATTCTGCTAAAGACAACAACCGTATCACAATCTACTACCTTAGTCGTATTGAGCCAGGAGACTGTTGATAGTTGCTTTTTGATATCTTCTGCTTGTACAAAGGTGAATTGCCAAGGTTGACTGTTGATAGAAGAAGGGCTTAAGTGTAAAATCTCTTTGAGTGCTTGAAGTTGTTGTGGGGCGATTTTCTTAGAGGTGTTATACTTTTTTGTGGTATAACGATTTTGCATTGATTCTATAAAACTCATGTTGCTCGTTTTTCTTACTATAATTAATATAGTTGCAAAAGTAAGTATAGTCTATTACCTTTGCAATAACGGTCAAAAAGGATAGTTTAAATTTTATCAAAAAAAGAAGCCTAGTATGTATAAAGTTAGAGGAAAAGAATACCCTTGTTGTATGAGTGTAACAATGGGATTGGTAGGAGGTAAGTGGAAGACAGTGATTCTTTTTCACTTGATGCAAAACAAGGTGTTGCGGTATAATGAGCTGAGAAAGAAGATGCAAACGGTAACCGAACGAACCTTAAGCTTGCAATTGAAGCAGTTACAAGCGGATGATATTGTTCAGCGAACAGTCTATACGTCGAAGCCACCGCTCAAAGTAGAATATTCGTTGACCGATTTTGGAAAAACATTAATCCCCTTGCTTCAATCCATTGCTAATTGGGGGGATTATGTGGTGGATAATTTTTCGGAAGAAGCTTAAAATTTAGAAGGTGTGGGTGTTAAGTTTTTCAACTGATTGTAGGGCTTATTAAGAATTTTAGATGAGGTACCATTATATTTCTTAATAGCAAGTTCAAGCAGCTCTATTGGTTTAATCTTGAGCAAAAAGCATCAATTTGTGCAACCAATAATTTTAACTTTCTTAAAAGAGGTATTGGTTGACTCTTACTTTATCCTTGATGGTCCAATACAGTTTTCCTAAATTATTATGCATAAGCTGGCAAATAGGGTTGTATTTAAAGAAGGCCTATAAACGAAGAAATGGAAGCCCTAAAAACGCCTGACCGAAGGTAAAGATAACAAAAATCGCATAGAACAAACAAACCATTTTGATGAGAAGGATAGCTCTAGAAGTACTTGATAGCCGTTGGTGCAATCCAAAACCAACGAGTGGTAAAACTTGTAAGGCGTGCAACCCAATGAAATGCCCCACTCTGAGATCGCCATATTGGACACTCCAATTGGTAACTGGTAAAGAGTTGCCTCCCATAGCGCCGCCAATATTGTGAGACAATAAATAGCCCATAACGCCGCCCATTAGTCCTGAAACAACAAAGATATTAATGCCCCAAAAGATAGAAACCTTGATTATTTTAGGCAGTCCATCGTCCTGTTTCCAAAACTTGATATTGGCAAAAGCAAGGTATAAAGTCATAGCTGTGATCATAATTCCCATCATTGCAAATAGCCCCATCTCTAATAAGGTCTTTTCATTAAAATGGGACAGCGTGCCTCGAAGGGCTTGAATGGAGATGACAGTTTGTTCATAAAACATTGTGATAATAATCAATACCACAAGTCGCTTAACAAGGACTTTATCTTCAAAATAATGCACAAAATAAGCCATAGTCCAACAGAATATCCAAATACTAAAGGAAAATTTAAGTGGCTTAATCAAGGCATTAATACCCAGTATCTCTACCTCATGAAAAGGTAAAGCCAAGGCAAACAGTATACTGTGCAATAAAAAAAGTACACCCGTATAGGCCAAGGGCTTATTTCTACGAAATACTTCGTTTACAAAAATCATCTTTTTAATCCTTTAAATAGAGAGAATAATAGAAAGCCAATAGGGCCAAACATAAAGGTAAAAGGTAGGCAAATCGTATACTGCCAACGTGGAATGCCAAGCGTTTTACTTTTTTCGACGATGTAGATGCCTGTTAGTAAATCAAAAGCCAAGTAATGTACCCAGCCTGCGGTCAAGGCTCGATCATCTTGAAACAGGCTTTTGACATTTTCGAGAGAAGAGAAGGAATTTGGATCAAAACTCATTAAGGTTGGTAATAAGAGATAAGCATAAACCAAGGACAATACAACAACTACTGTTGTTGCAACTAGGGAGAGGCTGTATTTCCAATTAGGAAGAAAGAGCAGCATAACCCAGCCAATTAATACAAAACTACTGGCAAGAGAAAAAATCATTGAAGGTTCCATGTGTGGTGTTACTTATGAGTTAGTGGATGAATTTAAGTTGGCTTGTTTTTCTTTCCGAAGCAGAATGCTACAATCTTCAAAATCAGGCGAAGAGAAAATAGGATGGTCATTCTTAGTAAAAGAAAAAGAAACGAGAAAGAATAAACGTGTTACCGTTTTCATGTCCCTGAGCTTGTAATCAATTATTAAATAACTTCCGCACAAAAGTACAGGGATTGAAAGAACTACACCTGACACAATTGTGTCACTTTTGGTTATACAACTGTTTTCGTATACGGGTTAAAGATTGGCGTTCTACACCAATTAAAGAAGCCATGTGTTTAATCGAAATCCTATCCAGTAAAGGTTCATTTTGGTGTATGAATTGCAAATAACGTTCTTTGGCGGAGAGACAAAGTAGCGGTTGTAAGCGTTCTTGGAGTTGTTGAATGATGTGTTCTGCAATGAGCCTTCCATACTTTTGAATGGAATTATGTTGCTCATAGGCGGCATAGATGGCTTCCTTGGGAAGGAAGACTAACGTGGTTTTCTCCGTTGTCTTAAAAATATAATCACTAGGAGTATTGCTTAAGAACGAAGGGTAATCGGTTGCAAATTCATCTTCTTGTATAAACCAAGCTGTTTTTTCTTCTCCTTTAGGATCAAAATAATAGCAACGAACCAACCCTTCTACAACAAATCCAATGGTATTGTGAAGCGCATGAAGGCCGTAAATTTCCGTTTTGCTGGGAAAGCTTTTGATGTAAAGAGCTTGTGCAAAATCGTATAAATGCTCCTCTTTGATCTCAGGGCAAACCTGCTTCATAGAAGTTAAATAATGTTGGATAGGATCTTGCATACAGCGAATGGATTGTGATACCTGAAAATGATCTAGGATATAAAAGAAGTATTGTAGAGAGTTACAATAGTTTCCATTTTTGTAAGAAGTTGTGCTGCCACCTTCTTTTGTTCAGATGATTGTAGCATCTCTTCTTTAGGGGACGAGGCATGGTTCTGACTTTCCTATATTGGAATACCCAAGTCCCTGTCTAACAAATTATCTGGGATAGAGTTGGAGAAATGATTTAAAGTTCTTCTAAAATATTTTGAAGAGGAGGAAGTCTAGTATCTTGTTACAGTGTACTAAGAGTAAAGAATGGCTTTTTCTTTAAGAACTTGAAGGCAATGTTCTTGTCGAGATTTGGACAATTGAAAGTAATAAGCCGCTTGTTGTGCTCGTGGAGAAAGGCCCAATACTGTTCGTTGCTGATCCAGCTGTTCTTTTCGTTTTATGGTGTTGAGAATGGCTTGGTGAGTAGCATTCTTGTGCATAAAAGGCAGTACATACAACTCCATGACACGCATCCAGTTGGTGACATCGTGTTGGAGAATGGTTGCGTTTTGGCTGCTCATCATCAAGTTGGAAGAATAAGGAAAACTAGGGCCAATTGTCGCTAAATAAGCATCATCTGCAATGCTTCCAATAGCCGCATCAAAATACACGATACTAACCGTATAAGCCCCCAAACCAAAATTTTTATACTCAAAAAAAAAGACCACAGATAGGCCATTGTCATACTGTTTAAGAAGGCGCTTAGACGTTTTTGTCATCCGCTCTAAACCTTGTTTTTTAGCAAAGGGCAAGAGTTGTTCTTTGAACAGTTGATCAAAAGCTTTTTTTCTTTTTTTGCTGGTGAACAGTGGATCGGCTGTGGCTATAGATTGCTGATAGGAGCTTAAAAAACGTTGGTAGGTTTGCTCAATGACATATTGAAAGCTAGGAATAAAGCCTAGAGTCGTTTCTAATAAACGAAGTTTTAAGGCGGCTAAACTCAATTGTTGTGTGGCAATGATGTCTACATAAAATAAGGATTCTAAAACCGTTGCTTCGCGAACTGTTTCTTTACTCGCCGCCTTAAAAGACGCACTCTCCTCGTCAAAATACAATTCTACCGCTTCTTTCTCTTCCGCTACCCAATGCTCGAATAATTGGGCCTCCAAAACTATATAATTACCTAAAAACTCTAAGGGTTTCTCATAAAGGACAAACAAGATGTTTGGTTGTTCTAAAGTTGGAAGTTGGGCAAACTGTTCCCAATAGCAATCATAAAACCACATCCAAGGACCTTGAATGGCCCCCAAAACATAGCGCTGAGAGGTATAAGGAAAAGCAAAGTATTGTTTTGGAATAGAAGACATAAGAGTGATTGGGAGGAAGATTATAACTTCCTTAGCTTAGGTGATAAAAGGTCTCCTTGACTCAAGGTATACGAAAGGGAAGGATAGACAAAATCTTGACTTCGATTTTCTTGCCCTCTTAAACGGTAAAATGTTTTTTGTTGTTGTTCCTCCGCCAAAGTGAGTGGCGCTCCATTAGAAAAATAAGGTGCGCCTTCCTCAAAATGAATAAAAGTTTTGGACTGTCGAAAGGTTATTCCAAGCCATCTATTCTCGGCAATCGCTGCACTCTTCTGAGGGGCAGGCTCTAGGACAATCTTATGAGAAAATCGGGTATTGGTTTCCAAAGAGAATAAAATAACACTGTTGTGCGCTAAGGAAAAAGAAAACTCCTCGTGGGTCGTTTTATCTTTTACTTTTAGCGTTCGCAATTGGCGTTTGGTTAATGTTTCAGGGTATTCATAACAAGAAAAAAGTGCAATGTAAGAACCAATATCTAAGTCTAAAGCTTGATCAGAGTGGTACTTCATTTTGAAATATTCTTGGGTATAAATCTCTATCAACGCATTGTTAAAGGCAAGGTCTAAAACAGGTATAGTAGGACTTTGTTTTATTACCTCGTTCAGTTGCTGGATCAGTTGATGGTGTATGGGCGCAAACTCATGAGCGGGGATAGTGTATTGGGTTGTTGTGCGTACAATAGGAACGCTCTGCTCTTGGAGCTGGACCAAATGATTCCCCTGTCTACCTTTAGTGATGTTTTCAAAATCAACGGATGTTGCAAGTCTTGCAAAGTGCTCTTTTTCTAAGGAAAGTTGTAATTGATAAAAACCAGTTGTTTGCATCATTGATAATAAGGATTAATAAATAGGTTTTTGATAATCGCCTGTATTCATACTAAAATGCACCTTTTTGTACTGCACCTTTTTCTCCATCGCATTTTCTTGATAATAAGAATGGCGCAACTCTGTCATGGTA
This sequence comes from Aureispira sp., assembly GCA_050633105.1. GTDB lineage: Bacteria > Bacteroidota > Bacteroidia > Chitinophagales > Saprospiraceae > Aureispira. Next base: position 1,522 of record JBOEFW010000063.1, on the reverse strand, counting down.
TCCGAAGTCATGGGTTCTAGTGGAATCAAGTCTCCATTTTCTTTGAGGTAGGTTTGTTCTTGCATAAAGACGGCTTCTTGATTAGAACAACGAACGACATAACCCATTCGAGTCGGAATTCTATCCACATTCAATAACGAAGGTTTTATAGCATGGGTATATAAACGGTTGGTCGAAAGAGGAATAAGGAAGACCGAGTTAGGATACAAGGTCACACTAAACTCTTTCACCCAATCTTCGTCTTCCACGGTGTTTTTTAGTTTAAAATGCAAGCGCGTTAGGCCACTATTTTTCTTATAACACCAATCATAAGCATCCGTCTTGGAAGGCTGTAGTTGGTCAAAGTTGGTACTATCATAAAAGGTACAAAACGCAATCAAGCCCTCTATAGGCATGTCCTTGGTTTTATCGGAATGCGCCTTGATCTTAGCCTTTTTTTCCTTGTTAGAATCTGGACGTTTGATGTTGGTGTAAATTTGTGCCAAGACATGATTTAGGGCTGTAGGATGCTTAAATGTAGCACTAGCCGCTTCATTCAAAGCTGTGATAATTTGTCGATCTGTTGCCCGAAAATTATCTGTTGGCCCCGTTAGGTTACTAGAACAGCGTAGTAGACGATAATGCAGTGCTTCTTCTTGGTGATTGATTGTTTCTTTAGAAACATCGGTTAGGTAAATACCTTTTCGCAAAGCTTTGGTTGGTTTGGTAGACTCGGTGAGCGCCTGAAAAACGTGTTCTTCTTGAATCTGTTCAAAGTAATTCTCCCCTTCAAAAAAGTGCCGAAAATATACCCCCGCATTATGAATAACAACAGGAACTTGTCCTAGCTTTACCAGTTGTCCATTAGAGGGCAAGGGAGTATAGTTAGAAGAAAGCTCTTGGATGATATAAAAGGGTTGGTCAAGTTGTTGTAACTCCTGCAAATTCCCACAAACATAGATGTTTTGTGAGGATCTCTTTTGTAGTGCAGAATACTCATAAAGTACTTGTCCACAGAAATTGTTGACCAAATAAGCCCCTTCTTTAGAAGGAGATAGATTTTTCGACAAAACTAATAGGCTATTGTTTTTTTTAGAAATACTGTTTTCAATAGTCATGGTATAAGGATGATTAATGGGTTAAAGGGAAGATAGAATACTTACTATATTAGAGAATGGTTGGTATAGAACAGAAGTATGGCTTTTACGTTCTAATTCTTTTTTAATAAAATTTATGTAATAAGAGTTCCAGCAGTGTGTGTCCAGAAGGAAAATAAAGCTTAGAAAAAGCTTTATTTTGATGGAGGATTAAACGAGGAGACAATCTACAATAAAATGATAAACTGTAATCAAAACTAAATGCCGTGTAACAGGAGTTTATTGTGTTTTCAAGTGGACTGGGTTTTACTTTTTGTCATTAGCTGCGCTGCTACTTCGTGGTGCCACACAAAGTCGACAACTCTTAAGCGAAGCGCTCACGACCGAAGGGAGCTAAAAAGGTCTAGGGCTAAAAGGAAGGAGCTGGGCAAGCAGCCTTTTTGTTC
>JBOEFW010000062.1:0-57687 GCA_050633105.1 Aureispira sp. | reverse complement strand
GTTCGCTTATCCAACTCCTTCCAATGCCCTTCCAAAACCGTTGCAGGGTAATTGTTTAGAGATAGTTTGGTAATTAAAAGCCAAATTATTTTTTCTTTAAAAAATTTGATAGTATCAATTGATACTAAAATTAACTATTAAAATAACACCCTCTATAAACCCAATAATGAAAGTAGATAAACCAAAAAGAAAACCATGTAAAATAATATCGTTTATGCCTAGTGAGTTTCATGGTATGTTTTTTAAAGGGCGACTTGTAATAAGCAACCTGACCACCAAACATAGATCATACTGATGACGGCAACAACATTGGAGAGCAGGGCAAATAATTTCATTTCTAAGATAGAGTATTGTTTTTCTTTGTAAATAAAAAACACATCGAGCAACAACCAGACTAAACCAATGGCCAATAAGCCGCCAAAGATGTATTCTTGATAAATAGAAAACAACAACGCGACTTCTAAAAAGACGATTCCAATAATCAATACTTTAGTTTTTCGAGTACCCAGAATGGTTCCTGTTGTTGTTCTTCCTGCTTTTTTGTCGGGCACAATATCCATTACCTCGCCCATAATGTGGGATTGCATAGCAAATAAGAAAAGATAAAGATAGGTCTGCCAAGGAAGGCCCTCTAAGTTGTTAATCCATATACTCAAAGGAACCACTAATAAGTAGCCGACTTGACAGAGTAATTCTAAGGGCGGATGGCTCCGCAGACCACGTTCAGGAAGATTGTACAAGCCATTGATTATGGTGAAAAGCAATAAGAAAAGGCCAACTTTCCAGCCTCCAATCCATAAGAGGAGGGGAAAAAAGAGAATTTGGCTAAAGAGAATGGCTCGCCACAAGACCTTTAATTGAGCTTTTGAACCGCGTGCACCAAACCAAAAACTATCTTTTCTAGGATTTAAGGCATCGGTTTCATGATCCACGATATCATTCCAACCATAGACTAGAAAATTTAGCGGAAAACAAACGTAAAAAAAACCATACCAAAACACCCAAGAGGTACTAAGCTCTGTCATTTGGCTAGTGGGCAATAAATACAACCAAAGTGTAGCAAACCAAAGACCTGGTCGAGAGACTTTTAAGTAAAACAACAACTGTGATAACATGAGGAGGGGATTAGCGAAATGGTTTAGCTGATGGAGGAATTTTTCTACCCTAAAATAAGGTTTTTTTTTAGGAGAAGCAATAGGGAAAAGGCAAAAAAATAGGAATTTGGATCATCACGATCCAAATTCCTAAACCACTACTTTTGGGTGTCAAGAGTTGTTCTCCAAAAATGCTTTACCGAACAACAATCTCTTTGGTCAAGAGTTGCTCTCCTTGTTTGATTAAGATCAAATAAATCCCTGGAGTAATTCTGCCAAAATGAAGGGTGACGCTAGTTTGATTGGTTACTGTTTTTTGCAACACCATATTGCCCTTTATATCAGTCATGGATAAATGCCCCGTTAAAGGAGTAGGAAAGTCAATGTTTACAAACTTTCGTGCAGGAATAGGGAAAAATACAATCCCATCCTCTTTTTTAATCGGCTCTACATCAAGGATAATATTACTATAATAACAAGTAGGATTGACTTTGTATTGGCTGTTAATAAGGCTAGATATTTTGCTAGAGGTATAAGAAACCGTAGGATTGTTGTTATCAAAAAGAGTGGTATCTACGATAGACGTATCTGCCCCCAACCAATCTTGAAGAATTGTAGCATATACATCTCTATAATCGTGCTGTTTGGTCTGAATTTGATAATTATTGGTGCTGTTTGCTTCGGAGAGATCGACATTGGTGCCAATAACGCCTCCATTCACGGCACTGCCCATAATAAACATAGGAGCAGCTCCTCCATGATCGGTACCAAAACTGCCGTTTTCTTGTACTTTTCGGCCAAACTCGGAAAAAGTGGCGGTTAAGATTTTATCATCTAATCCCAAGGCTTTGATGTCATCCATAAAAGCTTCCATAGATTGAGCTAACTCATCCAATAAGTCTGAATGACGCCCTACTTTCACGCCTAAAGTAGGATCAATTTGGTTGCTGTGGGTATCAAAACCGCCCAAAGAGACTAAGAACACTTTAGTTTGGATGCCTCCATCTACCAAGCGGGCTACCGTTTTTAATTGGTCAGACAAATTAAAAGAAGGATAAGTTACGGAGTTAGAACCATTGGCAAAAGCGGTAGAAATGGTTTGAGAATACGTATCTGCATTCTTTTCCACATTCATGATGTAATCTAACAAATCTCCATGATGAGTGTTTGGAATGGTTGCAATAGGTGCTCCCCCTATGCCACTTACCACAGAATAATACCCCGCTACATCTTGTCCTGTAAGATTGGTTGAAACTCGATGATGGTGCCCTTCAAAGAGTAAGGCAGGTTTTTTCTCTGCAAATTGTAATGCTAAAGGCGAATTAAATAAAGTTGGATTACCAATTATATTTTGATAAACATCTTCCAAATATCGGCCCACCCATCCTGAACCAGGATTGTTGTTGGCGGCCGTTCCATCGCCTCCCATCATCCAAAGATCAGTAGATTTGAAGTGAGAACGATCTTGATCGTCATACATCACCCCCTGAATAACGGATAATTCCCCTTTATCGTATAAGCTTTTTAGAGGAGTCATAATAGGATGTAGTCCAACTTGATCGCCAACAGGGAGGGAGGGATCTAAATTAATATAGGTATCTGTCCCCGTGTCAGGGATACGAATGGTTGGTCGCAACGTCGCATAATCAGCATACTGATCTAAGGGGACGATTGTATTAATTCCATCGTTTCCTCCTATTAATCGAATTAGAACCAAAACGCGCTCATTAATACCAGCACAAGAGTGCAGAGAAAGCGGCGAAAAGGCAGTGGCGGCAGAGAGATTGTTAGGCAACAAAACGGAGGATAAGGAAGCCAAACTGCTCATCTTTATAAAAGATCTTCTTTTCATAATAGTAAGAGTTAGTGCGTTTGAAATTCTGGTGAATTGACAAGAAAAGTAAACAAGGTTTCTAAACGAGGCCGAATGACAGAATCATCATTTGAAAGCAAATAATTATTCCATTCATTGGACCAATTATAGGGCATCATGCCTCCTAGGAAAATGTCATTGACAAAATAAGATTGCCTAGCAGTGTCCATACTTTCTGGGAAGAGGTAATGGACAAAATCGGTCACGACCGTAGTAGCATTAGTTCTATCGGTGAAAATCAGGCTAGTGGTAAAGAAATTGACAAGATCGAAGGTTGTCCCAATAAGACTTCTATTACCACCTACTTCATTTCTACCCGTCAAAAAAGAATCAAATAGTTTGTATCGGGCAACAATGGTAGAAGAGTCAAACCAATACTTACTATAAAAAGGCCCTTGATAATAGGCAGGATAACCTGCTACTGTAGAAGGCTCAAAAAAGATCATTCCTGCCGAAGGGAAATACCTAATTACTAAAAAAGAATGACTAAAGATTCTATAAAAATCGCGTGCATCAGTAACGGGATCAGGGAGGTCAATGTCAAACAATGAAACCATTTCTGTCAGGAGCTGTAAAGGCGACTTGATTATTCCCCCTACAATTTCATTGGTGGCATCGGTATCATCTTTATCGTAGAAATGCTGGGATTTTAGCAGCAGTTTCACAACAGGCTCCAAGACATAATTACTCTGTATTAAGGCATTGGTCATTGGAGTAATGATATCCGTTTCTATTTCTGTTGTAATGGTCTCGTGTACAAAGTAGCGATACAGTCGTCTACAGATGTTTTCGGCAGTAGCTCTTTGATTAAAAATCATCGTTAAAAAAGAAACAATTTCTGCTTCTACATCTTGGACTGTAGTCGCCCCAATAATCACCGTGTTCTGAAAAGCATTACTGAATTGCTTATTGGTCGTGTCGTGTAAATTGAATTGCACCTGACCTGTAGGGATATTGGTGGTCGTATCAATGTTCGTACGAGTATCTTCTGTACGCAAACCTGTTAATACTTTAGCAGCTTGTACAATATCAGCTTCTGTGTAATTAGTATAATTGCCAGGCCCTATTTGTGGCCCTTTTCCAATCGTAAAAAGCTCTAATAACTCTCTAGCATAGTTCTCATTGGGCCTGTTTTTTACATTGTAACGGTTGTCTAAATACCGTAACATCGGATTACTATAGGTGACTTTTAAGGTTAAATCTTTGACAGACCCCCAAGCATAAAAATCAAGGATTTTTAAATAATCAAAAAACCAAGTAGAGCTAACATCATTAGAATTGATTGTGAATTGATTATAAAGAAAATGAACCATTTTATGCCGTATCGATAGGGTATTTAAAGCATTGTAAAGCCATGCTGCTCTTACATAACTTCTTTTTCGGTAGTCACCACTTATATTATTAGATGGACTAATGTTATTGATCCAAAAAGGAACAGCATCATCTGGATCTTGAGGCTCAGGTAGAGTATCTGGAATGGATAAGAACAATTGATCGACAGCAGCGCTAACAGTTTTTGTTGCAAAGTCATCAATATCCTGTTTGGAATATCGAAAGGTCGCTCTTCTTAACAAGTGCTTCGCCAAACGATGTCCTAAGATTTGGTTAAGAGGATTAATAGAAGCCATAAATTAATATTTAATATTAAAAATGAAATACAAATTTGAGGAAGGCTAAAGGGGGTGTTTAATCAATAACTAGAAAGGAAGCAAGTGCAAGGGGAAACATATAACTTTCAAGGAGGAGAAGTATACGGCTAATAAAAAAGATTGTATTTCTAGTTGTTATAAATTAAGTTAAGAATAATTTAATGAAATAAAAAAGATTAGAGCTATGAATTGTATTTTTATCAATTAATAATGGTGAGATTTGTAAAAGAATAACACTATGGAGTATTTATTCTTCAAAAAATAGTTTTTGAATTATTTTACATGGAATTAGTGTTTGGTTAAAGGGAATTGTTTTGCATTCTTGTTAAAAAAGAATACTATTAATAAGAAGAAGGAATTTGCCATTATTTTATCCTCGTTATAGAGGAGTCAATGGATCATTTAGGAAGGAATTTTTTCTTAAAAAGCACTGATTAAAACAATTAAATTAACACCATTATGTCTGCTACTTCCCATCCCAATATCCCGCTTTGGATCCAACATAGGATTGTTGGATTTTTTAACCATGCCCGCAACGTCAATATGATTTTGGAGGGGCCTATTCAGGATGACCCTTCTGATGGCCCAGGGACTACAATAGGAGCTATTCTAGCTGCTCGTATTCTAAGAGAAAGAAATAACTTACCAACCAGACGCTTTACGGATTTGGCGCAGATCGATGCGGTGCAAGGTGTAGGAGTAGGCACGATTAAAGATCTGGTTTATAGTTTTGGTAACAGTGCTGATGACGTCTTTCAGCAAGCAATGTATACTTCTGGGACGATTTATCCAGAGAACTGGCCCTTGGAGTATTTTAGATATGCAATAGAAGATAAAACTGCTTTTGAGGCCATTGCCAATGATCCAGAGAATCTTAGAACCTTTTTGGTGGATAAGTTGAATATAGAAGGGCATAATCGACAAGTAAATACCAACGATCTCCAACAAATGACACAAGAATTGAGGGAGGCTTATTTAGATGCTTATAACAATTCTACTCCTGCGGCGGCGTATGCGTTAGCGCTTTGGTTTTATCAATTTGATGCGGATAATTGGTTCTCTTGGGAGCAAATTCAAGCCCAGACCATCGCTTATTTTGAGCACAATAGGAACAGCTATCCTTGGAGGATGGATTTTTATCGTTGTAAAGGTTTTGTGAATCGAGGGCTGCTAGCACCTGGAATTAGTGCAAAAGATTTGCCTGTGACGGTTAATTGGGCAGAGCAAACGATTTCTTTTTGGGTGTCGGCGTTGTACGATTAGAAAAGGGCAACACTATTTTTTTAGTGACTATTTAATGTTTTATAAAAGGGCGCTTTTCAAATAAAATATCTTTTACCGTTCCTTCTGAGGCGACGAGAAAAGAGACAACTTGACCATTAGGAGCTCTCTGAAAGCTGTATTTTGTTCTTCTATTGGCTCCAAAAACATCTTTGACACCTTCTTGGAGAACAAGGTTTCTATTGTTTGGGTAGTGGAGCACCAACTCACCATCAAGAAGATTCAATTCATACTGTACGGCTAGTTCTTTAGAGTAATATTGTCCAACATAATCTTGAAGATTCTGATTGGGGTTAGGGGCCAACACCACTTTCTCAAAATAAAAAATAGCTCCTCCAAAGTCAACTAATAAATCCGCTTCTGCTTCCCCTTTAGAAAGAAATGTGTATTGAACAGCGGCATTGTCCCGTCTAGTAAAAGAACCATCAGCGATCATGGAAAGGGGGACTGAGGTTCTCCCAAAACTACTTTTTGCATATAAGGTATCTCGTTCGCTCGATATATCCATCCCTAGATCACTATTCAACTCTTGATAAGACCCTACAAAACGTTGTAAGTTTTTGTTTTTAGGAAGAGGAGGAGTTGGTTCTTTTTGATCTTGATGTTCTTGTTCTAACCATAAATCTAGGATGGAATAGGATACTTCAACAGCATTGATAGTGGCATCGTTTGCAAAAACAATCACGGTAATTTGGAGAGCAGGCACACTAAGGAATTGAGCGCGCATTCCTCGATCACGACCACTATGGTTGAAGGTGAGTTGGTTCTTATAAGGGGTGACAAACATCCCTCTAGCATGCTGCATTTTCTCTCCATTATTGAGTGAGTCTAATTGCGTAATAAAACTAGAGAGGTGGTAAAAAGGATGCGTTTTATCTAAGAAAATCTGTGCCCATCGCGCTAAATCTTCTATGGTACTATTGACTCCTCCTGCCCCAACACAGAGCGTTAATGATTTTGGCTGTTTATAATGCTCTCCTTCTTTGTAATAAGAATAGGCCTTATTTTTAGTGACAGCTTGCAGGTCATGGGCATAAAAAGTTTGGTGCATGCCAAGGGGAATAAACAGCTCTTTTTTAGCAAATTTATGTAAGGGCATTTTGGCTACTCGTTCAATTATAAGGGCCAATAAGACATAATTGGTATTGGAATAGAGCATTTTGTCCCCAGGGCGATTGTTTACCCCTTTTTGATGAAACATCAATTGTTGAATCATTTTATTGGTGTACCCTTGATGTTCATAGTCAAAGCCAGCCAAATCTAGCAATACATTGTGGTTGCGAAGGCCACTAGTGTGGTTTAGGAGATGTTGTATTCTTATGGTATCCGCGAAAAGTGTCAATTCAGGGATGAATTTTCGAACGTCATCGTGAATGGAGAGTTGTCCTTTCTTTTCTAGAAGGGCAATACAGGCTGCTGTAAATTGTTTGGTGACAGAGGCTAAGCTAAAAACACTAGAGTCATTAAAAGGAACTTCATGGTCTAAATTCATTAATCCTTCACTATTGTGATAAACCAATTGCCCATTTTTTACCACGCCTATGGTTAAACCAGGGCTAGGAGCAGAAGAAACTTGTTTCTTCAAAATAGAATCAATTTTTTGATAGATGGACTGCTGGCCAATGGCAGAAATACTTAGAACAAGGAAGTAGCAAAAAATATAGAATCGCATGGCAGTGGATGAATTTTAATAAAGACGTATAGAGGTATAAGAACCAATTGCTCTAAAAGTAACAGAGATGTCTTAAATTTATTTTGCCAAGTATTCTAACCAAAGAACTATAGCTTACCTACACAGACATTCTTCACAAGCTTGTTTGGTTTCAAATCCTTTTTGAGAACAACCACTATAGCCAATCTGCTCACATTGGTTCTTAGATTCCTTGTAAAACCATCGTGTAAAATAGGCTTGACATACTTCATTTTCAGGAGGCGTAGCTGCGCAAGTTGTATTTGCTGGTTCACATTTTTTAGAACAACTGGCAAAACTGAGTAGCATAGCGCAAAAGAATACGAAGAAGAAGGTTGTAGATTTCATAAGAGATTGGATTTTAAGATGATTGACCCTTCTTTTTCTTACCAGCCAATTCAAAAACAGCCAGCAATAAAAAAGATGAACGAAGAGAGCTACGGAGGCTTGTCAAAGGTAACGCAACAATTATATCCACCCAAAAATGATTCCGAAACGAAGTTCATGGAATAGTGGCTTCCTGAGTTAAGTGGTCGTCTAGTGGTTGGTTTTTATCTCTAAATAACTAACTAATAGAAACAAGCTTTTGCCTAAAAATCCTCATGCTCCTCAGGCTTATCCAAGTGCTGCGCCATGTGTTCCAATTGCTCATAAAATTCCTCTCCATATTTGCGAATCAAAGGCCCTTTGACAAATTTATAAACAGGGACATTTAATTCTGCGCCTTTGGTACAGGCAGCTGAGCAAATTTCCCAGCGATCATAGTCTAGTTTTTCAAAGCTAGAAGTTCCCAGTTTCTCTACTCGAATAGGGTAGAGGTGGCAAGAAATGGGTTTGGGATAGTCTATTAACCCTGCTTCATAGGCTTTCTCAATACCGCACTTAGCCATACCATTTGCTTCATAATTAAGAAAGGCACAAGCAGCATTATCAACGAGTGTAGTGCCATATTCTTTTTCAGAAGGCGTGTAAACGGCTACGCCTTGTTCTTCAATGGCCGCAATGCCTTCAGGAGTAAGAAAGGGTTTGACTTTTTCATAGATTGATTCTAAAATCTCTAACTCTTCTAATTCTAAAGGCGCGCCATAATCCCCTTCCCAACAACAAGCACCTTTACAGGCATCAAGATTACAAACAAATTCTTCGTTGAAAATTTCTGGGGAAATAACCTTACTATCAATAATTAACATGCGTCTATTTATTTGGTAACTTCAAAAGATAAAGGAAGGAGATAATATTCTATCGTTAGCAATTGGGTATTGTTGTCCGTTTGATTAATGGTTGTCCGCTTACGAGTCGCTTCTATTTTAGCAGGGCCTATGGCCATTCGTTGAGCATAAGAGGGTTGAATTTGGTACGTGTTGCCTTGTGTAACTCCAACATGGTTCATCGAAAACGTCTGTCCATTAGCATCTGTCAAGAGCAAGACCATTCCGTCTTTATCATCAAAGGCAGGACCATTCCAGCCCAATAAACCTCCTTTCTCATGGCTAATGTTTTCTGATAAAACTCTTAGGCTGTCGAACTCTGGTAGAGTGCCGCTTAGTTCTTGTTGGCTGCCATCTTTCTCAACATAAGCAAAAGTTTGTGTTCTCTCAAATTTCAATACTCGCTTGTTGAGAACATATTGTAAGCCTACTTTGGGGCGGCGTTTAAACTGCATTAATTCATCATTAATAACAACTAAACCCTCAATAGCTTTGGTAGAATCGGTTCTAAACGTCATATCTGCTTGCAACTCGCGTTGGCTAGCAACATAACGGACATAGGCATTCACTTTTTTGAATCCATAACGTTCAGGAGCGGTGTCCTTGGCAGGATTGGAAGGGTTGTTGCAGGCACTCAATAGAAAAGCTAGCAAGGCTAGTAGATGGAAAACAATACTTTTCATAAACAATCAACAGTAAAAATAGATGAAATAAGGGCTTTTTGTAAAGAGCCCTAAAGATACCAAATTTGCTGTAGAAGCCAGCAGCCCTTAGTTGTTAGCCGCTTACTTTTTTGATGAATTTTGGTAGAAGCAACAGGAAGTCACTATTTTTTGTAAGAATACAAGCGCTTCTGTGGTGCAAGTTCTTTGTATTAAGGAGGGTAATTATAGGGGCTTTGGTATAAATTCTCTAAATTTACAGTGTTCATATAAACAATACCCCCGTTCTTAATGCCCATTTTAGACAAACAGCACGGCGGGCTGTTTACTTTTTCCAATTAAAAAATAAACAAACAAACATGCTCAATCGTATAGGTGTACTTTGTATGGCCACCCTATTATTCTTGGCAGTACAAGTCCAAGCACAGGAAGATCCTGTTTTGTTCACGGTAGGAGATAAAGAAGTACGCATTTCTGAATTTCAGTACATTTATAATAAAACTAACGGAGAGAAAGTCAGTTATGATAAGGCTTCTCTACAGGAGTACTTAGATTTGTATATTAATTTCAAACTGCAAGTAGCAGAAGGAGAAGCAACTGGACTGAGTGAAAAAGCTTCTGTTGTACGCGAACAAGAACAATATAAGCGGCAGTTGGCTAGTACCTATCTCATTGACCGAGAAATTACTGAAAAGTTAGTGCGTGAGGCGTACGAGCGTAGCAAAGAAGATCGTCGCATTAGCCATTTGTTAATTGCGGTTTCTCCTGATGCGGATAAGGCGACACAAGATGCAGCTTTTGAGAAGATCAAAAAAATGAAAGCGACTATTACGCCAAAGAACTTTGATGAATTGGTGAAGCAGCATTCTGACGATCAATACAGCAATGCAAAAGGTGGCGACTTAGGTTTTTTTACAGCCTTACAACTTCCTTATTCTTTGGAGACAGCTGCTTACGAAACAGCTAAAGGGGCAATCTCTGATATCATTAAGACACGTTATGGATACCACATTATACGGGTAGATGAGGTGCGTCCAGCTTTTGGGCAAATTAAAATAGCGCATTTGTTGTTGCGGAGCAAGAAAGATCCTAAGCAGGCAAAAGAGAAAATTGATTCTTTGTATGAGACCTTAAAAGAAGGAACGGAATTCGAAACTTTAGTTGGTACCCATTCTCAAGACAATGCTACCAAAAACAGAGGTGGTCAATTGGGTTGGGTTGGTATTAATAAATACGCTAAGGATTTTGAAGAAGCTATCTTTAGTTTACAACAAGATGGTAATATTTCTAAGCCCTTTGAAACAGAAGCAGGCTGGCACATTATCAAACGTTACCAAGGCATCAAAAATCCAAAGTACCAAGATGTAAAAGCAGAAATTACAAATAAAATCAAGCGTCAACCACGTTTTGAAATTATTCAAGATGCTTTAGTAGCAGCGATCAAAAAAGAAAGTAATTTCCAAAGAAACGCAGCCAACTTAACGGCTATGACGGAAGCCTTAAACAAGGAAGGGACCTTCATGACGTATCGTTGGAAATTTATAGAAGATAAAGAAATGGACAGTAAAGTATTGTTCACTCTTGGAAATGTTAAAGCAACCATTGGCGAATTTAAGTCCATTGCTCAACGTGCACACAGTGAGCGTATGAACATGCAGCCTCGTACATTGGAAGCGTCTATCGAGCGTATCCTAAAGAAACTAGAAACGCAAAAAGCTTTGGCTTATGAGGAAACTCAATTAGAAAAACGCTACCCTGAATTTAAAGCCTTAATGCGGGAATACGAAGAAGGCATCTTATTGTTTGAAGTGAAAAAACAATTGGTTTGGGACAAAGCGGCCAGCGATGAAGAGGGGTTGAAAAAGTTCTATGAAAGCAGTAAAGAGCGCTATAAATGGAAAGAGCGTGCAAATGTAACGTTCTATACCTTGCGTACAGACGATAGCAAAATGACTAAGAAAATTAGTAAAAAAGCACGTAAGAAAAGCGCAGAAAGTGTCAAAGCTTTATTCAACAAAGACCGCGAAGTGGTGCAAACAACAACAGGGGTTTATGAAAAAGGTAAAAACACAGAGTTAGACAAAATGAAGTGGAAAGCGAGTACTGTAGGAAAGGGATACGATAAAGATGGTTCGTTCTACTTTACAAAGATCGAAGAAATTATTCCTGCTTCTGTAAAGACATTAGAAGAAGCACGTGGTTATGTTGTTGCAGATTATCAAGATGATCTAGAAAAGCAATTAATAGTGCGCTTGAAAGAAAAATTTGAAGTAAAAGTAAACGAGGACGTTTTAAAAAGCATGGAGAAGTAAGCTTTTTTAAGTTTTATCTATACTATATTAAGACAGGAGGACGGAGAAATCAGTCTTCCTGTTTTTGTTTTATATCAATGGAAGAGGGGATAGGAGGAGAGTGTTTGTTGGAACATTTTAGAAATGGTTATAAATATTCTAAGAAAGAATAGGCTTGCCAAAATAGCTTCTAAAAAGAGTCCTTCTTCCTAAAGAAGACTTATCTCTGAATGTGCCTAAAAAAACGTACCTTTGTGGCTTGTTCTACCATAACTAATGGATTGTATGACTACTTTTGAAGAATTAAAAATTACCAAACAATACCTGAATGCCTTAGAAGACTTAGGTTTTCAGGAAGCCACGCCTATTCAAATTAAGGCTATTCCTGCTATTCGTTCAGGGCAGCATGTCATTGGAATTGCTCAAACAGGAACAGGAAAAACGGCGGCGTATATCTTGCCTATTTTGCAAAAACTCAGTTACCCCAAGGGGAATGCGGCGCGTTGTATCATCATTGTACCCACTAAGGAACTAGTGGTGCAGGTGACGAATCAGGTAAAAGAGTTGACAACTTATACGCAATTTAGAATTGAAGGCATTTATGGGGGCGTCGGACGAAAGTCACAAGCCAAAGCTTTATTGGCTGGTGTTGATATTATTGTGAGTACGCCAAGACGTTTGATAGAACTGTACCAGCAGGAGAATGTGCCGATGAACAAGGTTGAAATGATGGTCTTGGATGAAGCCGATCGTATGATGGATATGGGCTTCATGGGACAGATTAACAGCATTTTGGAAGTGGTGCCCACTAAAAAACAAAATCTCCTATTTTCCGCTACATTCTCCCCTAAAGTAGAGGAGTTGAGTTGGAACTTTATGGACTTTCCCATCAAGATTGAAATTACACCAGAGGCGACGCCTGTAGAAACGGTAGAACAACAGTTGTATGAAGTGCCGAATTTTGTAACTAAACTAAATCTTCTTTCGCATTTATTAGCGGATGAAGAAAACTTTAGTCGAATCATTGTTTTTGTGAAAACAAAACAAACGGCCAATCTAGTTTTTGATCGATTAAAGCGTCGAGAAGGGGACAGTATTCGTCTCATTCATTCCAATAAAGGACAAAATACCCGAATCAATGCCTTTGAAGATTTTAAACAAGGAGCAATCCGTATTTTGGTAGCAACGGATGTCATGGCGCGTGGTATTGACATTAAGGAAGTGAGCCACGTGATCAATTTTGATGTGCCTACAGTCTATGAAGATTATGTGCATCGAATTGGTCGAACAGGCCGTGCTTTTAGAACAGGAGCGGCACTAACCTTTTGTACGCCAGCGGATTTGTACCATGTGAATAAGATTGAGAAGAAAATCCGCATGGCTATTGTTCGTTATCCTATGCCTGAAGAAGTAGAAATCGCCAATACGCCCTTTGAGGAACAACAAACCATGAATCGGGCGATTGATGCCCAGAAAATGAAAGAAGATCCGACCTATAAAGGCGCCTTTCATGAGAAGACCAATTATCATACAAAGATTAAGAAAAAACAAACGAGACGCCCTAAGAAGTTTACAGGGAAGAGTAATTCTGGTTATGTCTCTAAAGCCAATAAGGGGCGGAAATCGACTTCTAAAAAAGGTCGCCATAAGAAATAAGAGAGCAACTTCTCCTCTTTAATTAAACATTAAGAACAACAGCAGAACATGACTTACCACGATTTGACCGAAGAGCTTTGTGCCCTAGCTCATAAAGCAGGCGCGGCTATTTTAGATATTTATGAGAATGCTAGTGCTATAGAAATTAGCAAAAAAGATGATGATTCTCCCTTGACCGCTGCAGATAAAGCTTCTAACGAGGTTATTTGTGCGGGCTTAGAGCAATTGCCTTTGAGCTATCCTATTATTTCGGAAGAAAATAAGGCGGTTGCTTATGAGACGCGTAAGAATTACGACTATTATTGGTTGGTTGATCCTTTGGATGGCACTAAGGAATTTATCAAACGCAATGGAGAATTTACTGTTAATATTGCATTGATTCACCAAGGGCAAGCGGTGTTAGGAATTGTTTACGCCCCTGTCTTAGATGAAATGTATTATGCATCCAAAGGCCAAGGAGCGTTCTTACAAAAAGACAATAAAACAGAGCGGTTACAGGCGCCTAGCTTCCGCCAAACAGACAACGGTTTGAATGTCGTTTGCTCGCGTTCTCACCTCAATGAAGAAACACAGAAATTTGTAGATGCTTTGGATGCGCCTAATTTGGTTCCCAAAGGAAGTTCTTTGAAGTTCTTGTTGTTGGCAACAGGAGCAGCACACTTGTACCCTCGGATAGCGCCTACGATGGAATGGGATACCGCTGCGGCACAGGCCGTTTTAGAAGAAGCAGGAGGAAAGATCTTGCAATATGGCAGCGACCAAGCTTTAGAATACAACAAAGAGAATTTATTGAATCCTTCTTTTGTAGCGCAAGGCAATATGGCGTAAGGTTTTTGTAAGGCCGTATGACGATGTGAACGCTTCACCGTTGTAATACGGCCTTACAAAACATGTCCTTCTCAACGGGCTTAGTAAGCAATAATTTTTGCCAACTCTTCCAATTGCGCACTCATCTTAACATGGTGTTTGATGGCTTTTTCAAAAGGTGTTTCACTAATGCTGCGATGCAATTGACCCAACATAATCCCTTTTTTGCCGTCCTTTAACGCTTGTACGGCTGCAACGCCTACCCGACTAGCCAACACCCGATCCATACAAGTTGGAGACCCCCCACGCTGCATGTGTCCAAGTACGGTGACCCGAATATCAAATAGGTCCGTTTTAGCTTTTATCTTTTTAGAAATCTCCATCGCGCCGCCTTCATCATCTCCTTCTGCGACCACAACAATATTAGAGAGTTTTTTCTTGGTTGCATTATCTAGGAGTTGTTGTACTAACTCATCAATATTGGTTTTGCTTTCAGGAACAAGAATGGCCTTGGCACCTGCTGCAATTCCTGCACGGGCTGCAATAAAGCCAACATCTCGGCCCATTACTTCTACAAAAAACAAACGATCATGTGAATCGGCTGTATCTTTGATTTTGTCAATGGCTTCCATGGCGGTATTGATAGCCGTATCGTAACCAATCGTAAAATCAGTTCCATACAAATCATTATCAATGGTACCAGGAGTTCCAACAATAGCAATATCAGGATATTCCTCCATAAAGATTTCTGCTCCTGTAAAGGTACCATCTCCACCAATGGCAACAAGGCCTTCAATACCGTGTTTTTTGAGGTTGTTATAGGCTTTTTTTCGACCAGCTACCGTTTTAAATTCCTCACTACGAGCGGAACCAAGTATAGTACCTCCTTTGTGCAAAATATAACTGACTGATTTAGAATTCATCGGAATGAAATCATTGTTAATCATCCCTTTGTAGCCTCTCCGAATGCCAACAACTTCGATTTTATAATAAATGGCAGCACGAACAACAGCACGAATACAGGCATTCATGCCAGGAGAATCTCCGCCAGAGGTAAAAACGGCTATTTTTTTCATAAAAATTTAAATTAAGGTGATTGTCATAGCAAGAAGAACAAAATCTAGGACGATAAGAATTTGAAGAATGATTTCTAATATAATGCAAATTGAAAGGGTTTTTAAGGTTTGAGTATAAATTTAACAAAGATCATTACAAATGGGGCCTTCACACAAAAACGGCTATTTCCCCTAGCCTCTATGTTGAGGCGGATTATTCGATACACCGTATCAAATAAGTCATATTGCTCTTCGAGGGTGCTTTACTTTGTTGTTTTTACTGCGTGAGGCTTTTACTGCGTGCGCTCCTCGAGGTTGTTAAGGCTAACCTGCCTCTTATAATAATTTCTAATGTTTTCGTTTACTCTAAATACTAAAATGTCAGTCAATATCTAGAGTAGACGACTAATGGTAGCATTATCAATCTTGCATTTCATTAAAATAAGTATCTAGTAAATTTAATTGATTCACCAGCCAATCTTGCATATAAATTTGTTCTTGCTGTAAATTAATATTTCTATCCCACCTTATATTTTCTTGCTGAATGATATCAATCTGGGTTAGTGCCTTGACATTATCATTCAATAATGCTTGGATATTAGCATTTGACCAATTATTTTGCCTTAAATTATTCCATTTAATTTTAAGTCTTTGTCTAAAATTTTGAGGATTTAAAACCAGTAGTTGTTTAAATAATTTATTGTTATAGATACGGACAATATCAGGAGAGGCAGAACTTCCATCCCAATCACGTCCCCATGAGGTATCTAAGTCCCAAGGCACAATAAAAAAAGGACTGTTATCCCTTGGGCTCACCCAAATCATATTTTTACCATGATTATCATTTGCCCCAATTAAATTGATGAAAAGACAGTAGTCTATTATGTTTTCTAAATCAATATAATCTGCTGTATTTTGGACAAACTCTTCATCCGTTTGATTAATGACCCAGTTTCTCAAATCATAGAGCGGCTGCCATTTTATTTTATTGGTAGGCTTGGGGTGTTTTTGTACCCAACCATCCCAAAAATCAGTATATTTTGGAGGATCTTTAGAGGCTAAATGTTGAAAAGTAGTACCACTTCTCCAATCAACACTTTTGTATAAAACACCGTTTGAATTTAACAAGCCTAATTGTTCCGCATTAATTTGTTCATTCAAACAATATAAACCTTGATAATCATTATTGATGTACAATTCAACAAATTGAGATTTAATAGAAATGTGTTCTATAGGATCCATATCTCTCCAGAGTTCAAAAGAGAGTTTATTTCTAAATTTAGCTCTATCGTTGTAAGTGGCATCCAAAATCCAAGATTCATTTTTTTTGCAACCCAATAAACTCTTGGAAACCCTGTTGTCTAAATTCCTACTTTGTAAAAAGGAAAAGCCATAAGATTTTTTAGGATTGAACTGGGAAGAGGCACCTCTTAATTCAATCCCAATAAGGGATGTCGTCGTAGCTGAATTACCATTTGGAGCATTTACGGTTAATCTAGCCAGCGACTTTGGTTCATTCATAATTTTGCTACGAGTAACAATTCTAAGAATAGGAAGTGTGGTAAATCTTAATGTGAAATGTTTGGTTTTACCTTTTGTAGTAATGGAAATAGAATAGGTGTTTTTGATTCTAATCGTGCCTAAGTTATTAACGCTATTGTTTGTAAGGGTTATATCATTAATTAGAATGGAAGAATGTTCTTGGAATTGAACAAAAGGGGAGAAATTCACCATAGAATCTTCAGGGATAGCAAAAGAGAAGCTATTTGAATTCACATCAAAAAAACAATGTTTATGATTGAACGCTAAGATTCTTGGGAGTTCTAGCTGTTCATCTGGGAAGTTATCAAAAATAACTTCTTCTTTATAACAGGAACTCATGAAGAAAAGTATAATTAATGAAACACTAGAAAAAAAATAAAATCTCATAGGTCTATTGTGTAAGCTAGTTTAAGAAAAAAAATAGAAGAAAAGTGATTTGGTTTTAAATTAATTTCGTAACCAATTCCAGTATCAAATGAACCTATTTTCGTGTTAATTTTATCGCCGAATAAGAAACGTTGTTTGTCAAAATAGTTTTTGGTAAGTATATCTGACCTTATAAAGGTTTCTGTAGAAAAATAAAATTTATTCTTTTTTTTAATTTTTAACTGCAACTTAATTTTATGTCGCGTAGCTGTAGTTTCTTTAAAAGTAAAAGTTCTATGGTTGTGGGTGAATTTTTGTTGGTATTGTATTCTATAAAAAATACGAAGTTTTTTACTTATTTTTCTTTTGAACTGAATACCTAAATTGTAGCGAAGACTGTTATGCGGCCTCTGCCATTTGTTAGAGTCATGAATGTAACGAAGGCTTGCATTTATACTGAAATTTTTATTGAGCATATGCTTCAGATCTACTGCTGCCCAATATTTATCAATTCTAGTTGTATTCATCCATGTACGTAATTGTTGTTCTAAAGAAAGCTCGAAGTTGTTAGGTAGTTTTTTCTCTAGCTGAAAACCAAACCAAATACTAAAATCTTGCTGAATCTCTATATTTTGAGACTTCAATGGAGTATTAAATAGTAAAAATAAAAATAATACAAAACTGTTGATTTTCATTTGCCATACAATGTTTGATAACTAACTTTTTAGAGGAGGTATCTCCTGTAACTATATTGTAAGCAGGTTCTTAAAAGTCAATTGTTTAAGCTTTTCACAATACGGTTATGGAGCTCTAGTTTCTTATAGTTTTATTGGTAATAGTTTTTCCAGTCACTAGGAATTGGCTAGTGGAAACTCCAGCATCATTTATACCATTCCAAGAAACATAACACTCTCTTTTACTAACAGAAATAGATTCTTTGGAACCTATTGGTAATTGCAACAATTACTATCTAATATTAATGAATCCATCTCCTACTAGATAGTTGGCAATTATCTTTTGTACCTAGGAAACTAAAAACCTACTTATAGTTTCCTAGGTGTAATTTTTGCGACATAAAGATAGCTTCAAAACTTGGGAAACCAAGACTTTTTCTAAAGTTTCCATGGTTTTCTTAGTTTCTTTTGATTTTCTTAACAAAATTTCGCTTGAAATGAAAGTTTCAACAGGTCGGTCTAAACTTTTCATTTGTCAGCGAGTTGGTAGGAATTAAAAAACAAACATAGTTATCAAAGATAATTTGAGCAACATCATCAGCATAAGTTTGAGCCAAAGCAGGCTTAGTGTAATTGGCAAGAACTATTGTATAGACAATTAGGATTAGATTTTTGAATTTCATAATCAATTACTTTTAGTGTGGAAGTAGGGAATACTAAAGCCTCAAAATTACTAAGTATTGGATGTTGATGCAATACTGATTTATCAGTAGTAATAGGAAACAAAATGCCTGAAATATCTTTTTGTAACAGAAAAAAAAGCTGCCCTGAAGAACAGAGCAGCTTTTTATTAAAAAAGTCGAAGAGACCACTTAATTTCTTATTATTTGATTGGTTACTGTTTTCCCATTAACTAAGAGTTGGCTAATATAAACTCCAGAAGGAACTTTAGTTCCTGAATCATTGGTACCATCCCAAAAAGCATAATGTTCTCCTTGGAGGGCATTTTCAGTAATAAGTTGTTTAACCAATTTACCTTGCAAGTCGTAAATTCCTAAAGAAACTTCCGTTGTTTTTTGGAGGTAATATTGCAATGTTGTCAAATCGTTGGATGGATTTGGATAGCTTGTCAAAAACAGCCCATCTTCATTGATAGCTAATGGCTTACTATTCGTATAAGTAGTGTTTTGTGCTTGTAAAAGGCTATCTATGTTCACTAACTCATCACCTTGTTGATAGGCTAAGTATTGGAAATAAATCAAAAACATCTCATCAGAAGTATTGAGTCCTGCACTAATGTTTTGAGGGGGATTATTGGGATTAAAAGGATTATTGGTGGTATTATCATACACCGCCTTCCCGTATAATTTATAGCCCGCTGGTAATTTTTTCATGTGTTTAAATACATAAAACCCTTGCCAGTCAAAATCCCATTTAGGAACATGAATTAAAGGAATGGTATCAAAGGGTGGGAAATGGTTGACCCCATATACAATAAAACTCTTGCCAATTAAGTGAGCATGTGGAAAAATACTAAAAAGTGAAAAATCAGTATTCACTGGAATGCTAGGGCTTGGAAACCAATCTTCTACTTGATCTACAGTATTGGCATTAATGGTGAAATTATAGCTATTTAAAATAGGATTGGCGCTTACCTGACGAACACCAGAGGTGCCTTGTGGGTAAAAGTGAATGTTGAGCCGAGTACTGTCTAAAATACCTTGGCTACCTACAGGATAGTGCATGGCAAAAACAATATGAGCATTGGCAGGTAGATTAATTCCTAGTTTAAAATTGGGTGTATTTGGAAATTGAGCAGGGTCACTTCCTGGCGCATAGCCCGCAATGAGGGGCAAGCTTGTTGGACCACCACAAGTATGACTGGTGGTATCAGTGGCATAGGTGCCTGCGGCATCAATATGAATCAAGGCATGGTGCACAATAGAAGAATTGCCTGGAACTACCTCTATGGCCTGAATAATGCGACCTGCGGCTAGGTTCGTTGGAATAGATATACAAACATAATCATCATTACTCCAAGTAGCTTTGCTGACATAGTCTGGTATTTTGATACTTAAATCGGGGGTGCCTAAGACCCAATTGTTCGGATCATAAACAGGTGCTGGCGGTGTATTGCTTGGGTTGCCTTGTGGGGCTCCTGCAGCAATCCAGTTGTTGATTAATGTAATCTCTGTGGGGGCTAAACTGCGATCATGAGCAAACTGAGAATAACTGTTGTCAGGGGACCAAGGAGGCATTTTTCCTGAATTGACGGCTGTTTGAATAGCGGTCAAGCGGGAAGAAGCGTCCGTATAACTCATTAAAGAGAAGGGAGCGATGCCTCCTGCATGATGACAAGAGGTACACTTATCAAAAAATAAAGTGGCAATATCATCGGAATAGGTCTGCGCAGATAGTTGCCCAATGCTGAAGAAGAATAGTATTAGTAGGAGTTGTTTCATGATGAAGCAATAAAAGGAAAAAAAAATCCTGTGAACAATAGGATGTGAACGAGGCTAAAAAGGGAGGAGTAGTTCTATTTTGTATGGAGATGTTTGTTAGACTAAGGAAGTTACGGGAAGTTTAACAGTTGTGCAAGAAAAGAGTCATAGACTACAGATAAACTGTGATCTATGACTCTTTTTTTGAAAAAAACTTCCTACTGAAGCGATGAAATAAGCCTTTTAATAGTGCTTTCATCTATCATATTAGGCAATGTTTATAGACGCTCTGCCAGACATTTTGCTCCTTTGGTAATCTTTGAGGTGTATACTTTACCTAAGCCTTTAACATCGTAATCTAAGGTTCCTCCATCGGTTGATGGGTAACGCATAAAAACAATCTTATCACTTGCTAAATCTTTCATTTGTTCTTTGGTTAACTGGAAGGCGTAAGTGTATCTAGATAGGATAATGTCCCCGCTTAATATTGTTTGTGGATGGGTATCTGTTATAGACTCTAGCTTAATAATTTTCCCGTTTTTTAATTTAAAGAAAATTTCACTTCCTTTTGGAATAACTACATTTTGCTCTCCTCCATAAGAGAAGGTGGTATAGAAATCGGTTAGTGCTGTTCCTTTGTTTTGGAATCGAAGTGTTTTGTAGACATTGCTAAATTCAATAACTTTTTCTCCTGTAATGGGATCAGATTTTACGGTACATTTTTGACCATAACTACAGCTAATGTTCCATAAAAAAAGTAGGCAAAAAATAGATAAGGGCGTTTTCATTATAAAGACATTTTTATTTAAAATAGAGCGTGTTGCACAATAACTTTTGAAGATATAATTACTGAACAGCATCAAGTACAAGGTTAAAGGAATCACCTGAGTTTTCCAAGATCAATAGTACGAATGGGAGGTATAAATGTACGAAGGACCATTGTTGGTGGACAAAGAGAGGAGTATTAAGTGAAAATAGAGGGCTTGGGTAGAATGTTTTCTTAGAGCCTATTTAAGGAGCAGTCCTAGGCATTAAATTTGTACGCTAAAGAGAGATTAGCTGGTTGAAGACGACAAACAAAGACACCTATTTAGCAAGAGCGTTTAATAGTGTTCTTTTTAGCAAGCTCCTACAACACTTGGGAACTGTTTGTATTTTTAGTATCTTAGCTAATCAAGCATACTACTTTATTGTTGGTTCATTAATAGCCTATATCATGAAACAGTTTATAGCCTTTTTCGCACTCCTCGCTACTTTATCTACTTTTAGCGCCTGTAACCAAGGCCCCGCTTGCCCTGCCTACAACAGTGTACACAATACCCGTGATTATGGCTACAATCCCAATAATGCGGCTCGCGCCAAGAACAATAACAAGGCGGATATTGAAGCAAAGAAAAAAGCAGCCCTCAGCCCTAAATCTGCTAAGCGTGGCAAAACATCTCTTTTTCCTAAGGGAATGCGCTAGAATAATCAGATCAACCGATAAAAAAAAGTCCTTACTATGCATAGTAAGGACTTTTTTTAATAGATAGCGCGACTGTACATTACTCAATGTGATGAATAGCGCTTGTTTCTTTTTCTTCTTGCTCTGCATGGCGCAGTTCCATGAGCTCTTTGCCCAAGAAGAATCCAATAGATGTTCTCATAACCACAATAATTCCTAAGTTAATTAAGTCATTGAACTCTGGTTTAATGATCGAGTGCATAATGTCAGAGATAATCAAGAAATCTAAGGCTAAGATGATGTACCAACCCAAGGTACTTCTCAACGACATAATATCGTCGTAAACATCCCCACCACGTATTTTATCAATTTCCCACTTAATAAATACATAAACCCCCTTTACAAAACCAATAATGAGAATCATAATTCCAAAGAGATCGACAATGAATTCGATCCATTCTAAGGCTTCATAAATAAAACTAGAATGAGGAGCTGAGGCATTCTGTGCTGCTTCGTGTTGGGCGAATAGAAATAATGGGGTTGTGGTGATTAAGAGGAAACTCCATAGAAATTTGGAGAGGGGGGCTTTCATAATAATTGTTATTTTTAGATGATTGGTGTGTCCCCAAAATAAGGAAAATCTAGGTATAGGGAGGAGTGTTTTAGGGTAATTTTTTTGTTAGGAGAAAATTAGACTTCTTACCTTAAGTCAATGCATGGAAAGAGGAGGCCCCTTACTTTTGTTGAAATGATAACATTAAAAAAATCTTATAATAACTTCCAAAACGATATCGACTTCAACACTATTCTTAAGTATAGGTATCTCCTTACTCTTAATGGCTCTAGTAGGCTTTTATGGTGTTTTTGCTTTAGAGGAATTATCAACGATGCCTTCCTCCCAGTTAGAGCGTTTTGTATTAACAAAAGCACTATTGGGGGGCTAATTGTTTTAATAACAGATTTAATAGTTGCTTGAACCTTGTATCAATGGTTGCAAATAAGCCACTCCAAAATGGCTTTTGGGATGGCTTTGTTGAGATTGATTTATGCCGTTGTTTTGGCTTATGCCTTGTCTTTTTTAGGGAGGCTTTGGTGGTAATGGGAAAGCTATCCTACGCTTGTAGTATTAGCAGAAGCTGTAGAGCGCGAAAACCAAGCTTTTCAGACGATTTGGTCGTTGGGCTTGCTTTTATTTGGAGGATATTTAATCAGTTTGGGATATTTATGTGGACAACAAGGAGAGGTGCCCAAATTATGGCATATTTTATTGATGTGGGCAGGTGTTGGATATATGGTACTTCATGCAGAGCCATATATATGGAATAGATTTGAATCCTATCAATTATTTTTAGAGCTGCTATTTATCCCTGCGATGATTCTAGGAGAAGTAGGCTTGGCGGTTTGGTTTTTGCTCCAAAAAAAAAAAACTCCATTGTTTTTTCAAGTCCATCCGTGAGTTGATATTGTCGAACACAACCTTCTAAAACAAAAAAGCAGTGTTGGGGAATTTGTCCTTCTTTTTGTAACAGCGTTCCTTTTTGAAAGGTTTCTATGTGTAGGAGTGTGACTATTTCTAGGCGTTCCTGTTCTGTTAGTAAAGGGATATTGTTTAGAAAACTATGAAGTAATGGATGACTCATGTGTTTGTGCTGTTGTACGGCATTTGACTTCTATAAGAAAGTTAATAATGGTAGAGTATTATAGCTCCCTAAGGTTGTGATTTAGTGTTGCTCTCCTCAATTATAGAAAAATTATCCTAGACCATTCCACCAAAATATGATTGATAAGTACAACCACAAGCTACTAAAAAGAACATGAATTATCGTTTCAAAGGTTTTGCCCTTCCATAAATCCGCAGAATAGCCAAAAAATTGAATCAACAAGCGGCACGTCCAAAAAATAGCAAAGCCTATACTAATGGTCTTCCCAAGAGATGTATAAAGAAGTTCGCTGGTAGAATGGACACAAAGTAGGCCCATGAGAAAGACCATTAAGGCAACAAAAAAGGTGTGCACCTGCATGATTTGTTGATTGACTAAACTAAGCGTCGGTAGTTCTTCTTTCCACTTAAAATATGTTGGAAAAATGGCATGTACCACAGCTAAAAGCATTAACACAAGGCCGATTAATTTAAGATGCAGTTCCATGAGGTGTTAAGATAAAAGTACGGATAAAAGGAGTGGTCTTAATTTCTTGTTGAAGGTTCAAATTCGCTGCTTTAAAAGTGTGCAACCAAGTTGCTCTAGAATAAAAATGTAAAAATCCAATGGTATAAGCCAAGAAATTGTTCCAATCTCTAAGGTGCTCGGTGATAATAATTTGTCCATGGGGTTGTGTGACTCGAACAAGTTCTTTAAAAAATTGGATGCGCTCTACAGGATCTCTAATTTCATGGGCAGCTAAGATAGAGATGGTTTTGTCGAAATGATGCTTGGCAAAGGGAAGTTGTTGACTTTTTACCGAAATGGTTGCAGAAGGAGGAGGGTAAGCTTTTCTGGCACGTTGGATAGATGCTTCTGTATGGAGTGTTGGATCATAAAAATCAGCGATGGTCAAGTGATTCGGCGCGCATTTTTGTTGGATTAAAATACTGGTTTCATCAAAGCCTGCATTGATGGTTAGAATTTTATGTTGGTCATTGGCGGTTAGCCAAGTCAATTGATACAAATCAGAAACATCGTAGATGTAGTAAGAGACGATTAAGGAAAGCAGGGTGGCGCTTGCTGCTATGATTCCCCCTAAAAAAATCAATGTTGACAAGGGGGCAGGGAAATAACCGTACAAGGACAGTGCTGCTCCAATGGCTATACTAGCGCTTAGGAAGAAGGGCCAATTGAAGCGAATAATATTTAAAACCCCCTGAAAAGGGGAGCGATTTATTTCCATGATTCTATTTTTCCTTTCTCCCATTCATAAGGGACTTCTTTAATGATAAAAGCATTAGCAAGAACAACCTTAGAGAGGGCCAATTGGTCTAAGAATTCAAATTGGTAATCTTGAACAATAATAGGAGTGGGGGTCCAATTTTGGCGCAAGCCTCGAATAATTAATACCTTCTTATTGAGGGCATCATAAGTAAAGGTATGAGGAAGCGGGCCTGCAAATCTTCTAGCTTCTTTCCAGTTTTGAAAAGGGGAGGTAGGCGGTAAAGGGATTTCTTGGGTGCTTTCCTCAAAGTGGACTTGAAAGTTGGATTGATTAGAGTGAATTTTTTGGAGTTGGCCTTGTTGTGTTTGATGAATGTCGGTAGTGCTGTAATTGTAATGGGTAAAAAGATTACCAAGCCACTCCATTTTTTTTTTATTGGTTTGCGATTGGAGGATGTATAAACCTCGAAGGCGTTTCCCTGCCTTGTTGGTATAGCGCACAAAAATTCGAGTTCCCATTAAGAAAAAATCATTGCCTAAGAAGGCCGGAAAACCTTTGGGGCGCAATCCCGATGTTTCCACCATCGCAATCGCTATAAAAGCCCATTTATCTTGAAAAAGATCCAATGCTAAACAGGCTGGAATCAAGCCTTGTAATTCTTCTTTGGGCACGGCAAAGGTGAGCACAACAGAGCGCTCAAAAAAGGCTTGGACTCTAAAAGGATGTTTCTTTAAGAATTTCATGCAATTGTTTTTAAAGAGGGAGACCATACAAATTCTTTATAATAGACAATTCCAACAAAAACAAGCGCAAAAAGGGCATTATAGTGCCCCCAAAGAAGTAGATCAGGAACCAGAATGAATTCTAAAACATTCATAGTAAGCACCACAACGATTTGCAAAATGGCATTGAGCCTAGCTTGAAACTTAGAGAGGATCCAAATCGTCATGATGATTTCGGAAAATCCAATTAAAATGGTCAACCAAGGGGCATGGGTTTCTCCTAGAATTTGGGCTACAATCTGTTGATGTCTTGGCACTAGATGTAGGACTTTACAAAATAAGCCATTGATGAGCCAAACAGCTGCAATCAGATAAGTCAACCATTGGTAGATGTTTTTTTTGTTCATGGATGTCGATTGAAAGAACATAATGGAGGCCAAGCAAGTCTGTAATTATTGGTACCTTTAGAATGCCTTTTCTAATAAAAAAGTTCTCTTTCTAGGAGAAGAATGAAAGGTATTACAATCATAAATTTAAACCTAAAAAAGAGCCAGCTCTTACTACAGAAGTAGCTCCCATTTATGGAATATAAAGATGGATTGGTGGCATCTATTTTATTGTTCCTTTTGCTTTTTATACGCTAAAAAATCGGCCTCATCATCCCAAAAATGAGAATAGCCATAATAGTCGATCCCCCACCTGAAAAAGAGGGTTCTCAATTGTGTTCTTGCTTTTTGAGAGAAGCCTTTCATATCTTCATTGGCATAAGAAACGCCTAGTTTTCCAGGATAACTCCGCACATTATTACAATCCAAACAAATGCTCAAAAACTCAGTAGGAATGCTGTCTTTATCATAGACCACTACCCCCAATTTAGGATCAAAACAAGCTGCTGTACTGTTATCATAAGAAGCAGGGGCTTTTAGTATCATGACTAAATCTAAAAAATCTTGCTTAGGAATTTCTATTCCATAGTCTCTGCGTTTTCTAAAAACGGCCTCTTGGCATTCTCCTTCGCAATTCAAGTGGTAGACTTTGAAGAAGGTGCCTTGGGAATAAGGGAATGTCGTGGGTTGTTCTTTCCATGTTTCTTGATATTTTTTCTTAAAAGCATACCATTCTGTTCTCCCTTGTCCATCAGGTGAGAGCTTTCTTTTGGGAGTGGCTTTCTTTTTTTGGATAAGGGTAGGGGGGATGGTGGTTGTAGAAGGAGTATTTTTTTTTTGTTCCTGACAAGCGCTAGTGAATAAGGCGAAGCTGACTACTATGCTTAGTAGGATTTTATTACAGGTAAGAGATAAATTTTTTGATGGCATGGATAGGGAGTGTTTAGAGAAAAGAAGAAGTATACAAGTTATCAAAAAAGGTGAAGTTTTAACTTAGGTAGGGGAGAATTAATGTACAGTGGAGTAAAATCACAGGTATTGAAAAATTGTTAGTTCTTTTGGTAATTTAGATCTTTAATACAGGGCTTTTATATAGAAATGATGGAATTAGAAAGATAGATGAGCAGGAAAAAGAAAAAACAGGAGAATAGTTTGAGTGCGTATAATTACAGCAAATCAAAATATTTGGCTGATGTAATGGAATTTAGTGATTCTGATAACCAGGAGACTAATGAAAAGATCAAAAAACATTTGTTGAAAATGATTGATCTAATCGACGCCATGAAAATAAATTCCAACAGTGAAAAAATAATAGATACTGCTTTAAAAAAAATTGTCCATTGATAAAAGACCTATTCAAGCAATTGTATTTTATTTTAATAGAGATTCGGGAGCATTCTTTTTAGAATCATATGGTCGTTTAGATTTTAATCATATGATGGATACGGAATTGTCTTTAATAAATAGAAGCTCTGATAATCAAATAATGAGAGATATTCGTTTGTTAAAAGTGACCAATTATTATAGCATCTATGAGGATGCCTTGTATTGTAATGAAATAGACGAATGTGATTTGGAATTAGAAAATGATTCCTTAGGTGAATTAATGCTACTAAAAGCTTACGCCCTTTTTCAAGAAGCTTTCCTCAATATTGACCTTAATTACAGCTTGTTTGGTGTACAAATGATATACCCTTTTTATAGTTATATACAAGAACATGATGGAGGGTATTCTAATTTGTTGAACATTCTGGAAAATAATCATAACGCATAAAAGAAATGGGATATCTAGCCGACATATATGTAATTAAAAAGACAAGATCAAAGGCTGTAGTTATTGAGTTCTTAAATCACTTTCTTCCAAATAGAGAACACAGTGCAGAGGAGTATTGGATTCCCCAATATTCGGATAATCCACTGTACGAATTTAAAAATCCAAGTGAGTTAATGTCTTTTTAATCGTAGAAAATAGCATCAATCTCTTGTTGATAACGTGCAGAAGCTGGTTCGATGATTGTTTTTTGTGCGGCCTCAAGATTGGCCAATGGAGCTAAACCAAAGGTGGTTTGTATCCAGTTTTTATAGGCTTCATTATCCTTTATAACAGGGTTGTTTTTAAGGTACTCTAGTGTTTCATAATCTGAGCTGTCTA
The DNA here is from genome assembly GCA_050633105.1 of Aureispira sp. GTDB lineage: Bacteria > Bacteroidota > Bacteroidia > Chitinophagales > Saprospiraceae > Aureispira. The sequence continues at coordinate 29,826 of JBOEFW010000062.1, read as the reverse complement.
TTGAAAAATCAAAACTTTCACAATTGATGCTATTGACATAGGGTTGGATGGTATTTAAGGTCCAAAATTGCATTAACTCAAAAATATTCTGAGCTAAGAGGACGGTTCCTCCTTGATCTCCTAAAACTAAAATTGGCCATTCATCACAATTATTGGTGGTGGGGGCTTTGTAGAAAGCATAGGCACAACCTGAATTAGTGGCCTGTGCAAAAACTAAAAATTGAGCTTCGTATTGTTGTCGTTTTTGTTTGTCTAGTAAAAAATATTTTAACTCACCTTTCCGACCAGAGGTGAGTTGTACTCCTGCTGCTAGCCATAATTTTTTTATGAAAAATTGTTGTGCAAGTAGTTCTATTGTCGTGGAACGTTCCTCTGTGGAAAATAAAGCGAGGAAGTTTTCTAATGCTTTCATTGTTCTTCGGGTTTCTTCTTTATTAATCAGAAAGGCTACTTTTGTTCTTTATAGTTTGATAACGCTCGGTTTGAATGAAAGTAGTGTAAGAAGTGGTTGCTTCATAGGTTGCTAAGTCAAAATTATCATCTATTGCATAGCCTAACCATTCAAAATAGCCTACCTCGTCTCCTCGAATACTCAATACATCTAAGACGACACCATTGGCGTTGACATCATTCTGAAAAAGACTACCAGTAGCTCCCAAAAAAAATAGAAGCAGTATTCCTACTTCTTGTAAGAATACTGCTTCGTGAAAATAACTTTTTTTATAGAATAAAAAAGTGTTCAAAAATAGAGACCCTTAACCTAAGAAAAGCGCATTTTAGGATTCAGGCCATAAAGTGCTTCTTTGGCTTCCTTAGAAAGATTATTGCCATAAATGCGAACATGCTCTAAGTGTTGTAATTGTAAGAACTCTTCAGGAATGGTCTCCAACTCATTCCAAGCAATATCCAATTCTTTTAAATTGGTTAATTGCTCTATGCCTTTAAAATCTTCTACTGTGATGTTGCGTCTAGTTTGATAATAATACTGGTTGCTATTATTAGCCCTTAAACGACTTTCAAACGCAGCCAGTTGCTCGGGTTGATCTTTGAGCGCAGCTCTATTCTCTTCTACGGTAGAATTAGGCATCCATTCCTCTTTGGCACTAAAAGATGTCATTTTGAGCACCTCTAACGAGCTAATTTTAAAGAAATGTTGTAAGATGTCATGTGGCGGATTGGGATAATTGCCTAGTCCAGCCCCATCAATATCCACATTTTTTAAAGAAGAGAGCGGAGAGAGGTCAGCGATTTCTTCTAAGCAAGATAGAGCAGAATGAAGTTCTAGGGTCTCCAAATTAGAGAGCTGTAAGAACTCTTGAGGGATGTTTTTGAATGCATTGTACCCTGCTTTGAGCGTTTTAAGTCCTTTTAAATGACAGATCCAACTGGGAAAATCTGTTGGTTCTACTCCATTGCCATACCTCCCATGAATGTCCAATTCTTCTAAGTTGGTCAATTGTGTGATGCTTTCTGGTATTTCCCCTTTATATCTCCAAAGGACTAATTTTTTTAGGTTGGTTAATTCTCCAATGGCTTTGGGCAAGGCTTTTAGATGGTGACAATAGCTGAGGTTGAGAACTTCTAGTTGTTTCAGTTGTCCAATGCTCTCTGGAAGACTTTTAATTCCTGTACTTTTGAGGTTTAGTTCTTTGAGATTGGTCAATTCTCCTAAGTTGCTAGGAATACTGTCAAAGCTATTGCTCTCTAGCGTTAAGGTTTCTAAGTCTTTTAATTCAAAGAGCGCTGAAGGTAGATTTAATAGTTTTTTCTCGGTTAAGTCTAAGGTTTTAATGCCACCCGTTGCTTTGCTTTTTTTAGCGAGTTTTTTAATTTCTTGCTCTACCAAGACTCGACTAGGTTTGACCCCTTTCTTAAAAGGTGACTTGCCTGATCGGACGCGTTTGATGAATGCCTCTACATCTAGGCTGGCATCTTCGTCTTCTATCTCCGCCAAGCCTTTGACAAGGATATTGGCTAGGTCAGAACGATAGTAGTCATAGGTAAAAAAATCATCCTGTTGGTTATAATAATTAATTAAGATCGCTTTTTTACTGGGCGTTAAAGTAGAACAATGATCGGAATTAAGGATATAAGGAACATAGGTTGTGCCATGAACCATCACTGATCCGTGGTTATAATTACCATCAAAAACGTACTGGATATGCGCATCACCTGTTACATCAATACAACTATCCTTACCATGCAACACCTCACAATGTAAGTCTCCAATGACTAACAAAGAGGGCATATCTTCTTCAATATTGATAGCGCCCTTTACCGTGAGGTTACCATTAATAATAATTAACTCTTGCTCACTTGTTCGATTGTTATCAAAAAAGATAGCCTCAATAGAATCATCATCTATGGTCTGGTGGATGATGGTATCGCCTTCTATGACAGCAATGGCGTCATATTCAATGTCGCCTAAGGGTTCGTATTGACCAAACTCAAAGCGCTCTTCTGCTTCCTCTTCTTCTAGGAAGGTGATTTGGAGTGGGGCATCAGCCGTAGTGTTAGGCGTTATTTCAGGGGAAGTTGTTTCTTTTTCTTGATCAGTGTTGGCCTCTTGATAGCCTTTTTTGCGTTTTGCTTTGACCAGCTTCTCTGCATCTTTTTGTGCTTTTTCCACACTGTCAAAGGTCTTTGTTTTGCTTTGTCCTTGGGTGCCTACTTTACCATAGGTGACGGTATGGTTGTTGTCTTGAAGGGTAATGGTCCAAAATTTGGAAGATTTTTCATCGTTATACTCTAAATAAACGGTCATAATATTTGATTAAAAGGGGGGGATTATTTTAAACTGAAAAAAATAGTCTAACAAAATAAGAGAGAGGCTATTTTTTTGTTAAACCAATGGGTTATACGAGAGTTTAAGTTAGAAAGTTACTCTATTTTTGTAATAGCAGCAAAATAATTGATTGGAGAAGTGTTGTAAAGTGTAGGAGCGGACTTTTTAAATAGTTAAGGGATGATATGGATGGGCAGCATTTTGGAAATACTCTTGGTAGTACTTTTCCCTACTTAACATCTATTTTGTGTTTAGGAGGAATAGATAAGTGTTATTGGGTTTCTGTTGTTTGGGGTTGATAATAGTCCTCCTCTTCCAAACTCTCTTTAGTAATGGTTGTTTCAAAGACTAATTTCCTTTTTCCTACCGCATGACCACTTAACCAAATTGGGTCGAATTGATACTCAAAAATATAAGTTTGCTGCTGTGGGCCTTGACACACTAAAAAATAATCATCTCTATCCCAAAAGGTATTACGTTTACTAAAAGTTTCTACTCTAGTCAATTCATAAATCCTCAAAATAGAGTCTACTTTGACGGTATCAAAAGGGAGCCGCTTTATGGCGGTAGTATGGTTGTGTTGCGCTGGGGTCAGGCCTACCCAGCCTTTGGGAGAAACGATCTTTATAGGGTAGGGAGTACTTAATGGAATCGTTAACCCCTTACTGACTACACTGTCCATTACTCTATCTGGATAGATATAAATACCATAATTAGTGGAATGTTGACCATGATCTTTGATTAATCGATAGGCACTACAATCACCAACTATCTCTAGAGTAGAATCCTTATAAAGTGTGGCCATATCAACTGCAAAAATAGGATCAAAAGGATTAAAGGTGGGCTGAGGTGGGCCACAACGTAGGAAGAATAAAGAACAGCATAAGGCTATAAACGAAAGTAGGCGCATAACTAAACGATTAAAGACTCCATGAATAGGATTAGAAGCTGCCTATACCAAAAAAGGCTTCCTCTGCTTTAAAAAAGGCTTTAAATTCCAAAGGATTGCTACTTAAGTCAAACACAAAAAATGTCCATTGTTCCCCTACTTGTCCTTCATATCGAATTTGTGGGGCAATGACAAATTCAGTATTGGCCTGTTCCAATTTTGCCTGTACTACCTGAAATTCTTGGATAGATAACAACCAACCAAAATGTAGAATAGGCACGGTTACACCATCTACTTTACCACAGTAATCTAAGGGCGACTGGTGGACACTAATATGAGCAAATAATTAATGTCCAAAGAAATTGAAATGAGTCCAAGCAATTGTTGATAGCCCTTCTTTACAACCTAAAATATTCATATAGAATTGACGAGTCGATACCTTGTTTGGTCTTCGCTGAGCCAATGGAGATAAAGGGCTTTAAGCGCAAAAGAAGTGGACATAATTGGTGGATTTTTAAGCAGGTAAAGGAGGGAAAGATTTAGGCTAGATAAACCGCTCCCAATTGCGTCCCCAGTTCAATGATATCGTCTAATCGCACTAAAGACGCTAACCAGATTGGTGGAATGTTTTCTTGACCATAATAAAGGCCTGCTAAGCCTCCTGTAATCGCTCCTGTTGTATCGGTATCATGGCCTAAATTAATGACTGTTAACACTGCTGCTTCATAAGAAGTAGTGGTTAAAAAAGCCCACAAGCTTGCTTCTATGGTCTCTATAACATAACCTCCAGATTTTAGGTCCGTTTTATCCAATTGTTGGATGTCTTCTTGTACAAAGCGTTGAAAATGTTTTTGTTCCTCTATTGGAAAAGGAATACTTTTCCAAAAATCTTGAATCAAGATCCTTGTTTGAGTATAGGCAGCTTGTTTATCTTTGCCTTCTAATAAAAACTCTGCTAGTTTTAGATAAAAGAAGCAACACATGGTTGCTCGAACAGGTGGATGTGTCAACGCGGCCACTTCTTGCACTAAAGTAAATTGTTCCTGTAAGGGTTTTCCTTGGATATAGAAGACTAAAGGAAGAATTCTCATCAAAGAGCCATTGCCATTTTGTTCCTCTGAAGCATATTGGTAGTTGGTTTTCAAGGCTTCTTCTTCCCCTTCCAACAGCAGCTCTTTTAACTCCTGAATAGCACGGGAAGTAGTTCGGCCAATATCAAAGACAGTATTCCAAGCGGTCCAATAATTGTCTTCTTTCCAAGCAATGAATTTCTGTGCAATGTCTTTCAAATTGTACCCTTCAATCAAGGATGCCGCCAAGCAAAAGCTAAGGGAACTGTCATCAGACCAAGTTCCAACAGGTTGTTGGTGGGTGCCTTGTCCAATCATCGTAGTCGCAGGCTGTTGTTGCATGGCTAGTGCTGATTTAAACTCAAAAGGAACACCTAAGGCATCACCAATAGCTAAGCCTAGGAGGGCATCTGTTGTCTTGTTGGGCATAATAAGGAGCTTTTGAGGAGGAGAATAATACTACTTGCAATAAGTGGCCAATTCTGTTGCGGCTCTTTGATCTCCTAGTATTACGCTTTGCTGGATGGCAGTGCAACCCTGTTCTTTGTTGCCCAATTTGATAAGCGTTATACCTTGATACAATAAGCTTTTGGAATGATCCGCTTGAATAGCTAGCGCTTGATTAAAGTAGACAAGGGCCTCTTGATACCGTTCAAACTGTAGATAGGCATAGCCCAATTCATAGAGCGGTCTTATTTCATTGGGATTTAATGCATGCGCTTTTTCAAAATCAGCGACTGCTTTTTCATTTTGGCCAATGGCATTATAAGAACGCCCCCTGTTTAAGAGTGCTAAGAAATAGCTAGGACTAATTTCTAGAGCTTTATCATAAATAGCAATGGCTTTTTTATACGCTCTTTGCTCCAAAAAAATAAAACCTTTGTTGTTGTAAGCTTGAAGAAGACTGGGGTTAAGAGTTAAACTGATATCATAATCGGCTAAAGCACCTACGGTGTCGTTTAGTTTATATTTTACAATTGCTCTAGAATAATAGGCTTGTTCGTCTTCTGGCGCTAAGGCAATACTAGTATTATAATCTACTAAAGCCTCTTGGTGCTGGTCTAAGTGGGTAAGGGCAGAAGCTCTATTCTGATAAGCAAGAGACTGGGTAGAATCTAAGGCGATGACCTGATTATAAGTCGCTAAAGCTGCTTCGTAGTTTTTATCCTCCAATTGTGTTACTCCTTGACTAAATAAGGTGGCAAAACTGGGCGTTGCAGGAGGTGAAGGAGTATTGTCGCAAGCAAGGAGGAACAAAACAGGAAGAAGAAATAAAGAGAAAATTTGATCTTTTAGAGAACGTAACAAACGCATAGATTAAAAATTGAGCCGTGACTAATGAAGTGTCCAACTCATCAACCACAGCTCCCTTCTTTTAGTTCTGTCCTCTCCATTTTTTAAGGCGATTGATCACTACATTATTAATCAATGTGTTCCCAATGGACAAACAATGCCGCAACTGGTTTATCATCAGAACGAGCCGAAAGGCTCATGTGTTTGCCTGATTGGTCATAACTCATTTCTTGCTGGCGCATCAGGTCATCTCCTAAGACACGCTGTACTTTTTGTTGGAAGGTATAACGACTGCTTTGTTGGGCGATTTCTCGGCGAATTTGAGCAATATGGAGTGGTTTTTCCGAATAAAGGACACAAAGGAAATCGGTTCCTGTATTGCCATCGAGGCGAATGTGCTGGTCTTGACTTGGAATTGGAACACTGTTTTTGCTGTAGTTCAAGACAGGGCTTACACCAGGGGCATTTGGAAAAACTTGGTAGACCTTATTACTTAAGTCAGAACCAATCGCATAGACATAGGCCGCTTGTTGGTTGTTGAGATAAATTCTAAAACGTGTTCCAGAACGGTACGCTTTATTAAGTTGGTAGTGATCGCCTTTCCAAGTAGCGGCCATAGGCTGACCACCATTTTCTACCAGACGAAGAGAACCTGCTAATTCCACCACTTGTGTTTTGTGTGCCGCAGGCAATTTGAACATTTCTACTGCTTGGTAGATGAATTCTGCAGCGTCTTCATATTTCACCCAGATATAACCTTTGTCTGCCCAGTTAGGGCCCCAGCTATTCTGAATTCTAAAAGCGCCCCCAAATTTCTCATCATCATAACCAATCAAACACATCGCATGGCGGTTGTGCTGGTGTCCCTGATTTCCATTGGCAACATCAGTGCTTTTGCGAGCCCAAACTTCTCCTTTGTTATAACAAAAAGACATGGGGATATACATGGCAATAATCACAGGATGCCCTTCTCCCACACTCTTTTTTAAGAGCTGTACTTTTTGTTTGGGTTTAGCAGGAATATTACTGTTCCATAAGGTCGCAAAACCTTTGATTTTATAAGGAGAAGCCTCTTGAAATAAGGATCTATTAATGGTAGTTTGTGGACAATCTTCTGGGTAACTGTTTTGTTTGACAATACCCACATCGCGCATCTTTTTGAGGCATTCAGAAATATAAGCGCCATTACAATCGTCCTTGTCCGAACTTAAGCGGTAGGCAAAGCCCTGTGAAAATGCATTCGCATCAATTTTAGTTTGCTCGTTCCAGCCATAACGTTGTGCTTCTAAAATGGTACGTGCGCAATAGCCTGCGGCCCAAGAAGTACAGGTGCCATAAAGGCCTTGGCTTTTGGGAGTAGGGGCGTATTTCTCTAAAGAAGCACGGGTATCCACAGAACGATAGTTACCGTCGGTTAAGCGTGCTTTTATTGGCAACTCTTCATAGGCGCGATCAGGCGCTTCAGGGATGCCCATTCCAAAAGGAAAACCGTCAGGTTGTGCCTGTGTTGTTGTGCTTGCCCAAAAGAACAAGCAGAGGCTGGTGAAGAGCAATGATTTCATAATATATAAGGCTATTGGAAGTGAAAATAGTTGGAGGTAGTTGGCCTCTTTTAGCGGCGACGGAAGATGAAATTTCCGCCCTCATCTCCTGTCTGTGGCATAACACCAAATTGAGGGATGTGGTTGTTGGGACTGTTGTAAATAACAGCAGGTTTGACCTTAGAATAAAGCGTCTCAGCAGAAAGACAACTGTTGTCATTCTCTTTGAGTTTCTTAATCAAGTACTCAAAAAAGACACTGTTGTCAGGAACCACGGTATTGGCCCCACTAGTCATGGCTCTACGACTAGGGATTTTTTCCATTTCAGCACAAGCAAATTCTGTTACATTTCGGTAGCCGCCTGTGAAAATAGAGCCGCTGAAACACGCATCTGCAATCACTAAAGTATGTTGGGTATTAATGCTGTTGACATAATCGCGCAATTCTGCATTAGAAAACCATTTGACACGACTGTTTTTATCGGCGTCCGCAGGCAACCAGTAACCAATTTCATTTTTAACAACGCCATGGCCTGAGTAAAAAATCAATAATTGATCTTTTTTATCCAAACGCTCTTGTAGGTAGATTAATTTATCTAAGATTTGCTCTTTGGTTGGATTGTTCAATTGATGTACATTGCTGCGTTCAAAGGTGTAATCATTGATAAGGGTATTGGCCAATTCTTTACAATCGCCAACGGGCTCATTCAAGTCATCAATAGCAAAATCTTCATAGTTCTGCACCCCAATTAACAGGGCGTGGTAGTTGCCGCCTGTGCTGGCTTTGTATTCGATAATACGCTTTTCGGAAACCACTTTAGTATTGGCCGTTTCTACTTCAATTAGCAATTCATTTTTGCCAGGACGCAATTTGACTTTCTGATCAATACTAGCAGTACAATCAGAGGCCAATCCAAGGCCACGCATGGCAAAAGAACGGCCATTGATACTCAGTTTTAATTCTTTAATGTCTTCTTCAGCATGAATGCAAGCTTTGACTTGGTATAAATCTTCTGTACTTGAAACGGAGGGGTTAAAAGGGTAATCCCAAGTAATGGTTGGTTGTTCTGCTTTGTTGCGTTCAAGTGCCGCCAAGGCGTTTTGGTATTGACTGCGTTTGTTTGGGTTCGCACTAATGGCGCGGTTATAATCGGCAATAGCGTCTTTGGTCATTCCTAGGCAAGCTTTAGATTCCGCTCGACTAGCATAATAAGACGCTTTGTTGGAACGAGCAACACTAATGGCTTTAGTTAGATCATCAGATGCTTCATGACAACGGCCTAAGCAATTGTATAACACCCCACGGGTATGGTAATTATAAGCAGCAGGCTTAATTTTAATAGAATTGGTTGCATCACTAATGCCTCCTAAACAATTGCCATTGCTGTACTTAGCCCAAGCGCGGTTGTTATAAGCTCCTGCGTGGTAAGGGTTTACTTTTAGGGCTTCTGTATAGTTATAAATTGCCAGATCATATTGCTGTTGTTTGCTCGCATTGATTCCAGCTTGATAATACTCGTCAAAAGATTTATTGAGACTGCGTTCATAGTTGTAAATAATCGTGCTGATTTTACGCCCACTACTGTAGTTCTTGTCTAAGAATTCTTTGGGGAGTTTGGTCGATATAGTATAACGTTCTCCTTTAGAATTATTATAAGTAGACATTACAACAACCCATTTACCAGCACCATAAGCAACACTAGAAATTTGCTTTCCTGCTTGGTATTGTTGGTTGACCCAAGCCGCAGGAAATTGGTGGTCGCTTTTATAAACTTGTTTGCCATAGGGAAGACCCTGTGCCAATACAGCTACCCATTCTCCATTGCCATAGGCCAAATCAACAATTGCTCTACCCTCGTTCCATTTGTTGCGAATGAAGGTTTGAATGTCTTCAAAATTGCTGTACTTCACCCAGCTTTCTTTATGGAGGCCAGCGCCTTTAGACATGACAACCATCCAGCGATTACCCGCATAGGTTGTTTTAGTAATGTCAAAGCCATTTTTCCATTGCGTTTCTACCCAATCGCTTGGGAATTTTTGACTGCCATAATAGCGTTGCTCCGAGTAAGGCATGGAACTGGTGACGACCAACCACTCTTTTTTGTTGTAAGCAATGTCGGTAATATATTGCCCTTTGTTCCATTGGCGTTCGATGAAAGCGGCTGGAAATTCTTTGCTGCCTTCATACGCTTGTGGCCCACCGTTTTCGGTCATGACTACTGCCCAAGTATTATTTTGTGCGTGTACAAAGTTGGTAATGCTCAACAAAAATAGGCATCCAAGAAGTAGTAGTCGCATAAGAGAATCGTTTAGAAATTAGGCAAAAAATAAATAGCTGCTCTAAATAAAATACATTAGAACAACTTTAAGAGCAAAAAGCTAAAGGGATATCTACTAATATCCTAGAATTGTGCCAAATATTTTAACACAAAGAAGTGATTTGATGTGAGGAATAGGGGATAGGCTAGTGGGAAGTTCTATAGCCTAAACTTTTGAAGGATAAAATTTATTGTATTTTTGACCTGCAATTGCACTTTTATTATAGAAAATAACCGCTAGAAGAATGAAATGGCTACCTGATTACGTTGATGATTACGCTGTAGCGCATACCCAAGTAGGGGGCGCAGAGCTTTTACATGCTTTGGAACGAAAAACACACTTAGAGGTGATGCGCCCACAGATGTTATCTGGTTATTTACAAGGGCAGTTTTTGGCGTTGATGAGCCGTTTACAACAACCTCGTAGAATTTTGGAGGTTGGAACATATACAGGTTACTCCGCCCTTTGTTTGGCACAAGGGTTACCAATAGATGGTATGTTACACACGATTGATAGTAATCCAGAGTTAGAAGCTGTTGCTACTGAATTTTTGCAACAGGCTCCTCAGGCTAGTCAAATTATCCAACACCAAGGCAACGCCCTCGAAATTATTCCTGTGTTGGAAGAAACCTGGGATTTAGTTTTTTTGGATGCGGACAAGGTAAACTATGCTGCTTATTATGATTTAATTTTTCCACGTTTAAAAATAGGAGGCTTGTTAATTGCTGATAATGTACTGTGGCAAGGCAAAGTCGCTGCGGGGAGTCATGAGAAGCGGGCAAGTGCTTTAGCTGGCTTTAATAAGATGGTTTCTGAAGATTCTAGAGTAAATAATGTCTTATTGCCTCTTAGAGATGGCCTATTAATGATTGAAAAAGTAGAAGAAAAATAGAGTTTGGTAAGAACTAAGTTATTAAAATAGAATTTTTTAAAAGTAACCTGTTGTGATCGTATTTAGTCGTTGATTATGAGCTGAATCTATTGCTATTCTTGTTTATCGATTTCTTAATTAAGAAATCGATAGGCAGAGCCAAAGCTGATTTTTTAAGCCATTTTTAAAGGTTTTGCTAAATGAAAATCCAAATTTTATTGATTTTTATTGTTTTAGATGAATGCAAACGTTTCATATTTTGGTTTTTTACAAAAAAAAGATACCTTTCAATAAAGAGATAGGTTATTTGTAAGGTAATATGAGGAATAACTCATAACTCCTTGTAGATTTGAAGAATAAGTAAAATTTATAAGTAATTTGTATTCTCAGTGTTTTACAAAATAGAAGCACCTATTTTTTCCTATTACGCAAAACTTCTTTAGTTTTGTAGGTAAACTTAGCAAAATACCTTTCAGGATGACATTAAAACCAATTTTATTGGCAATCCCCATGTTGCTGTCTAATGGATTGGTAGCAGAGACACCCATCACTCCTACTAATCAAGTTACATTAGAAGAATATTCCCCCCTAGCAGATAAGTACATTCGTGCATACGAACACTTGGCTGTTGCTGAAATGGAACGTACGGCTATTCCAGCTAGCATTACACTAGCACAAGGCATGTTAGAATCAGGTTATGGGACCAGTGATCTAGCAGTTAATGCCAATAATCATTTTGGCATCAAATGCCACAAAGGATGGTCTGGCGAAACGTACATTCACAGAAGTAATGAAACCACTAACGGTAGTAGTATAACGCGAAACTCTTGTTTTCGCTCTTATAGTACTATTGAAGAATCTTATGCTGACCATTCAGATTTTTTAGCTTCCCGCTCTAATTATTCAGCATTGTTTCTGGCCAATACAACGGATTATAAAGCTTGGGCACAAGGGTTAGTTGATGGCGGTTATGCCACCGATCCGAGTTATGCTTCAAAATTGATAAAGACCATTGAGGCCTATCAATTGAACAAGTATGATAGTTATACCAACACTTTTTTAGCATTCAACAATTCTACGATTGAACAAGAGTACAAGGAAGATATTCCCGCACTCAAAGATCGAATCCAAACATTGGAATCGATTTTGTCACAAACAGAGTTGTACAAAGAAGAATTGGAAGAATGCCTTAACAGCAAGCAACAAGAAGTAGCTCGTTTGAAAGTAGAGCAAGAGGACTTGAAGCATCAACTAGAAGAAAAAATCCAGTTGTTAGATGGAAATCTAGCCATTCAATATGATATGATTGCCGATCTTCAGAAGCGCTTACAACGCGTGGAGAATATCCAGCAGGATATGATTAAAACAGATCCTTTGGCGAACTACTTCAATGAAGATGGAACGTTAAAGAACAAAGTGGATATTTTCCCTGCACAACAATTAGACAGCGATGGTATTTTTTACCAAAGTGGTCGCAAAGCTACTGTTGTAGGAGAAGAACACAACTTATATGACATTGCTGGAAAGTATGGCATTACCCTCAAAGACTTGTTAAAATACAACGATTTAATGGATGATGTAAACTTAGAAGAAGGGCACTATGTGTACCTAGAACCTAAAGCCAACTATGTCAAGAATCAAGATAAACCTCATCAGGTGATTATTGGAGNNTACACAGCATCTCTCAACGCTATGGTATTAAATCTTCTAAGTTATACCAACGCAACCACTTGAAAAAAGGAGAAGAACCACAGTCAGGAGAATTTATTTTCTTGAATAAGAACAACGAAAAAAAACCTGCTTTAAAGCCTCAAGAAAGAAGTACTAACTTTGACGCCAAATTTGGCGGTGGTGGAGCCGGTCAACGATAAACCTTCTAGTAATTATTAGAAAAGAAGCATACAAGATGCAGTCTTAAAGGGCTGCATCTTTTTTTATTTGGTTACCTTTGATGAATTAAGTGCCCTTTCCGAAAAAGAGCAAAGCCATAAAAGATATGGTAGTTTTGAAAAAATGCTGTACTTTTATTTGTGCTCTCACCGTTATTAAATAGAGATGGTTACCTTTTGTCTCGAACTTTTAAGGTATCCCTAAGATAAAATCATTACCATATATGCCAAAATATTATATCCTACTACTATTGTGCAGCCTTGTCTGGACAACACTCCATGCACAAAAAGATAGTAAAGACATTGATGTAAACGATTACATTACCTATTATAAGAATATTGCGATTCAAGAAATGGAACGAAGTGGAATTCCAGCAAGTATTACACTCGCCCAAGGAATCCATGAGTCCGCTTATGGTAACAGTGAATTGGCAAGAAAAGCTAAAAACCATTTTGGAATTAAGTGTACCAAGGATTGGCAGGGGAAAACCATGTATAAATGGGACGATGAAGCGCGTAAATCCTGTTTCCGCTTTTATAGCTCCGCAGAGGATTCTTATGTAGACCACACCGACTTTTTGCTCAATCGCCGCCACTATGCTTTTCTATTCAATTATGATAGAACAGATTATAAGCGTTGGGCAAAAGGGCTAAAAAAAGCAGGATACGCCACAGACCCTCGTTATCCCGAGAAACTAATTAAGACCATTGAACGGTATAAATTACAACAGTATGATAAGGTAACAGGAGTATTGGCCTATGATACCACGCGTATTGTTATCCCTTCTGATATTGCTGTGGGAGAACGCCGCAAACCACGTTCTTTTTTCTTTAAACGCTACAAGCCAGGGCTCTTCCGAACGAATGATGCCACCTATGCCATTTCTCGAAAAGGAGAATCTGCGCTAGCACTAGCGAAACGTTTTGGTATTCCATACAAACGCTTTTTGAAGTTCAATGACTTGGAAGATGGCGATCAATTGATGGACTATCAACCTGCCTATATTCAGCCTAAAAAAAGTACCTATAGAGGCGAGGAGGAAGTATATAAGGTAGAAAAGGATATTACCATGTATGAAATTTCTCAAGAATTTGGTATTAAAATGTCTAATTTGTTAGCTTTTAACCTGATGAAAGAAGGCGAGGAACCACAAAATGGAGAGATGGTACAACTAAAAGAAACGTCCCTAACAAGACCTAAGCTTCGTCCTAGACAACATGTGGACATGTTGCCTTCTCCTTATGTAGAAGAAGATAAGAATGCGCCGCTAAAAACACCAGTCAAAGGGGCAGCGCCTATTGCCATACCAAAAGTAGAACGTCCAAAACCACAGGCATTGGTGATTAATACGCCTACTTATGATCCTGTAGTGTATGCGGATACGACGCGAATTAATACCTCGAAGTCAAAAGATAAAGCCTTTTTGGATGCTCAAATTACACCCAGTCGAAGAACAGCAACAACGACCACTAAGACTTCTACTACGGTTGTTCGTCGTCGCCCTAGTACAACGACCACTAATCCGTCCAATTCTACGGTTGTTCGTCGTCCTGCCAACAATAATCCCGCAACGAACAATCCCAACTCAAATACAACGGTTATTCGTCGTCCAGTAAATAAGGATGTTTTGTTTAATGCCAATGGACAAGCCAATAACAACCAACCTGTCGTTATAGAACAACCTAAAAAAACAGACCCGTCTAACAACCCAACAGGATTGCCAAAGGATTATAAAGGCCCTAATAATACAACAGGATTTAATAATGCAGGCAGTACTAGAGATTATAAAAAAACGGTTAAGCCAGTGATTGAAAACCCAAATGTTGTACCTGTTCCTAAGAATACCCTTGTGATTCAACCATTAGGGGAGAAAGGAATCTATCATACCGTTAAAAAAGGAGAAACCTTGTACGCTATTCATCGTCGTTATAATATTCCTGTTGTTGCTATTCAAGAAGCCAATCAATTGAATGGGACGAACCTAGAAATTGGACAAAAAATAAAAATTCCTGTTAAATAATTGGTAAAGACTTGATTAGAGCAAGGACTAATGGTCTGCTTGGAATGAAGTTAGCAAAGCAATCTACGATAACTTTTCAGTACGTTAATAATAAATATGAAAATTAATACATCATACTTTTTTACGAGGAAGAACTATTGGATGGCTTGTTTGCTTGGTGCAGTAGGGGTGAGCTTTGGTTCAACGGTTAATGCACAGATTGAAAACAGCACCTTTATAGATATTCACATCAATGCAAGCAAAAAACCGTTCAATTCTCGTTCAGCGGGATTGCAATATGGTTTGTGGGAACCAATGTTTCATGAATGTGGATATGAAGAGCAACGTTCTAAAACCGTGATGCAAAACATTGGGAGCTTAGTGCCAAAGCAGTCGCAATCTCATTTTGAGGCCTTGGCTAAAGGAAATACTCGTATTGCTTGCTTGAACTTGTCACCAATCGAACAGCAGTTTATTAGCTCAAACAGTTCTTTTTCAGATAAAAATAAGAAACGTACGGTTTCCTGTGTTTCTGGAGTGAATGCGAATGAGCTGTTCTTGCGCCGAAAAGAGATTGATTATTTTAAGGATTTAGTAGAGAATATCAACTTTATTCAGCGTTTTGAAAACCGCCCTTATGTCGTGAATGGTTTTTCTTACCAATTTTCCCTGATTCGGAATCGCCAGCAATTAAACGAAATTGCGTTGGATAATAATCGTCTAGGGATGCTGTTGACCGTAGAAGGAGGCCATGCTTTAGGGCATTCTATTTATATTAATGATAAAATTACAGACCTCGATGAGTACAAGACCTTAGTCTTGGAAAATGTAGATCGTCTCAAAGGAGCTAGCCCACTGATTGATGGTTCTGATATCTATTTGGATGTACCAATTATGTGGATCTCTCTTTGTAAGAGTTATAATAATGGTTTTGGTGGCAATTCTAATTCTTTGAGCAAAGCTTTCCAGAGTATTTATAATAAGCCTGATGGAGTGAATGCTAAGGAAACCAAACTAGGTATTGAAGTGATTGAACGTCTGTTGTCTAAAGATAGAGGCCGTCGGGTTTTAATTGACATCAAACACATGAGTTTGTTCTTTAGAACACGTTATTATAAGAGTATTGAACGGTCTGAGATTCTAGGAGATGGCGTGCCCATCGTTTGTAGCCATTGTGGTATTAGTGGTTTGGCAAAGAACAATGCTTTGTACAGAAAAAGAGATGAGGATTCTAAGAACAATAACTACTACCTCAACCACTGGCAACAAAACCTTTCTTCAGAAGATGTTGGCAAAATTTTCCTCTCTAAAGGCTTAATTGGTGTTACTTTGGATAAAACCGTATTGGGAGGACAAGCAGCCTTGACACAAATTAATGAAACATTACCCAACACCGTACAGCGTCGCCGAGTTTGTGTTAAATTACTCTTGGCTAATATTTTGACGATTGTAAAAGTGGTAAATGATCCTTCTGCTTGGGATTACATTTGCATCGGTTCTGATTTTGATGAAATGGTAGCGCCTTTAGATCCATATCAAACGGCTGAAGACTTGCCACAATTGGCTGTAGACATTCAGCGCTTTTTAGAGCGTCCTGAAGCCATTAATGATTTGTTCTCTGAAGAAGATGTCCGCACATTGATGTTTGATTTAACGCCTACAGAAATTACGAATAAAATTATGAGTTTGAATGCTTATAATTTTATCAACAGACACTTAGCCAGTTTAGAAAAAGAGTAGTACTAGTCGCTACCGAAAAAATAAGAATAAACTAAAAAGAGTGCGCTTTTGCGCACTCTTTTTAGTTGTTGATAGGACGAACCGCTAGATTTTGCGGTGTAATAAATCTTCTAAAGCTCCTACTAAATTAGGGAACTGGTAAGGGAAATCTTGATCTAATAAAGCCTGTGGAATAGCCCGAGTACTATTGAGGACAACATCAGCCATTTCTCCCAGCGCAGCTCGCAAGGCAAAGGCAGGAACAGGCATAAGTAAGGTGCTTTGGTTATGGGCTTTAGATAGAGCCTTAGACAGCATCTTATTGGTTGCTGGTTCAGGAGCGGTGCCATTATAAATCCCTGTCATGTTTTCCGCTTCTATGGCGTGAATAAAGATCGCAGAAATGTCATCAAGATGGATCCAAGACATATACTGTTGTCCAGTACTGAAGTAAGCGCCGACTCGAAAGCCATAGGACATATTAATCTTTTGTAAGGCTCCGCCTTGAGTCGATAGAACGACTCCAACGCGTATAACAGGTGTTCGAATACCTTGTTCCCGAATACTGTTGGCTCCTTGTTCCCACCGAACACAAACATCACTCATGAAATCATGACCAGGCGACATTTTTTCTACTAGCTTTTTATCGCCACTATTCCCATAAAAACCCACAGCAGAACAAGTAACAAAAACAGCAGGTTGTTCTGTGTTTTCTGCCAAGGATTTGGAGAGTAAATTGGTGGAGTCAATTCGACTATCCATTATCGCTTGTTTGCGTTTGGGACTCCAACGAGCATCGGCAATGCCTGCCCCTGCTAAATGAATGATCCCATAAACACCTTCTAAAGCACGTTTGTCGATGGTTTGTGTTGGAAGATCCCATTTATAAGCTGGATATTTAGCGGTTAGGTTCTCTGTACGACTCAGGTGTCGCACTTGATAGCCTTTCTTACTAAGTAAGTCACTAAGGCGAGAACCTAGCAAACCTGTTCCGCCTGTGATCAATATAGTCTTCATAATATTAGAATAGGTAAAATAAGATTCAAAAAAAGTCAATTATCGACATTTGATATGTTGCATTTGCTCGATAATTAATTATCTTGGGAGGCTTATAACGCTTATTTTGATCGTCTATGAAGAACACGGTCACTTATAAGCAAAGAAACTCCCCCCAATTATAACAGAAGGATAGATTCCTAGGAATAACAAACGGTTTGGAATCTGTTTATTTGTTTTTTTTATAAAATCTGCAAAGCTGAGCGGTGTTTTGACAACATCCTTTGCATTGCTTAAAAAGAATGTACTGTATGAAAATCTCTCAGATATTGAGACATATAGGTCTGGCTATTAGTTTGTTATTAGTTGTGACGGCTTGTAATAGTGATGCCCCTACCAATGCTGACCCTTCTGTTAAACAAACGGAGAATACCGATAAGAACAATAGAGCAGAGTTGGTGATTCATGAAATTGATGATCCCGATGGGATGAATCCCATTATCTCTAATGCTGCCAATTCGTTGTACATGCATAACAACCTCTTTAGTAAATTGTTGGTCTATGACCTGCAAACTCTAAAACTGACGCCTCAATTAGCGTTAGCATTACCAGAGACAAAGGTGTTGGAAGAAGGGCCCTATGCTGGCGGCATGTCGCTAACGTATGAAATTCATCCAGAAGCCAAGTGGGACAATGGAGAGCCTATTACCGCAGCAGATTATGTGTTCACCGTTAAAGCAATCAAAAACCCTAAGGTATTGAGTGCTCAATTGCGCCCTTATTTTGACTTTTTGGGTGCGATTGAAATTGATCCTGAAAATGATCGTAAATTTACGGTTTACTCTAAAGAGCGTTATTTTAGAGCCGAAGAATCGTCAGGACAAGAAACATTTGTTTTGCCAGAATACCACTATGATCCTGAAGGTCTGATGCAGGAATATACCATTGAACAGCTCAGTGATCCTGCTAATGAAGAGGAGCTAATGCGTGACCCAACGATTGCGCGTTTTGCACAATCTTTTAATTCGCCAGAATACAATAGAGACCCAGAAATGGTTGTAGGATCAGGGCCTTATAAGTTTACCGAATGGAGTGTTCGTCAACGTGTTGTTTTAGAGCGAAAAAGCGATTGGTGGGGCGATAAAGTAAAAGGGCGTAGTACCCTTGAAGCTTTTCCTCCTAAAATCATTTATAGGGTCATTTCTGATATGACTGCAGCGATTACCAGTGCCAAAGATGACCAAATAGATGTTATTCGTACGATTCCTCCAACAAAATTTATTGAACTAAAGGAAGATTCTAAATTCAGTAGCAGTTTTGATTTAAGTACACCTGATCAATTTGCTTACCATTATATTGGTTTTAATCTAAAACGGCCACAGTTTAAGGACAAGCGGGTTCGTCGTGCGATTGCCCACCTCATTGACCGAGATGAAATGATCGGAGTGATCTTTGAAGGAATGGCGATCAAAACCAATGGACCAATCAATCCTACTAAGCCTTATTACAATAAGAACCTAAAAGATATTGATTACAATCCAGAGAAAGCCGCAGAATTGCTAAAAGCCGCAGGTTGGAGCGATAGTGATGGAGATAATATTTTGGACAAAATGATTGATGGAAAGAAAGTAACCATGAAGATTAAGTTCAAGTACAATCAAGGAAATACTGTTCGTAAAGCGATTGGTCAAATCTTGGAAGATGAAGCGGCTCGGGTAGGAATTGAAGTGAACTTAGAAGCGGTAGAATTTGCTAAATTATTAAGTGATGCCGACGAGCGTAATTTTGATATGCTGGCCTTGGCTTGGGTAAAAACACCTGGGTTGGATGATATGAAACAGGTATGGCACAGTGAAGCCGATCGTCAAGGTGGTTCTAATCGTGTTGGTTTTGGTACTTCAGAATGCGATCAGTTGATTGATGAAATCCGTGTAACATTGGACAAGGAAAGACAGAAAGAATTGTATTTACGAGTACAAGAAATTATTTACGAAGAGCAACCTTATATCTTCTTGTTTGTTCCTGCTGAGCGTATTGCAATCAATAACCGTTTTGATGGAACCGAAGTATCCCCCCAACGCCCTGGCTATCGCGAAGCTTCGTTCAAGTTGAGATAAAGAACGCCTTTAATTCGTGTTTCTAATAAAAGAATCCCCTAGGTAGCATCGACTATCTAGGGGATTCTTATTGGATGAATATTGTTTGGGAATTGCATTCGTATGAAAAAGTATCTATGAAAGCCCCTTTCTACTAACGAATAAATGTCGCTCTATTGAACGGAACTAACTCCTGCACTACGTGTAGCTTCCCAAAAGAAACTTTCTTGATTAATACGAAAGCTTCCTTCCTCTAAATGTTGATTGTCCTTGATGCTGGCATTTAACCAAAGAACATGTTTGCCATCAAAACCAGAGAGATACAACTTAGAACCTTGGACGGTTCCTTCTACAGGATGACGTTGTCCATTTTCGCGTTGTATGGTACCACTCACATTGTTGTCAACGGCTGTTAGCCAAAGTGTTGCAGTGGTGCTAGAATCTTCATCTATATTAGCAAGGACACGCCATTCTCCAGTTAATTCAATGCTTGGTTGTTCCCGAATATCAGGGAAACGATGACGGGGTCCTTTGATGCCTGAAAATTCAATAGGATAAATTTTGGATTGCTCATCGTAAAGATAACCATTCATTTGATCAATTTGATAGACCACTTGGAGCCGGGTTTGTGTGGAAGCAAATTGAGCGACTAAAGTGTCCCCAAAAAGATAGGCGGTATCAGAGACTAGGATTTGTTCCCCTGTGCTAAAGGAAAGTTGTAAAGGCTCTTGGTTGTTAGAATTCTTTACCTCATAAAGAACAGGAACATTTTGTCGCCCTAATTTAAAAACACCTCGCCAGATGCCTGGTGCGACGCCTTCCACTCCTTCTCCTTTTTTGATACTCCAACAACTGCTTAATAAACAAGCAGCTATTATACTGAAAATTAAATAACGCATAAGTAATATTAACTAAGATAAAGGACATATTGGACGTCCTTTATGACAATAAATAGTGAATGATTTTTCTTTTAAGAACTCTTATAGTAAGACAAGAGAGTTGATTTTTAGTTTAATCCATCGTCTAGTGTAAAAGATCTTGTTCCTTTTAGTAAAGGAAGCTGTAAAAGTACCTTATTTTTGATAGTTTAGAAGTGCTTCTAGTACTTTTTACTGGAAGAACAATTAATAATACAGTCCCATTTTAAATACGAGTCCATGCGAGTAATGACCTATAACATTCTCAACGATCATCCTAAATTTGCTGCCTTACCAAAAAAGAATTGGACGGATAGAAAAATGTATCTGCTCCAACACATTCAAACCCTTCAACCTGATGTATTAGCGATACAAGAAGGAGCGCCTCATCAAGTGGAAGAACTCTTACAAGGATTGTCTAGTTTTGCGTATTATGGCCCTCAAGCAGGAGGAGGTTATGGAGGAGAGCAAGTGGGAATTTTTTATAATGAAGAACGCTTTGCTCTATTAAATAAGGATACCTTTTGGCTCTCTCCAACTCCTGAAGTCGTTTCTAAGGATTGGGGGGCAACGCATCATAGAATTTGTACTTGGGTGCAGTTACAAGAACGGGAAACAAAGGCTACTTTTTTTCATTTTAATACCCATTTAGAAGCTAAAAATAAGCGTGTTCGAGCAAAACAACTCCAAGTAATTTTACAGAAGATTACAACTTTAAAAACAGAAGAACCAACTGCCGCAATTATTTTGACAGGGGATTTTAATGCGGCTGTATCTTCCGTAGTTTATCAGAAAGCTGTCAATAATGCTTACTTAAAAGATGCTTTTTGGGAAACAAAAAAACGAAAGAACACCCTAGATTATAGCTTTTCAGGAGTGGATAAAGCATGGACCTTAGACAAGCTACTTTTACACCTTTTCTATCCTAATTACATGCACAAGCGTTTAGATCATATTTTTGTAACCAAAGAAATAGAGGTTGCTACTTATGAAATTAGTAACTGGTCTTATGGGAATTTTTATCCGTCTGATCATTGGCCTATTCTTATTGAAATAGGGAGGCTTTGTTGAAAAAGTGTCTAAAAATTTGTATTTTAGGAGCCTTAGTAGAAAATAAAGCTACTAGAACAAGATTATTTTTACACTTTACCCGCCAATCAAACACTGTATTATGTTGGAGTTTAGCACTAAATCAACTTGGCAAGAAGAAGAAGATATTGCCCTGTTAGAATTAATTGGGAATTCATCTAAAATTGTTGTGTACAATGATGATCACAACACCTTTGATTGGGTGATTCAATCTTTTGTAGAAATTTGTCGCCACGATGCTGCACAAGCAGAACAATTGAGCTACTTGATTCACTTCAAAGGAAAAGCTACCGTAAAAACAGGTTCTAAAAAAGAACTCAAACCAATCAAAGATGCCTTAATTGACCGCGGTCTTTCTGCTGTCATCGAAGAATAAAAGCTTGTTTACAAGTACCTATACAACAGCAGGAGCCCTTTCTTCACGAGATGGCTCCTGTTGTTGTATAGGAGAGGAGAGAAGTTTTATTTTTCCTCTTGAGGCAGTTTACTATAGCGGCTGTCAATGCGTTGTTTTTTTTCTACTAAACGTTTCTTTTTGCTGAGCAGACGTTGTTTGATACGACCTTCCTCTGTGATGATTAAAAGCTTATCAAGCTCTTTTATTTTTTCTTTGGTTTTAGTTTGCTTGTTTTCTAGACGTTTTAAGGCAGAAGTGGCCTTGTTTTTCTTGATTTCCTCTGCCAATTCTTTTAGCGAGTTGAATTCTGTTCGATAAGACAAACCTATTCCTGTTCGCATACTTCTGCCCAAAATAGTGTTCTCTGTTCTGTTATAAGCTTTGATTCTCAATTTGCCATTTTCTGTAATGAAGTATTCCACACTAAAATCACCTCCAGCATACTGGCCATTATTTTGAAGGCCTAAATCATTATCACTAGCAATATCAACATTGGCACCTGCGTAAACACTTAGACGATCATCCAAGAATTTAACATCACTTCCCAAGCGAACATTAGACGTTCTAGAACGAATATTTTGGTTTTCACTATCTCGAATATTAAAATTAAAATCGAATTCTAAACTAGAAATAAAGCCTACATCCTTTACCACACCTACTAACAAGTCATTGATATAGCGAGAGAATTGTTGAGAGACCAACTCGGTTAGAGTACTGATTCCTGTATTGATTCCAGAAGAAACGACATTCACATTATTAGCATTTTCTAGGGGTAAGAATTGTTGGAGAACAATCAAACCAAAGACTTGTCTATTGAGTTCGTTTCTATCGGCATGAATCTCCCGAAGGGCTAGTGACACAGGGTTTTGCAAGCGTTGTGGAACATCCGAAACATTAATTTTAAAATCAATTTGTGGGGTAAAGAGCGCGCCCTTGATATCCATGAGTAAATCTACTCGACAAGGCGTATTGGCTAGTTTTGCTAAATCTGCATCACTAGAAGTATAACTGCTTACCAAGTTACCTACCCCTAAACTCTTAACATAAGCGGCCTGAATGTCAAGGCTAGCTTGTGTAGGATCTCCATCGTTGTCTCCCCAAGTGATTGTACCTCCTTTTTTAACATCAAAGGGTTTGTTAATCAAATTCTTATAAGTAAACAAGTAATTGCCTTCTTCAATCACATACGTACCAAATATTTTGAGATCACCAGAGCGATCATAAGTGATGCGCATATTGTCACTACGGCCACGCCCCTCAATAATATCTCCTGCTTGTTCATCAATAATTAAACGTGCAATGGCAGAGGGTTGAATGTCAGCAATGATTTCAATGTCTAGTCCGCCAGTATTGATGGGTTCAGCGCTTATAATTGTAGTGGAATCGACGACAGCGTTCTTATCTACAAAATTGATGTAGTTGGTTTCTGTCACGGTTAGTGGGCCACCTAAGGGTAAATTAAAAGTGGTGTTTTCTTCCGTTCGAGCATCTACTTTGAGTTTTAAACGTTCAAAAGGCCCTTTGAAAGACGCTATTCCAGAAGCATAAACTTTCCCATAGAAGGTATCGTTGTCATCGAGAGTAGTATTCATCATCAGGTTGTTCTTAAAAACAGCCGTTGCATCTAGCCCAAAGTTTTTGAGGTGGTCATGTGTCAAACTTCCGCCTAAATAGGCTTTTTTGCCAGTACCTCCTAGAATAGTGACACCAACCCCTCCTGTTTGATACTGGTCATAAATATCTAACTCTAAAACAGGATTAATATGGAAACCACTGTTATCAATTTTAATCTTGGCATCATCTATTACATAACGGGTTTGAAGGAAATTAATGGTGGTAGTAATGCCTTTCATTAATCCTTCCCCTTCTGCATTCAAAACCGTTTTTGGTCCAGTGATGTTACCATAAATGCGCATGTCTGCAAAGGCTTCTCCTTCTGTATCGGAAACTTGTTCACCAATAAAATATTCTAGTATTTTAGCGGTAATGTTTTGTGCTTTGAGGTGAACATCTAACAAGTTCTGTTTAGATTTTTCCTGTGTGGCGGCTTTAGGGGTAAAGGTCGCTCGGACATCCAAATCTTTGATAAAAGAACTTTGGTGTGTAAAATGACCCGTAAAATTAGATTGAAGATTGTCTGCGGAGGCCGTTAAACGAGAGTTGCTGCCCCAATAATCCCCATTGATAAGCAAGGTATCCAAAAGGACACTGGCTGTGATTTCTTCTTGAGTAAATACATTACTAATGGTTGCTTCGCCAGAGAACATCCCATCAATCTCAATCATTGGCAAGGGCTTCATGAAACCATACAACCAATTCAAACTGAGGTTTTCTACTTGAACCCTTGCCCCTTTATTATTATTAACACTACTAAGTGTAACTCGTTTGTCCTGATTAAAGAGAACAACATTTTCTATATCCAAGGCTTCTTGTCCAATCTTGATGTGGTTGTTATCATTAATCGTCCATTTTTGGTCGAGAATAAATAGACTAGAGGTATCTAGCTCCAAGATTATTTTTTTCTCTTGTATGGATAGTTGTCCATTGATGGAGAGGGTTTTGGCAATTTCACCTACGGCATCAGCCGATACATTAAAGCGAACAGAATCTCCAATTGCATCCAAGACTAGATCAATTTCTGGGATAAAGGCTTTGCCATTAATAAGCAAGGTATCAATGGTAGATTTAAGGATAAAGGTAGGGCCACTGGCATTTCCTTTGGTTAGGCTAATGTCCTGAATGGCTACATTACCAATGCTCACTTTGCCTACATCTCCCGATATATTGAGGTAACCATCACTACCATCGTATTCTCCTGATAAATCAATATGCTCCAAGTACTTAAAATTGGTATCGATTAACTGGGTTAGGTTACCAGTGTTGTTGGGAACATTGATTTGGAAATTAAAATCCTGATGAGGAATACTATCTAAGAGACTAGAATCTACCAAGAAATCCGCAAACTTAGGGATGCCAAATTGAATGGAATCCAAGGACGCTTCAGGGACTTTATAGATTTCCCTATAGAGATTAGGGTGGTTGTCTTTTATAAATTTATTAATAGAACGAACTAGATTAAGTACATCATATTCCCCCCACACTTGAATATCTAAAACATCAGATTTGAGGGCAATTTTACGCGTCTGTTGGAGATTCCAAACCCTTTCGCCATTGACGATAGTAGAGGTAGAATCGCCAGGATAGTTCTGGGCATTTAAATAAATGCTGTTGAGTTGAGAATAAACATCGCCTCGATGTCCTGCAATACCACGAATAGAAGCCACACCTACAAAATTATCAATATTACTCCCTTCGGCATTGATGTCAAAGGTGTCTACTTGTAGGCCTACTTTTTCTTTAGTAATGTTGAGGGCATAAAGGTCTAGATTTTTAATGTTGCCTAGAATATCCACACTGGGCAATTCTCCATTCAAGTTCATGATTCCTCGTACAAAGAGGTCCATGTTTTTGTCTTTGGATAGAATATCTCCTTCAAAGCGTTTCTGTTTAACATTGCCATTGATCAAAATATCTTCATACTTGTACCCTTTGAAGAATAAGCTGTCAATTTTGGTGTTTTGCAAGGTGGCATTTAAGGTATTTAAGGTCAAGCCCATCCCATTAACATCCGCTTGTACGGAGACTCGTCCTAAATCTTCATTACCTACAAAGGCTCCTAAATCAAAATTATTTAAGATCAATCCACCATTATAGGCGGCTCCTCGTTTGCCATTTTCGAGATCCAATTTTAAATCTGCTTTTATGCTGCCAATGCTTGTTTGAAGTTTTCCATCCGCTACAAAATTATCAAAATACCCAAAGTAGGTGCCTTGAAATTTCATCTGCCCCAGCCGCGCTAAAGTATGAGGCAATTTTACAAAAGGAAGAATGGTTTTTAGATCGGTATAATTGCTATTAACCTCCTTGAGGTTTAAATCCATATGCGCGGCATTAGGATTGGTAATATCATTTAAGGAAATATTGCCTCGGATGGAGGAGCCTAATACCTTAAGAATAAGATTGCGCGCCCGCAAATTATTTACTTTTCCACTGAATTTTCCTTGTATTTGTATTGGGTGATCTAAGTTGCTTCCAATAAAAACATTATCTGCAATAACAGGGGCAAACGCTGCGATATCTCTAAAGGTAACAGTGGAGTGGTTGTCAAATTTTCCCTCCATACGCACCTTATTGGCAAAGTCATAAAAAGAAGGATAACCATTATAGGTCAAAACAAGATGATCGCCTATACGACTGTTGTTGGTTTCTAGGCTAAAATTAGTAACCGCGACCTTAGTAGGACTAATAATTGCATCTCCTGATAGTTTTTTTAGCTCAAATCCACCATGGTTTAAGCCCTTAAGTTCTCGAACGTAACCTGTGAAAACTTCATGTTGTAGTCGAAAGGTATCTACATCCAAGTGGATGTTGTTGAAATTAAGGTCAGTGAAATCTAGCGGTAAATCAGGATTAGAAACAAAGCCTTCTCGCTCATTGATGAGTCTAAAATTAACATTGTCTAATTTGAACCGTTCACAACCCACATCCCAATCGGGAATGGTGCTATCAATAGGAACTAGGAGCAAAGAATCTTCATTGGCCAATCGAACAGGTTCAAAGAGGCGCACGGTGATACTCGCATCAGACAAATGGGCAATATTGCCCCAAACATCCTTCCCAATCATATCTACTCCCCGAGTAGGATGCTTAGTAACATAGCCTGTATCACAAGTAATCAAGGCGGCCGTTCCAATTGCGGTATCTGCTAAATGAACCCGTGCATTGACCAATTGAGCGCCACCCAAAGAAAATTTAAATTTCTTTGGGCGCGGGAGCGTGACGTCTCCTGCTTCAAAAAAGGCAATAAGAAAGTGAATGTTAAAAAATTCTGCCTGTGGGCGACGTTGGACTTTAAAAACAGCATCTTCAATCACAAAATGCCCAATACTCACCTCTTTTTGGAGCAATGCAAATACATTGTAATTTTGTGCTTCTACCCGCTTGGCATAAATGAGGGTATCGTTGTCATGATCTCGAATAAAAACGTCGTGAAAGACAAACTGTGTCAAAGGTTTTATTTCCAATTTATCAATGCGTACTTCGGTATCCCATAAATTAGAGAGTACATCCGCTACTGCATGTCCTAATTTGGTTTGGACACAAGGCAACCATAACAAAGCATAAATTAGGACCACTAATGCTAGGAGTCCTTTGGTGAAGCTTTTGAAAAAGCGCCAGATCCGAGAAGCGATGCGGCGAGGCAAGCTTTTGGTCGGTTCTACGTCCTTTTTGGGGGCTTCTTTATGTTCGTTAGATGAATGGATAGTTGAAGACGTTTTTGTGCACAGTGTATTTGTAAAATAAACGTTATCTTGGCCTCACAAAACCTATTGAAAATTAGTCAATGGTTACCACCAAAAAGCTGAATAAGCTTTAAAATGGCATCGCTCTTATAGCGATCAACTTTAGGGGTACTGATTTTTAAACCATTATTGCGCCAAAACAGTTTATAAGGAGGTAAAATACGCTATTAATACGATTCTACCCTTCTAAAAGTAAAAAAAATAGACCAAGTGATCTCTAAAAAAAATCCTTTGATACTAGCCATAGAATCTTCTTGTGATGATACTGCTGCTGCGGTCATGCAGAATGGCGAATTATTATCCAACTGTGTGGCGAGTCAAACCATACACAAAGAGTATGGCGGAGTGGTGCCTGAAGTAGCATCGAGAGCCCACCAAGCGAATGTTGTCCCTGTGGTAGAAATGGCCTTGCGTCAAGCAGGGGTAGAAGCAAGCGACCTTACTGCGATTGCGTTCACTAGAGGGCCCGGTCTAATGGGAGCTTTGTTGGTTGGTGTTTCTTTTGCCAAAGCGATGGCCTTAAGTTTGGATATTCCTATGATTGAGGTCCATCATATTCAAGCGCATGTATTGGCGCATTTTATAGAAGCTCCGCGTCCAGCTTTTCCATTTTTGTGCTTGACCGTATCGGGAGGACATACACAGTTAGTTTTGGTAGAAGATGCCCTTCAAATGACGATTTTAGGAAGTACCATTGATGATGCGGCAGGAGAGGCCTTTGATAAAACAGGGAAATTGTTGGGTTTGGATTATCCCGCAGGGCCTGAAATTGATAAACTAGCCAAAGAAGGACAGGCTGTTTACAGTTTTACAGAGCCGAATATTGCCGACTTAGATTTTAGTTTTAGCGGCCTTAAGACCAATATTTTGCGCTTTTTGCAAAAAGAAAAACGTCAAAACCCTAATTTTATTACCGAAAATCTAGCTGATATTTGTGCTTCCGTGCAAGCGCGTATTGTTTCTATTTTATTAAATAAAGTAGAGAAAGCCGTTGCTCAAACAGGAGCGATGCATATTGCCATTGCAGGAGGCGTTTCGGCGAACAGTGGTTTGCGCGAAGGATTGGAAGCCTTGGGAACCCAAAAGGGTTGGCAAGTGTTTGTTCCTAAGTTGGCGTATTGTACCGATAATGCGGCGATGATTGCCATGACGGCTCATTACAAATACCTAAAAGGGGAGTTTGTGGGTCAAGATACTGTGCCTTTGGCGCGTTATTCTTACTAGAGCTTAGGGAAGACAACCTGTATTGAAAGAGAAAAATAGAACATGAATTACATTATATACGATTTAGAAGCCACTTGCTGGGAAACAGACTTGGAAACACGTGGAAAGCGCCGTGAGATTATAGAAATTGGAGGGGTGTTATTGAATGAACGAGGGGAATTTCAAAGTCAATTTGAGAGCTTTGTTCAGCCTGTTATTCATCCTATGTTATCCGATTTCTGTCAGCAATTGACGACTATTTCTCAAGTAGAGGTGAATCAGGCAGACAAATTTCCTGAAGTCATTGAGGATTTCCAAGATTGGATTGGGTTACACGACGGGGAAGAATATTTGTTGTGTTCATGGGGCTTTTTTGATCGCTCTGCTTTGATGAAGGATTGCCAATACCATAAACTAGAGGACAAATGGGCAAAGAAACACATTAGCCTAAAAGAGCAGTATCCGCGCATTAAAAATATGGGACGGGCAGTAGGTATGAACAAGGCTTTGAAACTAGAAGGCTTTGAATTTGAGGGCACCATGCATCGAGGTATTGATGATGCTATTAACTTAACTAAGATTTTTAAGAAGTACTTAAATCTTTGGAGGTATTAAATTCTTACCATGAAAGCAAGCCATGAACCTTGGATTCAGCAAGCCTATACTATCTTTGCACAAGAAGGCCCTAAAGGCCTCCAAATAGAACGCTTAGCGAAGCTAGTGGGCAAGAGCAAATCGTCTTTTTATCATCATTTTGCAGATATAGTTACTTTTACAGAAGTGCTTCTTCAATACCATTATGACCGCTCGGTTTGGATTGCGGAACAAGAGCGACAGTGTGCGAATGTTATCCCTGAAATGTTGGACTTCATCTTGACCATTAAAACAGACTTATTGTTTAATCGGCAACTTCGCATTCATCGCCAAGAACCTGATTTTCGTCAATGTTTTGAAGAAACCAATCGGTTGGTTGGCGAAGCCATTGTAGATATTTGGGCAAAAGAATTGGGCTTGACCCACAACAGCCATTTAGCAGGAATGGTCTTGACCTTAAGTCTAGAGAATTTCTATTTACAAATTACAGAAGAAACCTTAAACTATCCTTGGTTAGAGGCTTATGTGCAACAACTTAAAAAAATGGTGCAGGAATTTGGAAAAACCACTAAAACCGTGATTAAGTAGGACTTCATTTCAACAAAGCCTTTCTAACCTTTACTCAAAACGGCCTTTCTAAATAACAACAGCATATGCCTTTGATTAATTTTATCTTTCCAAGAAAAAAGAAAATTAAGAACGTTGTTATGTGAATAACTTTAAGCTAAATTATTTACCTTCCTACTCAATGCACTGTAACAGAAGTTTATTTATATTTCAAGTGGACTGGGTTTTA
>JBOEFW010000061.1:26526-40012 GCA_050633105.1 Aureispira sp. | reverse complement strand
TTGAAAACAAATGGTAGCTATTGGCCTAAAAAAGCCCCAAACTCAAATATGAGTTTGGGGCTTTTCAGGTGTTAGCACATCGCCCAAGAATGGGCTTTCCTGCGCTATACTGGTCACTCCTTACGCTATCGGGAACGCCAGGGGCAAGCCCGTTTTGTCTCCTCTTTTGTAGCCGCTGGTTGCGTCTAATTCTCAATAGGGGTGCCATTATTTTTATTCCGCGCTGCTACATAAAAATAAACCTATCATCTGCGGCACTCGCTGCCATCACCACAGTTGCAGCCGCTGCGAGTGCCGCAGATGCTAGGCAAAATAAAACTATGAATTTGATGGTGGAGAGCCATCTAATAAATTTTTCATTCTTTGTTTGGTTAACATAGTATTTACAAGTTTGTAAATTATTTCTCTATCCTCTTCATTAAGTTCTTCTAATAGCTCCCATTGTTCATCCTTGGTTTTCTGTTGAATTTGCACCTCTAGAGTTTTATTAGAGTTTAAGAAAACAACTTCGTCTAGTGTCAAATGGTAGAATTTGGCAACTTTAACTAATTCTTCTAAAGATATTCCTCTATCTCCCTTTTCTAGTTTATTGTAATTGGAATAACCTATTTCAAGGGCTTTAGCTACTTCTTTTTGAAGTAAACCAGCTTGCTGTCTTAGATATTTAAGGTTGTCTGCTATTTTCATTTGTTGTGTACTTAGTACTCTAAAAATACACAAAAGGGAGATTGCGAACAAGAATAAGAAAAATATTACTATTAACTTGCGATTTTAGATATTTTGATATAGTTTTATAATCCACTAAAATGAAATTTAGTAGAATTAAAATCTATTATCGAAATTTTTAAATAAATGCAATGAAAAAAAATTCAGATCAACCAAAGAACAAAAGCGAATTCAACCGCGAATTAATCAATGAACACATTCCTTACGAGCTAATCGCGTTAGCGACGCTCCGCTATTATGCAGCGTTACAAGAATCAGGACAATTAGACATAGTAGAGCACATGATGAACATTGAGCGAATCACAGAGCAGGAAGCTATAGATAAATGTATGTCCATCTTCAAGGCAGTAAGTGAGAAGCAATCAAAATTTAGTCAATTGTACATAGACCTAACAAGTCCAGACAATTTGAGTGAACTGTTTGACGAATTCCAAAAGAACTAGCTCATGGAGATACAAGAGATCAAAGAGCGCCTGAGTATAGTACAGGTGCTCGCTCATTATGGGCTAAAGATGAATAGGAACAAGCATATAAATTGTCCATTTCATGAGGACAAAACACCAAGCATGCGGGTATATGAGGAGACAAATACAGTGTATTGTTTTAGTGGAAATTGTAGGCTAGAAGGCAAGAGTTTAGATGTGATAGAGTTTGTACAGCAAAAAGAAGGATGCAGCAAACATGAGGCAATTTTGAAGTGTAAAGAACTCTTGGGCTTTATCCCAAAAGTTACAGCTAAAAAAGAACTACTAGTGCAGATCTGGAAGGATCTAAAAGCGTCCTTTAAGAGAAACGGTAAGAAAGCACAGAGCTACACTAAAAGCCGAGGCTTAGAAGGAATAGATCTGGGTTACAATGCTGGAAGATGGCATTTAGGGAAGCACAGAACAGAGGCAGAGCGAGCAGGAGCAAAGGAGCTAGGCTTTTTATTGACGAGCCGACAAACAGAAAGTAAAGCTACGCCTTGGGGGAAGGAATGTATAGTGTTTCCATTGAAGAACAGCACAGGCAAAGTAGTAAGCTTTTATGGTCGAGGTGTGAGCAAGAAAGGGCACTATTACATGAAGGATAGAAGCGGATTGTATCCAGCCTATCCAAGCAAAAAAGCGACTAGAATAATACTGGTAGAAAGTGTAATAGATGCGGCAAGCTTGTTACAAGTTGAGGAGTTGAAAGATTATGAGGTATTGGCGTTGTATGGGACCAATGGCTACACGGTAGAGCACAAAAAGGCCTTGCAGAGCTGCGGAGAATTGGAGGAAGTAATATTGATGCTGGACGGAGACGAGGCAGGGCAGAAGGCAAGTACAAAACTATCTGAGCAATTACAAAAAGAGTTGCCCCAGTCAATAATTAAGGAGGTTAATTTGCCAGAAGGAACCGATGTAAATGAGTTGTGGGCAAATCATCTGAGCGGGGACTTATTCAAAGAATTATTAGAGTCTGCGACTATTGCCAGCCGTCCAGTAGCAGAGCGAGTAAAGCCAAGTTTAGATTTACAGGTTGTAAATGAGCGTTACTATCTGTACAACAATGAGGCGCTAAAAATAGAAGTGCTGGGAGGGATAGCGATTGAGCAGTTGGATAGAATGCAATGCACGCTAAGAGTAACAAGAAAGCCACAAAGAAATTCGCTTGATAAGATCCGCCAGAACCTAAATTTATACCATGCTGGCCAAGTAAAAGGCTTAGTAACAAGATTACATGAACAGTTAGAAATTCCCTTACAAAATCTAAGATTAATTGTAGCGGATTTAACAGAGCAATTAGAAGCATACAGAACCCAAGAACAAGCGTTTGGAGCATCGCAGGAGATAAGAACAAGGCAAGTACCAGCGGCACGGAGAAAGAAAGCCTCTGCCTATTTAGAGGATAAGAATCTAATGGCTAAGACGTGGACAGATTTAAGTAAGGTCGGCATAGTAGGGGAGCGAGAAAACGCTTTAATCATGTACTTATGTTTCAGCTCACGGAAGTTAAAAAAGCCATTGCATGTGATCAGTTTGGGAAGTAGTGGGAGTGGGAAAACGCATTTACAAGAGGTAATAGCGGGTTTGATGCCTGAGGAAGAAGTATTGTTCATTACGAGCTTATCAGACCAAGCCTTGTATTATTACCCCAAGGAAAGTTTAATACACAAGTTATTCTTAGTAGAAGATTTGGACGGGATGAGCGAAGACGCACAGTATGCTTTGAGGGAGCTAAAAAGCAAAGGAAGATTGAGCAAATATGTACCTATTAAGGATCAGAAAGGAAAGAGTATAACAGGTTTGGTAGAGGTAGAAGGCCCAATATGTTTTGGAGGCTGTACGACACGGGAGCGGGTATATGAAGACAATGCAAATAGATGTTTATTGCTGTATAGAGATGAGAGTAAGGCACACAAACAAGCAGTAATGGAGGAGCAGCGGCGAGCTGCAGCAGGGAAGGTAAACGAACTAGCCCAAAAGCAGTTGCGAGAGCAATTTAAAGACGTACAAATGCTGTTAAAGCCGATCAAAGTAGTGAATCCTTATGCTGAACAGTTGGCTTTGCCGAGCCGTGTATTTAAGCCATTACGAACGAATGCGCATTACTTACAATTTATCGAGGTGATCACGTTTTATCACCAGCACCAGCGAGAGCATAAGACAAGCCAATCAGGAACAAAATATATAGAAACAACGATAGAAGATATAGAGTGGGCAAATAAGCTAATGAAGAACGTTTTATTATCCAAGAGTGATGAACTAAGTTGGGGAGTTAGAGACTTTTTAGAGAAATTGAAAGGCGTACTAAAGAAGCACAAAACGACGACTTTCACGAGTCCATTAGTTCGAGATTCAATCAAGATCAAACCAAGAAGTTTAAGCAACTATTTACGCCAATTGGTAGAGTATGGGCATTTAAGAATACTAGGAGGGAATAGGTATAGAGGTTTTGAATATGAGCTGTTGAAGCCCGAAGAATACGAAGAATTAAAAGCAGATTTAGACAATGCCTTAGATAAGAATTTAGAAAAGATAAGGCAGTAGATTAGTAAGAGAGTAAGCAAGAGTAGGAAAGGAGTAAGCAAAGTGTCAATTTTGCTTACTTTTTTTATTGTCTGTGAGAGAGTTATGAGAGTAGGCAGAGTAAAACAGAGAATGAGACAGGGGGTATAAAAAAACAGATAAAATGAAGAAACAGAAACTAAAAAACAGGCATTATAAAAGTCTATTAGAAGGTTTTACAACATGGTTGACAACCTTAGGTTATAGCGCCAGTACAGTGTACAATTTACCGAATTTTGTACAAGGGTTCTTGTATTATCAAGAAGAGCAAAAGAGGAGCTTGGCCAATTGGGAAGGGGGACATTTTAGGCGTTACATGGAGCAGACAAGAGCGCGGAAGAACGAGCGTAAAGCAGGGAGTTTGAGCAGTGCTCATATCAACAAAATAGCGCATTCCTTAGAGCTGTTCCAACGCTATTTGTTGCAGACAAACGAAGGCGAACAGTACACGACCTTAAAGCGCTTGGCAAACAGTTCTAAGCCCTTAGAAATCTTTAGCCAGGCGCAGATAAAAGAGCTGTACAATACTTGTCCAAAGACCTTGATAGGAATTAGACAACGAGCAATGTTAGGGCTGTGTTATGGCTGTGGTCTCCGCAGTAGTGAAGCGTGTAATTTAGAGTTGAAAGACATCTGGTGGGATAGAGAATTATTACAAGTGAGGCATAGCAAGACGAAACAAAGCCGCTTAGTTCCTATAGCGTCTCCCGTATTGGAAGACTTATATTTTTATGCACAAGAAGTGCGGCCATTGCTTCAAGAGAATAGTGATCTTAGTTATTATTTGTTGACGTTGCGAGGTGGAAAAATGAGTCATCAGACCTTGTATAGAAGCTTTCAAAGGTTGTTAGAGCAGTTAGAATATCCGTTAACAGGATTGCACAGTTTACGGCATTCTATTGCCTCTCATCTGGCACAGTCAGGAATGCCAAGCGAGCAAATCGCCCAATTATTGGGACACAAAACCCTAGATTCTACACAAATATACGTTCACTTTATCAATGAAAAATCATGAGCATTAAAGAGTATTTAGAAAGCAGTTATCAAGGGAAAACGGCGGTCTCTTATTTGTTAGAATGGGAACATTTTAAGATGTACTTAGATGGCTTGAATATTAGCTTACAGGGCGTGACTTATTTACTGGTATTAGATTATGTTCGACAGTTACAAAATCAGGGCTTAAAGCCTGTCTCGATCAATAGAAAGTTAGTAGTGATAGAAGCAGTTTATGAAGGCTTGGCAATCTTGCCGAATAATCCAACACGCAGTTTTCGAGTAAAGCGAGCAACGCGTCCAGCGGTTCAAGAGCCGTTAAAAATAGAGCAGTTACAAGGCGTATTAAACAAACAGCCTAGCAGTTCTCCCCAGCAGCAGCGAACGAAAGTAATACTAAGTTTGATCCATAATCAAGCGTTAAGGTTGAGTGAGCTACAAGCGTTAGAATTAGAACATGTAGACTTAGAGCATGCGATCTTAGAGGTTCCGAGCGTCCGCAGAAGTAACCCCAGAGAATTGTTATTGCAAGCACGACAAATCAAGTTATTAGATGCTTACATAAATGAGTCAAGACCCCAACTATTACGGTTTGAGACAAACAAATTAATCTTAACAGGGGGCAGCTCTAGCCGCTTGGCAAATGTTCTACAGAAGTTACAAAGAAAGCTTAAGAAGCAGTTGCCCGAGCTGCAGAATTTAGAGCATTGGCGAAGCAGTATAATAGTACATTGGTTGAGTCATCAACCGTTGTTAGAAGTACAACAGAAGTTAGGGCACAGGTACGCGAGCAGTACAGAAAGATACCAGCTTCAAGCGGTAGAGAGCTTGCAAAAATCGCTCAAAAAGTATCACCCTCTATCTAAAAAAGATTAAAAAAAGTTAATGCTTGTTTTTTCAATAGAAAAAAATAGTTGAAGTAGAGATAAATATTTATCTTTGAATTATAGCGAGTTAGTTAAGAAAAAGTTCTTTTATATAGTTGTGTAATTATACTCCCTTTGGGTGGGGGATACCGTCAAGAAAGCTAGTATTAGGGAAGTCTTACCGATATGGATTTAATGGAGTAGAGCAAGATGAAGAATGGAATGGTGGTCAAAGTGTAGCATTTGAATTTAGAACAGAAGACCCTCGAATAGGTCGCTTCTTATCAACTGATCCATTAACAGCGACAACGCCATGGGAAACACCTTATGCTTT
This sequence comes from Aureispira sp., assembly GCA_050633105.1. GTDB lineage: Bacteria > Bacteroidota > Bacteroidia > Chitinophagales > Saprospiraceae > Aureispira. The sequence continues at coordinate 34,061 of JBOEFW010000061.1, read as the reverse complement.
TGCTGGAAATTCACCAGTTGTGAATATAGATTACTTAGGCTTATCAGCGAGTAATGCGAATGGAGCAGCTCCACCATCTAAACGTAGACGAGGAGGCAACTTTTTGAAAGGACTTGGAAAATTCTTTATGGGACTTGGTCAAGCTCTTGCTAGTGGAGGGGGAAGTGCAAGCCCTATTCAATCTTCTCAAGAAATGACTTCAACTATTCAATATGCAAGAAATGGTGCTTCAGACTTTTCTCAACAGTTAAATACAGATCCTCCTAAACATGGAGATGTTAGAACACTTACTGAAAGAAATCCATTGTTTAGTATAAGTTATACACAATATTATCATGGAGGAAATGATTATCTTGAAACAGGATGGTATGATTATGATACTTACGCAATTGCTAACTTAGACTATGAAAATGGTCAAGTAATGCTTCCTCAGTCAGAATTATCAATGATTGGAGGCTATTTATTAGATGGTGTAAGAAGATATTCTCAAAATGGTGTTGGGTATGCTGTAGATCGGAATGGCTATATTGATCTTAGTAATGCTATTGTTGTAGCTGAAGCTCCATGGTGGTTGAGTTTCGGGAGAAATCCAAAATCATTAAAAGATGCTGCAAAAGCTCTACGAAAGATGAAACCATCCCCTATTAGTCCTGGATATGGAGCTAATGCTAGACATATATTTAATTATAATAAAAGTCTGCTCGCTATACAAAAATTCATTAGCACAGGTGGTCGACCAGGGGGGATATCTAAAAAAGTTTGGACATCCTTATCAGTTATAGAACAAAAGAAATTTAGGACGGCTATTCAAAAAGGAGTAGTAGGGGCTGAAGGGCAGAAAGGAGTCAATGGAATTATAAGGCTAAAGGATACAAATATGATGTCCAAAGGATATACACATAAACTTAAAATTGGAAATAGTGATAAAAGAATATATGGTAGCAAAGTTGATGGAAGCTGGCAATTTGATAAAATAAAAGGACATGACTAAAGAAGATGTAAAAAAATACTATTTAAAAGCAAAAGAATCATTCTATGAGACTATTCAAATGTATCAAGATGAACCAGAAGATTTTGGAGATAAATTACCATCTCACATAAAAGTAAAAGATATATTGGTTGAGCCGCATAATGTTTCTGTCGTTTATGACTATCCTATGTTTTGTACACCTCTTGTAAGTATTACAATGGAATTGTCTACAAAAGAAGAAGATCTAAAAGGGCGGTATTCTCTTTATCTAGACATGGAAGATAATTATTTAGATGATTGGTTTAAATATGAAATGAAGAAGTAAAGCGGTGTTCCTCCTCAGGAGCCAGCAGACTAGTATCGCGCCAGTAGTGGCCGAAAAAGGCCAGCTACCATTTCATTAGTCATTGCATTCTGTCACGCTTCTAGGTCAGGCATGTTCGTTGTCACGGCGGTTCTCATCCCTACAGCCTCGTTAATCACTACGTTGTAGGCACTCCACCGCCCTAGTATGCGTCCCTGCTGGGAGCCGTCCAGCTGCATAGCTTTTTATTTCATCTGAAAGATGGTAGCTAATAACCTAAAAAAGCCCCAAACTGAATTTATCAGTTTGGGGCTTTTTTAGGTTATTAGCACATCGCCCAAACTTGGGCTTTCCTACACTATATTGGTCACTCTTTACGCTCTATCGATTGTATGCCGTAAATGCACAAAAGACAAACAAGTTGTTTGAGAAAATTGCAATGCTGTAAATGAGATGGTAGAATTGCCCCACTACAAGTGTTATATAAGTGGAGTCAAGAAGTCACCCCATGATACTGTGCTGGCAACGTCATGGGGTTGAACAGTTTTGGGAAAAGGCTCTGAAAGAAGAGCTAGGTAAGAATAAAAGAGATGACTGCAAGTGAACCTTTAAAAAAGTTACGAGAAAGTGTAAACCAGTTGTCAAAACTAGGGTATGTCCGAGAGCCTAGGATAACCACAGAAGTGACCTATTTATTGTCTGTGGGGCAACGATATGATTTTTATTTAGGTTCAATTATGGAAGATGAGAAGCAACATACAGATGTCAAGAGAAAGGCACAAGTAGGAAAGACCTATAAGGTTAAATATTGAAGAGGTGTGTTGTGGCAGACAAAGACGCAGCTAGTGTATAAAATAGGGACAGGAATTTCTCAAGGAGGAGTGATGAGTCCACTACTAGCCATCTTTTTTTGCACTATGCTTTTGACAAATGATATAACACTTCCATTTTTATCGTTTTAAAAAAGAACTCTTCAACCGCTTTATCCCAACACCACGAAGTAGCACCGAAGGTAATTTCCCTTTCTAGACACACCTTAATGTATTTTATGCTTCTATTTTTTTTGACAATTGCGATTTACTATTCAATTCTATTGTACGAGCTGTTATATTAAAACAATTGGCTGATTTTTGTATGTCGGCCCCTTCTTTTAAGTTTAATTCTACTACTGCTCGCTTTTCTGTTTTCGTGTACTTTTTTTCGTTTCTTGGACATCGATAAATTTTTGTTGATGTAATCTTTTTTACCTTATCTTACTGTCTACTCTCTTGACGAATTTCAGGGACAAGCCCTTATTCCTGCACAAGTAGAGCCTACGATTAGAGATATACTCCATCATTTTATCTTAGTGAACTACAGCCCACACAACAAAATAACAGTGTATATCTTCGACCCTATTGTCAGTCATTAAGAAAGAAGAAACCTTAGATCTAAATACATTGTAAATAAAAAGAACATCGAAAATTTTCATTCCTATAATATAACACTAAAATGCACAATCATCCAGTAATAAATTATTTAAGGGATACTATATCTATTTCTGATTCCGAGGAGGCTTTAATCTTAAAAAAAGTAAAGAGTAGAAGATACTTAAAAGGACAATTTATAGTCCAACAAGGAGACGTTTGTAGATATTTAAGCTTTGTTGTTTCTGGTTCTACCAGAACTTTTCATATTGATGATAAAGGCAAAGAGCATACCTTTCGATTTGCGATAGAGAACTGGTGGGCAGCAGACTTACCAAGTTTTATTTTGCAAAATTCTGGAAATACAAATGTTCAATGTTTAGAACACACAGAGGTTGTTCAGCTTTCATCAGAAAGCTTAGAAGAACTGTACCTAGAGATTCCACAATTAGAACGTTTATTTCGAATTCTTTTCCAAAGAGTCTCCATCTCGTTGGAGAAACGAATCATTGATAATTTTAGTCGTTCCGCTAAAGAACGCTACGTCCTTTTCCTTCAAGAACATCCTGACTTTGAACAGAGAGTTCCACAATACATGATTGCTTCTTACCTCGGCATTACCAAGCAATATTTAAGTGAGATACGGCATCAAATAGCTCGTAAAAAATAGAAATGTTCAACTAGATGAACTGTATTACTTCTGATAGCTGAATTGATAACTCCTTAAAAGTCTTCACCTTTGTAACTATTAATCAATTTAAATAATTACAAAATGGAGATGAATTCTCATGTTAAATTTGAGGTTCCTAGTAGGGAACAAATGTCAGCCGACAACTTACCCGTATATGATGGTATTGTAAAAACAGTAGGGTTTATGCCAAATTTATTTGCAACACTAGGGTTATCAGATCATGGATTGAGTAGATACATTGCTTTTCAAAATGCTAAATCTTCCTTAAGTAATAAGGAGAAGGAGGCGGTGAATTTGGTGGTAAGCCAGGTCAATAATTGTAGGTATTGCCAAGCGGCACATACTGCGATTGGAAAAATGAATGGTTTTAATGACGACCAAATACTGGAATTAAGAAAAGGACATGCTTTTTTTGATAAAAAACTAAATGCAATTGTGCAATTGAGTCAAAACATAGTTGAGTCACGTGGAAAAGTGAATTCAGAAATTTTAGCTCATTTTTTTGAAGTCGGTTACAATAAACAACACTTAGTAGATTTAATTCTTCAAGTAGGAGAAAAAAACATGACTAATTATTTGCATAACATCACTCAAATTCCAGTTGATTTTCCAGAAGTATCAGAAGTTTAAATAAACCTTGAATAAGTAAATTATGACAAATAAAATATCAATTTTCGATTTTACAAAATCATCTAGTCCAATTAAAAACATCCTCTGGGCAGGACTCATCGCGGGTACATTAGATGCTATAGCAGGGGTTATTGTCTACTACATCTATTTTGGTTTTAACCCCTTTCAAGTATTGCAATTTATAGCCTCAGGAGTTTACGGTCCAGAAGCAATAGATAGTGGGATACCTATGATGTTGGCAGGGACGTTTTTTCATTATTTGATAGCTTTTGTAGTGGCTGTAATCTACTTCATAGCTTTTCCAAAAATTAAACTATTAAGAACTAATGTTGTCGTAATGGGATTAATTTTTGGTGCAGCAATTTGGGGCGTTATGAACCTGCTTATATTGCCATCCTCTAATATCCCAAAAGCGCCTTTTGATGCAGGGTTAGCAGTTATTGGTATTATTTGGCACATGGTGTTAGTTGGTCTTCCGATTGCTTTGATTACTGCAAATTATTTCTCGGAAGAGAAGGACTAAAGTGGCAGCATAAAATAATAATTACAACGAAGGGGCATTTGATTAAAATCAGATGTCCTTTTTACTTGCCAATATTTAAGTTACAATAGACTTAGGTAAATTAGTGGAGGCTATAAAAATGAAGCATATAATAAAATAATAAAAAATAATATTATATTATGAAAAGAACAAGCAAAATTCAAAATTGGCTATCTTTATTCAAGATATGCTTTACCAAATTTGGGTGAGTATGGCTTTTTAAAAGTTCTGATAATATTGCCTCTTCATTTTATGCAAATGAAGACCGTTTACACCTAGTAATTACAGCTTACAGCATCAAGAAAAAATTTGATCATCTTCCTATCTTCTTCATTTAAGTTCTGCTTTTCAGAGATTTGTCCAAGAGTGTAGGGCTAAAAATGGAATAAAACTATAGAATTATTTAATAAAATCAATAAAGGTCGCTGTTAGCAAAAACTATAAGCAATAGTGTGCTACGGGACTGCTAATAACCAAAATGTTATGAAAAGAGACTTTAAAAAACTTTATTTAAAAGTACTGAAAGATAAAAAATATCATTTAGAGACCGTTGAAATTAAATTTAATAAACTTGAAATTGATCTAACAAAATACAATTTATTGCAGGCGAAATCTGCCATTGTCTATTTATCCCGCAGAGAAGAGGAGATTGACTCGATCATTGAAGAGGCAAATAATGATTTAGTATCCATTTTCAATGCTGCGACTGTAAAAGAGGAGCGGAGTTGAGTAAATGAAATTTAGAGTTAAATTGACCATTGACACAGGCTATCTTTCATGTACTATAAGGATCATTGAATTGTCTTAATTAAACGATTGTATTTTTGTCTTAAACTGGGTTTGCAGTTGCAAAACAGCATTGTTTAAATGTTAAACAATTGCTGGAAATAATTTTTTGTTCAAAAAAATGTAATTATAAAGTGTCAGAAAAAAAACTCGACCTAGAGGAGCAAAGAACAATTTTTGATCTTAATTTAAATGGATTTGAAAAGGAAGTTACGACAGATGGTTTACAAGAAGCAATTGTTTCATTTTTAGTTTATAGTTCCTATTACAGCCATTCTAAAGAAAAAAGCAAGGAAGAAAGAACTAAAATATTTAGTGAGGCAGAAGTAAAAGCTTTAGGAAAAATTGAAAGTTTACTTTTAGGCATAACATACGATGGTTTTTCTTTAGAGTCAGAAGATCATGAATTGTTTGTAAAATATCGAGAGAATTTTCAGAGATGTAATCTTCCTCTCTAGTAAGTCTAGACCAGTGCTCGGCATTCCGTGTAGTAGTAATATTAACTCTAAAAAGGAAACTACCCACATTTTAGGGATAGCTCTTAACTGTATTGATTTCTCCATCAATATTTATCTAATACTGCCCAGAAGGAAATCAATCAAAAACCTACCAGCCCAATTGAGCCGAAAAACCCAAGACCAAAGACAAGTTATTTTGCAACCAATGTCCCGCAGCACCAAGGCACAAGGCCAGAATCATCCCTGAGAAAATGATGTTGATTTTTCGATAAATCAATTCAAAGTACAAATCGGCAGTGAACCAAAGCATAAAGAATAAACCAACCCAAAAAAGGCTCCCAATGCCATAGAGTAAACCAGCGGCAACGGTAAGATAACCTGTGGTAAAAGCAATGGCGCGAGCCAATACTTGTTTATAAAGGGGGGCTTTGCGGCCATAGGTGAAAAAGGCACTATAACCTAGGCCCAAAAAATAAACTAAAGGAACTAAGGAAAGCAAGCCAACTTCATAGACACGCAAGGGCTGACGAAGGGCGGTAAGAAACGGAATGTATTCGGTGTGAAAGATAAGCCCTGCTAAAACCATAATGACCAGCATAATTCCCGTTAAGCGTAGAATAAAAGTTTTACTGTACTCTTTGAACCCAATCACAATTAATCCAGTCCACATAAAGAGCACAAAACCCATACTAGAAATAAACGCTCCTATTGTCATAAAGCCAATCCAAGCATTATCAAAATAGTATGCTAACAAGGCCCAAACAATAGTAATAACCCAAGACGCTAAGGTACTGTATTGCTTCTTTTTGTCTTTTTTTCTTCTAGAATAAACACTGTAACTAATCAAACTCCCAAATGCGAAGGTGACAAACAGCACCATCCATTCTGTTGGATAAAAAACTAAAGCAGCAATCAACATTAAATAAGTAATGGGCTCCCACAGGAGTAAAAACAGTTTTTTAAGTATTTTTACGAATTGTTGGACGCTTCTTAAATGCCAAAGTTGTAAAATTAAACGGCGGAAGGGTTTTAATAAGAGCAAGATAAAGGGCAAGATGAACGCCAAAGCAAGCAAAGCAGCAGCGACATAGAGCGCCGAAACAATCCAATTAACGCGTTGTACTGTAGAGGCCTGCTTCATCCCTGAATTGTCTAGCGATAAATTAAAACGTTCTTGCGCAATTTTCTGCAACTCGGCAGTACGTGTTTCAAAGACCGTAGAAGAAATATCTTGGGTCGCTTGTAAATCTACTAATAAGCGGTATTGTGCCTGTAACTCTGCTACGGTTGTCGGATCACTAGCTGGACTGAAACTATATAAAAAGGGGAGTAAAACGAATAATAAGAGACAATAAAGGCGCATAAACAAGTGTTTTTGAGGAAAGAATGTCTTCTAGAAAAGGCCGCAGGCATCACGACGATGGAGTCGCAGCTGAGCTAAATAAAAAGAACCCTTTTAAAAAAAAGCAGTTGGTCTTAATAGATTCAATATTAACCAAACGGTTAAACCAATGAATTAATTCCCTGAAAACAAATTATTACTTAATCCCTCTTATAGAATTAATCTAGAGAATAGAAGAGGGGGATGATTGCCAAAGATTGTTGTGTTATCAGTTTACATGTCTTGAATTCAAACCTGTTTTTTGTGATACTAAGGTGGAATTAGTACCGTGTAACAGAAGTTTATTAAAAGCACAATCACCAAAAGCTTTAACACCAGCGACGGTTTTTGAAGGGTATAGGAAGGAG
>JBOEFW010000061.1:16572-26402 GCA_050633105.1 Aureispira sp. | reverse complement strand
CAGCGCAGCTAATGACAAAAAGAAAACTCAGGCTACTTAAAACCTAAATTAACTTCTGTTACAAGGTAATTAGTATGTTGTTGTAAATAAACTTGCAAGTGCATATCCCAACTGAATTATTTTTGTCATCATAATATTAGTCTAGCTGATGAAAAGGGTTTTTTCTAGGAGGAAAATTTTATTTTGGTGGACCAACAGCAAAGGGATTGTTATCATAACCAGGAAAGGCTGTCGGATGCTTTTCTAAAACTTGATCTATAGTGATGCAGGTAGAACATTTGTGGCAGCGTTTTAACGCCCATTGTGCAGCGCCCTCAGGATAGCGACAAGACCAAGTAAGGTTCAAAATTTCAGAAGGGACACTTTTCATAACTTGGTACTTATTCCAATCCTTTAATGGAAATAAAATACGGAAATTCTCCCGCGTACGTTCACCAACTAAGTACAAAATTTTCTCAATCTGCTCTAAACGCTCCTGAAATCCTTCTTGCAAATAATCGTCGTAAATGGCTCCTTCCACCATTTCGTAAATCTCAGGATGTGCACGCAGGCAAGTGGCTGCTGCAAAATTAACCGCTTCACTGTCCCAGATAGGAGGAGGGCCCAATTGACTGTAGTCAAAAGAAAGTCGTCGATAGGTGAAGTTGTGAATGCCGCGTGCTCTTAAGGCGTCCAAAATTGCATTGACGGCTTGCTCTTCTTTGACGGTTCTGCTTCCACATTCTCCATTGATAAGAATCACCTTAAAGACCAAAAAATGATCATTGGGATAGTGAGTTAACGTATGATAAAGTCCTGCGGTGCTGTCAATACCGCCCGAGAAGGGAATTAATCCTCTGTAGTTACTGGTCATAGTACTTGATGTAATTAGCTATTGGTTGTTTTTATTATAAAGTACATATTCTTCAAAATCACCGCGCATACAGTGGTCAGAACTGGCAGAAGAACCATAGCCCCCTGTATTAAGCAAGGCAAGGTAATCGCCCTCTTGCAAAGCAGGCAACGTTCTGTAAGACGATAATAGATCAATTGGCTCATTGATATTACCAGAGATAGTTCCTTGGAGCAATTGTCCATCAGTCGCTTGTTGTAGCGGGACAGGTTCTAGATTCATTTGGTAATAAGCCGCCTCATAATTCATATTCATACCTGTATCAACGCCTACAAATAACTGCCCTCGTTTATGTTCTAACGTATTAACTTTGGTAATTAATAAACCTGCATCTTTTACCAAGTAATCACCAGGTTCAATTCGTAGTTTAAGTTGTCGCTCTAGGATATAATTCCCGATTAATGTCGTCCAACGTTCAATATCTAAAGGCAAATCTCCTTCTTGTTGTGGAACCCCCAGCCCGCCGCCTAAATTCAGTGTATCAATTTGAGGAAACAAGGCCAAAAATTGATCAATGACCTTAAAAATAGCTTCTAATCGATCCAGTTGATCGGTCAAAAAACCAGAACCTGCATGGCAATGCAGGGTGGTTACGGTAAAATTTGTTTGATCAACTAATTGCTTTAACTCTGCCCATTGCTCTTGGTAAATGCCAAACTTAAACGTCTTTCGCCCTGCATATTCCAAAGAAGCATCATAAGCCATCCCAATATCAGAGTTGATCCGAATTCCAATCGTACGTTGTTCTACAAGGGTAGAAAAACGGCGAATCGTGCTCAATGCATCTAGATTGAGTGCAATATTAGGATGCTGCGCTAACAGTTCTAAGTCGCTTTGAGAAACAGAAGTATTGGTATAGGTGATTTGTGATGGTTCAAAACCTGCTTGCAATGCACGGTGCAATTCTCTAGGCGAACAAACATCAATACAAGCATTAGTGTGGCTACGCAAATGGCTCAGAATTGCCCAATGGCGATTGGCCTTCATGGCGTAATGGATTTGATAGGAGATGCCTGCTTGTTCTAAGGCATTGGCTAGGCGCTCATAATTGGCCTGAATTCTAGGCAAGCTATAGAGGTAAAAGGGAGTCGCTTTATTTTGGGTATAAGTGGATAAATTATGTCCTGCTAGATGAAGTTGTTGTCCTTGATAGTTTAAATCAGGTCTTGCCCACCAGTTTATAGGAGGGTTTTCAAAGAAACAACCATAAATCATAGCATTACATTGGCAAGGTGGTGCTCCACAGTTCGAACAAGTATACCCTTGTTGAAGGCTGTCTTCTTTCCAAAAATTAGGCAAGGCTCGTAGAGCCTTATAGCCATTGTTGAGTAGGACATGCCCCGCAGATGGATGTTGCGATTGCCAAGCATCGCAAACGACAACAGGAACCCGATTAGAAAGCTGTGCCAAGCCTTCCCGCACTAACAGACTTCCTATTCCTTGACCTTGAGCGCTGGTAGAAACAGCGGTTAGAGAGCGATAGCCTAGCTTTTCATAAGCAGCAAAATAGGCTAAGAACCATTGTTCCGCTCCTTTCATTCTTTTGGATAAGGCGACCCTATCTACAATCTCCATTAAGGAAAAACCCAATACACATCCTTCTTCTTGGACTACTTGCCCAAAGTGATTGGGTTGATCAATATGTTCCAATAAGGTTTTTGGGGATAAAAAACCTTTGCCCATTTGTTCTTCAGAAAGCGCCAATACTTCACTAAGATGTTCTTGGGTTAAAGGGACAACACGATAAGTAATTGATACATCCATTGTTTGGTTATTAAGAATGAAATAAACAAAAAACAAGGAAGGTAAAATAAGGAAAAAACAAGACTTAACAAGTCGGAGTGGAGCTTCTATTGAACAAAAAAGAAAAGAATGTGTGGAATAAAAACGGGTGCCCTAGTTGGTAATCTCGGGGGAGAACTAGTGGCACCACTGAAGTCTACTAGAAATGTGCGTGGTAGATCTATTTATAATTAGAGAGGTTGTTATTGGGGGCTATTTTTTCTTTTTTTGCCTCCCCGTAGAATTACAGTCATAGAATTGTTGACAAATTGTTTAAAACTAGGCAACTGGTCTGTTCTTAAGATGTCTTTTATTTCTTGAAAATGTTGGTATGTCGATTGTATTTTTTGCTTTTCTAAGGCATGAATGGCTATTAATAGACTATCCGATTGAATAGAGACATCAGGGGTTGTTAAAGGGGAAAAATACTGCTCAATTAATAGCCGCTGTTCTTTATTATAAGTAGTAATTTGCTGCTTGTGTTTGTTCGCATATTGTCTGAATTGCTCTTGCTGTTGGTCATCAAATTGCAGGAGTTCTTTAGCATGTTTATGATGGTGGCGATGTTTGTGAGGAGGTGGAGCCATTAGAAAGAAAAAGGCTAATAAAGCCAAGTTCAGGCAGAGTAACACGATAGAAAGGTTTCTGTAGAATTTAGTACTTAAGCTCATTCGTAGAGGTTATAATCAGAAATAAGAGATTCATAATTTGTTGATGGGGCACTAGTATTTTCGCTAGAATAATTATTGGATAGAATTTGCTGAAAGGCAAAAACATTCAATAAGCCAAGAACAATCGCGGCCGCCGCAATCCAATTCTTAGTCCAATTACTTTTTGTTAATTGGAGGTAGGGTTCTTGTTTTAATTGTGTTTGAATGGCTTCTAAAAGAGCAGGGTTGGGCGAAACAGGCGCTTTTCCCTGAGCACTGTGTAATATATCTTCTAACCATTGTTCTTGTTCCTCCTTCATGATTTTTAATTCTTTTTAGTTTAGAACGCTATTTCTTCTTTTTCCCTCGGTTGGGATGCCATTTTTTTAATTGATCTCGTAAATTCTTTTTGCTGCGTTGCAATAACGCTTCTATGCTTTTGAGGGACGTCTCCATAATATCGGCAACTTCTTGACGCGGCAAATCTTCTATAAAACTCAATATAAAGGCCGTCTTTTGTCGATCAGGAAGTGTCTTGATGGCTGCATATAACAGGGTTGCGTTCTCTTTGTTTTCCAAAGAAATACCAGGGTGATGAAAATTGCTTGGTTCTGGGATTTGCTCTAAAGGCTGCCAAAAGAAACGTCGTTTTTTAGATTGGATGTGATTGAGAGACGCATTAACAGTAATGCGATAAATCCAAGTACTGACAGCCGATTTTCCTTTAAATTGATGAGCCTTTCGAAAGATATTGACAAACACATCTTGGGTGATCTCTTCTGCTTCTTGCTCTTGTTGAGCATAGCTCAAAGCCGTGCTGTACACTTTGGCAGAAAAGCGCTCATACAATTGCTGAAAAGCAACATCGTCTCCATGACTAACGGCTGCTAAGAGATCTTTGGAAGAAGTGTGCAAATGATTTGGTTTTGAATGGCAAAAATAGCTATTCTATAGAACGTATCGTATTTACAATAGGAAAGGTGTAGCGAACACATTTTAAAAAATAATAAAGGGTACGCGGGCTAATTTGCTGTATGTCAAGTTATCTAATTGGTGAAGGTAATTTAAGAACATTTTTATCGCGACTTTTTAAACAGCTTCATAAATAAAAGCAAGGATTCATGCTAGGTAAAAAAACTTCTTTCCTACCTTTAAGGACATTTATTGTAGGAAATAACTGCTTTTTCTTGTAAACCAAGTGTTCAAGAAGAAACCATTGTGGCCTACAATAAAGAAACCGCCATTTTTTTAATTAGTCAATAGACCAATGGACGCACGATTAAAAGCCTTTGAGCGCCTGCTCAATATCATGGATGATTTACGGGAAAAATGCCCCTGGGATCGCAAACAGACCTTAGAGAGTCTGAGTATTTTGACGATTGAGGAAACCTATGAATTGGTGGACGCAATTGCGGACCAAGATATGACGGAACTCAAAGGGGAGATTGGAGATTTGATGCTGCATTTAGTTTTTTATTCTAAAATTGCCAGTGAGAAAAAAGCTTTTGACATTACTGATGTTCTTAATACGGTTTGTGATAAACTCATTCATCGCCATCCACATATTTATGGCGATGTAGAAGCCAATGATGAGGAGACTGTTAAGCGAAATTGGGAGCAATTAAAATTACAAGAAAAAGGAAAAACCTCTATTTTGCAAGGTGTTCCCAAATCATTGCCTGCGATGGTAAAATCTTACCGTATTCAAGAGAAAGTTCGACAAGTAGGCTTTGATTGGGAAACCGTCGAAGAGGTTTGGGAGAAGGTGGAAGAGGAGTTAGGTGAGTTACAAGTGAGTATTGACGACCGAGAAGGCAACGAGCGTATTTCCTCAGAATTTGGAGATGTATTGTTTGCGCTCATTAACTATGCACGTTTTATCGACATTGACCCTGAAGCGGCCTTGGAGAAAACCAATAAAAAATTCATTAAGCGGTTCCAATACATGGAGCAAAATGCGCCTAAACCTTTAACTGATTTATCCATTGATGAACTGGATGGATTATGGGATGATGCGAAAGCTTTGGAGAAAAAAAATAAATTGTAAGTTACAAGAAAAGAGAACAACTATAAAGTTGTTTTATAAGCGACCAATTACTCGTAATAAACAAGCGTTAAATTATTATCATACACTAGCAATACCACTACTATGTACGTTTCTGATCGGTTAAAGAATATGACAGAGTCTGCCACTATTAAAATGGCACAATTGGCCCGAGAACTTAGAGGTCAAGGTCACCAAGTCATCAGTTTGAGTTTGGGAGAACCAGATTTTGATACCCCTGAGCACATCAAACAGGCCGCTAATGAAGCTTTGGACAATGGTTATACCAAATATACCCCCGTTCCAGGTCTGTTAGAGTTGCGCGAAGCCATTGTTACTAAATTACAACGTGATAATCAATTGGAGTATACTCCCAATCAAATTGTGGTATCCAATGGAGCCAAACAATCCATTGCTAATTTGGCTTTATCTCTACTGAATGAAGGAGATGAAGTGGTTGTATTTGCTCCTTATTGGGTGTCATACAAAGAAATCATAGGCTTGAGTGGTGCTGTTCCTATTTTTGTGAATGCTTCTATTGAGAATGATTTTAAGATTACAGCGGCACAATTAGAAGAAGCCATCACAGACAAAACAAGAATGATTTTGTTTTCGTCTCCTTGTAATCCAACAGGAACAGTGTATACTAAAGCCGATTTTGAGCCGTTAGTGGCCGTATTAGAGCGTTACCCAGAGCTTTTAGTGATTTCTGATGAAATTTATGAATACATCAACTTCTTAGAAGGCGGCCATACCAGTATTGCTAACTTTGATTCGATCAAAGAACGTTGTATTGTGATTAATGGTTTTTCTAAAGGGTTCTCTATGACTGGTTGGCGTCTAGGCTATATGGCGGCGCCACAATGGGTAGCGGCAGCTTGTAGCAAGATGCAAGGGCAATTTACCTCTGGTGCGAATGCCTTTGGTCAAAAAGCTGCAGCACATGCTCTGTTGGCTGACATGACACCGACCCATGAAATGACCAAAGCCTTTCAAAAGCGTCGGGATTTAGTCTTAGAATTATTACAAGAAATAGATGGTTTTCAAATCAATCACCCTGAGGGTGCTTTTTATGTGTTCCCTAATATTAGTGCTTTGTATGGTCGCTCTGTGGATGGCAAAGTGATCCACAACTCTAGCGAGTTTTGTGAGTACATTTTGCATGAAGCCCATGTCGCTATTGTAGCGGGATCGGCTTTTGGTGCGGATGACTGTGTACGGATTGCTTATTCTACCTCTGAGGAAGAATTGCGAGAAGCGATGAACCGTATTAACGCCGCTGTACAGCGTTTAGAAGCATAGTTTTTGTTCTAATTATCAAGGAAGAAAAAAGTAGAGTAGGAGTATTCTTACTCTACTTTTTTTGTTGGGAAGTGCTCCTTATCTGCTTTCTGCTTCTAATAAAGCTGTTGTAACTTGCTCAAACCAACGTAGCAGTAAGGTAGAACGGGTGCTGTTTCCATCTTGGTTGTATCTGCTTTGCATTTCTTGACGTAACTGTTCTATTTTCTGTAATTTTTTATCGGATGGGGGGAGAAATTGTAGTTGGACAAACTTATAGAACAAGGTGACACAATCTAAAGAAAAAGGCTCTTGCAAGGGATTGTATTGATGTTTTTGCTTAAGGTTATACAATTCTCGTTCCGCCAATTCTAATTCTCCCAACATACTGTATAAGATACTGAGCAAAATTCTTCCATAAATAGAATCGTGATGTGGACGATCTTGTGGCTTGCTTTCTAAGACCAAATCTAAGGCCTCAGCATAGGCCCCTTCTAAAATATAACACCAAGCTTTGAAGTACAATACTCTGTATTTGAAGAGCTCATTTTCTGAAAAAGCTAGCGCGTTCTCCTCATAAACGGTTAAAGCTTGTTGATAATTTCCTAAACAAATCAAATTGACCATATAATTAAAAAGAATGGCTGTTTTTTTAGGAGAAGGCAGGTTTTTTATTTGAGTTAAAAGTGTGGTATAAGCAGCATCGGCAGCCACATAATCCTTTTGTAAAAAATACTCAATAGCAATATTGCCTTGTACAGAAACCGTACTTTGATAGAGGTCTTGATAAGCTTGATGTGCTTTTAGGAAAGGACTGAATTCTAAAGCTTTTTCCAATTGCTCAATCTTTTGGGTACCGTAAAGAAGGTAACTTTCAGCAACTAAACTTAAAAAATGAATGGCTTCTTGATTGGGTAGAATTGTTGTATTAGGGAGCGCTGGTAATTGCGCCTCATAGCGTGGATTAAGGGCAACTAGATTGCGCTCTACAAAACCTTGTTTGACTTGTAAGCGCTGCGATTGTTCCTGAAAAAGCGCCTGTACAGCTATTTGGGCTTGTTGTAAGCGTTCTTGTAGCATTTCAAGCCATGCAATAGAATTTTCGCCTGTTGTCATCTTATGTTGAAGCCATAGATGGAGCAATTCTATTTGTTGTTGGTATTGATGTTCTTGGATGGCTGTTTTGTATACACGTTGCCAAAGTTGGTCAAAAAAACTCCATTGTCCGCGCTCTATGTAGACTTGTAACAGGGAAAATTTAGTCTCGTATTGCTGTAGGTTCAGGGTTGCTAATTGGCGTTGCTGTACCCAAAATAACTCTATGGCATTGCTCAATAAACGCAATTCATTGCGTAAAGAGGCATCTTTTGTTTCTTGATAGGGACTTTCAAAAACTCGTTCAAAAAGTACTTCTTTGGTAGCCGTGTGTACCTTTTTTAGCTCTTGATATAATTTTTTGAGCCGTTTTCGCTTGTGTGTTTTTATCACAGTTTGTTCAAAAAGCTGGCGCTCTTTTGTAGTAAATAAGAGTATTAATTTCTTAGCTTTCAATTGATTATCTTTTTTGTTGAATTAGTAGTGGAGCAACTTGGTTTGTATCACAAACTCATTTTTTCAATCTTGTAGAAGGAATTAGATCTACTACTTTTGTAAGTAAGAAGGAGCAAAAGAGGCTTGTAATTTAAGAAGCACTAGACCAGCGTAATCCTTCTTAGATAATGTTGATTCAATAAATAAACGAACAAAAATCATGACAAGCAATTATTTTATTCTACTGGGGCTATTATTTTTTTTATTAGGAGGGACAGGCTGTACCCCTCCTGTTAAAAAATGCACATCGATTATTATAGAGGATAGTGATTATTTTTCGACAGATCAAGTGTTATCGGATCATTGCGAAGGGGTCGATTATATCATTAAAAATGGACCTGTTTATGATGCCTTAGATGTAGATGGGAATTTGGTTATTGAGGATGGTGTGACCATACAGTTTGAAGCAGGCGGTGGATTGGTTATTGAGGATGGCGCTTCTATTAAAACCAAAGGAAGTGCTGCTAAAGGAATTACCTTGCATGGGCCAGATCCTACCGCAACGGGAGATTGGAGAGGGCTTATTATTTATAGTGGGAATGCTAGTAATTCTCTCCAATACACTACGATAAAAGGGGGAGGAAGTACCTCCTTTAATTCTAATGGAGAGAAAGGAAATGTAATCATTTATGCAGATGCAAAAGTGGCTATTGATCATTGTACTTTTCAGAACAGCAAATCTTATGGCATCAATGCTAATTATTATACCAATGTAGAGCTTCTTTCTTTTACCAACAATAAATTTATTGGAAATGAAACGCCTTTATTAGTTCGCGCAGACTTTGTGGATAAAATAGACAAGAACAACAGTTTTGAGGGAAATACGAACAGTTATGTGCATGTAAGAGTTGGTCAGGAAATTCGTACTTCTACAACGTGGCAAGCATTGGATATTCCTTATCGTTTGACGGCAAAGAGTGGTGGAATTTTTCCTATTCAAGAAATTGACAACAGCGCAGAATTGACCTTAGAACCTGGGATGATTTTTGAATTTGAAGCAGGCACTGGTCTAAAAATCGATGACAATGCTGCTTTATACGCTGTTGGAACGGCTGCTAAACCAATCTTATTCAAAGGTTCTAATAGTACTGCTGGATATTGGGAAGGCTTGTACTTTTCTAGAACGGGAAACCCTCTAAATCAATTGACACATGTAACAATAGATGGAGCTGGAAGTAAGACCACAACAGGAGCGCTTGCAATGTGGGCCCGTCCAACATTGCGCCTCAATACTGTTAAAATTAGTAATGTTTCAGGAGGGTGCTCTATTTATGATAGTAATGGAATAACAGCAGGTTTACCTAGCAATCCCAACTATATGGCATCGACAGTCGTTTTTGAAAATGTAAACAGTCAATACTGTGATTAAAAGTAAAAAAGGAAGGCTTTGAGCCATTTATAATAAACGATAGGAAAAGCAGGAGTCTATTTGCTAGTCCGGCCCTTGGTTCTGTGGTAGAATCAAGGGTTTTTTGTTGTTTGGACATAGAATAGTTCTACTCGTACAATTAATCTTGACTCCTACTAAGAATTGTTTTAGTATTGTGTAAGCAATAGATCTTAGAGTTGGTTTAAAATGTATTAAGGTTGA
>JBOEFW010000061.1:2464-16542 GCA_050633105.1 Aureispira sp. | reverse complement strand
TTGATAACAAATTTAAACTTGCTCTTATTACAAATGGAGTTGTATAGGGACAACAGGAGAAATTTTGATTCTAATGGAGGCAAAAATTGGACGAGTAGCTTTAGCTATTCGGCTAACTTTTAACAAAAAGTAGGAACAAAAGATCCAATTTTCACTACAAAACTATTCGTAATAAGGTCTAATATTCCCCTTTAAAACTAAAATCATGAAGTACTATTGGATGTGTTGGAGTTTACTGTTGAGCTATTTTGCAGTTGCTCAAGAACAAGATATAATGGTCTATGATTACACCATTTATTTTGAGACCGATCGTTTTACCCCAACTAGCCAGCAATTAAAAGGATTAACTACTTTCTTAGAAGAAATGGCTTTTAATGGCAGTTTACAACAAATCATAATCGCAGGGCATACGGATAAGCGCGCTAGTGAAACGTATAATTTGACCTTATCAAAAAATAGAGCAGCGGCTATTAAAACGTATTTAACACAATATTATCAAGAAAAGGGGAAACAATTACCTGCTCTAGAGAGCATCTTTCATGGAGAAGAGCAACCATCAATAACGAATGCAACAAAAAAAGAGCGTGGACAAAATAGACGGGTCACGATTCAATGGATTTTTGAACAACCTGTTCCACCAGCTCCTTTACCAGAGCCTTTGGTAGAAGAAGTACCTCAAGTGATGGAGGAGCCCTTCAGTCCTATAGAAGAGCAAGATATGTCTGTGGTCTTAAATGTGCGCGATTATTTGTTTTTTATGCCTTCACAAGAGTCCGCTGATGAAGCAGAAATAGAAGTGATTAAAACAAGTCAAGAAGCCTATGCCGCTACTATTACTACAGTCACAACAGATGGCAAATTACTCAATAGTTATGGGATGTTTCGCGTTTGCGGAGATCCTGATTTAGAATCCATTACCGTAAGAGTTCCAGTAATGGATACAACAGCACCAGCACCTAATTATTATGATCGAGTAGGAGATAGATGGGAGTTGACGAGTCGTCCAATTACCAAGGTATTAGATAAGGAAACTGGACAATGGTATTATGAATTGGAAGCGGAGAATTGTAAATGGATCAATTTAGATACCGTTACTGTAGAGTTAGGGATTATTATACGAGCACCTATTACCCCCTTTTGGGTCAAAAAAATACACCTTCTAAATAACAATCCTATCCAAAATTATCCAATAAGAGCTAGAGGATTAAAGGTGCATACGGCATCAGGTTTTGCACCAGAGCGTAGTTTTCTTGAAGACGATTCTTCTAGTACAAAAACAGTAATCGTGGAAATGTTGGGACAGCCCTCTTCACAAAACCGAACGGTAAAATATATCCAGCTTGTTCGTACCGAAAAACGTGTTCTTTTTCCAATGCAAATAATAAAACCTGAACAACTCAATAGAAGGCTAGATAATGGCCATGATGGTTATACAAGAGTCAGTAGAATGGCTAGTCTATTTGTAAAAACGCGTCCTTTGGCACATGTTATTTATCGTATTAGAGCGAAAGATTTGCGCCAAGCCCGCAAAGACTTACGACAGGAATGGCAAGCAGAAAAAGAAAAAGCGGAAGATATTGGAGGCTTATAAGAGAAGAAATAGTTGTGGGGCGCTATATTGATAACGCCCCACAACTATTAGAAGGCCTACTGTGGCTTCCCGCTTTCTATCCAACAGTAGATTTTTTGTAAATCTGTTGTGGCTAATTTACTACTGTTTTCAGGCATCTTATCAAAGCCTGACAAATGCTCTATACTTCCTCGGAATTGTGCTTTATCTGCTTCGCCAGATACAGAAGAATAGGTACTTAAATCAATGCCTGCCGCTTTGTTATTAGAATTGTGGCAACCACTGCCTAGACAATTATTGTCCATAATAGCTTTGATGTCATTTGCATAAGTAGGTGTGACATTGGTACAATCGTGTGTCACTGTCTCTGGGGCCTCCTTTTCGCAAGCAATAAAAGAAAGAGCGAATACTAAGGAGAGGCTTAATAAAAGAATCTTTTTGTTCATTTGACTGGTTGTTTTGATTAAGAATAGGGCATATTGGGAGCACCGAATTTAAAATAGTGATTTTTTAGAAAAAAGAACCTAGAAATGTTTTTAGTCTTTTTTCAGGAATACCCGCATCGGGAATTCAGAGGTAGGATCACAAATTTCGTGCTTGCTTGTTTTTAGTTCTTCTAAAATTTTCTGTTGGGTTGCTTCCTGATACCCTGAAAGGTCGTATTGTAACCAGCGTTTGGCCATAAAAGGCGGCAAGGTTAAGTTGATGGCTTCGACCCAAATAAGGCTGTTTAGGAGAGGTTTCTCATGAGGTAAAGCGAGTTTGTAATAAATTTCACAAACATCTCCTGTTGTTTGATAATCAATAATATAGGGAGCTATCAATTTAACCCACTGAAAAGTATCAATGCCCTGAATCAATTGCTGGTTAAGGAGGCTGTCTTTCACTTCCTGATGCCCAAAGGCTCCAAATAAGCCATAAGTGGTGAAATAATAAGGAATAGGAGGGAAATTAGATTCTCTAATAGTAAAATGGTGCATTGGAATCCAATGGCTGTCTCGTAAGGTATAGATATAAAAGGTGTTGATGTTGGACATATCTGCGTTATTAAAAACATAGCCAATTTCATCTGTACCATTGTTATCAATATCCCCAATCGTTTCTAACCAAGAGAAACCCAAATAAGAACCTTGCAAAAAGGGAAACACACTTCCATCTGTACTTTCTAAAGTGGTATAAACGTTTCTCAACTCGCTATTATAATACTGATAATCTAGGTCATGTTCTATTCCTTCATAGTATTTGTGGGTTTCTTGCTGACTTATTTCCTCTTTAAAATGCTCCACGAGCGTGTCTTGTTTTCCATCACCATTAAAATCTCCTTGAATAGAAAATCGATATCCCCAAATAGGCACTAAGGTGTCTTGTGGCGAGGCGGTAAGCAATGTATCGGTAAGAAGAGAAGAAGCGGCAACTGTTGTAAGTGTTTTAGAAGGAGGGGGCGAGCAGGCCCAAAGGAAAGGAAATAGCAGAAAAAGGTAGCAGGTAGAAGGCATAGTAATAGAAGGATAAAAGGGATAAAAATAGCTGGTGATTGATGTAAGATAGATGATCTATTGATACCACCCAAAGGTTACTTTTTATTTTTGCCGCCATTTATGAAGCAAAACCCCATAGAGTAAGAAAACAATATTGCTCTATTTTATCATTCACACCAAATGTTATCAACCATGAAATATTATTTTGCTCTTTTAATGAGCCTACTAAGTTATGTGAGCCAAGCTCAAACCCCAAATAGCATTAAACACATCATTTACTTTGCCTCAGACCAAGACACCTTAACCTCCAAAGATATTATTGTTCTTAGTGACTTTGTACAAGAAAATATAGAAGGAACCAATTCCATTCATCTAATCGGCCATACCGATAATATTGGCCCCGCGTCCTATAACTTAAAGTTGTCCAAAAGACGGGTAGAGGCGACTCATGCGCAACTAGCATTTTTACTAGGAGATCAAGAACTAGATTCTATGATTATTGGTTTCAAGGGAGAGGAAGAACCCATTGCCTCCAATCTTCAAGTGCTGGAGCGAGCTGCAAATAGACGGGTAGAAATTTACTTTATGTACCCTAAAGTAGAGGGATTGCAGGGCGGAGAAGTGGCTAACTTTATAAAAAGTATTCCACTACGTGCCCCTTCTAATGCTATTATTAATAGTGTTGGAATGACTGTTCCTGACGAAACACCTGCTCCAATGAGTCAGATAACGGTTAATGGAGTGAATTTCTCTTGTGGAAATGGTAGCGTTTTGAAAGGTGGTGGCGGTGCCCCAGAAATGGTACGGACAGGAGAGCAAGCCTATCATAAAGGATTAACCACCATTACATCAGCAGGAGAACCACTTAGAAGTGAAGGAATGTTTCGAGTAAGCCCTTGTGGGGCAGAGGCAGCAGAAACGGCTTTACTCGAACCTGTGACCGTAGATATTCCAATTGAGCCTGGAAACACAGGCACGCCAGATTTATTTGAAATAGATGGAAATGGAAACTGGAAGGCTATTGATATGCCCATAAATATTGTAGAGCAAGGAGGACAGCGTTTTTACCGCGTAGAAACAATGCAATGTGGTTGGATTAATTTGGATCGAAAAATAAAGGATACCATTAAGATAGAAATAGAGCCCGCACGAAAGATTGCCTTGGAGCAAGTGAATATTGTTTGTAATGGGCCTAATTATAATTATAACTTAGCATTGAACAATCGAAAAGCAGAAGGAACCGTATTTGAACCAGCGACAATACCAGATAGTCGCATCACGACAATGGTTTATTATGCCATCACAGAGGCAGGTGAAAAGCAAGTGTATAAAATTCCATTGCAGGATTTGAATGCTAGTAGAAAAGAGCGTTGGTACCCTACTATTGATAATAAGCGGGTGAGCTGGTTTACTAGCCTTTTCAAAAAAACGACTAAGAAAATGTATGTCCATTATAAAATCACCGCACAAGATTTAGCAGCGGTCAAACCAATGGCTCTTCCCAAAACGTATTAAAATAGTGAAGCGAATGCCAGTTTAAATCTTTTTAGGCTTCAAAACTTTGGCCCTTATCAAAAGATTGAACAAAAAAAGTATGAACAGGGAAGGGAGCGCCATCCATGAAGTTGTAAATAAAGGAAACGTATTTTTCCTCACCAACTTCTATACTATTTAAAACTAACTTTTGACCCTTTTCTAGAGTGACATGATCGTCTAGTAGTACTTTTCTAGCTTTGTCTTCATATGTTTTTAATTCTTCTAGGATAGTGTTGGCTAAAGCAAAGGTATCATCAAAAGAGGCTGTTTCATTCGTTAATGTAAGGGCTATATTCCGTCGTTTAAATTTGATTTTAGTTTTAAAGGTTTCAGAGTCTATTGGAGTTAGATTTTTCTTTTGAATCTTCATAATGAACCTTATAAGTTCCTAGCGGATTAGAGTAGGAATGATTGGTAATTTCTTGCTAAGAATTTAGATCGATGAGAAAAAGTGGTATAGTTCTTTCATAGACCTCATTTGTAAAACAAGATTTTTTTAAGCGATGGCGCTACTTTAGCTCGTTGAGTAAACACCAATTAAAATGACGTTGAAATTTTTTGCCCTCATCTTTGCCAGTGTATTTTTAATCCATTGTACTGCTAGTTCTACCACCACTCAAAAAAAAGAAGGAACAACGGCTGCCACCACTAATCAAAAACTAAAAGGGTCTATCGAAACTTATTTTGAGGATAGAAGCCAATGCTTTATTTATTCGGAAGATCCTCTTTTGGTGGGTTTAAGAGCCAATGCAGATTCAAGCGATTGGATTAATTGTACGGATGGAGGGGATACACAGTTGGAGATGAATTTTTGTGCTGCTGCCGATGCTTGCTTAGAAATTAGAAGAATGAATGCCTTTAAAGCAGAAGTGCTTTTAAAAAAGCCTGAACAAGAGCAAGCTTTTTTAAAAGATTTATGGAAAGAACTACAAGCGATCGAGAAAGCTGCCGAAAAAGAAGGAAAATCCTTTGAAGGAGGCTCAATGAAACCACTTGTTGTCAGTGCAACAAGAACCACTTTATTAGAAAAAAAGAGAGCAGAAATGCGTGCTAAATGGTTGTAATTTTCAAATAACTTCTTTATTAAAAAGTTGCAATGCTTCTTTTTAATAAAGCCATGTAAAAACCATCGCCACCATCTTGGGGCCACAATTGTTTCTCTTCTACCAATGAAAACTCTGTTCCAGCAGGACTTTGTAAAAACTCCTGTACTTGGAGCTGGTTTTCACTAGGTAAGATACTACAAGTAGCATAGACTAATAAACCACCTGATTTGCAAATAGGGCTATATTCCTGCAATATTTTCTGTTGAGTCCCTTGGATTTTTTCTAAAAAATTAGGTTGTAAACGCCACTTAATTTGTGGGTTACGACGCAGAGTACCTAAACCAGAGCAAGGCACATCCAACAATAGGCGATCTGCCGTATCATAAAGGGCTTCTACACTGGCAGAATTACCAATAACCCTAGTTTTGAGAATGGAAACGGCGGCGCGCTTAGCGCGTCTTTGCAGCTCATGTAATTTATGTTTTTCCACATCTAGGGCTGTTAATTTACCTTCATCTTGCATAAGAGCCGCCAAATGTAAGGTTTTGCCGCCAGCACCTGCACAGGCATCAACGATGGTCATGCCAGGAGCAGGCCGCAAGAAGGGTGCAACATGCTGAGAGGCGCCATCTTGAATTTCAAAATAACCACGCTCATAGCTGGTGAGTTGGGTTAACTTTTGACGTTTGGGCACTTCAACAGCATCTTCTAATTCACCAACCAATAAAGCTTGAACGCCTTGTTTTTCCAAATAACCGACTAAATCTTCTCGATTTGTCTTGAGTGTATTGGCACGCAAGGTGAGAGGCGCAGTTTGATTAGAAGCCTCTAAACAAGGTGCCCAGTGCTCGCCCAAGGCTTCTTGTCCCAAGGTATCTAACCAATCAGGAATGGCCTGAGCGATGGCTCTGGTTTGTTGGAGTTCTTGGCTACGCGCTTGGATGGTTTTGCTGTCTAAGGCGGCAAATTGCTCCCAAGGTGGTAATTCTTCGCCTTGTAATAACCAATGAATGCCTAGCAACTGCCACCAATCGGCCTCTGTTTTAGGGATGTGCCCCAAAATCTCATAATATAAACGATACCAACGAACCACTTCATAGATGGTGTTGGCTAAAAAACGGCGATCTTTAGAGCCCCATTTTTTGTTAGAACGCAGAAGGCGCTGCACCTCGCGATCGGCCAATTGCTGTTGATCTAATATTTTTACTAAAGAAGGAATAGCTGCGGTCACTAAATTTCGGTAGAGTCTCAATTTTTTGTATTTTTGTACAGTTAAATAAGCGTAAAAAAGGCGCTGAAATACTGTTTTGCACTATTGTTGGGTGGATGATTAGTCTATACAACAATAAAAGAAACGTTTGTTCTAGCCACAAAGTTATAAAGATTTGGGCGTAGTTCGTCCTCAAACATTTAAAATTATCAGTAGTATGGAAACGACAACTACAGAGCAGCTGAGCTCTAAGCAGTTGATGGAATTAGAAGACAAGTACGGAGCACATAATTATCATCCACTTGGCGTTGTTCTAGCCAAAGGAGATGGTGTACGTGTTTGGGATGTAGAGGGCAAGCAATACTTTGATTTTTTATCAGCTTATTCTGCTGTTAATCAAGGCCACTGTCATCCCCGCCTAGTCGAAACAATTACCAAACAAGCAAAGACCTTGAACTTAACCTCTAGAGCATTTTATAATGATAAACTAGGAGTGTTTGAGAAATTTGCTTGTGAATATTTTGGCTATGAGAAATTGTTGCCGATGAATACAGGAGCAGAAGGTGTTGAAACGGCTATTAAAATTTGTCGTAAATGGGGCTACGAAAAGAAAGGAATTCCTAACAATCAAGCCAAAATTTTGGTGTGTGGAGAAAACTTTCATGGCCGTACCGTGACTATTATCTCTTTTTCGAGTGATCCAGATGCTAGAGGTCATTTTGGGCCGTATACACCAGGATTTGAGACGGTACCTTATAATGATATCCCAGCTTTGAAAGCAGCGTTGGAAGCGGATAGCGCTAACATTGCAGGTTTCTTGGTAGAACCGATTCAGGGGGAAGCAGGAGTGAATGTTCCTGATGATGGCTTTCTATCGAATGCTTATGCCTTGTGTAAAGAGCACAATGTTTTATTTATTGGCGATGAAATCCAAACAGGAATTGCTCGTACAGGGCGTTTATTGGCTTGCGATCATGATAATGTTCGTCCTGATATCTTGATTTTAGGTAAAGCACTTTCTGGTGGTATGTATCCTGTTGCAGCCGTCTTGGCAGATAATTACATTATGGATGTGATTCACCCTGGTCAACACGGATCTACTTATGGTGGAAACCCAATGGCTTGTGCGGTTGCGATCGAAGCGCTTAACATTGTAAAAGACGAAGCATTGGCAGACAATGCGACCCACATGGGCGAATTGTTCAGAGCACGTATGAACAAATTAGCAGAGAAGACGGATCTTATCAATAAAGTACGAGGAAAAGGATTATTGAATGCGATCTTGATTAACGATACGCCTGATAGCTCTACTGCTATGGATCTTTGTATTGCGATGTCTAAGAATGGCTTATTGGCTAAACCAACACACGGTAATATCATTCGGTTTGCTCCACCATTGGTGATTAACCAGAAAGAATTGGAGGAATGTTGTACTATTATTGAAGAAACTGTATTGAGCTTCAAAAAGAAATAAAATTTAGGAAGTGTTTTAATCCACTACATAGTATTGGATCGCTTTTTATAAAATACTAAGAGATTATTCTATTCAGAATAGTCTCTTTTTTTATTGGAAAAATTTGTTGTTAATGATTTGATGGTAAGATTGTTAAGTTGTTGTTGTTTGGTTTTTTTGTTGAGAAAGAGAGCTTTTTGTTATTGTTTACTTTTTGTAATTGCTCTACTTTACGATAGTACAAAGGAATAGTTTTCCTATTCCACCCTCAAAAATTGTTGCTTCTACTCTACAACAATTTTTGTGGTCATAAAAAACATAACAACACAATTAAGATTATGAGATCATTATTAACTTATTTTTTGCTACTACTGGGCATAGTAGCACTTCAAGGGCAACAAAATTGCCCCTCTTTGGGCTTTAGCCGAGAATTGCATACCAATCACCAAAAGGTAAATTTTAATAGTAATGGAACGATGTTCTATGATGACACGTATAATGCCATTCATCATGTTCCTTATAGCCCCAATACCCCTGCTATTGGAACTGTTTTTGGTGCAGCACCTTGGTTAAGTATGAGAGATCCAGGTGGTAATTTAGATGTGATAGCACCTACTTATTCTTCTAATAATGAGGGCTACGATCATGGTCCTTTGGATATAGCGACAGGTTTGCCAATCGCAACCAATTGTCAAGATTTTAATTATATATGGCGCGTATCACGCTGGTCAGTGGAACAACTGATTACTGATTTTAATGACAATGGTGTTATTGATAATGCGGTAGCGCCAGAGTTATTACAATGGCCAGGAAAAGGAAACCCTCATTTTGCAGCACAAATGGGTTATGCCTTACCCAATCAAGATTTGGCTCCTTTCTATGACCAAAACAATGACGGTATTTATGATCCAATGGATGGAGATTATCCTGTCTATAAAATGGGCATTGCTACCGCTATTGCAGAGCAAGTGTTATGGAATGTTTTTCACAACCACGTCGATACTAGCTTAACAATGGCTTCTTCTGATATGAAAATAGAAGTGCAACAGACGGCTTATGCGTTGGATTGTGGAAGCAACGAGATCCTTAACAAAACCTTTTTTGTCCACCATAAGATCATTAGCCGTGCTTTTATTACCCACAGTGATGTTCGTTATGGCAATTGGAATGACTTTGATTTGGGATGTAATGTAGATGATTATGTAGGGAGTATTCCAAGCAAAAACACGATTTATGCCTATAATGCTGATCATAATGATGATGCAATTTGTGGTAGTTCTGGGATAAGAGGCTATGGCGTTAATCCCCCTGTTCAGGCAGTGACCTTTTTGAATCAGACCATGACGAGTGCTATTTATAACATTAATAGTAGTAATAGCCCTATAGGAGATCCTAGTTCAGGGGTAGGGTTTGAGCGGTTATTGTCAGGAGTCTTTAAGAATGGTATTCCAATGACCCCAAGTGGAAATGGCTACAATCCTAATGATACGACTCTAGTTCCTACTAAATTTATGTTTCCTACCAACCCTAATGCTTCTTCAGGTTGGTCTATGGCTAATAGTAATTTGACGGGCTTAGATCAACGTACAATAGGGGCGTTGTATAAAGCGAATCTTGCTCCAGGAGAAGTGTGGGATGTGGAATTGGCGTATTCTTACCATAGAGATACCAGCCTTCCTTTTTGGGGCAATGTCAACTTAATGGAAAGCCAAGTGGATTCTTTACAGCAATATTATGATAATGGTTTGCACAACCTAACTTGTCCTATGGGGAGTAATTGTGTGATCAACTGTGTTTATCCTGGCGATGCAAACAATAATGGAATTGCCAATGATTTTGATATTCTAGAAATGGGCTTGCATTATAACCAAACGGCTACTCCTCGTGCTTTAGCAGGGAATAGATGGTATCCTTATAATCCTCCAACACCTGTTACTAACGCTTATGTCGATGCGGATGGCTTTGGACAAGTAGATACCTTTGATTTATTGGCGAATACACAAAACTGGGACTTAAGACACAGTTTGTATACTGGTGTACCTGAAGGAAGCAATGTTGTAGGAGGAGATTTGTACTTTAAGCAGACCGCAGTACTTCCCATTTTCCCTGTTCCTTCAGTCTTAGGGGTAGGAGAATCTTTTAAATTAGAACCTCATTTGGGGGATACTTCTAATGCCTTAACCATGCAAGGAGTAACGTACAGAGTTCGATATGATGCCAATGTATTGGAACATTTTGATAGAAATTATGCCCCTACTATTGGACAGGGCGGCTGGCTTAATGATGATGGAGCTGTTGTATTTTATAGAAAAATACAGGAGAATGGCTTGATGCACTTTGTGACCTCTCGTTTGGATAATGGCGATTTTACAGGACAGGGAAGAATGGATGTTTTAGATTTCAGAGTAAAGCCGACAACAGTAGTTGGAACAGATACACTCTATACACAAGTCTGTTTTGAGAATTATCAAGCAGTACAAGCGAATGGTAGTATTTTACCCATAGAATCGACTTGTATTACCTTGGCTTATGCAGATCCAACACTTCGTATGGTACAGGTAGCAGCGCAAGCACCTGTGATTCATCTCTATCCTAATCCTGCACAGGAGTTAATTAATATAGATTTAGGAGCAGCTTTCGCTGAAAGAGTAGAAGTACTAGATATGTTAGGACAACAAGTACAAGTGCATCAAGAGGTGCAAGGCCTCTTCAAACTCCAAAGAAAACAATTGCCTAAAGGTATGTACTTGGTAAGAGTATCGTTTGAGAATGGTAGTCAATCTACCCACAAGATCATTTTTCAATAAATAAGGTTATTTCCCACCATAGAATCATTGATAGCAAAGCAGGATTTTTCCTGCTTTGCTAGTGGAAATACAACCCTTCTTTTAATATTTCAATCCCCTTCTTTTGATGAAAATATTCTATTCATGGCTAGTGTGTCTGCTAGCGACAAGTATAGTATCTGCTCAATCTTCTTGTGTGTATCAAGCCACCAATAAACTATTACAAACCAACCACCAAAAAGTTAATATCAATAGCCGTGGCCTTCTTTTTTTTGATGGAACAATGGCTAACCATCATATTCCTTATACCTATGGACAACCAAAGCGAGGGACTGCTTTTGCGGCGTCTACTTGGATTAGTGCTCAGGATGCTACTGGTAATTTGATGATTTCGGTTCCCACTTATCGCCCTAATGAGGCCTACGAACAGGGGCCTTTGGATGCGACTACAGGTTTGCCCTTCCCGAATACTTGCCAAAATTACAATCATATTTGGCGGGCTTCTCGCTGGGCAATAGAGCTATTGCGGACTGATTTTAATGATAATGGAGTGATTGATAACCCTGTAGATCCTACCTTATTGCAATGGCCAGGAAAAGGCAATCCACATTTTGCAGCACAAATGGGCTATGCGCTGCCCAATCAAGATTTAGCGCCTTTTTATGATCAAAACAATGACGGTCTCTACGACCCAATGCATGGAGATTATCCTGTTTATAAAGCAGGGGTGGCTACTGCTATTGCAGAAGAGCTGCTATGGAATGTCTATCATGGAAGTTGGGGGACGGCTGGATATATATCGGGGATGCGTTTAGAAATTCAACAAACGGTTTATGCGTTGGATTGTGGCAATAAAGATTGGTTGAATCAAAGCTTTTTTGTCCAGCACAAGCTCATTAATCGAGCTCCAACAACCCACTACAACCTGCGTTATGGTAACTGGAATGATTTTGATATTGGTTGTTCTACGGATGATTATATCGGATCTGTTCCTAGTAAAAACACGATTTACGCTTATAATGCAGACAATAATGATGATATATCGTGTGGGGGTAATTCTACTGTTGGTTATGGCATCAACCCACCTGTTCAGGCAGTGACGTTATTGAATGAGACAATGAAGAGTGCGATTTATGATCTTGGTCCTTATACGGGCGACCCTATTTCAATGCGAGTTTTTCAGAACCTATTGTTAGGTAAATTCAGGAACGGAACACCAATAACAGCAAGCGGGATTGGCTATAATCCATTGGATACGACCCCGCCAACCTTGTTTGTTTTTCCCGATTGCCCTAGTGATACTAATGGTTGGTCTATGGCGTCTAATAACCTAACAGGATTGGATGCGCGTACCCTAGGGACGGCGTACCGAGATAGCTTGCCCGCTGGTGCTTCTTGGAATATAGATTTAGTGTATTCTTATCATAGAAACCTTAACAATACTGCTTTTGAAAATGTAGATTTGATGAAACAACAACTAGATTCTTTGCAGCAGTATTATGATAATGGCCTAGAAAACCTGACTTGCGGACCAAGCAGCAACTGTACTCAAAATTGTGTTTATCCAGGAGACGCGAATAACAATGGTATTGCCAATGATTTTGATATTTTAGAGATGGGGATTCATTATAACGAATCTGCTGCTCCAAGAGCTTTAGTAGGGGACCGATGGTACCCCCACCAACCTTCCACACCTATTGTGAATGCTTATGTCGATGCGGATGGTTTGGGACAAGTGGATAGTTTGGATTTAGTGGCGAATACTCAAAATTGGAATTTAACACATTCCCTTTATACAGGGGGGCAAGAAGGAAGGAATGGAACTGGTCCAGAGTTGTACTTTGAGCGCTATTTAGATCCTTTATTCCGTTTGGATACGATTGTTCCCATAGGAGGTTTAGCGGTTATTAACCCTCATTTTGGAGATACAACTGCTCCTTTGCGTATACAAGGAATAACCTATAGGGTGCGGTATGATAAGGAGGTCTTGCTGCGCCGTTCTCCCTCTTCTTTGGCTATCACTGCTGGTGGTTGGCTAGGAGAAGATGGTGCAGAGATCTTTCACCGAGCAATACATGAGGATGGGGTATCACACTATGTGACGTCTCGTTTGGATAATGGGGACTATACAGGAGGAGGACAAATGGATGTGTTGAGTTTTGTGGTAAATCCCGATTTAGTAATGACCGCTCCAATTATGTATACACAAGTTTGTTTTGAAGATTTTAAAGCGATACAAGCGACAGGACGAGAGATGCAGATAGGGGCTACTTGTGTGACCATTGCTTATACTAATCCAGCGATTAACAGTGTCACTACCTTGCCTAATGCGCCTTCTATTTCTTTGCATCCTAATCCTGCTCAAACATCTATTCAGATAGACTTAGGACAGGCCGCGGCTAAAAGTATCACCTTAATTGATGTATTGGGACAGCCCGTTCAGATGCACACACAAATACAACATCAATTGACCATTCAGAGAGACCAATTACCACAAGGAATGTATTTAATACAGGTAGTTTTTGAGAATGGAAGTCAATCTACCCACAAGGTGATCTTTCAATAAAGTAGCTTCTAAGATAAATAAACAAGAGTCTTCTTCAATTTTGAAGAAGTACAAAAAAAGAGGCTAAAAAATCATTACAAAGAGTAGGTCTAAACCTATAGAGCGGTATCGATGAGAGTCGATACCGCTTCCTTGTTCTATGGTAGGATTGATATCATGTGTATTGGAGAATTGTGAAATTGACTCTGAGTTTCAGAGAAAAGCGTTAAGGAAGAAGATAAAGCGTATCTTACTCTTCTTATTTTACATTTCGGTATTTTTATGCTTTTAATACCTTGTAACAGAAGTTTATTAATTTTTTAAGTGGACTGGGTTTTACTTTTTGTCATCGCCACAAAAAGTAAACAACTCTTAAGCGAAGCGCTCACGACCGAAGGGAGCTAAAAAGGTCTAGGGCCAAAAGCAAGGCGCTGGGCAAACAGCCTTTTTGTTC
>JBOEFW010000061.1:0-2338 GCA_050633105.1 Aureispira sp. | reverse complement strand
AAAGGCGGTTCGCTTATCCAGCCCCTTCCTATACCCTTCTAAAACCGTTGCAGGTGTCAAAGCTTTTGGCCATTGTATTTTTAAATTAACTTCTGTTACGAGATGTTTAAAATGAAATGCAGAAACATTCTTTAAATAAATTTTATGAAATTATTTATTATATTGATTGTTGTAAAAGGACTTCATACTGCTCTTTTTTCTCAAAATATAGGCTCAATTAACGCTAACTAATCAACGTTTAGATACCTTAGAAAAACTATTATTAGAATCCAATGCAAAATAATAAGATATAGCATGAGAGCGGATACCATTGATGGCGTAATCAAGGCATTAGACAATATTATTGAAGAGGCTAAAGGAGCTTATAGCCCTAAAGGCTATTTTCCTGCCCTGTACCGAAAAGTAACTAAACGGGTGAAAAAAGGAATAGCTGATGGGGTGTTTGAAGATGCTCTAAGAATGAAACACTTAGATGTTGTATTTGCGAATCGTTATTTAGAGGCGTATCATAATTTTTTTGAACAGCAAGCGACAACAGAAAGCTGGACCATTGCCTTTAGTAATACAGCACGATATTGGCCCATTGTATTGCAGCATCTTCTTTGGGGAATGAATGCACACATTAATTTAGATTTAGGAATTGCTGCCGCAGAAATTGCTCCTGGAGAATCTATTCATGCCTTAAAAGCAGATTTTGATAAAATAAATGAAATTTTAGCGGAGTTGGTTGAAGAAGTAGAAGAGGAGCTTTCGGAAATATGGCCAACTCTAAAATACATCTTGGCTTTTTCAGGGAAAGTAGATGATTTTTTAGTCAATTTTAGCATGAGAGAAGCGCGAGATGGTGCTTGGAAATTTGCAACAGAATTAGCCTTTGCATCTGAAGAAGAAAAGCTACGACTGATTTTAGAGAGAGATCAAAAGATTGCTAAATTCGCAACTTTCATCAATCCCCCAGGGATTGTTCCAAGGTTTATTTTTGCTGTGATCAGACTAGGAGAGAAGCGAGATATTGCACAAGTAATTAAGACGTTAGAATAAGTATCCTTTTAAGAACCTTGAAATCTTAAGGAGGAATAGAGCCATTTTTGTCATATGGAAATAGCAAAAATGGACAGGATTAAGAAAAGTCTATTATGTTCTAATAAATGTTATAAAACTCGCCTATTCTTCAACTAATAACAGGCGAGCTACTTGAAGGTGGCTTTATTCGAGGTGCTCTAAAATCATTTCCAAGGTAGAGCGTTCTTTGTAATTGGTTTCAAAATGGACAAATTGAATCGTTCCATTTTGACGAATAATATAAGTCGCAGGAACAGGTAAAACAGCTTCTTCTGCTTGGTTGTGCTTTTTGGTATGCGCAACAACATAGCCTTTAAAAAACATTTTATCACTTTTCTGGATGGTGTATTTGGTATGGTAGGCTTCCATAATAGTGTAACTCTCATCGTGTAAAATAGGAAAAGCTGCTTCTGCTTTATCGGTCATTTTACCAATATACTCCTGTTGTTCTGGAGTTACCACCACCACTTTTGCCCCTTTGGCCGTTAATTGTTCTAGCCCTTTTTGGAGTTCACTAACATGTCGTTGGCAATAGGGGCACCATGTTCCTCGATAAAAAACTAAAACAAGGGGGCCCTCTTTTAATAAATCAGAGGATTTAACTAAAGTGCCTGATTGATCTTTTGCTTCAAACATAGGTGCTTGGGAGCCAATTTCTAAAGGCTCTAACCCCAAACCATGTTGTGCAAAACTATATTGAACAACCAATAAAAATAGAAGTGCTAAGTAGCGCATTGATTTTGATAATTAATGTAATTATAAATAGATGTGATTGGGGATACTTGTTATGAATATAGTTGTTAATCAGGTCTTTAAAGACTTAGTTGTAAAAAGAAAGCAGTTCTCTAATAAACTGCCTTCTGGTGCTATTAAAAAGAGGTGAACTCTATAAGTAGTTTATTATTTGACAGAAATAACTAATGGCGATGGAGTGGTGTTCCATTTCTTGAACCAACTGCTCTAGTTCTTGCTGTACTACTGGATCAATTGCTGTTGTTGAATCAGAGGGCACTAACTCTGCTAACGCTTCTTCTAGACGAGTTTGTAAGGCCAATGCTTCTGTTGCCTTGTTGTCCCCGTTTATCTTTTGTTCTAACTCTAATAAAAAACGCTCTAATTTAACTTTTAAGATAGATTGCTGGTAGAGATCTTCACTAGCTTCATATTCTTTTAGCGTTCGCTCAGAAATTCCATCATTATATGTTCTTTTTTTACAACAAATTATTTATTTTCTATTATTTATAACTATAATCGGGTTTCAAGAAAGTAGCCCCCT
>JBOEFW010000060.1:78589-82258 GCA_050633105.1 Aureispira sp. | reverse complement strand
GTCTCTGAACTGTTCACTACAATCCATTGATCGTACACTGCTAAACCTGCAAAGGCTCCAGCTGCATCCGCATCAATTACAGTAAAACCAGCAGGTATATTTCCTCCTGTTCCTTCAAAGTTTTCAGCAAAAATATTCAAGGAAGCCGAAGCACCTGCTGTTGCTGTACCAGAAATCACATTGTTCAAAGCATCTGTAATGGTAATACCATAGGTACCAGCAGCCAAATTGGTTGCTGTAGCCGTCGTTTGATTACCTGTTCCTGCTCCCCATAAATAGGTGTAAGGAGCCGTTCCGCCTGTTGTAGTTAAGGCAATAGAGCCATTAGAATTTCCACAGCTAGCTGGTGTAGCAATAAAGGTAGCTGCCAAAGGCGATGCAACTGCTTCAATCAAAATATCATCTAATCCTAAGATATATTGATCATTAGAATTATTGCGGAAGCCAACATAAACAGACTGTCCTGCAAATGCTCCCAAACTGACCGTATGAGCAGTAAATAAGGTATCTTCAGCAGCAATGGTAAAAACCATTGTTCCTCCAGTAGTAAAATCGCTAATAACAGGAGTTGCACCTGCAATAGATGTTGCTACCCAGACCTCGTAACCATCACGAAAAGCTGGGTCAAGTGCCGCGGCCTCCCATGATAGATTCGTACTAGCAGTAATACCTGCTACTTGAGGAGTAATTAGCCAATCATCAGATTGGCCTGCTGGATCTAAGTAAGACGTAACAGCTGCAATAGTATCGCCTGCTGTTCGAAAGTTTTCTATTACAACCCATTGATCAAAAGCAGCTACCCCTGCATTTGCTGGAGCAACATCGCCATCAATGACTGTAATATTTGTGGGCATTAGGTTGTTCGTTCCTTCAAAATCTTCGGAATAAAGAATCTGAGCAGTACCTTGTGTGGCAATGAAGCCTAACAAAAGACACATAAAAAACGTAGTGAGTTGATTCATAAATTTGTTTTAGTTTAAAAAATGAGAAAAAAATTAGGGAACTATAATTTTTATTTCTCGACTGTATGTGCTAAACCATGTAATAGTAACATGGCTAATTGTTCTTTTAAAGCTTTAGGGCTCACCTTTCTGCTAGGTTTATACCAATAATGCAACCAACGAACAGCGGTCAACATAGTATAAAGTGCGACACGAGCATCGGTTGATCTTAGTTCTTCTTTATCAATACCTGTCTGTATGATGTCTTGCAAACGGCTTTCATAGGTTTTGCGCAACGCTAAAAAGGTTGATAGGTTTTTTTGCCCTTTTCCATCGGTTAGATGACGCCACTCTTTATTAAAAACAGTAACAGAGGTTGGGTTCGTAACAGCAATGTCTACATGCAAATTGATAACTTCTTGTAGTTGTTGTAAGGAGCTTCCTCCTTTTTGCTCAATTTTATCTAGACCTTCGATAAAGTGTTGAGCATTGTCAAAACAGATCTTTTGCAGTAGTTCTTCTTTAGAGCCAATATGGCTGTATAAACTGGATACTTTTAGATTTACGCGATCTGCTAGCTCTCGCATAGAGGCGGCTCTATAACCACGCTCTCGAAATAAAAGCGCAGCAGCTTCGTAAATCGCTGCTTTCTTAGGCGTATTTTTTTCTATCATACTGTTTCGACATAAGTGTGCAAACGACAAATCTACACAAAATTAAGGGGAATAATAAGAGGAATAATAAAAAACCGTTAGTTTTGCGCCATCCTATTTGAGGGCATTTATCCCTTTATTCTTTGTACTATAAATACACTTGCAATGAAATTTTTTGTTGATACAGCTAATTTGGAGCAAATTCAAGAGGCGTTTGATTTAGGCATTTTAGATGGTGTGACCACCAATCCTTCGTTGATGGCCAAAGAAGGCATTAGCGGCGAGCAAGCCGTTTTAGATCACTATGCAAAAATCTGTGCTATTGCAGATGGTGATGTAAGCGCTGAAGTTATTTCTACTGATTTTGAGGGGATGGTGAAAGAGGGAGAAGCCTTGGCAGAATTGCATCCTAATATTGTTGTGAAAGTACCTATGATTAAAGATGGTGTGAAAGCTATCAAACATTTTTCTAATAAGGGCATTCGTACCAATTGTACCTTAGTTTTCTCTGCTGGACAAGCATTGTTAGCCGCTAAAGCTGGTGCCACTTACTTATCGCCTTTTATTGGCCGAGTAGATGATATCTCTTGGGATGGCTTAGATTTGATTGACCAAGTTGTTCATATCTATAACAATTACGGTTATAAAACAGAAGTGTTGGCGGCGTCTATTCGCAATCCATTGCATATCATTAAATGTGCAGAAATTGGAGCGGATGTTGTTACCTGTCCACTTAGTGCTATTTTGGCACTATTGAATCATCCGTTAACGGATAAAGGTTTGGCAAAATTCTTAGCCGATCACAAACGTGTGAATGGTTAATTTTTCGCCCAATTTTTTATAAAAAAAGTAAGATCGTATTAGTATACGACCTTACTTTTTTTTTGTTGCAGGCTTACTGCATTTGTTTTAACTTTGTTGGGGCTTTGGGATTTCTGGAGGATAGAAGTGGCGTATTACGTTAACATCAATCCCTAATAACGATAGACGTTTGTCAGAATATTTAAGGGTGCTCCTATTAAAAAATCCCTAAGGAAACACTAAAATTTATACAATCATAGTTCGTTTTTATCATCAAAAGGGCTTTTATACTAAAATAACACAACATTTGCCTCGAAAATGCTAGAGCGTGTTGTATTAGTAAGAGCAAGTTTAAATTTTTTATCAATGAAAAACAAGCCTTTATGAACNNCATTTTAAACAAACTCTAAATAGAAACAGCACTTAAACGTTAAATTCACGTTCTGCTAATTCAACGTTCTTTAAATGAAATTGCTTCATGATTATTGGAAAGTCATACTTTTCTAATAACTCCTTTTCGTTGAAAACTATATTCAACTTCACCGATTCTATTAATTCATAAATGTACAATCGTGCTTCTTTTATTCGAATAAGCATCTCTCCTTGGTCGGAAGTAAAATCGCCATGTCCTGAAATAAACTGGGAAATTTTTGTTTCGTGGATGATTTTCTCCAAAGTAGACAAGGTATCCAAATAGTGGTGCACACTGTCATAGATATAGGGAAATTCAATATTGCTTAGATAATCCCCTGCGATTAAAATTCCCTTTGTGCTATTATAGATCAACAAGCCATCTGAGTTGTGCCCCCTCGCCTGAAAGAAAAAATACTCCTCAGAACCAAGCATTAAAGACTCCTTTTCTCCTGAGATCACCTGATCTATACTAGGGTATTCTATCTTGTATTTTCTTTTTATATAGAACCCATCGTCAAAGTCTTCGATTTGCTTTAAAATAGCATCCTTTGAGGAATTGTTGACAAAATTTTCTGAGGCAATCGTCTTATAGTGTTTAAATTGCCCATAGCCGATAATGTGATCATAATCTGAATGCGTGAATAATAAATACTTTTCTTTGCCTGCTCCGATCAATTCAATTGTTTCTTCAATAAAGTCCAGTTCTATGGGAAGCCAATTAGGATCTATTAGTAAAACATAATCTTCTCCTACGATTAGGCTTGTTGTTGTTCTAAACAAAGCACTTTCAAAGAGGATTAACTCCTTGCTCTGGTATTGAATTTTCATTTTACTGTTTTTAAGTACACTGTAACAGAAGT
>JBOEFW010000060.1:0-78532 GCA_050633105.1 Aureispira sp. | reverse complement strand
GCAAAGCCCAAAATAAAACTTTATTACCTATTTACTTTAATCCATTCTAACGCTATTCTTTAGCGTTTTACAAAGACCATTTCATAATCTTCTTAATCCAACTCAATTTGAGTTTAAAAGGCGCATAGCGAATGGGTTCTTCTACCATGAAAGAGCGATGTAAAACAGGTTTCTTGTGCGAAAACAAATCAAAGGAATGCTCTCCATGATACGCTCCAATTCCACTATCACCAACTCCACCAAAAGGCAAAGAACCATTAACAATGTGCATCAGTGTATCGTTAATTGTAACACCTCCTGCTGAAGTTTGTCCTAGTATCGCCTCTATCTTCTTTTCATTTTTAGAGAAAATATACAAGGCCAAGGGCTTCGGACGATCATTAATCAACTCAATGGCTTCTCGTAAATTACCATAGGTAATAATTGGCAAAATAGGGCCAAAAATTTCATCTTGCATAACATCTGCGTCCATGCTTACCTCATCTAATAAGGTTGGTGCAATGTATTTGTCAACTTGGTCTACTTTTCCTCCTGTAATGATTTTACCATCCTCTAAATAGGCGGTAAGGCGATTAAAATGTGTATCATTAATAATGCGCGCCAAGCTATTGCTCTCTTGTGGGTTCTCTCCAAAAAATTCTCGGATGTAATAAACAAGTTTTTCTACTAAAGCATCTTTGATGCGGCGATCGACCAATAAATAATCAGGAGCAATACAAGTCTGTCCTGCATTAATGAATTTTCCCCAAATAATACGCTTCGCAGTATAATCCAACTGGATATCCGTATCCACAATACAAGGGCTCTTCCCTCCTAGCTCCAAGGCAACAGGAGTCAAATGTTTGGCTGCTGCTTGGTAAATAATCTTTCCAACCTTCGTGCTTCCTGTAAAGAAGATGAAATCAAATTTCTCTTCCAATAACAATTGCGTTTCTCTAACTGCACCTTCTACGACTCTAATGTATCGAGCATCAAAAGTACTATTGATTAACCGCGCTAATAACGAAGAGGTATGTGGAGCCATTTCAGAGGGCTTCACTATGGCTGTATTGCCAGCAGCCATAGCCCCAATTAGGGGCGCTAACATCAACTGCACAGGATAATTCCAAGGAGCAATGACCAAGACCGTCCCATAAGGTTCTGGACGAATGTGGCTACTTCCTACATACAAAAATGGAGGTGTACTCACTTTTTCTGGTTTAGCCCATTTATGCAGTTTGCTAAGCGCTTTATCAATATCAACAATTACAAAACCAATTTCAGTGGTATAAGCTTCAAATTCATGCTTGCGCAAGTCTTTGTGTAAGGCTTCTATAATCGCCTCTTCATTGTTTTCAATTAGCTCTTTAAGCTTACGCAATTGTGTTTTTCTAAATTTAACACTTTTAGTAACGCCGCTAGCAAAGTAATCGCGTTGTTTTTTTAAAAAAGATTTGACATCATGCCCTGTCAGTTCTGATTGTTTGGTATTTGTGCTCATATTGTTATTATCAATTGATTGTTGATGTATTGCTTGGTATTTTTGATTCTTCTATAAAACGACAAAATAGAAAAATGGTTTTGATGTATTGATACAAACATCAAAACCATTAAATATAAGCTATTTGATGCCCATTAGCAACTCTAGCGTTCTAAAAACCGTATTTATCACAGTCTGTTGTAAATTCTTTGCTATCAAAGTCTGGACGGCGATTGATGTTCCTGTATTCATATTTTTCAAAAAGGCCACGTTCATCGTATAACATTTGTACGACAGGCATATAAGTTTGTTTATCAATATAGACAATTACTTTACTGGCATAAGCGCTTGGAACACTTAGTGTGGTTCCTTTTTTAATTCTACGAGCATAAGAGACTTTACTGTTCTTCTCTTGGATCAAATAATCAGAAGCTACAATCCTACGAGATAATTGCACTAAATTCTGATCGCGATCTGTTGTATAAGAAACATACTCAAATCCAGTTGGAGGAATCATATAAATACGATGACAAGGGCGGCCGTCAAATATCACTTCTCCTTTATAGGTGTAGAGCTTATCTATTGCCATTCCTGCCTTCCTTACGGTAGATTCAAAACCACTCAATAGAAGTGCTACAAAGCCTAAACCAGCATCTTTTACAGTATGATGGTTTTCTGCCACTACTTTAGAATCATAAATACTCAAACTAACGTTCACCCAAGGAAAACCATTGGGATTAATGTATGCTTTGTTACCATTCCAACCAACCACATACAACATCTCTACTCCTGTGTCTAAATCCTTCATGTATACCCGACGTGGGTTCTCTTGTATTCTAAACCGTAAGTTTTTAGTCGCATAAGTACTTCCAAAACGCTCCTTGGATTGTAGGTCAAAGGTAGATTGATTCATGCGTTGAAGGGCAGCCTTCATTTTAGCCATAATGGCGACAGGGTCTTGTGCAGATAGTGTTGGACTTGTAGCCAGTAACAGGCTAAACAGGCAGAAGAATAACTTCATGATTTGATGGTCGGTTATTAGACGTGGTGTCTATTGATGTTGAAAATAGTAATGGCTAAGTTTATGCTTTGCCTAACTTCATGAGCGTACAAAATGTTGTCATAAAAGTAGAATTCTACTACTTAGAGCCTTTTAAAATAGCACTGCCCCTATTCGTTGAGGTGTTTTTGTAGAAATAATCGCAAAAAATAAATCACTTCCAAACCTAAGTTGTTGGAAGTGATTCATCTAAAAATCAAATACAATACCAGCTTTTACACTGGTCCAGCATTTGTGCTCTATAAAAGCTATTCTTACTCTTGTAAAATCACTTTTCTAGTAACTAATTGGTCACCAATACGCAATTGCAACAGATACAAGCCATTAGACTGTCCTGCCAAGCTAATTCCGCGATTATATTGACCTGCTACATTTTTGATCGCTTCCGTGTATACCGTTCTACCCAAAACATCACTCACAACTAAGTCTACATCTTCTCCCAAACCATTGAGGCGGAAAGAAACATTTACTTGGTCGCTAGTAGGGTTAGGGAATACTTGTAGGGTACGATTAACCGTCTCTACATAATTCACATTGATATTACAATATTCTACTGTGATACTATCCACATATTCTACTGTATCAATAAGATGAGAAATGGTCACCTCAATAGTCATTGTACCTGTTGTTAAAGTATGAGTACCTGCACCTAAAGCGCTACTCAACGTAACAGCACCGCTACCACAAGGGTCATC
The DNA here is from genome assembly GCA_050633105.1 of Aureispira sp. Lineage (GTDB taxonomy): Bacteria > Bacteroidota > Bacteroidia > Chitinophagales > Saprospiraceae > Aureispira. Next base: position 75,318 of record JBOEFW010000060.1, on the reverse strand, counting down.
CGAGTTAAAAGAAGCGGCATCATCATCCAAAATTTCCAAGGTATAACTTTGTCCATCTACTAACTCTACTGGACCAGGAAAAACCATCGTATCTCTAGGATATTCATTGTTTTGTGTATTGCCAATAAGGCCAAAGTTAGGATCAGTATTAATTGTATCGCCATTACCAATCAGAATCATGTACATATCTGGGGCTCCTGTTGATATTACCGTTCCAAGAACAACAATATCATCGTTACAAGAATTACCAGGATCTGTTGCTACTACTACTGATTCTAACAAGTAAGGAAAAGTATCAATAATAACTTGCTGTGTAATAGCGACGGTACTATCTGTTGTGATACCAAAATCATACACTACCGTATCTGGGTTCTCCATAGCAGAAGTTTGTCCATTACCAAAGTCCCAAAAGTAGCTAAAGCCTGGATTTCCATTACTAGGCACTAGGTTATTAATAACTACTTGAAAAGGCGCGCAACCGATTCCTGTATCCACCACAAAACTAGCGTTGGTGTCTGCAAATACTTCAAATTCTAATGGAATTGGAGGAGATGGAAAGACAAAACCAGAAATTTGGATCTCTAGGTTGACATTAACAACAAAGATACCTGAAGCACCAGGTGTACCACACAAGGTAATACAACCATCGCGTGTTGCAGGAGCTACTTCATCATACAACATAGGAGCTGGGCGGTCGCCTGTCCAAGTAAGTCCAGGAGGTAGGCCCGTTACACTTAAGACTTTGAAGTGGTCAATGGTAAGTCCAGCTGGTACATTAGTACCAGGAGGGGCTACTGCCGCTAACGGATCTGTTGTATAGGGTAAACGATAACTCATAACTTCCTCATAATAGGCATTCTTATACGCTGAAGGCAAGGAATCTACAATAATTGTATCTGCTGGAATACCTGCAGGCAACACAATTGTACAGTTGGGACACTGGGCTTCCACACTTTGACTATAAGCTAAGCTCAGTAGGACCACTAAAATCCCTAATAGGTTTATTTTTTTCATTCCAATCGTTTTTTTTTGACGGTTTCACAACAAACTTTTTTCCTAAGATTTTTTTTGTTGCCACTATCGTTAATGGTAAACAGTGCAAAAGCCATTTTCATGGCTTTTGCATACTTATGCCTCATAAAATTAAGCTTTTTTTAAGCTTTTGCAAATCTCTTTTGCAATCTCACAAAAAAAACCCACAAACACTCTTTGGTGCTTGTAGGTCTTCTTTTTTTGTTTATAACAGTACTTTTTTAAAAGAAAAAGCACTCTCAAAAATCTATCGTACGATTAATTTTTGTGTTTTATTGCTGTATCCATCTGTCAATTCTACAATGTATAAACCTGGTGCTAAATCACTTACAGGAATAGTTGTAGAAATGTCTCCCAATACGCCATTAGCAGCAGCTTGATAAACAGTTCTACCTGTAGCATCTACCAAGTTGATGGTTAGATCTACTGTTTTCTTTGTTGTAAAATAAAGGTTCACTGCTTCTGTATTAGCAGGATTTGGGAACAACATAAAAACAGAAACATCACTCAATTCGCGTACAGCGATTGTATTCCCTGCTTCATAGCCATATTTAGCACTTCTGTCAATTCCATAAGACAAAAAGTCACCAGCACCAGTACCACCACATTCTGGAGAGATAAAGTTACCATTTTGGTTAATCAAGGCCAAGGTATTGGTGATGTTACCAATAGACATTGAACCTTCTGTAAATACGTCAAAGATTTCTAGTACTTCATTCATGCCAGCAATATCGGCAGAACTGAAAATACCCGCATTGTTCATACTATCACAAAAACCAGCAATAGCAGGCTCATTGATAAAAGCAGCCATTAATACAAATAATTCACAACACGCTGTACCATTAGCATTCTTTCCATTCAATAAAGAATCCGCCAATTCTTGAATTACAGCTAAGTCATATCCTACTGCTGTAATATCAAAGGTATCACCATTCGCTAAACTTACTCCATAACGTGCCATGTTATTAGGCATGAAGATACCATCTGCATCAGCTCCTAAAATGACATCACCACCACCACCAGTAGTATCAGGTGCGCCCATGCCATCTATAGCAAGTGTTCCACGTTTAGTAACAATATATTCTGTTGTTGGCAAATCCATAGAAGCAGTTACAGACAAAACAGGAGCAGGTGTATTGCTGGTACCATCAACTTTACCAACTGTATAAAAACCAGATGTCACTTCAGGCGCAACAGTAGAACCAGAACAACAAGTTTGAGCAGTCATTTGTGTAGTAGAAGCCAATAAGAAAAAGCTAGAAGCGGCTAGAGTAATTAATTTTTTCATAGAATATTTTTGTATAATGTTAAAAATCCGTTTTGTCTATTTTAAAGTTGTTTAAGAAAGACCTGTAATTCATACAAAAACGCACAGGCTCAACGCATCAATTAAAAGGTCTTTCCTAAACCGTTTCTTTATCGTACAATCAATTTTTGTGTTTGATTGCTGTATCCGTCTGTTAATTCTACCATGTAGAATCCAGGAGTTAAGTTACCAACAGGAATTGTTGTTTCGCTATTACCCAAAATACCATTGACAGTTTTTTGGTAAACTACTCTACCTGTTGCATCTATTAAGTTAACCTGCAAATCAACTGCTTCTTTAGTTGTACAATAAACATGTACATTGCCTTTGTTGGCAGGATTTGGGAATATCATAAAAGAAGAAACAGCACTCAATTCGCGTACAGCAATAACGTTACCTACTTCATAACCATATGTAGCCAATCTATTTAGACCAAAAAACAAGAAGTCATTTGCTCCTGTACCACCACAGTCTGCTGAAAGAAAGCTACCATTCTGGTTAATTACATTCAATGTACTAACAATGTTACCAATAGAAATACTTCCATCTGCAAAAGCATCAAATACAGGCAAAATGTCATTCATGTTCGTCAAATCCGCAGAACTAGTAATACCTGCATTGTTCAAACTATCACAAAAGCCAGCTAAAGGAGGATTATTAAGAAGTGTAGCCAATAAATTAAAGAGGTTACAACAAGGCACGCCAGTAGCTGTTGTTCCATTCAAAAGAGAATCGGCTAAATTTTGAAGTACAGGAAGATCATATCCCACCGCTGTAATATCAAAGGTATCACCTGATACCAAAGTAACTCCATAACGCGTCATGTTTTGTGGCATGAAGATACCATCAACATCTGCCCCTAAAACAACATCACCACCACCACCAGTAGTGTCAATTCGTCCATCAGTATAACGGGCAGGAACACCTCTTTTTGTAACTATATATTCAACTCTTGGTAAGTCTGCAGAAGCATTAACACCTAAGACTGGTGCTAGTGTATTATTGTTACCAGCAATCTGACCAGTCGTGTAAAACCCTGGTGTTAGTTCAGGCGCTGTAGTTCCTGCACCACAACAAGTTTGTGCTGTTAAGGATGTTCCAAAAAGTAGAACAGTTAAGGAAGTAATAAACAGAGTAATTATTTTTTTCATGATTCTTTTGTGGGATGATTTAATAAAAAAAATTCATAGAAGATTATAAGCGTAAAGGTAAATTTAGGGCTTTATTTGAAAGTTAGCTTCTTTTTTAGTAAAAAATTACCGCTTTCTGTTTTTTGAGCTTTTCACTAAGAAAGTAGACTTTCCAGAACGCGTTTCTTTAAGTTAAATTTAACGTTTGGTTTGTTAGGACGAAATTTTGTACTAAATTTACCTACTTTTCTAGTCATAAAAATTGTTAGAAGCTTCCTGCCTTTACCAGTAGTATATATTGCTTCTAGCCTTTTTTGTGCCCAAAAAAATTGTGGTATTATGCCACCATCCCTTCCCCATTGAAACCTGTTCTTCTATTTTAACAAAAAAATAAAATAACTTATGAAAAAACAATTTCTTTGGTCTAAGCTGTTGTTTCTTAGCTTTTTATTAGCAAGCACTGCCTTGCTTGGACAAGGAACCATCAAAGGTGTCATGATGGACTCTGTAGAAAACGAACCTATGCTTGGCGCAGAAGTTCGCATTGATAATTTAGAAGGTGGATTTGTTACAGGAGCCGCTTCTGATTTTATAGAAGGAGCGTATACGGTTTCCCTGCCAGCAGGTAGCTACAACTTAGTAGCAAGCTACATGGGTTACAAAACCGTTATTATTCCTGTTACCATAAAAGATAAAGAGACATTAACCATAAATATTAACTTACAACAAGAAGTCAATGTCTTAAAAGTAGTGACAAAAACTGCTTCACGTTTTGAAACATCTGTTGGTAAGTCGTCTGTTTCTATTGATGTACTTCAACCAAGTTTAGTAGATAATACCAATGCTACTAAAGTAGATGAAGTAGTGGATAAAGTACCAGGGGTATCTGTTGTAGATGGTCAAGCTAACATCCGTGGTGGTTCTGGTTTCTCTTATGGAGCAGGTAGCCGCGTTCTTTTATTAGTTGATGATTTACCTTTATTAACAGGAGATGCAGGACAACCTAACTGGAGAGATATTCCTGTAGAGAACATTGCTCAAATTGAAGTTGTAAAAGGAGCGGCTTCTGCTTTGTATGGTTCTTCTGCACTTAATGGTATTATTAATATCCGTACCGCTTATGCGAAAAATAAGCCCTACACTAAAGTTTCTGTTTTTCAAACGTCCTTTATGACACCAAAACGTCCTGAAACAGCTTGGTGGCAACGCGATCAAATTGGTGTTTGGGATGCAGCAACCAATGATTCTAGTGCTGTAGATACCCTTCAACCAACACTTTTCTCTGGGCGCAATGGTTATCGTACGCCTGTAGAACTAGGTGTTCAATTTGCACACCGTCGCAAAATTGGTAAATTTGATTTGACCTTAGGAGGTAATTATTACTATCAAGATTCTTATCGTGCAGGAGCTTATGAGCGCAAATATCGCATCAACAGTAATATGCGTTACCGTTTTACCACCAAAATGAATGTTGGTTTGAATATTAACGTCAACACAGGCCAATCAGGTAGTTTCTTTATCTGGGGGAATGAATATCCTTATGCCTTAGGCTTTATAGGTGATTCTATTAGTCATAACATCTACGTTCCTCGTACAGGAAGTATTACAGAAACGAATACGGTTCGTTTTAACATCGATCCTTATTTCACGGCCTATGACAACAAAAATGGTCGCCATCGTTTACAAACGCGTTTCTTTTATGTAGACAATCAGAATGGTCAAAACCAATCTAATTCGTCTAATTTATTCTATGGAGAATACCAATATCAGCGGAAATTTGATGTGGAATCAAGCTTCTTTGGAGATTTTAAACTAGTAGCTGGTACTGTTGGCATGTATACGTTTGCAGAATCTCAATTGTTTGGAAATGCCCAATACAACATTGCCAATGCTGCTATTTATGTACAAGGAGAGCAAGGGTTCATTAAAGGTGCTAATTCTGATGATACCAAATTATCCTTGATTTTTGGGGCCCGTTTGGAATACAACAGTATCCAAAGCCCTGATTCTGTCTTAGTAGACCCAGAACCAGATGGAGAAGGGTTAATAAAAAACCCTGAACCACTTTCTCAAGAAGCAAAGCCTGTATTTCGTGTTGGTCTAAACTATGAAGCAACACCTTTTACGTTCATTCGTGCTTCTTTTGGACAAGGCTACCGTTACCCTACTATTGCGGAGCGTTATATCACAACCCTCATTGGAGAAGGATTACAAGCTTTAGCTATTCGAGCCAATCCAGAATTACAATCAGAAACAGGTTGGTCTGCTGAAATTGGTGTTAAACAAGGCTTCAAAATTGGTAACTTCAAAGGTTTTATAGATTTATCAGGTTTCTGGACAGAATACCAGAATATGATGGAATTCACCTTTGGTGGAGGAGATTTAAGTGCCACAGGTATTGGTGCTGGCAAAAGTCTTTTCTTCCAATCTGTTAATATTGATGATACTCGTATCATTGGTGGAGAATTGAGCATTATGGGTACTGGTAGTATTGGAACCGTCGATTTCAATGTTTTAGCAGGATATACTTTATTGATGCCTCAGTTTCAAAACTGGGATAACGACAGCATTATTCGTCAATTGTCTACAACAGATTACAACATTCTAAAATACCGTAATGTTCATACTGTCAAGTTTGACATTGAGGCATTTTTCTTGAAGAGCAAAGCCTTATCAGTAGGTTACTCGATGAATTATAACAGCCCTATGGCTAACATCGACAAAGCTTTTGAAGATTTATTGGTTCAGTTTGATGGAGATGATGATCTCTTTGGTATTGGCAACTATAGAAAGAATTTTAATGCTGGGGAGTCAATTAACATGAGTGCTCGTATAGGTTATCGCCATGCGTTTAAGAACAGTGACGGCGTAGAACAAGCGGCTGTAAAATTATCCTTAGTTGCGAAAAACTTACTCAATCAAGAGTATATGATTCGTCCAGCCTTAGTGGATGCTCCTAGAAATATTACTGTACGTTTAGACGTCGAATTTTAAATAAAGAAGGAATTTACCTTTTAGTACTTCGTATATATAAAGGTATCTTTTTTAGCAAAGAGTTGTTCCCCCCGATTGGTAGGAACAACTCTTTTTTCATATTATCAAGAGTGTTTAACTGATAACTATTTGTAAAATAGGAGCTTGTGTGGAAATAAATAAGAGCAAGATTATTTTATAAACTCTATAATCTTCTTTATTTTTGAAGGGAACCCGCTGAATTCCCATTATTTAGGCGGTGTTTATTGTCACCAATATGCCTCCAAATGAACCACTTCTACCTCTTCCTACTACTGTTATGCAGTAGTCTTATATTACAAGCACAACCCTCTGAAAAAGAGGGAGAAAGAAAAAAACGACAATATGTTCCTCGCTATCCACTGGAGCTTGGATTTCACATAAGCAGCAGCCAATTTTTAGGTGATTTAGGAGGCACTAGTAGCGTTGGGCAGGCCTTCACTTATGATACTGATTTTGAGAGCACTCGCCCTTCTATTGGCCTTTCTACTCGTTATACGATGGGTGGAAAATTTTCCTTTCGACTAGATTTTTCTTATCTCTGCCTTTCAGGTGATGATCAATTTTCAGGAGAAAACTTTAAAGCTACCAAAAAAGAAAGCTCTGCTGGTTGGTTTCGGTTCTATCGCAACTTACACTTTAGAAACCATATTTTTGAAATCGCCTCTCTCTTCCAATATACCCCTTATAATATCAAACTATCTGGTAATTTATACACCCAAGAAAAGGAAAATCGTCTAGCGCCTTATGCGCTTATTGGAACAGGTGTTTTATTCCACAACCCCCAAGCTTATTATGAAGGTCAATGGGTTGATTTACGACCGTTGCATACAGAGGGGCAAGACTGGGTAGAAGGGCGTTCTTCTTATAAAGTTGCTCAGTTTTTTATTCCTTTGGGAATAGGTATTCAATGGGAACACAATCACAATTTTGTACTAGGCATAGAAATTCGCCACCAAATTACCTTTACTGATTATTTAGACGATGTATCCACCAACTATATCTCGCCCCAATTGTTTGAAAGTAACCTCTCCCCTGAAAAAGCTGCGTTAGCGCAAGCCCTCGCGAGTCGTTCCATCGAACAGGACCCTGATGGCTTATACAGTTACATCTCTGCCCCTGAAGAACAACGTGGAAACCCCAACAACAATGACTCCTACTACCTGATTAGTGTCCGCTTAGCCTTTTACCTCAAAAAAAGTCGCCGCCTAGCATTAATCAAAGATTATTAAGCCCTTAGACTTTCCCTAATTGTTCTTTTTCATGCTCCAACAACCATTTCTTGCGCTCTAACCCGCCTGCATACCCCGTCAAGGCTCCATTAGAACCGACAACACGGTGACAAGGCAAAATTATCGCAACTCTGTTGGCTCCATTCGCTGTTGCAACGGCTCTAATCGCTGTTGGCTTATTTATTTTATGTGCTTGTGCTTTGTAAGAAACAGTCTGTCCATAAGGAATAGTTGTTAATCCCTCCCAAGCCATTTGTTGAAAAGCGGTTCCTGGTGTATTTAAAGGCACCTCAAACTGTTGACGCGTTCCTGCAAAATACTCTGCCAATTCTTTTCTTGCTTGTTGAATTGGTCCATTCTCTCCTACTATAATTCTAGCCTTCAATAAACGTTGTAAATCCTTGAATTCCGTTTCCAGTTTTTTACGCTCTACAAATTCTAACAAACAAACCCCTTCTTCCGTTGCACAAATAAACATTGGCCCCAAAGGCGTTGTTAATCTATTGATTAAAATAACTTGCTCTGCATGGCTGTTCTTCGGCGACTGTCCAAATAGTTTTTTATAGGTATAACCAAATCCGCTCAGCGACTCATAGCCAGTATCAAAAGCTGTTGTGGTTACCGCTTTACCTCCTTTGAGTTCTTGAAAGGCATTATTAATACGATACATTCTCTGGTAAGCATGAAAGGTAATGCCATAGTTCTTCTTAAACCAACGCCGCACCATTTCTGGCTGAATAGCATGTTCTCGCAAAACTTGATCGGTGATTTTTTCTTTTGGTTGTTCGCGTACCAAAGCAATAGCTGTTTCTATAGCTGCTGGCGCGGTATGGCTATTTTCTGTTGGACGACAAATCTTACAAGGGCGATAACCATTGTCCAACGCTTCTTTAAAGGTGGTATAAAACGCTACATTTTTTCGTTTGGGTTTCCTTGCTCGGCAGGTCGCAATACAAAAAATGCCTGTTGTCTTAACGCCTACAAAAAAGATCCCTACAAAGCTGGAAGTTTTATTCAACAACGCCTCGTAATACGTATCGATTGTTTTTTCGTCTGTTACTAACATCTTAGAATATACTGGTGAAAGATTGTTCTTGAAGAATCGTTTGCATAGAATGTTGTAAGTCTTGTTGTACTTTCTTAAATAAGAAATCGCCCATACTCAACCGCTTAACGCCTAGTGCTTGTAGTTGGTCAAAAGCAGGCAGAGAAGGCATTGCCATTAGGTTGATTGGCAAATCCGTACAAGCCACTAAGCTCTTTATACTGGAAGGATCGGTTAAGCAAGGTAAGAAAATACCATCAGCCCCAGCCGCTTCATATTGGCGTATTCGATCTTTGGTTGCTGTTATGATGGCTCGTTCCTCCAGAATAAAGGTATCAATCCGCACATTAATAAATAAAAGTATTCCTTGCTCTTTTAGCATTTGAACAATGCTTTTTAATAAGGCAGCAAACTCTTTTCCATCGCGTAAACTTCTTTTTCCTGCGACCACAAGGCTGTCTTCTATATTAATTCCTTGAACCCCTAAATCAACCAATTGACGAATATTATCAACAATTTGCTCCACAGTATTCCCATAACCTGCTTCTAAATCAACCGATAAAGGAAGTTTGGTACTATGAGCGATTCTGCCGACGATATACAAGAGTTCTGAAAAAGGAATTTCTTCCCCATCTGCATAGCCCAACGCACTAGCAATAGCTCCACTAGAGGTACCAATAGCTTGGGCATTAAAGGCAGCCGCAGCGGTTGCACTTGGTACATCCCAAACATTAGTTAATAGTAATATTTTTTGTTGTTGGTGTAATTCTTTAAAGGAGTACATTCTTTTGATGATCTATTTTGAAACGAGCGATATTGCTGGTTACAAAGAACCAAATAGTCTATCCCAGTTGCAACCGAAAACTGAACAAGTATTTTTTATTCTTCTTAGTAAATTTGTCATTGAGAACAAGGATAAAATAGTTACCTTAGTTTTTTAAAGCACTTTATTTTTCTCTTTGAGACTTCTTACCTATGCGCCCTATAGAATTGAAATTAGTTCAATATTTCAACCTCTTACATTTACTCCTCTCCTTTGTTATTTTTCCTGTTGTTGTTCTCACACAACACCACGGTTGGTTGATTGGTGTGGTGGGTTATTTGGGGCTAGTAATGGGCCTTAGTTTTTTGATGGAAAAAGTTGCTAAAAAATTCTCCTATATCTTACTCGCTCCTATTTTTACCCTTCTTGTTTTTTATGCTTTTCAATTAACCTTTGGTGTATGGATAACTGTTCTGATTTGGAGCATCCTTAGCGGACTGATTATTAGTCTTAGCGCTTGGAATTATTACTTGAATATAAGCAATATTCAAAAACATAGAACAGGGATAGAAGTTGCTTTTCAATTTCCATTAATAGCTCCTAAAGGTATAGAAGAAAAAAAAGACATCGATTATTTTGACCCCAATGCCTTTGAAATCGCCTTTCTAGAGACCATTATTGTCCCGCTGTCCTTAGAGTATGTTGTCCAAGGGAAAAAATATCAACAATCCTTTGCTTATTACTGGAAAGCAGCGCCTTGGGAAAGTAAAGCAACTTTGACCAACTATGAACAAGGATTAAGTGGTCAATCTTTTTTATTACAATACCATCCCAACAATCCAGAAGAATTGCTAGATATCGTTCCTCAAAACCATCTATCCGCTTTTGAAGCCTTTATAAAAGAAAATTTCAAGAAAAACCTAGTAAATAATTTTCTTCAGCTTGCCTTTTTTTTATTAATCGCTGTCATTTTTCATTTTTATTGGTAAGAACAACATATTAAGGATTTAAACGATTGCCTTCCAAGGCATAGCGAATGGTTTCATAGACCAATTGCGGTTTTTGAGGTCGCCAATTGATATTAAATCGTGGCCCAAAATTAAGATAATGGTGGATATCATACTCCTCCATTTCTTCAATAATGTGGTCTCGAACTCCAACCAGACAAATCCAACCGTCTTCGTCTGAAATATCATCATACCACTCCTCATAATAGCAATCATCAGAGGCATGAAAATTCAAGACATTCTCAACAATAAGTACAAAGCGAGAAATACCATGCTCTTGCAAGCGGTCTACTAAGCCTTGCTTGAGCAACATAATGTCATTGTGTAAGCAGTCATTCCATTCCCCTATTAATTCTATAATGGCATAACCATCGGCATAATTGGAATATAAAATCTTCGCGTACAAGGTTTCGGAACCAAAATCATCCCATTGTGGATGAATGTAGTAATTATAGATTTTTGTAGAAAACTCAAATTCGCTATAAATGCGATTGAAAAAAGGCGATTTGGGATCCTCTGAGGCAATATACTCCAACCGCCATTTGTAATGTGGCTCTAATGTGTGCATAAACGCGTTTCCAGTTAATGTATGAATGAAAAACTCCCCTTTTGGTATCGTTTTAAGAACCAACAAGAGGCTTTCAACCAATTAGCGCTTACAAAAAGAAGGCTTTCTTGGTCTACCATGCTTTATTTTGGAACAACTTCAATATCTTTGTCCCCACACTATAATTATAGCAAAGACATTGCCTTTTTGTTCATCAAATTTGCAAAAAAATCATTTTTTTGGACCAATTCAGGCAATTATTTTCAAACCATTTTCAAGCTACTAGTTTATTATGAATCCAGGCGAAGTGAACGGCGTAAACCCAGACCAGTTAAAAGAAATGATGGACAAAGGAGATGATTTCACAATCATTGACGTAAGAGAGCCAGATGAGTTAGATATTTGCAACTTGGGAGGTATTAATGTTCCTTTGGGAATGTTGGATAAAGAAGTTGATAAAATCCCAAAAGATAAACCTGCTATTGTCTTGTGTCGCAGTGGAAAACGCAGCTACATGGCCATTTTATTCTTACAACAAGAATATCAATTGGAAAACTTGTTCAACCTCAATGGAGGCATCATTGCCTATGCTAGAGAGGTAGACAAAGATATGCGTGTTTACTAAAGTACGACTACTGTTATTTCATTTAGGCACTGCTCTTCTGTATAAGAAGAGCAGCCTTATCCATTATTGTTTTTATTTGTCCCTATGATTCAACGCATAGAATTGGTATTGACGCCTACACAGGCGCAAGAGGAAACCTATATTCATCAGCAGGTGCTCCAACAACTTGAATTAGATCAAGCAGATCGCCTACAAACAGTTCGCACCATTCGCCGTTCTATTGACGCGCGTAGTCGGTTCCCTGTCGTTCGCCTCTTGGTAGAGGCCTACGTTGATGAGACTTATACAGCTCCGCCAAGCATTATACAAGGTTATGGACAGGTCCAACAAGCCTCTCGGGTCATTGTTGTTGGGGCTGGCCCAGCGGGTTATTTTGCAGCCTTACAATTAATTGAATCAGGTTTAAAACCAATTATTTACGATCGAGGCAAACCAGTTCGTGAACGCCGTCGTGATCTACGGGCGATTCAGCAAGAAGGGATTGTTAACAGCGAATCCAATTACTGTTTTGGAGAAGGTGGAGCAGGAACCTATTCTGATGGCAAACTCTATACGCGTTCTAAAAAACGAGGCAAAATTGAGAACATCCTTCGTTTATTGGTAGAACATGGTGCCACTCCTGATATTTTGGTAGATGCGCATCCACATATTGGTTCTAATAAATTACCCAAAGTGGTCGCTCAAATGAGAGAGACCATTCTAGCACATGGAGGCGAGATTCACTTTGACAGTAAAGTCACTGACTTTATTATAGAAAATAAAAAGGATGGAACACGCCAGATTCAAGGGGTTGTCATCAATGGCGAACAAGAAGCCTTTGCTTCAGCTGTTATTCTAGCAACAGGCCACTCGGCACGGGATATTTATACGTTACTCTATCGTCGCAAAATCCGCCTAGAAGCGAAAGCATTTGCCCTAGGAGTACGCATTGAGCATCCCCAACCCTTAATTGATCAAATCCAGTACCGTCAAAAACAACGCGACCACCACTTACCTGCGGCCAGTTATAGTGTAGTGACACAAGTTCAAAAACGTGGGGTTTTCTCTTTCTGTATGTGTCCTGGTGGGCTTATTGTTCCTGCTGCGACCGCTCCTGAAGAATTAGTAGTCAATGGAATGTCTCTATCAAGACGAGATTCGCCCTATTCCAATTCAGGTTTAGTTGTTGCGGTAGAATTAGAAGATTTAAAAGCCTATAATAATAAAAGCTTTGCAGGCATTCAAGATCCTATCTTTAATGGCTTAAAATTCCAACAAGAGGTAGAGCAAACCATGTTCAAAGCAGGTGATGGCACCCAAAAAGCCCCTGCTCAGCGCCTTGTAGATTTCACAAAAGGGAAGCTTTCTAAGAACTTGCCCAGCACTTCTTATATTCCTGGCGTTTATGCCGCGCCCATGCAAGATCTTTTACCCTCTTGGATCGCCCAACGGTTGCGTCAAGCACTCCCTGAATTCAACAAGAAAAAGAAAGGTTATTTTACCAATGATGCTCAGATTGTAGGAACAGAAAGTCGGACCAGTTCGCCTTTACGCATCCCTAGAGACTCTGCCAATTTAATGCATCCAGATGTAGTGGGGCTGTACCCTTGTGGAGAAGGCGCAGGCTTTGCTGGTGGCATTGTTTCTGCGGCGATGGATGGAGAAAAAGTGGCCAAAACAATTGCTAATTGGATTTTATAAGCTTTTTTTAAAAAAGTTTTAGTGGACTTTACTTTAAAACAACATTTATTTTTCACATCTATAACTCACCATTAACCAGCTCTTTAAACTAACATCTCCGTTAGGAAACTATTCTCTTAGATAAAGAGATAAAAATCAAAGTAGTGATTTTAACAGTTAGATAGCATTTAAGGGTTACCTCTTTATTCTCCGACCATATAGTAGTAGAAATATATCCCCTAGCACACTAAAGAACAAACCATTTCGATTCTTATATTATCAGCAACCTTCTATATACTCTGTTAGTGTTTTACTAAACCGATTCTGTTGCAATGTTTGGCTTAAGCCTTGCATTGCATTCTATCGGTTTAAAAATGCTAATCATATCTGTATGAACAATAGGATGATAAAGTTTAAGTAGTGATTTGTGATAGCGTGCCTATTTACGTATTTCTACACACTCTTTTTTTAAGCAATTTTATTTCTAATCTCTATCAATTTTTATCAAAACAATTGCTATGAAGAATTTCATTTATTACCTGTTGTTGCTAACAACAACTTGGGGTTTTATGACGACTGCTGCTCTAGCGCAGTGTCCTGTGAACACCAACATCAACAGTAATACCAATGCCAATGGGGCAACGGTGAACTGGGATGCTGTAGCAGGTGCGATGCAATATGAATTGCGTTATCGAGAGGTCGGTACCTCTGCGCTTTCTTATGCTAGTACTACTACCAACAGTTTTATCTTTACCAACCTTCAGAGTAACATCTGTTATGAATTTGCCGTTCGTACTGTTTGTGATAGTACGGACATTGGATCTTGGTCACCAGGACAATCTTTTTGTGTTCCTGGTTCTTCTGGTTTCTGTGCTATCCCTAGCAATATTACCAGTGCTCCAACCGCAAATTCTGCTACCTTAAATTGGACTGCTATCACAGGGGCACAAACCTATGAAATCCGCTATCGTAAAATTGGAACCTCTGCACTTAGCTTTGCAACAACTACAACAAATAGCCTTATTCTCACTGGTTTAATGTCTAGCACTTGTTATGAATTTTCTATGCGTACAAGTTGTGGCACCAACAACTTTAGTCCTTGGATCAGGCCTGCACAGAATTTCTGTACTACGCCTGGAGCACAGCCTTGTATACCACCTATGAATGTGAATGCAACACCTAGGCCTAATGCAGCTTTATTAAGTTGGATGGCTGTCAGTAATGCCATTGGCTATGAGGTTCGTTATCGCGAAGTAGGTACAAGTGCTCTTACTTATGCAACGACCAATTCTAATAGTCTTTCTCTTAACAACCTCCTGCCTAATACTTGTTATGAGTTTTCTGTTAGAACACAATGTGACACGTCCGACTTTAGCCCTTGGTTAATACCTGCTCAGAGTTTCTGTGTTCCTGGTTCTTCTGGTTTCTGTGCAACACCTAGTGCTATTACCAGTACTCCAGCAGCAACCACAGCCCAACTTAACTGGATGGCCATGGCCAATGCACAGGGCTACGAAATTCGCTACCGCGAAATTGGCACCTCTGCTTTAAGTTATGCTTACCCAACAGGTAATAGCACTGTTTTATCTGGGTTAATGCCTAATACTTGTTATGAGTTTTCTATCAGAACACAATGTGATACCAATAACTTTAGTCCTTGGTTGAGCCCTGCTGAAAGTTTCTGCACGGATACCATGACTATTTTACCTTGTACAATACCAATGACTATCAACGATAGTGTTGCTGGACCAAATGGTACTTTACTTTACTGGTCTACTGTTGCTGGTGCTCAAGGATATGAAATTCGATACCGTGAAATTGGTACTTCGGTTTTAAATTATGTCTTTTCTCATGATAGTAATGAGTTTTTATTCAACTTGATGGATGGTACTTGTTATGAGTATTCTATTAGAACCGTTTGTGATTCTTCCGCTGGAGACTACAGCCCTTGGTTGACTCCTGCCCGTACCTTCTGTACGGATTCTATAATCATGAATGCGCCTTGTGCAATACCTATGACTATCAATGATAGTGTTGCTGGACCAAATGGTACTTTACTTTACTGGTCTACTGTTGCTGGTGCTCAGGGGTATGAAATTCGATATCGTGAAATTGGTACTTCGGTTTTAAATTATGTCTTTTCTCCTGATAGTAATGAGTTTTTATTCAACTTGATGGATGGTACTTGTTATGAGTATTCTATTAGAACCGTTTGTGATTCGTTTATTGGCAATTACAGTCCTTGGACTGCTGATATGGTTTTCTGTACCGATACCTTGCCTTGTACGCCTCCAAACAATGTAGTAGATAGTGTAGGAACTACTTCGGCATTCCTTACTTGGAATGGCAACAACAGTGCTAATTTGGGTTATGAGATTCGTTACATCGATTTCAATAGTGGTAACCCTAATTATACGTTTGTTCGAACGAACTTCCCATCTGTTTTCCTTTCTAACTTACAACATGCTACTTGCTATACTTACAGCATCCGTAGTGTTTGTGATTCTGTAGCAGGAAATTATTCTAGTTGGACTGCTGATGATTTCTTCTGTACAGATACATTGGATTGTACTCCTCCATTTGTTATAAGAACAGATAGCACAACAACTAACTCAGCCTATGTTTCTTGGAGTAATAATAATTCTCCTGTTGCAGGTTATGAAGTTCGTTATACTCCGATTACTAGTTCTTCTTATACCACGATTACGACTAGTAATCCTATGGCTGTTATTCAGAACTTACAAGCAGGAACGTGTTATGCCTTTAGTGTGCGTACACTTTGTAATTACAGAGGACCTAATGAAAATTCTGTTTGGTCAGATTCTATTCACTTCTGTACCAATTTCCCTTCTTGTTCAATACCTACCAACCTTGGAGAAATTGCTGATACCAGTAGTGCTTTCTTGGATTGGGCGAATGTATCAGGGGCACAAGGCTATGAAATTCGCTACCGTCAAGTAGGAACTACAGCATTGAGCTATGCTAGTAGTAGTAGTAGCGATGGCTTCTTATTCAACTTGATGCCTGGCACTTGTTATGAGTATTCTGTTAGAACATTGTGTGATTCTATTATTGGTAATTACAGTCCTTGGTTGACTCCTGGAAGAGTATTCTGTACCGATACAATTGCTCTATCTTATTGTGCTATGCCTAGTAATATAAGTCAAGACAGTTCGGGCACTCATGCTGTCATTCTTTCTTGGACAGGCAATGCAAGCGCTAACTTTGGTTATGAAATTCGTTATAGAACTATGAATAGTTCTAATTATACAGTGGTTACTACTAACAGTACTGATATCTTCATCAACCTCTTACAAGGTCAAACCTGTTACGAGTATAATATACGTTCTGTTTGTGACACCATTAATCCAAATTACAGTGCGTGGACTACTAATGATACTTTTTGTACAGATTTATTACCCTGTACTACTCCTAGCAATATTATTATTGATAGCATTGGTGATAATGTTGTACACTTCTACTGGGATAATCTAGCTAGTGCTAGTGGTTATATCGTTCGCTATCGTCAGTCTAATCCTAATATGCCTTATACTTATGATACAGTTTCTTATAACGACAACAATCATATTATCTATAACCTAACATCTAATACTTGTTACGAATTTGAGGTGCAAAGATCTTGTCCTATCGGGTCAAGTAATTGGTCTAGCATTCAGTCCTTCTGTACGGATAGTGTCTCATACACTTGTGCTCGACCAACCAATACCTTTATGGTTGTAAATCCAACCTTTGGATGGTTCAATTGGAATCGTGTTGTAGGAGCGACTGGTTATGAAGTTCGTTTCCGTTTATTAGGTAGTAACAATCCTTACAATGTCCTTTATTCTCATGATACAACAGAGATCTATCAAGGATTCCAGCCTGGTGCTTGTTACGAGTATAATGTTCGTACTAGATGCGATACGGTAAGTCTCAATAATTACACCTATAGTTTCTGGTCTATTCAGGATACCTTCTGTACACCTACCATGCGTTTAGATGATCCTAATGGGACATCTACTACAGTAGATGATTTCCACTCGGTTACTAAAGGTAATGAGGATGCTCCGATTCGCTATACTTTATTCCCGAACCCAACTACTGGGCAGGTAACGATCAAATTTGATCAAGCCTTAACAACAGCGTATACGGTTCGTGTCTTTAATGTTTTGGGGGCAGAAGTCACACCTGCTACTCTAGAGCGTGGAGAAGAGAAATGTACTTTAAACTTGTCTTCTGTGACCAATGGCTTGTATATGATCGAAGTCAGCACTGCCAAGCAGCGCTGGACCGAACAAATACAGGTTTATAGATAAGTAATTCTTTAGAACAGTAGCTGTTCTAATTATAAGATGATAGAGGTTGCCCAGCATCTGCTAGGCAACCTCTTTTTTATCGTTGAAGCATTATTAGGTATAAGGATTTTCAGGCATTACACACTACAAGGAAAACAAAGTCGATCAAATAATTCAAAATAAAACAAAGCCTCCTATCCTATTTCCAACAAGGTCTTTTAAATTTACAAGAGTATTACTCCAACCACCAAACCCATACTCCTATGACGAAGACCACTCCAAGAACAGATAGCATTGATTTGTTGCGGGGCTTTATTATGCTACTCATGGCTTTAGATCATGCCAGTGCCATGATTGGGCGAAAGCACTTTAGTGAACTTTGGGGGGTGCCCTTTAAAGGCTATCCCGATTTGAGTTGGTGGCTGACTCGTTTTTTGAGTCATCTCTGTGCCCCTGGCTTTTTCTTCTTAATGGGAATGAGTATTTTCTTATTTGCCCAAAAACGCTTACAGGCTAATTGGTCCATTGGCCAAATTCATCGCTACTTCTTAAAACGGGGAGGCCTTATTTTGTTGTTAATGTTTTTCTTAGAATTCCCTGCTTGGGGCATTAGTATAGCCTTGCGTATTCAAGATCCAACAGTGGTAGCCACTGCGCCACAAATGCCTGGCCTCGCAGGGCGTTACTTCTTGATTCCTACTTCTGTTTTGTATGGTTTGGGGGCTTGTATGATAATAGCAGGCTTCCTTTGGCGGTTACGCCCTTGGCAATTACTCCATATTACAATCGGTAGTTTTGCGTTATCGTGGTGGTACATTAGTGCTGCTCCCCCTACAGAGGCTTTTAATGTTTTGGAACACCTACTCTTAGTCCCTGGTAAATCGCCTGGAATCATGGTTATTTACCCTATCATTCCTTGGTTGGGTGTTACTACTTTTGGTATGTTCTGGGCACATTTATTACAACAAAAACCACAACAAATTTATTCAATTTCTGCTTTTACAGGTACCCTTTTCATTTTACTTTTTGTAGGCTTACGCATCGCTGAATGTGGGAACTTTAACATCGCAGGGAATGGCAATTGGATTGACTTTTTCACTGTTGTTAAGTATCCTCCAAGCCTAGCTTTTGCTTTGATTACCTGTGGCATCAATTTAGTGCTGTTTGCGCTATTTTCTCGCTTCACGGGACGCCCTAGCCTCCGTCCTATAAAAGTTTTTGGGCAAACCGCTATGTTTTTCTACATTGCTCACTTGTATTTGTACGCGTTGATGGGCGCAGCGTTTCGTTCTGGCTGCTCTATTGGCGTGATGTACTTATGTTGGTTGGTCGGTTTAGTCTTGCTTTATTTCGTTTGTGAACGCTTCTTAGCTTTCAAAAAAACAAAGCCTAACAATTCTCTTTGGAGAATGATTTAGAATCTGTTGTCTCTGTCAAAAACATTGTAGTATACAACTTAAAACAGCGTCATTCCTTGCATAAGGAATGACGCTGTCTATTTTATAAAAGACACCAAGGCAACTTCATCAGAAGCAAAGCGTCTACAAGGCTTATTTCTCCCAAGTATTGTTTTCTCTATCAATATCAGCCAAACGTAAAGAAGGATCAATTTCGATCTTCTCAATATCAGCATACTTAATTGGAATATTCAACTCATAAACAGGGTGTGTCCATTTCCAATCAGGCATCACTGTTTGGTTGCCATTTTTCATTTCATCAGGCTTGCTACCACGCATAATTTCTAATGGAATATTGAAGGTCTTTATCTGTGTTAATTTTCCTTGTTTGTAAGTCACCACGACATCTAAAGGCATTGGCATTTTACCTTTGCGCTCCAAATAAATAGATGTTCCTTTGCGCTCCACCTTGCCACTAGCTATGAAATATTGCTTGTCCTTCGCTTTCACAACTGTTGTATCTGCCGATGATTTATTACCTTTTACTACATCTGCAATGGCATAATCGACTTTATTGGTTGTGTGTACCCAATATTCCTTGTACCAATCCAACTCCAAACCTGATTCTTTTTCCATTACACGGATAAAATCATTTGGATTAGGATGCTTAAAACGCCATTCATTATAATAACTCAACATTCCTTTGTCAAAAGTCGTTTCACCAATAATATACTGTAACTGTCCCAAAAAGACAGCGCCTTTAGAATAAGCCGCTTGACCATAAGCAAAATTGGTATTAAAGTGATCTGCATGAGTGCTCATTGGCTCCTCTGCTCCACTTTTTGCCAAGTATTCATAGCCCTTATAAGAACCATCATGTGGGAAGGTTCCTCGACTATTAAATAAATGCGCTCGCACGACATTAGAGGCATAAGAAGTAAATCCTTCATCCATCCAAGCATACAAACTCTCATTAGAGCCCAGTAGCATTTGGTACCAAGTGTGCATCGCCTCATGGATAATGACACCTACCAAAGAACCATAATTGCGTCTTCCTTTCACCAAAGTAGCCATAGGATATTCCATTCCGCCGTCACCACCTTGAATAATGGTATACTGGGCATAAGGATAATCACCATACTGCTTTTGGATAAATCGAAACGCTTGAACCGCTTTATCTTGTGCCTTTTTCCAAACATCTTTGTAATCCTCATCATCCTGATAAATAAAATGCAAAACTAAGCCATTTTCCACTTCCTTAATATCATGGATGTAATCAGGATCTCCTGCCCATGCAAAATCATGCACGTTTTTAGCAACAAATTTCCAAGTCAAAGTCTTCTTATTAGAATTGTCCACTCGCTGTCCAACATCCTCATAACCATGTCCAATTTCATTTGGATTTTGCAAAATTCCTGTTCCACCAAGGGTGTAATCTTTATCAATGGTAATGTTCACCATGTAATCGCCCCAGACACCATAAAATTCACGGCCAACATAAGGGTTGGCATGCCAACCTTGGTAATCATATTCGGCCATTTTAGGATACCATTGTGTCATAGACAATTCGATGCCCTCTTCACTGTTCCAACCAGAGCGACGAACTTGCAAAGGCACTTGGCTATTGAATTCCATTTCAAAAACAGCACTAGTACCCGCCTTAATTGGCTCATTCAGCTGTACTTCCAAGATAGTCCCTACGATCTCAAATTTTACATCTGCTCCATTCTGGCGCAGTGCTTTGATTTTATGGTAACCAATTTCATCCTTCTTCAAATCCAAAATACGCCCACCAACACGAGAATCAGCATCCTGAATAGTTCTTGAACGAACATCCATCATACTATTTGGCTGAAAAGCATTAAAGTATAAGTGGTAAAATACGCGATCTAAATCATCAGGAGAATTGTTGTAGTAAGTCAATTTTTGCTTCCCCTCAAACTGATGAGCGGCCGCATCTACCACTATGTCCATCTCATAAGACACACGTTGTTGCCAGCGATCTGACTGCGCTATTGCTTGGGTAAAGATCCCACACAACAACAGCACCACTAAATTCCATTGGTTCCTCATTACTTTCTGTTCAATTTAAATGATAAAGCAAATCAATACTGGTACATTAATTGTTTGTACATTTTTTATTTTTGCTTCAATAGTTTTATAGTTAAAAACTGCTAAATTTGCAGCACAGCTTAAACTTTTTACGATTCAAAGTTTTATAGCAACACTTGCGTTAACCGTTTTTATTTATTATTTATATTTCAAGAGTTATACCAAGCTCCAATAAAGGGTTTATAGTACGCTTTCTTAGTAATTAAGAACCCAAAAACCACTCTTTCACTATTCTTACTCCTTTCAATTATGGCAAAATATACTATTTTCTTGCTGCTCTTACTTGGTTTTTCGACCAATGCCCAACAAACCATAGAAGAAGAGTTGCTTATTTTTGTTCAATCGGAACAACAAAGCGAATTTACTAAAAACAATCTAAAAACCTTAAAAGCCTTACTCAAAGAGCAAGGAATCAAGGTTCAAGAATTGGATGTTTCTCAATTTGGTGCTCCAAAAGAGGTTGGTTTTACCCCATTTCTAGTCTATCGCAACCACTTAGGCAGAAAAGTTTATAAAGGCCGATATACCACCCACCAGAGATTACTCAATTTTATTCGTACCGTGCGTCATTTGCCTGAAGCAGCCATTGATTACAAAGAAAAAGATGTTTTTGTAAAAACGCACCCCAGAGCTGCTTTGTTACTCAAGCCCAAAATTACTGCTCCTACAGGCAATACAACAGGGCTTGATCTAGAAAAAGCCGCAGAACAAGCCTTGGTTGGTCTCCAAAAAGGACTCTATCAATGGTCTTACAACAGCAGTTATCCTGTCGTAGATGGGGATGAAATGCTCTATATGAATTTCTACCCTTACATTGCTGACGATGGAAAAGTTTATGTCAGTTCAGAGTTGTATGCCCATTATGACTGTCATACGCCCATTTATCAACAATATGAAACGCCTGTCGTAGGCAATTCCTTAGAAGAGGCCTTTGCAAAAGCGGGCAAACAACTATTGGCGGAATTAGAACAGCAATTGGTTCATTCGGAAGCAGGTGATGCCATGAATTTTCTAAGCAAAAAAATTAAATTAACACCTTGGAAGAAACTCCCCTTGACAAAACTCCAAGCTCCTAAACGTAACCATAAAGTGTTAACAACTCATGTTGACCTCCCCAAAAGTTGGGAGTTTCATGGCCCTATTACAGAGGGAGTACCACTCTTAACCTTTAATTTCCCAGCACCTTTGCGTCATTATGGAGGAGAATTAAAAAAAGCAACAGGCAGCATCCATCTTAAGGATCCTAAAAGTTTAAAAGATGCCAAAGGGACTTTCACTGTCGATGTTAATTCGTTGCAAATGGGTCAAGCAGAATTAGATAGTTATGTCAAAGGCAGTTTGTTATTGGTAGAAGAACACCCCAAAGCAACACTCACTTTCCAACGAATTTTAGGAAATGATTTAAATTTACAATTAGGGCGTTTAACCATTGCGCAAGTAGAAGCAGAATTATCTATTCTTGGTAGAACAAGCACGGTCATTGCCAATACAAAATTTGAGCCTTGGATTAACGATGATGGTGGATTAGTGATGCAAATCAGCACCCAATTCACAGCCGAAGATCTATTAGGAAATTATAAAATAGAAGGTCCTGATGGACCAGCGGAAGCGAACAATCAACTCTTATTTCAAGCCAATTTTTTGGTACGCCCCTCCTCTACCACTGACTAGAATAGGATTGTTATAACGCAACAGCCCCTTTATGATAATAAGTTACTAAAGGGGCTGTTGTCTTATAACAAGTGAAAACGATCTTGATCTTGTAAAAAAGGAAAACGTTGACGCAAGTTGGTCAAATGCTCCTTCGTTAACGTTGCTGTCAATACCCCTGTTTGGTGCGCTTGATAAGATAATAAAGTTCCTACAGGATCAATAATGGAAGAATCACCTGCATATTCAAAGCCCTTCCCATCTACTCCCACAACATTGACAGCAGCTACATAAGCCTGATTCTCTATCGCTCTAGCCATCAACAAACTTCTCCAATGGTGTGCTCGTTTGGCTGGCCAATTGGCCACATAAATAGCCAAATCATAGGGCACAGGAACATTTCTACTCCAAACAGGAAAACGCAAATCATAACAAATAAATGGCGCGATTCGCCAACCTTTATACTCTACAATTAAGCGCTCCATTCCTGAGCTATAATGATCATGTTCCTTCGCCATCTTAAAGAGATGCTTTTTATCATAATGCTGCACAATACCTTTAGGCGTCACCCAATAAAGACGGTTATAGTACTGGTCTCCTTCTTGAATGATAATACTTCCCGTAATTGCGGCTTGTGTTTGTTGGGCCTGTTCCTTCATCCATTCTAACGTAGGGCTGTTTTCCGCTGGTTCTGCCAAATTCACTACATTCATAGAGAATCCAGTAGAAAACATTTCAGGCAGAATAATAAGATCTGTGGCTGGCAAAGCCGCTATTTTTTCGCTAAATAATGCTACATTAGCACTAGGATTTTCCCAGTGCAAATCTTCTTGGAGCAGTGTTATTTGGAGTGTCATATTACTATTATTAGTAGAACTTTTTTGAGGCCGCTGTTGATCCTCTGAAAAAGTGATTAGGAAGTTATTTTAAACATAATTCCAGTCCACTCTTCAACCTTTTTCGTATACTATTCGTCAACTACTTAAATCCTACCTCGTTTATCAGAATCAATTTAACTATGGCAAAATATACAATTTTAACGACACTTCTCTGTTTGTTTTTAACACAAAGTTGCACGGTTAGTCTTATTAATCGAAGTATTGATTACGATGTTCTAAAGACCTTTAACATTGACCAATTTGGTGTCAAAGCAGCCAATGCTTCTCCGATTATTGGACAACAATTTTCTGAACAACTCAAAACGCGTATTCTCAATAATACTAAATTGGCTTATGTCAATGAACCACGCGATGGAGATGTTCTATTTTCTGGAGATGTTGTTGGGTACGCCATTGAAGCCTTGGCCCCACAAGCCAATCAAACCGTTGCCTTACAGCGTCTTTCTATTCAAATTAGTATTCAATACAAAAACCCACCCATCAAAGATGGCAGTAAAGATTGGGTACAAACCTTTTCTCGGTTTGCCAACTTCTCGGCAGATCAAGAACTCTCGAGTGTAGAGGAGCAACTCATCACAGAAATCTATGATCAAATTATGGATGATGTATTTAATAAGGCCTTTTCAGGTTGGTAATCTATTACACAGCGAACTGTTCTAATCGTGGAAATCAAAACGTTACAAGGCATTGCAACAGAGGAATTATTGACTGTCTTTAATGCCGCTTTTGCCCAATATTTCATTCCTATACAACTCACCCTACAACAGTTTTCCTTTAAATTAAAGGTGGACCACGTTGTTTTAGAGTTTTCTGTTGGCGCCTTTGAGCAAGGTCGCTTGGTTGGTTTTATTCTGCATGGGCTGGCGCCTCATCAAGGGCAACTCACGGTTTATAATGCGGGGACAGGCGTCTTAGAAGTGTTCCGAGGACAGCAATTGACCAAAAAAATGTACCAATATATTCTTCCTATTTTGAGAACAACAGGAGTTGATTATTCTATTCTAGAAGTTATCAAAGAAAACATCCCTGCTCAAAAAGTTTATGAACAGGTTGGTTTTAAGCGCTTGCGTTTATTAGACTGTTACCAACAAAATGCCCCCATACCTGATACCGCTCCTAACCGAGTCCAACAACGAACAGGAGACCATTGCTGGCTGTTGCCTCAATATATCCAAGATAAAACACCAACTTGGCAAAACAGTTTTCACGCGATCAACTGTTACCAAGATTCTATTATACAATTCTTAGTGGAAGAACAAGGTGCCTTGATAGCGTCTCTAATTGTTTATAAAACAACAGGCAGAATTCTACAATTGTATGTAGAGCCTGCGCATCGAAGAAAAGGCATTGGACGCCTATTAATAGGGCGCGCTGCTGCCTTTTTTCCAGGACTTTCTATGATTAATGTAGAACATGCTAGAATGGACTTTAAGGCTTTTTTAGAAAAATTAGGCTTTGAATGTACCTTACAGCAGTATGAAATGGGACTAATTTTGTAATTTCATCCCCAACTCCAATTCATCCTATAGGACGGGGCTTTTAATAACTTCAATTAGATTTTAGGCTATGCAATGGACAGATGATAAGATACGGGTATTAGCGCCCAATGATTCTACCGAACGTCGAGGAAGAATGTTGGCCAATTCTTCTAAGTGGCCAATATTAGCCACCAATTATGAAGCTATATGGGGCGAATGCAAAGGCTCTGGTGCTCAACCTTATCAAGTACAAATCAATCTCAAAGGCCCTAAATTTAAGTGCAGTTGTCCTGTCCGACAATTGCCCTGTAAACACTGTTTAGGTCTCTTATTTTTGTATGCGAATAGTAGTGCCGTGTTCAAACACCAAGCTCCCCCTCAGGAAGTCGCGAATTGGTTGGCGAAGCATTTTCCTAGCACTCCCGAAGAGCACACCGCCAAAACCCCTGCCTCCAGCAAAAGTCAGGAAGCCGCTGAAAAAGCCGAAAAAGCGAAGGAAAAACGCTGGCAACAGCGCCTTATCTTAATGGAAAGTGGCATTTTAGAATTGGAACAATGGCTACAAGACATCGTGCGTCAAGGAATTGCGAATACCGATGCCCACAAAGCGACTTTTTGGAATGCTGCTGCCGCTAAAATGGTGGATGCAAAATTACCCAGTATTGGTGTTTATCTCAAAGACACCCAACGGATCATGAATGCTCAACGCGATTGGTCAGAAGCTGTTGTTGCGCGTTTAGGGACGCTTTACAGTTGGGTAGAGGCTTTTAAGCAACGCGAACAACTCTCAACCGCTTTACAACATGCCTTGTTTGCCCGATTAGGCAAAAACACCACCAAGGCCGCTGTCGTAGCAGAAGGCCGCTTACAGCGAGATGAATGGCTTGTTTTAGGGAGTTTTGAAGATGTAGATGTAGAAGGGCGTGATTTTAGACGCGTATGGTTGCATGGTTGGAGCAGTGGTCATCAAGCACTTTTATTAGATTATGCATTTGGTTCCACCAGTTATGAGCAACAATATTGGACAGGAAGTGTTTGGCGTGGAACCTTAGCTTACTACTCTCCTGCCTATGCCCAACGGGCTACTTGGGTACAAGCAGAGCCGCTTTCCAACTTTTCAGCGGTTCAACCTTTACCTAGTAGCAGTTTCAAAGACGCTTTGATTGCTTACAGCAAAGCGCTTGCTAAAAACCCTTGGTTACAGCGTTTCCCAATGCTCCTAGAAGATATTTCTGCTCGATGGACAGAACAAGGACAATTGTTATTAACCGATCAAATGGAACAACAAATTCCTTTGGTGGTTTTGCATCCAACAACGCAATGGAAAATACTGGCTTTGAGTGGAGGGCATCCAATTACCTTAATGGGAGAATGGGATGGGCGCACTTTTCGTCCCTTAAGTAGTTTAGATAGCTTTGGTTTACCAAATGGTCTATAATTCCTTAGAATAATGGGCTAGTACAAGTACCTTATCAATTAAGGTTCTAATAGCGGTAGGCATTGAATTATCATCACTAAATGTTGTTTTTCTAAGCTGTCCATCTATCCAGAAAGCAACATTGGTTTCTTGCCCGTCATCAATAGGGTATGGAGCAAAAGGAGGAATAATTTCTGTCAATTGTATAAAGTTGATCTGTTTTGCTTCTTCCAATATTTCTTGAATATCTTCTGTTGCTATCTTTTTTTCGTGAGATGCGGCATAATAACTAGCAAAAAGATAACTTCCATCACCCATAATCTGCAAATTGTAATCATGGCTACCTGGGCCACCTGGTGTCAGTTGTACTTTTATAATTAAGTCTTTATCGGTATAATTGAGGTTTGTTCTCATTTACTTGTTAGTGATTTTTCTGAGGTAGAGCGTTAACCTTTAGAGTCTATTCCAATGATCACTTTGCTCTACCACAGAAAAAGGTTTTTAATTTATTCCTTTAACAACGGCTGTTCCAGCACCAAAAACATTGTTACTACCATACTTACTAATCCCTTTTTTCGCCCATTCCATTTCAATTTCTAGTTTCTTCAGCTCTAACATTTTAGGAGAAGAGAGAATATCTTTAGTTTTAGCATCAAAAAGTGCCGCATCGTACTTACCTTTTGCTTCTGCAATACGGGCTTTCGCCAAATTCGTTTGCTCTAGTTCTTTCTTAGAGGCCAAAGAATTACGGCCTTCTTGGATGGCGGTCTCTTCCGCAATTTTAGCCAATCCTTGCGGAATATCCACATCCGTGATTTGTACCCGAGCAAATTCTACATAGAACTCAGGCAATTCTTTTTCAATAATTTCGCGCAAGGCTTGTTCTGCTTCTTGACGTTTTTTGAGGTTCAATTCTGACGCGGTGTATTGCGGCACCACTTCCTTTCCTGCTGATTTGAGTGTCTTTAGAATTTTCGTATCAATGTCTGTAATACGTGTATGAATGAGGTTCACTTGATCGGGATTCAAGTTATAATCCAAAGCAATCTCTACTTGCGTCTCCATGTTTCGAGAATCGTTAAAAACAAACTTCTCTACCAATGTTTTTTCACGCACATCGTACTCTACACATTGGTTCCAAAGCCAAGTGATTCCCATTTCCATGCCTTCGGGTAAAACATAATCCATTTCTGTTTTTCCACCCCAATACACTTTTACTCCTTTATGCCCTGGGGGAACAGTAGTACAGGAGCTTATAAAAAAAATCGAGCTAATTAATAGTGTTAATATTCTCATTGTATGATTGTTGGTTAGTTAAGCTGTTTCCGTATAGTGTGCGTCTAATAACGGTATTTTTAAGCAAAAAATTCCTGTTTTGGGTTGGATTCCACATTCTATATTCAAATCTAGACGAAGGAAGGAAGATTATCGACTAGTTATCTTAAACAAAATAGCCAACGAACTGTATCTTTACTGGTAATTCTTTCCCCACCTTCCAAGTAATGATATGATCACACAAGCCAGCTTAGATTTTTTTGCACAATTAAAAGAAAACAACCATCGCCCTTGGTTTGAAGCTAATAAATCAGCTTACCTACAAGCAAAACGGGAGGTGGAAGCAATCATGCATCAAGTACAGCGCAATTTAGAAGCGACTGATGAGATTGAATTCTCTAAGTTGTTTAGAATTTATAGAGATGTGCGTTTTTCTAAGAACAAGCTGCCTTACAAAGGGTATTTAGGAGGGTATTATCGACGTTTTGGAGCCGATAGACGGGGGAGTTATGCCTTTGATATTGAGCCAGGTTTATCAAGAGTAGGCGGCGGCTTTTATGGCCCTAAAGCGAATGATCTATTAAGAATTCGCAAGGAATTTGAGATGGATGTACAAACAATTGAGGACGTGGTACAAGATCCTACTTTTGTACAGCATTATGGTGCCCTTCTAGGCGATGGTGTCAAAACAGCCCCTAGAGGCTTTGACAAAACCCATCCCAATATTAAATGGATTCGCAAAAAACAATTCTACGCTTATCGTCATTTTCCTGATTCAGAAGTTATTCGGGCAGATTTTGCCGATCAAATGACAGAGACTTTCTTAGCCATTCGCCCTTTCTTCGATTATATGACGGATGTTTTGACGACGGATAGTAATGGGGTTTCTATTTTGTAGAAAGCTTAGAAGCTAACAATTTTGAGCCTTGTTCTTTTCTTACTGTAATCAAGTGGTTGGAGGAGCGCTAACGGCAATATAGCACTCCTCCAAAAAGGTTATTCCCCTTTATTATTGGGTGTTTTACTATTATCCTTGTCCGTTTTAAACAAACTGTATCCTATACCTATTCCCAACCAAGGTTGGTTTCTATACACCCAATATTTATTGGGCTCTCCATATAAAAAGTCAAACCCTGTATAAAGGCCAAACTGGAAACGTTGCACATCAAAAACAACCCCTAAATGTGGTGAAAAAGAGGCCGCAGCAGTTTTAGAAGCCACTCTACCTCTTGTTGTTGCGCTATCTACCTCAACCGATGCAATCGTAAAACCAGCTAAAAGATTAAAAGCATACTTTTTATCTTCACCAAAAGAATGTTTCCAGCCTGCTGATAACCCAAGGCTTACATTCCCTTCAAAACGAAAATAACGTGGATCTTCTCCTTCTCCTCCATTACCAAATCGTAATTTGACAGGAAGCGTTGGAATTCCAGCAGTGAAGCTATTGGGGGCTAAAGATCGCTCACAGACCTTACTAAAATCCGTAAAGGGTATAAAGAAGTAAATTCTTTTTTCAGGTTTTGCAGCCGTTTTGACATTCCCTTCAGCATCCTTAATTGCTGCAATTCCAGAGGTTTGTACAAAGGTTTCATTTAAGTAATTCTTTCTAGTTGACACTGTAAAACTAGGTACACTAATCACATATCCTTTGTCTATCATCGCCTCCACAATAATTATAAATTTCCGTTCTAGTGGATCAGATGAATTTATTTGATTGCCTCCAATTGCATCACATTTTTTTGCCTTGTAATTCTGCTTCATTACAAAGGTTTTTCCTAAATTTTTAAGGTCTTGTCCATAACTTGTTAAAGCCAAACATAGAGACAAAATTGTACAGAGTTGTTTCATGGTTTTCTTGTTTTTATAGAGGTTACATAATAGCGCTTTAATTTCTTTATTTAAGAGCACATTACATAATACAAAAAAATAAACAAGAATAAAAAAGAATACATTTTTTATTCCAAAAGCCTACACCTTAAACATCTTGAACATAACGAACAAATGCCCCTTCATCAAAATCATAGGGCTTTTCTAGTCCATAAGCAATCTCATTTTGCCCTGCGTACAAGAAAAAATACTCTTTCTCAGCCGTCCAAAAAGGCAAATAACTCCGTGGAAAACCATAATCCACAGAACCTGCATTGAATTCTAACTGTTGGTTTTCTTCAAGTACTTCCAACACCTCAAAACTAAAATTTTCTAAAGGATCTAGGTCTTCCCCTACAATCTCTTCCGCTTTTATAATTAGTTGATTAAAATCTGATGCAGTAGGCAACCTCCAACCATCAGGGCAAGCATTTATACTTCCCTCCCAATGGTAACTACCATCACCTAAAAATCCATTGGTTTCAAACGCAAAGTTTTGAGCCATCCATCGTGTTTCTCCAATAAACATACAATCATAGAGTTGTCCATCTCTAGTATCTTGGTATAGAAACTTACCTTTTAATATTTCATTAAATGCTTGACCAAGATCTTGTATGTATTTCTGCTGCTTCTTTTTAGAAGTAAGGCGGTTGTAATTTTCTCTAAAAACAAATCGTTTCCTTTTATTTTCTTCTAACATTTTCTTCGCTTGATTACTCAAAAAAGGCTTCTCCCTAAGAAAAGGAAGAAGCCTAATAGTATTGTTATTATAGCAGGCTTAGTTGTGCGCAGCGCTAGCTTTATTCTTAAAACTAGAGTACTCTCCTGGGGAACCAATCACAATTTCCATCCAATTTCCATTGGCCGTTTTAACACGGCGGTCTTTGGTTTTGAGAGAGGCAATGGCATTGTTATAATCAGGATTAGAAGAAACGGTTTTTAAGAAACCTCTCTGGTAAGAGAAGTAGTACCAATCTCCATTTGGAGAGATGATATAGAACGTCATCGCATCCGTACGCGCTGGATCATTCAAAATCTCTAGGTGTCCTTTTACCACTTGTCCAACATGCTTACCTCCAATAGAAGCCAACTGTAAACGAGTTCCTTTGGTTACAAAAGATTCTGTTTTTGGACTCCAAAGTAGTTTGTTGTTGATAAAAAAGAACGTATGTAAAAAGTCGTTGGGCAATTGCAAGCGCTCATCATCTTTCACCTTCTTCCACATCTTATCGAATTTCTTCACATCTGGGATGTAGTTCTTCATGTGCTGGTGCAATTTTTCATTCTTGATACTTGCATATAGCACTTTATCAATCAACTCATCATTACTCTGTAGATCATTCACTACAATATCACGCAAATTCTGTGGCAAATAGAAATCTAAGTTGGTAGAAGTTTCAAACAAGTAGTCTGACTTTGTATTCAAAAAGAAGGTAAAATCTCCAACAATATCTACCAAGAAATCAGGGTTGCCTTCTCCTTGGAACCCTCTATTAAAATCAAAGCGTCCAGAAGCAATTACTTTAGCATTTTTCTCTGAAACAGTAAACAATTGTCCTGCTTCTGCCTCCCCTAAAACGCGAGAAGAATCTCCAAATAAGTATTGGTTTTTCTCATTATCAAACTTTAATACTCCTGTTGTAGAGAAAATACTGCGGTCTGTTGCATTGTGTTTTGGGGATAAAATTGCTGGATATAAATCCATAGTATCCAAATCGAGATAAAGGCCAACAAATAGATTTTCTCCATCAGGATTTTTAGGATTTTCATAAACAATAGAAACATCTCTCTTGTCAACTTTAGAATCAATACCAAACCATTCCTGTGTTGGAATAACCGCAGAAGAAATCTTTGCAAAACCGTTAAACGTTAAGAGCTCTGATTTAGAATTCAAGTTCACTTCTCCTTTAAAACGAGTTCTTTTATCTAAGTAGAAATTAGCCGTATCCTGCACGGTTCCACTTCCTACTGTTACAAACATTCCTGGCTCTTCTTGGGCAGAAGTTACATTATCAAAACGAATTTCTTGGTCTTTGTGCCCCTCTACATTAAACTCTAAATAACCATCCGCCTTGAATTCATTTCGGCTTAAAACATTGATGGTTGCCCGTTGAATAACGTGGTTTTGGTTGAGGGTATCGGCTACAATTCGCGAATCTTCTAAGGTACGCATATGAGAAGCCTCTTCAATTTCAATGTGCTTATCTTTTGGATAAACAAAAGCATCAGCTACACGAATGTATTCTACACCATCAATTTTGAGTAAGCCTGTATTTAAATCATAATCTGCCTTTTCTCCTAAAAAGACTAAAGAATCTTGCTGCTGTTCTGTTGCTAAGAAGAAACCCGTTTTTCCCTCTTGGGCATCCATATAAATATGATCGGTTTTCATATCCCAGTGGAATTGATCCAAGGATGTTTGATAACTGTTATAGGGTAAATCGGTCGCTAAATCCGCCTCCTGAGAGATAAAATCACCCGTTTGTTTTTCAAAATCAATAACGGCATCTACATTCTCATTCTCAAAAGCAAACTTCTGTACTCCTTGAGATTTAATAATAACAGCCGAAGAGGGGGAAGCAATGGATTGTTTTCCAAACTTAAAATCGCCCCCAGGGTTAGACTCTAATGTTGCTCCATACCAATCAAACTTCCCTCTTCCTAACAAGCCATCAGGCGTCAATGTCAAGGAACCTTCTAAATAGAAATCTGTAGAGTCAAAGAACTGAAAAGGTGCACCTTCTGCCAAAGACGACTCAATATACATACTATCACTATAAGGAGACCATTCAATCTGCACTTGCTCTCCTTGCACATCAGGAAACTCAATGCCATCTCTAGTCGATCCTGCTAGATTAAAACTATCAACATCTTCTGCTCTAAATTGATCGGGTAAAAATTCAATGTAATCTGACTCAATCGTTGCCCCTAAATAATCTAAACGACCATTTCCAATGAGCCCCTCATTAGAAATACCCATCGTTCCTTTGAAGGTTCCTTTTCCACGTGCATCGTCGCGCAAATAAACAGGATTGGGATCATTCCCGCGTGTTTCTGTTTCAAAACCTAAGGATAAATCGTGGTACATAACCCGCAATTGCTCATTGATGGGTTCAAAAATATTAGCAGCATATAATTTCCCTTCAAACACCAATTGCTCGGGTTCTAAATTGTCCATTCCATTCAAGATGAAGGGTTCTACCTCATAGTAAAAGCTATCTCTAGGGTAAACGCCATCTCCTTGTCGGTTTCTTTTATCATAATAGACTCTAGAACGACTTGTTGATTCAAACGAAGGATAAATAGGATCACTCTTCATTCGCCCAGATTTATTACTAGGAACATCTATCAGCATTAAGCCACTGCCGCCTTCCAACACACTATTAATCGGTTCTTTTTCCGTTGTCAGTCGCTCAGTCGCCTCTACTAATTCTCGTTCTTCTTTTGGACGGCCCCGCTGCCAATCAGGCGCATCTTCACCATGGCGTGCCCGTTTGTAGATAAACATATCCAAGTAGTTGATGGAATCCATCTCAACATGAAAAATGTCATAAATAAAGTGGAAATTGGTTCCTGTAAAGTTGCAAAACCCACCTGACATCACACCATTAAAATCCATGTTACGCCCTGCCAACATGTTTACTTGGCCATTAAAGGGACGCGCAATTACTTGCTGTGAATCACTCAAAATAAACTCTTGCACTCCATAGGTTTCAATAGCACCTTTTTTGAGGTCAAAAATTGCATTTGCTGGCTTCTTATTATTACGAGAACGCACAGAGCGAATACGAATTTTATCAAAATCGTGGTCTTTCTTTTTTGTATTAACAGAAGCTGTATAGTGAAATAACTTGTCTCTTAAAGTAACCGTTCCCTTATCTTCATCATAAATGGCAAAACCATCTTTTACCATTTCCAAATAAAGGGGCAAGGTTGTTTTAGCATCAAACGAAGGATCGCGTACAACTTTTGTTAAGTCATAGACATTCATAGCACCAAACTTAAATCGGGAAGGATAACCGCGTTCAAAATCGCGATACGATTGATCGTTGTTCACAATTTTAAAAGAAGGGTTTTTAGACGCGCGTCCTACTTCCTCGGTCGTCAAAATACTAATCCGCTCCATCCGCTTGTCTAATAACATTGCTAGCTGATCCGCGTCAATAACTCTTGGATCAAACTCTTCTATTTCTATGTCGTCACTAGGGTCATTATCAGGTATTGCTGCCCCCGCGTCTACAAATGAAGAGGAATCAATTTCTGGGTCAGGGAGTGTATAAGGGTTACCATTTTCATCACATAGATCGGGATCTATATCACAAATACTTACCATATCATCCTCTACATACCCCTCTTCTTCTTGTGAGAACCCAGCACTATTAGATTCATATTCCTCTTTCAGTTTTTCCGAATAAACGGCAAACTTCACCAAGGGGTTAATCGAAATAATGTTTCTATATTTTTCATAGAGCAATTGATCAAAGTGGTTCTCTGACGCCATTTCCATATCTTGTTTGTTGTCTCCTAAGTTCATTTGGTCCGTATCAATAAACCAAGACAAGGAAGCAACTTTCATATCCATTTGCTGTAGGGAGTTCACAAAAGGCACCTTAGAAGTTCTAGATTCACTACGGGTGAGGTCAATCTTTCGGTGAACAATACTGTACAAGATGTTGATAGAGGGGTGATAGATGGAATCTAATGTACCATCCGCTCCATGAATGTACAAGGTTACAATTGCATCTTCTGATACTACTTTTTGACCTTTGATAATATCAAAACTCTTAGAGGCTGCTTTGGCAATACATTGGCCTTGTTTGTTCGTAATATAAACCGTGGAAAGACCTTTTTTATCTCCATATCCGCGTACAGAAGCACCTGCCATCTTAAAACCACCTTGATAACTTACTCCTTCCCCAATATCATCCATCTCAATGTTTCTTGCATTGGAAGTAAACTGTGGATAACGAGCATTTGGAGCAGCGTGCTTAAAAATTTTGTCAACTAACATTCCCTCAATGGGTTTGTTAAAAACAGAGTTATAATACAAAATAGAATTGGCGGCATTATAAACCGTACTTCTAGTTTGAATCTTATACGCTTTGAGCAAAGCATAAGCATCTCTAGCACCTTCTGTCATCCAATCCACACGCCCTTCACTTCCATACCAAAGTTGCTCTAAAGGATAATAAATCCCTTTTGCATTTTTGATCACTAAAGAATCACTTTTATTATAACAGATCAAGTTGGTATTATCATACTTGATTGAAAGACGATCGTTCTCATACTTCATTGTAAACACTCTCGACTCCGAACGCCATTTATGGCTTCCTTTAGAGATGTCATACAAATTACCTGTCGCCCAAAACGTTCGGCTAAACCGTAAGTAACGTTCATAAACAGCTGTCTTACCTGTAGATTGGTTTTCTAATATTTTCTTAGAAATAGAAATCCAACGACTGAAATGCTGCGATGCTAATCCATCATCATCTGCGAAGGTATTGATTGTAGCCAATACATGCCGAAAGAAAGTATAACGCTTCATTTTACGTTTAATCATCTCATTCCCTAAATCAGCTAGCCCTTGATAAAACTCAGGCTTCCACTTCCCTGCTTTTTGATCTTGTTTCCATTCGTCCATGATTTCCTCACATTCCTCCCGCTTGATGCTCAACATGATTTCTTCCATGTATTTATAACAAGCTTCTGGATCTGTTGGAATTTCATCTACTTCATCCTGCGCGGCTACATTCCAACCCAAGAATAAAAACAAAACAAAGGGGAGTAATTTTATAATTATTGTCATACTGTACTGAATGAGTTTATAAATCGTTTTAAGCAGACCATCCGTCTATCCTTTTATAATAAGGTAGTTTTATTGCTGTTTCTTAATACCACCAAGTATATTAGAAAGTTCTGAAGGACATTTATCTGTTGAAAATATCTTTACTAACAATGGCACCGTTTTCTCCTATCAATTTCAAGTGGTAAATGCCTTGTGGTAATTCTTCTAAGTCAATAAAAATAGGTTCTCTTATTTCCACTTCTTTAATCGTTTTCTTTAGGAGGAGAACAGCAAGCAGCGCCATTGCTCTCGTTCTTCTTGGCGTTGCAAAGTTAGGCCGCACTCTTTGGCCGCTTGAACGACCAGAGGAATATCTTGTTCCAAAAAACCAGAACACAAGAGTTTTCCGCCTCTATTTAAACGAGCCTGCATGTCTGACATTGTTCCTAAAATAACATTTCTATTAATATTCGCCAAAATTAGGTCATAGCCTTGTGCAGGGACATCGTCTAAAACTCCATGATAAACCTCCATTTTTTCTGCTGGCACATCATTGAGTTGCATATTTTCTAAGGTATTGTCATACGACCAATAATCAATATCTACTCCATCTATGTGCTTGGCACCTAGTCGCTGTGCTAAGATTGCCAAGACTCCTGTTCCACAACCATAATCCAAGACCTGTTGCTCTTTAAAGTCCAAGTCGCGCATTTGTAACATCATCATATAAGTCGTAGCATGATGCCCTGTTCCAAAAGACATTTTGGGAGTGACAATAAGTTCATGCTCTACGCCCTCGATAGGGGCATGAAAGCTGGCCCGTACAACACAGAAATCTTCGACTACAACTGGTTTATAATCTGCTTCCCATTGCGCATTCCAGTTTTGATCGGCAATGGTTTTGGTACTAATGTTTAGTTGGTGTTGGGTCTCTAGTTCTTGCAAACGTGTTTTGACCGCAGGCAAATAAGCCGCCTCGTCTAAATAGGCAATCAACTGATTCTCTTCTTCTAAAAAGCCATTGAAGTTAATAGACATCAATTGTGCAATTAAGATTTCATGGAGGGAGGGCGCTTGCCCAGAGATGGTGACTTCTATGTAATTCATACGTATTTTATGCCCGCTATTCTTATAATAGTGGGAGGTCATTAATAAAGTAACAAGCCCTAATCTAAGACCTTGCACTTCAATTGCGCCTTAAAATACTGAAATTGTTTAAAAGAGACTCATCTGTCCATCATTTAGTATCTTTGTTTTTTTAGAGAATCGCAAAGCACTACGCGCTTCTAGTTGTTCTAAGAAGTAGATGCACATTTCGGGAGAAAGGATGTTATCAGGTTGGTGAGAGAAAAAATAAACTTCTTCTAAGCCTCGTTCTAGCCAATCTAATATTAAAGTAATCCAAGCATCTACCCGTTGGTAATCACTAGGGTGTAAGCCATTTCCTACAAAACGCAACAACAATTGAGGCGTGGTCAGGCCTAAATGTAAGACGTCCCTTCTGCCCGCAACATCCGTTATCACGGTTCCTACTTGATGTTCTCGTAAAGTGTACAATAATTGTTGAAAAGCTTTTTCGTCTCCAAACCAATCTTCTTGACGTACTTCTATAGCTAAGGGTACCTCATCAATAGGAAAATCGCTTAAAAATTGATCGAGTTGGCGCAATCTTCCTGGGCCAAAATTAGGTGGTAATTGCATAAAAGAGGTACCTAATTTCTCTCCTAAACCAACAATGGATTCACAAAACCAATCCATTTCTTTTCCTCTCCTACCTAAATCAGGAGCATGACTGATAGATTGTGGGATTTTAGGAGAAAATTTAAAATTATCATCCGTCATCTGGTACCAAGTCTTCACCAAATCAGGTGTAGGAATGCGGTAATGGGTCGTATTCAGTTCAATGGTCGTAAACTGTTTGTTGTAATGCTTTAAAAATTCCTTACTCTTCGCTTTAGGAGGATAGAAGGTGCCAATCCACTCCTTCATTCCCCACCCCGTACAGCCAAAATAGATTTTGGGGCCATTGGTTGGTGCCGATAAATTGTCCAACAATAGATTCGTAGCATTAGGCGGGTTAGGCATTGAAAAATCAACCTTTGTTAGATCATTAACACGTCCAAATTTCATACATCGAATGGTTATAAAAGCAAATAGGAATACGTCTCAAATCTTATAAATAAGTTTTTGTGCTTTTTGTTTATAATTCATCGAAGTTCTTTCCCCAATTGATCTATTGATACAACAAACGCAAAACTTCTTCTGCCTTTTTGTTTTCAGGAGTGTAATCTCTGTTGAGATCCCATTCACACTTAGCGCTAATCGCATCGGCATACCATTTCCATTGAAAACCGCCCACCCACCATGTTTCTTGGGAGAGTTCTACCAACAAAGCTTGCAACGCATTCGCTTGTGCTTCTTCGCTCACCATTGTTTCGTGAATCCTTTCTTCTAAGGTCCAAGTATTGTATGCCGCTCCTTTTACACTCAAATAACCAAATTCCGTGAATAGAATTGGTGTTTGTTGTGCTTTAGAATAGGCCGCTAGTTCTTCTTTATAAGGTGCCCAAGCTTCTTGTAGAGCACAAACAGTAGGCACAGCCTTACGATCAAGTGGAAAATAAGCATCTACTCCAACATAATCTAAGTCCTCCCAAAAAGAGACTTCTTGATAATCGTCCCAATTCGCAGCATAAGTCAATTCTCCTGCATAGATGGTTCTGATTTGTGCAATAAGTCCTCGCCAATAATTGGGACGTTGCGCTACAAAATGACGCAACTCTGTTCCAATACAAAAATACTCCACTTGGTTGCTCGCAGCAATTCTAACCCATTCCATCAAAAAATTGGTATAGTTCTGCTCAAAAGTGTGCCATTCTTGCTCTGTAGAAAAAGTCAAATGGCCAACCCATTCTTCCATTGCCCACAATTGAGGCTTAATCATCACAGCTAAGTTTTCTGATTTTGCTCGTTGTAAACCTTCTAAGACCGCTGCACGAACACTAGGCCCATGTGGGCACATTGGATCAACACAACGAGATGTTTCATCAATGGTAGGATCTCCTGGCGTATAATAACAATAAGGCATTAATGAAACGCTATTAACACCTAATTGATGGAGCTTTTGCATAGGTGCCCCTTGTATAGGGCTTTGGGCAGCAACAACGGACATTCCACGAATGTGTTGTTCTAATAAACCACTAGGAATAGTCGCATCACAAGGAATAGAAAAATCATCTACTTGACAGCTGGATATACCTAAAAAGGAAAGTAAAAATGCCAGCCATGTAGGGCGTTTCTTTAGAAAAAGGGTCATGGGAGGGTCGTTTTAGTTAAGTTTCTACTTGGAAAACGGTTTGATCTTAAAAAACGTTGGTTGTAGTTCTCTCTAAAATCATCTTATTTTGAAAATACTAGTCCCCTACCATTCTAAATGTAACGTTAGGGCTTCCGAAATAATTGGTGTAAAACCACTTGTGCCTTTTTTCCTTGAGGTGTATAGTCACGGGCATGTTTCCCCTCTCCCATTGATGCGTTGTAGGTAGGGTACCATTTCCAAATAAATCCACCAGCCCACCATGTTTTTTTTCCAAAGGTTTCTAATAAAGCCTCTAAAGCATTGGCTTGGGCTTGTTCATTGATATTAACACTACCTCTATTCTTTTCTAATTCCCAACTATTATAGGTACAACGATCCAAACTTAAATAGCCATACTCTGTAAAGAGCATGGGCTTATTCCATTGTTTTGCCAATGCTTCTAGTTTCTGAACATAGGGCTTCCAGGCTTCTTTGAGCGCACATACACTAGGGGTATCAGCTTCTAATAAAGGGAAGTAAGCATCTACACCAATATAATCTAAATCATCCCAAAAAGAGACGTCTTGATAACTGTCCCAATTCGGTGCATAAGTTAATTTGCCCTTATAAACCTGACGTATTTTAGGCAATAATTGTCGCCAAAATTGAGGACGTTCTTTGACTACTTTACACAATTCCGTCCCAACACACAGTAATTCTACTCCTAGACTATCACCAATAACGGCCCACCGTAAAATAAATTTTTCATAATTCTGCTCAAAGGCCGTCCAGTTTTCTTCTGTCTCAAATTTTAAATTACCTATCCATTGGTCATGCGTCCAAAGCTGTGGTTTAAGCATTACTTTTAGACCATTTTCATGCGCATATTTGGTAGAAGTTGCAATCCCCTCAGGACGTTCGCCCCACCAACTATGTTTAGAAAAAGCATTAATACTAGGTTGATCTTTCTTAAAATAAGCATAAGGTAAGACCGCCACCCAACTGGCTCCCAACGCTTGTAAGTCAGCCATAGGGTCTGTCTTAAAAGCATTGGGAGGTGCGACTAGAGAAATCCCGTTCATTTTATCAACCAATAAGCCCGTCTCTACCATATCATCACAAACCATCAGCTTTTTTGGAGCCTCGCTGGAAGATGTAGTCCTTGGAATTTCTTTAACATCTGCCTCTTTTTTGGGGCAAGCGGTCAAGATAATCAAACAGAAAAAAAGTACTACTGTTCTTAGTAGAAATAGCATAATTATTAGTTTAGATAAATAGCTCAGGTAAGGTTATATTACTTGTATAAACCTCTTAAGACGTCTTCTGTTAATTTTCCTTGAGGGGTATAATCATTAGAACGATCTCGTGTGCTTTGATTTAAATCGGCATACCATTTCCATTGGAAGCCACCAGCCCACCAATCTTCTTGGCCAAACGTTTCTAGCAATGCTTGAGCCGCATTTGCCTGTGCTTGTTGGTTAATAGTTGCAGAAGAACGATCTTTTTCAAGCACCCACGTTTCATAAGCACAACCACTCAATGTTAAATAGCCCCATTCTGTAAATAGAATCGGCTTATTCCAACGTTCTGAAAAAGCCTTTAAATCAGTTTTAATAGGTTCCCACGCTTCTTTTAGATCACAAACAGCAGGAGTAGAATCTGGTATTAGGGAGAAATAAGCATCTACGCCAATGTAATCCAGTTGATCCCAAAAAACAATGTCTTGGTATTCATCCCAATTGGGAGCATAAGTAATTGGCCCACTATAAATCTGTCTGACCTCTCGAATGAGTTGTCGCCAGTAATCGGGATGATCCATGGCAGAACCTTTGATTTCGGTTCCAATACAAAACATATCCACATCTAATTGTTCTGCTAAGCGCGCCCAAAAACAAATAAAAGTGGTGTAATGATCATGAAATTGATCCCATTCTGCTTGGGTATCATAACGCATATCCCCAATCCAACCTTGCCAAGACCACAATTGAGGCTTTAGCATGGTTTTGAGGCCTTGTGTTTTAGCCATTTGGTAACTCGTAGAAATTCCGCCAGGTGTTTCTCCCCACCAAAAGCCCATTGTGCCTGTACTATCAAAAATAATAACAACACTATCTTGATCAAAAAAACCAAAGGGTAAAAGTGCGACCCAGTCTATGCCAAGATCTTTCATTTCAGCCATCGGATCTTGGACAAAAGGATCTCTTGGTGCAGTAAGTGACATCCCACATACCTTCTGCTGGAGCAAGCCCTTTTGTAATTCAGCGGTACAAGCAGTAGGTTCTGGCTTCTGACAACTTTGGCTCCAACCCAAACAAAGCAATAAACCCAATAAAATAAAACGATTCAACATAGGGATATACGATTAAAAGTGAAGAAAGAGATGTAACAAGTTAGTTCTCAAAAAATCAGTTAGTTTATACTAAGCCCCAAAAGGCGTCCAACCCTTTTATCGTTGCTTGTATTTTTTTTCCTTCCATTCCAACCTACCGAGATTAGCAGACGTCTATGGAGAAGAATTTCTACATATTAGATATTAGAAAGAGCTTTCTTATTTCTATGGGGTCTATAGATTAAAAATAAAAAAAATAGTCTCAATAAAAAAAGAACGCTTACTTTTGCTGCCACTAAGGAAACATAGTAGGCATTTAATGACTTAAAAAGAACAACTTGGCATAATAAAGACATAAAAAGGATCCCCAAAGACAATAAAATACTTAGAACTGACTTTAATAAAGAGTGACACTTACCAAATAATTTATTCCTTTTATCAACTATTGAATTATTATCAAGGGTAGTAAAGATTCACTTCTCGCACGATTTTTGTGCTAAGGCCTAAAAAGTACTTTGGTATTTCTCAAATGCTATATTTTCCTTTTAAAAACAAATATTACCTCTAATTTGCACACTTTTTTACTGCAATCTTGTAAACCTTCTGTAAAAATTATACTTTCGCATCAAGAGCAGTAATTGCTGCTCTTTAAGCTTAACTCTTATATTCTACTTATAATACATTTTTAACCTTTTATCAATTTTAATTATTATGAAAAATTTATTCTATCTAGCTCTTTTATTTTCTGCTTTTATCGTTATTTCTTGTGATCAAGATCCTTGTAAAGACGTAGTTTGTGGTGCTGAAGGTACTTGTATCGAAGGTTCTTGTGATTGTAACTTCGGTTATGAGAAAGATTCTGCTGATCTATGTAACACTGCTTGGGCTACAAAATTTGTTAAAGCAAACGTTCCTTCTCAAGATACTTGCTACGGTAACAACAATGGTGTATTCTTATACAACACAACAGTTACTATGGACGATGCTACTACTTTGTCTACTAGCAACTTGTTCGGTTACACAGCTAGCAACATCATCAAAATGGATGTAACTAGTTCTACTGATATTTCTATCAACTATACTGATGTTGCTGGTCGTGTTTTCACTGGTACTGGTAGCAAAGTTGGTAATGTATTGACACTTGACGTAATTGTTGATTTCCCAACAGCTGGTGTTTCTAACGATACTTGTGTTACAACACTTACTTACTAAGAAACACTGTTTCTTAGTTTTTGTATAGAGAGGTTGTTTAAGAAAAACTAATCCTGTTAAATGAAAGGTGTTTTTCAAACAACTCCAGAATTTAATAGGCATTGCTAATCATAGCAATGCCTATTTTTTTTATGCTTGTACTGTTTTTCGCAAATAGTAGGAGGCTTAGTGTCCTTTTCAAATTGGCTTTAAGCACGATATAACAGAAGTTTATTGTGTTTTCTGTAGCGTGTTTTTAATATTTTTGTAGGTAGAAAAAAACCTTATAACCTAAGCTCAATCGGCGATTGTCTAACAATTAAAAGTGTAAAATGATGCGT
This sequence comes from Aureispira sp., assembly GCA_050633105.1. Classification (GTDB taxonomy): domain Bacteria; phylum Bacteroidota; class Bacteroidia; order Chitinophagales; family Saprospiraceae; genus Aureispira. The sequence continues at coordinate 32,627 of JBOEFW010000060.1, read as the reverse complement.
TTGTAAATTGACAGAAACTTTTGTTACAGTGTATTAAATCTGTTCACAGAATAAAAAGCACTGTAATAACTTCCTATTGTGCATAAGGTATGTTCAGGGTGGCCAACAAGTCTCTACATGAATATTTGATAAAGCAACCCAATCGCCGTTTCTATTCCACTTAAGTAAACACTCCAAAGAATAGGGAGCTTTATCTCTCAACAAAAAAAGAAGCCAAACATTAAATGCTTGGCTTCTTGTCTATTTTTATGTGTAGAAGATTTATTTCTTCACCGCTCCACCTTTAGTAGAAACACTACCACCATCACCTGATTTAGTAGCTCCACCTTTTTGAGTAGCTCCACCTTTAGTAGAAACACCACCACTTCCTTGTTGAGTAGCTCCACCTTTAGTAGAAGCTGCGTTAGGATCTTTTTTAGGTTCAGTGTTTGTATTGCCACCTGTATTTGTTGTTACAGGAGGTTCTTCACCACTGTTGGTATTAGTATTGGTATTGCTGCTGCTTCCAGAATAATTTCTAGTAGGCTTGTCGCTACCACCACTATAAGTAGGGGCATCTCCACCAGCCATTTCTGCTTGCATTTGAGCAAATTGTTTTTGAGCTTCTTCTAACGCCTGTGTTTTACACAATTCCGTTTGCTCCGTTTTGTAATCCACTACCATTTGATTGTAAGCAGCTTCGATTTTTTGCTCATCAGTCATGGCGCCATCAAAAGAAGTAAAAGCACCTGCACCCAATAGAGCCAAGCTCAACGCACCAATTTTATAGAAAGTTGTCTTTTTCATACGATTAAGTAAATTTAAAGTGATTGTTAAAGTTGTTTGTGTAGTAGACTCCAAAGTCTAATCTACATTCCACCAGCATTTTTCAAAGAATCTAAGGCTTGCATTGTATACATTTCCTTATTGTCATCACAATCAGTAATGGCTTCTTCTGCTAATTCTGTTTGCTTTTCGTCGAAGCTCTTTTTAGCTTCTGCTTGAATTTCTGCCTCTGTCATAGAGCCTCCACAGCTCGCCAAGGAAGCAACTACTAAAATTGCTGCCGAAAAACTTAATACATTTTTTCTCATGAAATGTTCTTATTTAAAATTATCAATAAAATTGAAGTTGCACTAGCTCCTAAAGGATTATTGCTAATCATCTTTTGACAGCTTCGTTACATATTTCGAATAGTTTGCTCTACAAATATAGCACTATTGAAGCTTATTATAAGGAATAAACGACCTTCAATAGTAACAAACTTAATATTTTGACCTAGGAATACCGCATAATAACCGCTATTAAAGCGTTTTTATTACTGTATAGGGCGATTCTTAACAATTTACAGGCCAACTTTTGCACTCTTGTAGAATTCAGCCTCTTTTAAACCGATCTTAATAAGGGGGATTTTACTTTACTTATCATAGCAATCAAGGGATGTTTTTTATTCTTGTTCTAGCATTCTGGAACCCGTACAGATACATTCATGGCTAAACCACCTTCTGAGGTTTCCTTATATTTATCACTCATATCCATTGCCGTTTCTTTCATTGTTTTAATCACACTATCTAAGCTTACTTTAGCTTTACTTGGATCACTTGTCAAGGCAATTTGGCAAGCGGTAAGCGCTTTCATTGCTCCCATCGTGTTCCGCTCAATACAAGGCACTTGTACCAAACCACTAATCGGATCACAAGTAAGACCAAGATGGTGCTCCATTGCAATTTCTGCAGCAATTAATACCTGCTGAGGGGTTCCCCCCATACATTCTGCCAAACCTGCGGCAGCCATAGCAGAAGAAACGCCTATTTCTGCTTGACAACCTCCCATAGCTGCGGAAATAGTAGACCCTTTTTTAAACAAAGAACCAATCTCAGAAGCCGTTAATAAAAAGCGCAAAACATCTTTGTCACCCTTATTTGGATAAAAACACAGATAGAACATGAGCACGGCTGGGATAACACCTGCAGCGCCATTGGTTGGAGCAGTTACTACCCGTCCAAAAGCAGCATTTTCTTCATTAACAGCTAATGCAAAACAACTTGTCCAATTAACCACATTACTAAAACTGGGATTAACAACCTGTATTAGACGCATCCAATCGTCTATATTCTTAGTTTGTACGCCGTTCAGCAATTTATCATTAAACCGATAGGCACGGCGCTCTACTTCCAGTCCACCTGGCAAAATGCCTTGGGTATGGCAGCCTCGATGAATACAGGCGCGCATCGTTTCCCAAATATCAAGCAAACCTTTGCGAATTTTCTTTTTAGAACGCATCGTCAATTCATTGCGCATGACCAATTCAGAAAGGGGCAAACCTGTCTCTTTCACCCAATACAAAATATCTTGTTCATTGTTAATTGGATAAGGAAAGGGGACATTTTCCGTTGACTCTGTTGCCAACTCTTCCCCTTCCTTTGTGACAAACCCTCCTCCAATGGAGTAATAAGTTTGACGCACACGTTTTCCTTCTTCTAAGACTGCTACAAAGGTTAGAGCGTTGGGATGGGCGGGTAAATTTCTGTAGATAAATTTGATGTGCTCCTCTGGAATAAAAGGAATGGTGTATTTTTTGTTAATTTTTAATACGCAAGTTGTTTTTATCTTTTCAATGTAAGTGTCGATTTTTTTGGTTTTGATGGTTCGTGGATGATGCCCTAACAATCCAAGCATCACTGCTATATCCGTACCATGCCCTTTTCCTGTTTTTGCCAAAGAACCATACAATTCTATTTCTAGTGTAACAATAGTTGCTGTTCCTAAACTTTCTAAAAAAGAAAGCGCTGCGACCCAGGGCCCCATAGTATGAGAACTTGACGGCCCCACTCCTATTTTGAAGATATCAAACACACTTATTTGTTCCATTCTCGACCAATTATCTTAGATAAAAAATTAAAGCTGCACCAACAGCTTCCTTGCTATAAAAAGACATAATCAAATATAAAACACCTCGACGAATATGGCGAATAATTCTCCTTATTTTATAGGAAAGATAAGGACATAAAAAAAAGCTTCTGAGATTTTCTCAAAAGCTTTATGGAGCGAAAAACGAGATTCGAACTCGCGACCCCAACCTTGGCAAGGTTGTGCTCTACCAGCTGAGCTATTTTCGCTGTTGCATCATTGCGAGTGCAAATATAGCGTCCTTTTTGAATTTTCAAAAATTTTTGAGCTTTTTTTTTCGGATTCAGCGCTTTTTTGGCGACATTTAGAAATGTTACTTCTCAAGCCCTTCTGTTGTTCCCCACACAACTAATTTATGACACAGCTCATTGCTAGTGTTTTTTACATTTCATCAAATCATAACTATCTATGTTTAAGAATTACAGATGGCATTGTTTATTGTTACTTTTAACGTGGACAACGGCTCAAGCTCAGGTTCCTGTTCAAGATTTTAACTTGACTGCTGTGGGGCAGTTGTCCTATACCTCAGAACTTAATGATATTTGGGGATATGTGGATGAAACAGGAGTGGAATATGCTCTAGTAGGTACTAGAACAGGTACTTCTGTTGTAAGTTTAGCGAATCCAGCTCTACCTGTAGAGCTTTTATTTATTCCAGGAGCACAGTCAATTTGGCGAGATCTCAAAACTTGGGGAGATTTTGCTTACGTTACCACCGATCAAGGAACAGATGGTTTACTAATCATCGATTTAGGCCCTTTGCCTTCGGGAACACCAACCTTTCAATATTGGAAACCCAATTTAACAGTTAATGGCAGTACTGCTAGTTTCAACAAAGCCCATAATTTATACATTGATGAGGGAGGCTATTGTTATATCGCAGGTAGTAATATTAGCAGTGGGGAGACTTTTATTTTAGATGTACATACGACTCCTGGTACACCAATTTATCAAGGAGCGACAACGCCAGTTTATGCGCACGATGCCTATACCAGAGGAGATACGCTTTGGACATCAGATATCAATGCTGGAACTTTTTCTGTACATGATGTAAGCAATAAAACAACACCTGTCCTACTTGCTTCTCAAACGACACCTAGAAACTTTGCACACAATGCTTGGATTTCTGATAATGGTCGTAGTTTATTTACAACAGATGAAAAGTCCAATGCATGGATTGGCTCTTATGATGTTTCTGATTTGGGAAACATCAAGGAATTGGATCGCTACCGTACACCCAATGCGAACACCATTCCACACAATGTACATACCCTAAATGACTTCTTAGTGACTTCTTATTATACAGATGGCCTTGTGGTAATTGATGCCAGTCGTCCAGACAATTTAGTAGAAGTAGGCCGTTATGACACCTACAATCTCACACCAATTTCTGGTTTTTATGGTGCTTGGGGCGCTTACCCTTACCTGCCTTCTGGTTTGGTCTTAGTTTCTGATATTAATACGGGACTACACATTCTACAACCCAGTTATCAACGCGCTTGTTGGTTAGAAGGCCTCGTGACCGATCAAGCCACTGGTGCGAATTTATTTGGGGTTAATTTAACTTTGTTAAATACCAATGTTGCAGAAGAAACGCAATTGGCTGGCACTTACAAAACAGGTGTTGGTACCGCTGGCACCTATGATTTATATGTTAGTAAAACAGGGTATCTTCCTAAAACTATTAGTGTGACTTTAGCCAATGGACAAGTAACCATTCAAAATGTCCAATTAACTCCTGCTATTGCCTTTAATATGACGGGGCAAATTGTGGATAGTGGCACCCTTAATGGCATCCCAAATGCTTACGTTAAGCTCAAAAGTGAATTGTACGAGTACGACACCCGTGCTGATGCCAATGGTAATTTTAGTCTACAGATTTTCCCTGATAGAAACTATGACATCATTGCTGGGCAATGGGGACATCGCGCCAAAGTATTTTCTAAACCAGGCTTAGATTCGAGCACGCTTACTGGACAAACCTATCCAATTCAAGAAGGGTATAGAGATGAATTTGTATTCGATTATGGTTGGACAGAGTTTGGAAATGCAAGTGGCGGAAAATGGGAATATGGTATTCCAAGTCCTGTTGTTTCTTGGAGAGGTGATGCCTTACCAGAAGAAGGAGATTTAGCTGGTGATATTGGAAGGGGTTGTTTGATTACGGGTAACAATGATGGCGGTCAATTGGGTAGAGATGATGTCGATGATGGTTTCACAACGGTTGTTTCTCCGATAATGGATCTATCTACCTACTCCAATAGAACGGCACTCAGTTTCCATTATTTTATTAATAAAAGTGCGCCAGTTGATGCCCGTGATCGTTTTATAGTTTATATGACCAATGGAACAGACACCGCAGAAGTGTTTAATACCATCAATGCTCAGTACGACTGGTCCCTCAAACAGACTTTCAACATTACCGATTATATTGCTCTTACAAGCACGGTGCAGGTTTATTTTCAAGTGAATGATAGCAGCAGTACGATTGTAGAAAGTTTAATCGATGCTTTTGAAGTTTCTGATACGACGTCTATTAATGTTTCTAAAATCCCTGACAACTGGGCTGACATTCAAGCTTATCCCAACCCATTCAAGCAATCTATTATCATAGATTATGCCTTTGAGAACAGTTTATTAGAACAACCTACCTTGTTCGTCTGTAATGCCCTAGGTCAAGTGATGGAACAACGCACTTTGGAGCAACAAGCCGCTCAATTATCTATTGGTAACAATTGGCCAGCAGGTATCTATTTTGTTCGCATTGGTCGACAAAGTATTCGTGTTGTCAAACAATAAAATACACTAAGTACCAATTATAGTAGTATACCAGAACAGTCTCTAATTCACTTTGGGGCTGTTTTTTTTTCAGCTAATAAGGTCAACAAAATACGTCTATCCATTATGGCAATTCAAAAAGGCAAAATACATCAACTTTTCTTCTCTTTAGGGAAACAGAACAAAGCCTTAGCCTTTGAATTAGCAAAAGCTATCAACTATTACGAAGATTTTGTAGAGGAGCTATATCAACAACTAATGAGAATGCCTCATTTCGAAAGTGAGCACATCCTCTATAAAGAAGTTTATAAGAAGCAAGAAGTCGATCAAAAATCCCCCATTCCAACAGGTATTAAACTAAAAAAAGCGTATGTTAATTCTTTCTTTGAATACAACCTCTAAGAACAAGTTCACCTAGGGAATATGATAATTCAATATTAGATCATTCTCTTTCCATACTACTCCAATGTAAATACATAAAAGCATTAATGCTAGACTCTAATGACATTAAACACATACCAGATGAAATTTCTACACTATCTGAATTAGTGGAATTAGATTTATCTTATAATCAAGTACTCAACCTTTAGAGGCCGAAGGCTTCAAAGATGCAAAGGATTTATATCATAAAGCTATTCCAGAAAACACTTCTCGCTTTGAGTTATATGACTTGGTTAAAAGAGTTCAGATTTCACCACATAGAGCCTTTTGCCTTTTCTGATGTAAAGATAGCTGAATTACAAGAAGCATTGCCCAATTGTAAATTGGACCTAGAAGAACTATAGATTATCGTCTTACACAAAATTTTAGCGAACCACTACAAAACAATAAATACATAAAGATACCGTATCTTAACATAATCAAAACAGAGGCACTCCCACCAAAAACAGGAATGAACTCATCTACCCAATCAAGTAACAACAAGTTTACTATTACCAACAAAGACCAATAGGTCTATTACACCATTTAAACACCACACGATGAAAAGCACCACCACCCTGCTTTTTTGTTGTCTATTCATTTCTTTATTTCAAGCTTGCAATGATCCCAATTATAATGGAGAACAATATCAAGCCTTTGAATCCATGGATGAATTGACGCTGCAAATTGTAGAAAGTATTCAAACAGAAAAATCAGATCAGTTATTAAGAATACTAGACAACCAAGTTCTGTTACGCGATTTACTCCTTGCCTCAGAAGGAGAAAGTGCTCAACAAATCCAAAACTATATGAACTCTGACCAAGGCAAACGAGCCTTGAGTGTAGAACAAATGGCACAGAAACAGCGCATTGCTGCTTTTTTTTCCACTTCTCTTCCTCAGCAGTTAGGAGATAAGGCCTCTACCCTACGCAATACAGGAGTAGAAATCGTCCACAAACAAGCGTATGAAGAGGGTTCTCCTGCTGAAATGCAAAGTTACTCTTTGCGTTTGACGGATGAAGCCAGCAAAAGCTATACCTACGATTTCAAAGTTATTTATTGGAACGGCTATTACCACTTAGTCGAAGTTGCTGGATTCTTGAATCCAGTTTAGCCCTTCAAAAACCATTCATTATGCAATAACTATTGCTGTTATCTTAACGATTGCATAATAAGCTATAAAAGGTTTTTCTAGTTCTTTTTGAACGTTAAAGGCCTGTTTTAGAACATCCCTTGCATTTTTCAACCTTAAGTGCGGACTAGTTGGGAACTCTTGGGAATCAAAAACCATTAATCAATGAAATTAGCATCTTCTTGGCTTTCTTTACTCTCCACCTTGTTGCTCTTGTGGAATACCAGTGCTTGCGCACAACCCAAACGCAACAACTACGAGCAAGATTGGAAGGCCATTCAAAAACTAGAGCAAGAAGGACTGACCAAATCCGCTCTGGAAGCCACCCAAAAATTATACACAAAAATGCAAGAGAACCCCAATGCTCCTCAAAAAGAGGCACAGTTGATCAAAGCCTTGCTTATTATGAATAAGCAGCAAGTACAGCTAGAGGAAGATGGCCTAGTCAAAGCCATTGCCCGTCTAGAAAAAGAAGCAGAAACTGCCAAGTTTCCTATTAACGTTGTCTTATACTCTATGTTAGGAGAATTATATAATAACTATTTGAGACAAAACGTCTATAAATTTAGAGATCGAACAGCAACTGTTGATTTTGATCCTATTGATATGCAGACCTGGGACCTAAGTCGTATCACTCAAAAAATCTACACGCTTTATCAAGCAAGTTTGTCCAATAAAAATAGCCAAACCATTGCTTTAGATCAATTTGATCCTATTCTCACCAAAGGGCAATACATGGAAGGTTTGCGCCCAACTTTGTATGACTTTTTACTGCATCGTGCGTTGGATTTTTATCGCACCGATCATTATTACCTCACACAACCTTCTTACAAGTTTTACTTAGACGATCCTAAGGATTTTGCAGCCGTAGAGGGTTTTATTAACCGTCCATTAACAACCAAAGACAGCTTATCGCCTAAGTTTCAGGCCATGCTCTTATTCCAAGAAGGGTTAAAATTCCATCAAGGAGATAAAGATCCAGCGGCTTTTATGGATTTAAACCTCCATCGCCTTCGCTTTGTCCACCAAAACAGTGTTTTGACAGACAAAGATTTGCTTTTTGAAGAACGCCTCAAAGTTTTGTATGAACAATACAAAAAAAGCCCTATCGCGGCCAGCGTTGCCTATGATTTGGCACAATTGTATCACCAGCAAGGTGAAAAATACAAACGAGGGGCCAAGGATCCCAATCGTTGGAAAACCAAGAAAGCACGAGAATTGTGTAGTACAATCATGGAGCAATTTCCAAAAAGCTATGGAGCAAGTCTTTGCCAAAGTTTGCGTACACAAATTGATCAAAAATCAATCAGTGTACAAACCGAAAAGATTATCTCTATTAAAGAAGAAGGATTGGCTAACCTTTCTTATAAAAATGTAGATCGGTTGTACTTTAAAGCCGTTCCTACCAATGATCGAGCTCGACAAAAACTTGATGATTTATATGGGGAAGAATACCTCAACTACATTAATACCCTTTCAGGAGCCTTTACCTGGGAGCACAAATTGCCTAACGAAGGCGATTTCCAAACCCATAATACAGAAATAGCTCTTCCTAGCCTTCCTGGTGGGCGCTATGTTATTGTCACTTCTACCGACAAAAAATTCCGTTACAATAAGAATGCTTTTGCCTATTCTAATTTGTATGTCTCCAACTTGCGCCTATTTCAACGCGACCATGAATACAAACACCAATATTGTGTTATCAATGCCACGACAGGTGCTCCTGTTGTTAATGCAAGTATAGAATTTTTCGTCATTAAAAGCAACCTAATTGGGCGCTCTTATGAACAGAAGATTGCCACTCAAAAAAGTGACAAAGATGGCTTCTTTACCAATAAAATTTTGACGGAAAAAGTAGATGGTAACTCCTATTACATCAAAGTCACCCATGGAGAGGATGTTTTGAAGTTGGATGATTCCTACTATACTTATCGTTATAATAGAAACGAAGCCGTTACTCAAAGTACTTCCTTCTTCCTAGATCGCGCTATTTATCGCCCTGGACAGACGATTTATTTCAAAGGCTTGGTTTTAGAACACACCCCTAGCAAGAAGGTTCCTGATTTGGTGACCAAATCCAGTCGTACCGTGACGCTTTATGATGCCAATTATCAGAAAGTAGCTGATTTAGAACTAACTAGTAATGACTATGGTACATTTAATGGAAGTTTTAATGCACCAACTGGAGGCCTATTAGGTCAAATGCGCATCCAAGATGAAAACACAGGAAGTAGTCATTATTTCAAAGTAGAAGAATACAAACGGCCTAAGTTTGAAGTGGCTGCCTTGCCCATCAAAAAAGCCTATAAACTAGGCGATTCTGTCACCGTTAAAGGACAAGCCAAAGCTTATGCAGGTAATAATATTGATGGTGCCCAAGTTCGTTATCGTGTAGTTCGCCAAGTACAATTTCCGTATTGGAATTGGCGCTGGGGTTGGTATATTCCCTACCGTCAAGAGCAGCAACAAATGACGTTTGGCGAAACCACTACGAATGATAAAGGCGAATACAGTGTTACTTTTGAAGCACAACCTGATCGCTCTATTCCTGCTGATAGGAGGCCTTCTTTCACCTACTATATTTATGCAGATGTCGTAGACATCACAGGAGAAACCCACAGTGCTGTTAGTACAGTCAGAGTAGGTTATGTAGCGTTAGATTTGAGTATTAATCTACCAGATTTATTAGAAAAATCAACAGCCGATAGCTTATACATCAGCAGTCGCAACCTTAATGGGCAATTTGAAGCAGCCAAAGGGACGCTTGTTATTGAACAGCTAAAAACACCTAAAAAAGTTTATAAAAAACGCTATTGGGAAAAGCCTGATTACTATACTTTGGAACAAGCAGATTTTGCTAAGAAATTTCCTTACTTCGCGTATAAAGACGAAGATCAAAAAGAAACTTGGGCCGTGGAGCAAACAAGGGTCAATACTTCTTTTGATACCAAAAAGACGCCAAAAGTAGCCTATAAGGATATTAAAAATTGGCCACAAGGAACTTATAAAGTTGTTGTTAAAAGTCAAGATAAATATGGCGAAAAAATAGAACTCACAAAGTTCTTCACCCTATACGATCAAAACGCCAAAACAACTGCTAGTAATACCGCCTTGTATGCTCCTCAATCGTTCTACAATATAGAACCTGATACAACCATTGCCATTCAAATGGGAAGTGCCGATTTAGCCGCTTCTATTTTGTATGAAGTAGAGCATGATGGTAAAATTGTAGAACGTCGTTGGGTGCAACCCAAAGGTGTTCAATCTATCAATCTAGAAATCCTTGAAAAACACCGTGGCAACCTACATTTCCACCTAACAAGCATTCAACAAGGACGGTTCTATACGCAGACAAAGACCGTTCATGTCCCTTGGAGCAACAAGCAGCTATCTATAGAATACGCAACCTTCCGCAACAAATTATATCCAGGTCAAGACGAAACATGGACCCTTAAAATTAAAGGACCAGAAGGAGAACGCGTAAGTGCAGAACTTTTAGCCAGCATGTATGATGCGTCCCTAGATGCTTTTGCGCCCAATTATTGGAGTAGTAATTTCTTAACTACCACTAGTCCTCTTTTGGGCTTAAGTGGCTACTATAGCTTCTCTACTGTACAAGCGCGGGTATTAAGTGACGAATGGAACGATTCTTACAATCCTTTACAACGGATCTATCGACAATTTGACTGGCATGACTTTCCTTTCCACATGAATAACTATTATAGATCTAGAAGGTTAGAAATGAGTGCTATTCAGGAAAAAAGCTCTTCAAAAAGGAGATCTTCTCCTAAGAAAAAAGAAGCAAAAGGGGGAGCTCCTCTAATGGATTCCGCGGTCTCTTACAGTGCAGATATGGAAGAAGCAGAGGACGCTTCTATTGCAGCCAATGCGCCTGCTGGGTTTGTTAATGAGGGTAGTCCGACTCCTGAACCAGCCCCAGAAGGCAATACAGGAGAAGATCCAGCAGCAGATTTAGACGAGGTAAAAATCCGTACGAATCTTAATGAAACCGTCTTTTTCTTCCCTGAATTAAAAACAGATAAAGAAGGAAACCTCTTGATTCAGTTCAAGATGAATGAGGCCTTGACGCGTTGGAAATTCCAATTGTTTGGTCACACCAAGGATATGACCTCTGGTTATTCCACCAATACCGTGGTTACTCAAAAGGACTTGATGGTGGTCCCCAACGCTCCTCGTTTCTTTAGAGAAGGAGACGAAATTCACTTTACGGCCAAAGTGAGCAACTTAACAGAAAAGGGGATGCAAGGAACCGCTAAATTGGTACTCTTAGATGCCCTTACCTTGGAGCCTCTAGATGCTCAATTTGATTTGAGCAATACTGTTCTTGACTTTGACGCCAAAGCAGGTGGTTCTGATGCCTTGAGTTGGAAAATTCAAGTTCCCAATGATTGGACGCGGCCATTAGTGCATCGTGTCATTGCTAAATCGGGCAGCTTTTCAGATGGAGAAGAATCTACCCTACCAGTATTGACCAATCGAATGTTGGTGACAGAAACACAGCCTTTACCCATTCGTGGTAAGCAAACAAAAGTCTTCAATTTTGAACGGATGCGTAAAGGGAGTCAATCTAAGACGCTCATACAACACAAGCTTACCTTAGAGTTTACACAAAACCCAGCTTGGTATGCCATTCAGTCCTTACCATACTTGATGGAATATCCCTATGAGTGTACAGAACAAATTTTCTCTCGTTACTATGCTAATAGTTTGGCAAGCGATGTGGCCAATTCTCACCCAAAAATCAAACGTGTTTTTGATCAATGGAAAAGTATTGATACAGATGCCTTAAAGAGTAATTTGTCTAAAAATGAGGACTTAAAATATGCCTTATTAGAAGAAACGCCTTGGGTATTGAATGCACAAAGCGAGGAAGCACAAAAGAAGAACATTGGGATTCTTTTTGATCTCAATCGCATGGGCAATGAGTTGACTAAAGCGAAGAAAAAGATCATGGAGCGCCAAGCAAGCGATGGTGGTTTTAGTTGGATGCCAGGCGGACGCAGCAGTTGGTACATCACTCAATATCTAGTACAAGGGTTTGGACGTTTGCAACAACTTGGCATTGATGACTTTGAGCAAGATGTACCCATGCAAAACATGCTTAAAAAAGCGGTTGCTTATATTGATAAAGCGTTTGCTCAGAACTATACCTCCTTGCTAAAACAAGCCAAACGCAGCGAAGATGAAAAAGAGTATTTAGAGCTTAACCATTTGAGTCCAATTGTTATTCACTACTTCTATGCTCGTTCTTTGTTTGTGGACCAGGCCGTTAATAATGCCACCACCAAAAAAGCGTTGGTTTACTTTGAAGGACAAGCAAAAACGTACTGGAATACCCAATCTCGCTATTTACAAGGGATGTTAGCTTTGGGCTTGCACCGTTGGGACAAAGAGGCTGCAACCGTTCAGAAGATCATAGCAGCGGCGCGGGAGAATGCCCTACAAAATGAAGAAATGGGCATGTATTGGAAGTATCCTTCGGGTTACTATTGGCATCAATTACCCATTGAAACACATGCGTTGATGATTGAGTTATTTGATGTGGTTGCCAAAGATGAGAAGGTCGTTGAAGAGCTAAAAGTATGGTTGCTAAAAGCCAAACAAACCACGCATTGGAAAACAACAAAAGCAACAGCTGCTGCTTGTTATGCTTTATTAAAAACAGGCGATAACTGGCTCTTGGAAGATCAAGAGATTGACATTACTATTGGCAATAACAAACTAGATCAATCTAAGATCAAAAAAGAAGCAGGTACAGGTTATTTCAAAACGACTTGGGAAGGCCAAGAAATTACGCCTAAAATGGCTAAAATCAAGGTCAGTAATCCTAATAAAGTCGTTGCTTGGGGCGCCTTATATTGGCAATATTTTGAGAATTTAGATAAAATCACACATTTCCAAAAAACGCCTTTAAAATTAGACAAAAAGGTCTTTAAAAAGGTGACGACGGATAAAGGTCCTGTCTTGAAACCTGTTGATAAAACAACCTTAGTTCCTGGTGATTTGGTGACGATTAGAATTGAACTACGCGTTGATAGAAACATGGAGTATGTACACATGAAAGACATGCGTGCTGCGGGTTTAGAACCTACTAATGTGATTAGTCAATACAAATACCAAGATGGATTGGGCTATTATGAAAGTACTAGAGATGCCTCTACCAATTTCTTTTTCGGTTATCTATCCAAAGGAACCTATGTCTTTGAATACGATTTACGGGTCAATCACAAAGGAGAATTTTCTAATGGGGTGACCACCATTCAATGTATGTATGCCCCAGAATACACAGCGCATTCGGAAGGGATTAGAATTACCGTAGAATAAGGGTCATCGTTCCTTAAAATAGATTTCAAGGTCGATAAATACATGGGAATCTTACTTCTATAGAAGTAAGATTCCCATTTTTAATGCTTCTATTTAGCAACTTCCTAAAAACTTTGCTTAGTTATTAGATAATAGGATTTGAGCGCCTGGTAGTAACAATGCCCAAAATCCAGAAAAAGGAAGTAAAAGTCCTCCGATTATAGCAACCAAACAGAATCCCCAGCCTATTTTTTTAGGGATTTTCAACTGTTGTTGCTCTATAAATTGTAGCACCAATCCTAAAAGAATAAAAACTACTCCTACCGTTGTAAACCAAATCGCCCAACCTCNNTCCTAATAGTGAATGTAAAATTCCTATAATAAGGACTATTAATCCTGTTTGATTTTTCATTTTAAGTAGATTTTTTGTTTATTTTACTTTCAAATCGAAAGCAAAATATAAATATCGTTCAATCAAAGCAATAGTGGAATGAAAAAATTTAGATCTAACTGCCCTGTGAGTTTAGGCCTAGAGTTATTCGGAGATCAATGGACCTTATTAATAATTCGAGATTTATTGTATAAAAAAAAGTGCACCTTCAAAGATTTTTCTTCTTCACAAGAGCACATCTCTTCCGCTCGTCTAGCTGATCGATTATCTAAATTAGAAAAAGCTGATTTTCTTAGCAAAACACAACATCCAACAAATAAAAAAGTCTATGTATATGAGCTAAAACAGAAAGGCTTAGATTTAGCGCCTATCATTGCCGAATATATGAATTGGGGATACACCTATTTGAATGAGCATATTTCGGAAAAGTCAAAAAGAATAGTAGAAGAATTCAGAGCCAACCCAACTGAAGTTTTAAATAAATTCAAAAACAAATAAAATGTCTATTTATCAACAAATTGCAAAGGTAGGATTAAAAATATTCCAGAAAAAAACGTTGTTTAAATATGGTTTTAACCTTTCTCCTATGTACAAAAGAAGTACAGCAAAAATAATTGAAGTATCGGATGACTTACTAGATGTAACCATCCAATTGCCCTTAAGTTTTAAGAATAAAAATTACGTCAATTCAATTTTTGGAGGGAGCATGTTTTCAGCCGTTGATCCAATTCCAATGGTACAACTAATCAATCTTATTGGGGATGATTTTGTTGTTTGGGATAAATCTGCTGAAATTTTCTTTAAAAGGCCTGCTAAAGAAAACCTGTATGCTCATTTTAATTATTCCGAAAACGAATTAGAAGAGATCAAACAACAAGTTGCTCAACAGAAAGAAATAGAAATCATTAAAACCACCCAACTCACTAATAAGGAAAAAACACTAGTTTATTGTGAAGTAAAGAAAAAAATCTATATCGCCGATAAAGATTTTTACAAACAAAAGCGAAAAAAAAATAATCGTAAATAATTGAACAACATATGATACCATGACCATGTCTTTTGAAATCAAAATAATTCCCTCTTCTCAAACCTTACCCATCCGTCAAAAAGCAATGTGGCCAAATCAACCTTTAGCATTTGTTCAGTTAGACGCTGATGAAAAGGGGAAACATTTGGGCTTGTTTGTAGAGGGTCAATTGGTGGCTGTTGTTTCTTTATTTATTGCACACCAAGAAGCGCAATTTAGAAAATTCGCGACCTTACCTGAATTTCAAGGCCAAGGCTATGGCACCCATTTATTAAGAAGGTTGCTAGAACTTGTCCAACAACAAAATTGTGCAAAAGTCTGGTGTAATGCTCGAATGGATAAAACCAATTTCTACCACAAGTTTGGGTTAAAAGAAACAGATAGGCAATTTAACAGAGCAGGAATTCAATATGTGGTGATGGAGAAAGTATTAAACAAGAGCCGTTCAACTTCCGTTCAATAAAAAGCGGCTTATTACTAGGATTAGTTCTTGTAGAAAGTATGCTTTTGAGGAAGGAACACCTAATATTACCAATAACAACAGCCAACTTTCATTGGCGCACAATTGCTATCAGTCTTTACCGTCAATTAAATACAACGCTATCAAAGTGAGTATTTAATCCTTGTTGTAAAGGAATTCAACAGCAAAAAGGAGCCTTCCCTTTAGAGCCTTCTGTTCCAATAGGAATAGTGTATAAGAAATTAGACCACGGGTTTATAATAGAGTATACATCGGGGTTTATGGTGACGGAACAATGCAATGCTATAGTAGGCCAATGGAAAAATCATGGCTGGAATGACTGATCGGAAACCCATTAGAACATAGGTGGCATTAGCCTTTTTCTAAAGAAAGAGATATCCATTTCTTTAGAAAAAGGCTAGTTATGTTTACCTTACGGTAGTTTTATTGACTGCTTGATAACAAACAAAAAAGCAGTCAATAATAATCGACACATCAAGATAGTTCCCTCTTATTAATTTCAATTTATTACATTTATTAAAACTATCTTTAATGAGATTTTATTCTTTTTGCGTACTACTATTGCTCTTAGTAGTTACTTCCTGCACTGATACTCCTAAGGTTCCACTCGACAACGGAACTACTCAAACACAACAATTAGATTCTCTATTCCAATTTAGCTATTCTAATGGCTTATTCAATGGTGCTATTTTAATTACAAAAAACAACACTGTTTTATACAAAAATGCTTTTGGTTATGCCAATGAAGAAACTAAAACTCGCATCAACACAGAATCTGTCTTCTACATCGCCTCCGTTTCCAAACAATTCACAGCTATGGGAATTATGCTCTTGCAAGAAAAAGGGAAGCTTAGTTTAGAGGATAAGATCAACGATTTCTTTCCAGATTATCCCGATTATTTGCAAGAAGTAAGCATTCGACAATTGCTGAACCACACCTCTGGTATCACTGATGCCGCCTATTATAAGCTGGTTCATCCTAGCAATAAAGAGGTACTGGATGCCCTATTTCAACAAGACACACTTAGTCTTAAAAATGGGACAACCTTTCACTACAGTAACTCAGGATATGTGATGTTGGCTCTCATCATCCAAAAAGTCTCTGGCCAAACTATTGATCAATTCTTCCATCAGGAAATCTTTGAGCCTTTAGCCATGAAAAACACAACGACCTCCCTTCAGGTAGAAAAGATTGTGAATAAAGTAGCTGGTTATAACCTATTTGGGAAAAAAGTTGATTATAAATCATCTGTTATTGGCCCAGGTGGCATTTATTCTACCTTAGAAGATTTAGGAAAATGGAACCAGGCGCTAAACACCTACCGCTTGGTCTCCAAAACCACCTTACAAGAAGCTTTTACTAATGGAAAACTCCAAGATGGTCCTATTTCCATCACGATTGGGAGGCAAAAATATGGTTATGGATTTGGATGGATGGTATTTTCCAAAGATGGAAAACAATATGTGCAACACGATGGCACTGTAGAGAGTTACCGTTCCTTGATTCATAAAGACTTGACGGAGGGTTATGACTATATTTTCTTGACCAATCAAGGAAGTAGACTTGCTATGAATGAGTTGATAACGGCTATAGATCTTATTCTTAACCACTCTAAGTATGAAGTTCCCAAGATTCCTATTACCAACAAAATTGTAAAAGAAGTGGGAGAACAGACGCTAGAAAAAGCCTTTGTTAATATTCAAACAGCCCTTAAACAACATCCAACCGATTACAACATTACCGAGAATGTCATCAATAGATTGGCTTATACCTATTTAAGAGACACCCAGTTTAAGATCGCTATTGAAGTATTTAAACTCAATGTAAGCCTCTATCCAACATCTGCCAATGCCTTTGATAGTTTGGGAGAAGGTTATTTCTATGATAAGCAGATGAACCTTGCCAAGGAAAATTTTCAAAAATCCATTGCATTAGATCCTAGCAACAAGAATGCGCAAGCCATGTTCAAACGTATTGAGCAAGGAGAATAGCCTTAAAAATCAAGAAAAGCATACAGAAAGAAAAAAGGACAAGCTCAACGATAAGCTTGTCCTATTTAATAATTATAGTTATCTTTTACTTTATCTGTACTTAAAAAACATTGATGGCCACTTCAAAATTGATCCTTCCAATAATAGTGCTTTCGCAATTCTTCTGCACGTCTTTGTGGTTTGCGGGCAATGGAGTTATGGAAGATTTACGCTTAAATTTTGGCTTGCAGGAAAGCGATTTAGGGCACTTAACAGCCGTTGTTCAATTTGGATTTATTATAGGAACATTAATTTTTGCTATCTTTTCTTTAGCAGATCGTTATGCTCCTTCCAAAGTCTTTTGTTGTTGCGCTTTATTGGGCGCTACTTTCAACCTTGGAGTTATTTGGGAGGGCAATAGCTTCGCCAGCATTCTTATGCTACGTTTCTTAACAGGTTTCTTTCTTGCAGGCATCTACCCTGTAGGAATGAAAATCGCGGCTGATTATTATGAAAAAGGACTGGGTAAGTCACTTGGTTTTTTAGTTGGTGCTTTGGTGGTTGGTACTGCTTTTCCTCATTTACTCAAAGAAATTACGGATAGTCTTTCATGGGAATTAGTCTTATTAGTAACGTCTTTCTTAGCTGTATTAGGAGGTTTATTGATGCTTGGATTGGTTCCAGATGGCCCTAACCGACAACCGAGTAAGGCCATACAATTATCGGCCTTTTTTAGTATATTTCGAGGACGGGATTTTAGGACAGCCGCTTTGGGTTATTTTGGACACATGTGGGAACTGTATGCCTTTTGGGCCTTTGTCCCTGTCCTCTTAACAACTTATACACAACTCCACCCAAGCATTGTCTTTAACATTCCCTTGTTGACCTTTTTCATTATAGGAGTGGGTGGATTGGCTTGTATTGGTAGTGGGTACCTAGCCCAAGTGCGAGGCACCAAATGGACCGCCTGCCTAATGCTCTTGTTATCTTGTGGATGTTGCCTCCTTTCTCCTCTTGTCTTTGCGTTAGAATCCGCCTCTTTATTCCTTGGTTTTCTACTTTTTTGGGGAATGGTTGTTGTCGCAGATTCTCCTTTATTCTCTACCTTAGTTGCTCAAAATGCGCCCCTTGAACTAAAAGGAACAGCGTTGACGATTGTTAATTGTATTGGTTTTTCCGTGACCATTATTAGTATACAATTGATTAATATCATCCGAACGTTAACCGACAGCAATAGTATTTATATGATTTTAGCTTTAGGGCCTGTATTGGGCTTAATGGCTTTATTAATTCATAAAGAACCGCCTACTTCAAGCACTAAATAACCTTATTGCCCCATCACCTATCTTCGTCCAATGCCTCCCCCTCTAAGCCACCAACATCCTAAAGCAGTTCTTTTCTTGCTTCTGGCAAAAATGTTCGAACGAGGGGCTTATTATGGATTTCAAACACTCTTTATTCTATACATGAATAAGGAAAACCTGGAAACAGGTGCAGTAGATTCTATGTCTGTTTACCGTTGGTTAATTGGCGCTGCAATTTTCGCTCAAATCATTGGAGCTTTATTAGGTGATCTGCTTCTCGGAAATAAAAAAGCAATCCTTATTGGTGGTATCCTCCAAGCCATAGGCATTTTAGTAGTAAGCCTTCCGTCATCAATTGGGTTGTATATTGGACTATTTCTTGTGACGTTGGGCAATGGCCTTTATACGTCTAATCTTATTTCAAGTTTTGGGAAATTGTATTTAGATAGACCCCGATTATTAGATGCTGGCTTTACTATTTTTTATCTAGTAATAAACCTAGGCTCCTTTTTAGGAGTATCATTGATCGGTTATTTGCATGATAATGTTGAACCTTATGTTAGTTTTATAGCCCTCGGAATGCTATTATTAGGAGCTATAATTCCTATACCTTTCTTTCAAGAAAAACCTTTAGATACCAATAACATCAAGGAAATTTCTATTAAAAAAAGAGGTTCAAAAATAGCTTTAATATTGATTATCGCTGCGGTGTTTTCCAACATTTACGACATTGCCGTTGTTCGTTTTTTTGATCTACAATCCATTTTCTTTGAATCCTTTTCTTTGGGTTTCTCCTATTATTTATGGAGCAGTATAACCTATGTTTTTTTTCTTCCAGTCAGTTTAATTGCTGCCATATTTTGGTCTTATTTTTATAGTAATCAATTTTTAAAACTAACAATTGGTTTTGTTTTTGGCGCCCTCTCTTTTGGACTTTTATCCGTTATTCCGATGGAAAAACATGTAATGGGCTACTTAATCGCTCTACTTTTCCTTAGTATTTCAGAGGCCTATACTGCACCTGTAGTTCACTCCAATTTGGTCAAATATGTTGCTCCTAAATATCTTACCATTGCCATTAGCTTATCCTTTATTCCAACCAAACTAATTGCGCTGTTTTTTGTTTTATTTGGCAATGAGATTTATGATGACTCTATAGCAGGATTACAATTTGGTATGATAACCATGACTCTTATTAGCATTGGGCTTATTGGGTATCTAGCACATTGTAACAGAAGTTTATTACGTCCAGAGTAAGAATTCTACAATCAAGGAAAGACAACAAGATTAATTCAGCATTTCATAGCTTAAAAAAGCCTTTACCACAAAAAAAACTTTTGTTGGAGCGTGTCTTCTTTTTATTTATTAATACCACCAAAGATCAATTGAGAACAGACAAAACCAAACACACGATAAAGTGTTTAGGTCAATATTACATTAAAGTTCTAACCGTTCCTCATTCGTATTAGAAGGCAGCATCTATGCGTTTGATTCTATTAAAACTCTTAAAAAAACATTTTCTAAACAATAGCTAATCGTTATTGACAATACCCCCTACATCTTAACCTTGGTTATAAACAAACAACAATGAAATTATTACGATTAATAAGCACGCTATTTTTCCTGTTCTCTATAACTACTATTATGAGTGCACAAATCACCAAACCAAGTTTAAGTCCAAGAATAGTATCAGAACAACAGGTGGGTATGGTTCAAGTAAAGTTAGACTATGGGCAACCCAACAAACAAAATAGAAAGATCTTTGGCGGCTTAATTCCTTTTAATAAAGTATGGCGAACAGGCGCCAACTCTTCTACCAAAATCACTTTTGACAGAGCTATAAAGCTGGCTGAGAAGGAAATTCCAGCAGGCACTTATGGCTTATATACCATTCCTGCAAAGGAGCAATGGACCATTATCCTTCATAAAAACAGCTCTTTATGGGGAGCAGGTGGATATAATCCTAAAAATGATTTTGTCCGTTTTAACGTTCCAGTGGTTCTCCTTAAGGATACCAAGGAAACACTAAGTATTAATTTTGAGAATTTTAATGCCAATGGAGGGGATCTAGTTATTGCATGGGAAAATTCTAAAGTTATAATCCCGCTCTTTGTCGATTCAGATGCAGCTATTTTTGAGGAAATAGCTTTAAAAACAGGCTCTACTGCTGAGAATATCAGCGCTCAAACTTTTTTTGATGCGGCACAATTCTACTACATCAAAAAGAAGGATTTAGATACAGCCATGTTGTGGTTTGACAAAGCGATTGAATTAAGTCCAAAAGCATTTTGGTTTGTTTATTACAAAGCAGAACTAGCTTATCATTTAAAGAACTATAGTCTAGCTAAAGACAGTGCTGAAAAGTGTTTAGCAGCAGCCAAGTTGAGTACGTCTAGTGATTTTGGTTATATCTCCAAGTGTGAACTTCTGTTACAATTAATTTCGGATAACAAGTAACACTTCAAGTACATTTAAAAATCCAGCTCACCTTCCATATCTTCCGCCCTTTTTAGATTCGTAGCTAAGGCTACGAATCTAAAAAGCGGAAGGTTTTGGATGCTCATCATTTGTCAAAAAACAACTAAAGAAATCAGCTTAGAATTAAGCTCTTTTTAGGCAATTTTACTATCATCTTCGCCACTTGATAGTTGTAACATATCTTAAAGTACAGGATTCAACTTATCGTTTGAAGGCGCTTTATTCTCTATGGTTAAACTAGTTGTCGGCTGTTTTTGTTTTTCTAATTTAGCTTTACGGCCATTATAACCCCCTAGTAAAAATAGGAAGATAAAGCCAATAGAAAGTAAAATAATTGTTGTTCTCTTTTTTAAAATTGGAATGTTCATTGATCTTGTTTATGTAAAATGATTTGATTTAAAGTGTTGTTGCCTCACTTTTTAAGGAAGCAAGCATTTCTTCCAATTCTTCCTTAGGAGCAGTATAAGTCTTATTCATATACCGATCAAAGTAATAGAAATTGAGCAGGTATTGTGCAGGCACTAAAATTAATAGCGCAGGAAAATTAATTGGTATATTCATCTCTCTCCAGATATCCATACCATAGAGAATAAGTACCGCTAAGAATAAGCCTATATTGAATATTGGCGATAAATGTATCGTTCTGAATTCATTTATACTAGCAATAAATTCTTCTAAAACCTCAATGCAACGCTCAATATAGACCACCGTTTCTGACAAAGGGATTTCTTTGAGTTTCCTTAGCATTTTGAAATATGGTATTGCACAAACAGTAAGAATACCTGTTCCTATTAATAAGCTACTCGAAAAAGGCATCTCAGGGATAATGAATACTTTTACGATATACAGGAAAATGGCTGTAAAAGTTATGCTGCGAATCCATTCCTTCTGTATATTCTTCTTTAACTGGGATATGATACTATTTGATTGCTGCTTAACCATTGTTACCAAACTACTTTTGATACCAGTATAATGAGCATTTGCTAAATCATCAGAGTCGTCCCAAACTCCTTTTAGATCAAAATCACTCATAATTATTATTTTTTAAAAGTTTGTAAAGTTGTTTTTTAATTCTGCTGATCTTAACGCCTATATGAGGGATAGATAATCCTATTACCTGAGCAATTTCTTCGTATTTCTCTCCATTTAGGTATAATAAGATGATTCCTCTATCCTCTTTTTTGAGCAAATAAATACAGTGGTATAGCAGCTCAATTTTTTCTTGTCGTTGATCGAAAGAAGTCTCTTCTTCCTTAACTTTACTAATTGCGCTCCACTCAATCTCTTCTACGAGATTCAGGTTTTGTTGGCGGTTTTCATTTCGATAATAGGTTAATGCCGTATTTAAAGCCACTCTATATACCCATGTAGACAGCTTACTATTTCCACGAAAACGCTGCATAGATTTCCACAACTGAATAAGCATCTCTTGATAAAGGTCATCAAAATCAGTTTTGTTTCTCGTGTAAGAGCGCCCTATTTTATACAAAATCCCTTTGTGTTGCTCCAAAAGGTCTTCAAATTCTTTATTCCTCATACTTCATTAGTAACCACTTCTATTATTTTATAACAGCATAAAATGATAAAAACTAAATAAAAATCGCAAAGCACTATAAATCAAAAACTTAAAATTATTTTTTTTTTCAAAAATAGTAATAGATACAAAAAAAGGACAAGCTCCATCACAAGCTTGTCCTAAACGGTTCCGACTTCCAATCGGAATCATGCCTTATCAAAAACTAATTGTTTTTTGTATCGTTGTTACTACTGTTTTAAGTAGTTGCTGTAAAGAGTTTATTCATAAATTCGGTTAACAATACATTACGCTGTTTGGGAGGCAATTGATTGAGCATATTATTAATCATTTCCAAATCATCTGGTAAGCCTGCTCCTTCTCCACCGCCCCCCATACCAAGCATCTCTGCAAGGTTATCAAAGGTTGCGGCATCCATGTTTTCTAACATCGGAGCAAACATACTTGGATCAATTGCAAAACCTTCTTCTTTAGGAGCAGATGTTTGAAGCGCTGCTGCTTCTTTTAATAAAGCCATTAGTTCAGGAATAAAGGCCACATTAGCACGATTAATACTCAAGTGCAAGGCCTCTTTGCCACAACTAGAAGCCAGTTGTACTTGGATATGCCAACCACGCTTGGCCATAAAATCACTAATGCCAAAAATATTAACCGATGGATCAACCGCTGTAATCGCCACTAAATTAATCTCTGGTGTTCCCATCACTTCTAGCTCTGGAATCTGAGCGACCGCTTCTACACACAATGCTGTTGCTTCTTGGCAACCTTTCACCATTTCCACATAACCTTCTTCTCCAATGTGCTGCATGGTTGCCCAAGCACCTGCCAAAGGACCGCCTGTTTTACTAGAAAGTACAGTCGGATTAATAATGGTATATCCTGCCCAACTAGAGCAAGCAAAAATTTGGTAACGACGTAGGTCTCTATTCTTCTGTAGAATACAAGAAGCACCTTTGGCCGCATACCCATATTTGTGAAAATCAGCCGACATAGACGTCACTCCATCTACACTAAAATCAAAAGCTGGAACATCATATCCTGCTTTCTTAGCAAAAGGCAAATAAAATCCCCCTACACAAGCATCTACATGACACAACAAATTGCGCTGCTTCGCTAGAGCGGCTAATTCCTCTATTGGATCAATCACTCCATGGGCATAAGAAGGGGCTGAACCAACCAATAGAATTGTATTTTCGGTGATTAAACCCTCTACAACTCCAACTTCTAATTTGAACGTTTCTTTATTAACAGGAGCAACAACCACGTTGACTCCTAGATAATGGCCTGCCTTGTGAAAAGCAGCATGGGCAGTTTCTGCCACAATCATTTCAGGTACACCAGGAGTTGGATACTTATCTTTGTAATAATCTCTTGCTGTTTTTACAGCTAAAATAATACTTTCTGTTCCACCTGAAGTAAAGCTACCAACCGTCTCTTCATCTCCACCTAATAAATTAATAGCAATCCCGATCAGTTGATTTTCTAGTTGTAATAAACTAGGAAAAGCGGTAGGGTCTAAGCCATTTTCAATCAAATACATACTATAAGCAGCCTTAGTTACTGCTTCTGTTTCTTTCTTAGGCTCATAGACATACGCCAATACTTTGCCTGATTCCCAAGCAACATCATGTTGCTTTAGGTTAGATAGTTGCCCTAAAATTTCTTCGGCTGGGCGGCCTTTTTGGGGAAGTTTAGAAGGGGTTATTGTTTGTAGTTCACTCATTAAAATGCGTTCGTTTTTTGTAAGGAAATTATTCTTCTCAGAATTTCTATCAAAAAGATAGCTTATTTTCTCGACAACTTCCTTATCTAGCAGGACAAACTCTAACGAGGATATTTTTATCAACTTAGACGTGTAATTCTGATAAAGCCTTCGTTTGAATTAATGTAAAAATAAAGGGGTGTTTTTTCTTAAAAAAACAAACGTTATTAAAAGTGTCTCCAAAAAAATTATACGTTCTAAAAATCAGCTTATGAGAGCCTTTCTTTTCGCCGCAGGATTAGGAACCCGCTTACGGCCACTCACCAATGACCGCCCCAAAGCCCTTGTTGAGGTCGCTGGAAAAACCTTATTACAACACGCTATAGAATATCTACAACAACAAGGTATTACAGACATCGTGCTCAACATTCACCATTTTGGAGCATTGGTGCTAGCGCATTTGGAAGCACATCATAACTTTGGATGTCGGATACAAATTTCTGATGAGCGTGGAGAATTACTAGAGACAGGAGGCGCTTTGGCCAAAGCCGCTCCTTTATTGGAAGGTAGTGATCCTATTGTGTTGTATAATGTAGATGTACTGACCAACTTAAACATCCAAACCATGTTGGCACAGCACCAATCTCAAGGCGCTTTAGCCACCTTAGCTATTCGTCAACGAGAAAGCAGCCGTTATTTATTGTTTGATGAGCAACAACGATTAAGTGGTTGGCAAAATACCATAACCAAAGAAAAACGGGTAGAACGGTTGGTAGAAAATTTACAACCTTATGCCTTTAGTGGCATTCATATTATAGAACCGACGCTGTTGTCTTATTTACCCCAACAGCAAGGGGCGTTTTCTATCATTCCAGCTTACTTGGATCTAGCCGCAAAACAGCCCTTAATAGGTTATCCTCATGACCAAGATTATTGGTTTGATGTTGGTAAGCCTGAACGTTTAGAAGCCGCCACCCATTTTTTAAATTCTTTATAATTCTCTATCCATTATTTTTAATTTCTATCCTATTATGAGCCAAACATCTGAAGCCAAACATTTTGCAAAGTTATTTTTAAGTTTCATTCTCATTGAGATCATCCTGTACACCCTCTTTGTTTACTTCGATTGTTTTGGAATTGCGATTGAAGGCCCTGTAAAGAAAAATCCTGCATTTATTCTTTTCTATGGTATGTCCAGTATTGTTTTTGTTGTGTTTATTAGTCGCACCAATAAACACTAAGATTTCCCTTGACTTTGGAGACAGCTTACCCAAAAGCACTCTTTACTCCTATCAAGGTGTTTTTTATCCTCTTCCCCCACTACCTTCCATTAAAGCAATATCCATAGTCTACCCTTCACCACTGCTTCTTTTCTCTGAGAAGGAAAGAAGTAGTGGTGTTTTTTTATCTTTTTTAGAACATTGTTGACAGGAAGCTGCTCCTAATCTAAATATAAAAAGACTTTTTGAAGATTATTTTTGAATTTCCTTGATTGTCATTTTATGATTTATAAAGCCTTGGAGACCTTTTTTATCTTCTATCAAGCAAACAAATATAATTTCCACAAATTCAATTTAACGTCAAGTTAACAGAATATAAAGTCAAAAAACAATAACTAAGCCTTATGTTATTCCGAAACAGACAAACATTCCGAACGTTTGTACGGTTTCATCAGTGCTTTTTTATTATAAATATATTTTTTGATTTTCTCTTTTTCGCCCCTAAAAAAGAAGACACTCTTGCTTTTTTCTTCCTAATATTGTGACACAATCAGTTGAGTCAAACTATTGATAAGACTATTGAGGTACGTTTTATCCCCTTTGTAACAAGCTTCATAAAAAGATTGAATTTAATTATCATTTCTTTTTTTTTAACCAAATTATTTATTTGTATGAAAAAGTTACTAGTCGCGCTGTGGTTATGTTCCACAGCATTGTATGCCCAACAAACAACTCCATTAGCAAATGAGGAGCCTACACAAGCGCCTTTAAAAATTGGGGAGGAATTACCTGTTCAAATTCAAACTACTCAGCCTTATAATCAGGCAGGTCAGCAAGGAATTGTTTTTGAGCAAGAGTTTTACAACAAAAACTCGTCTTACATTAAGCTCTATTTTGAGGATTTTGATCTAAATCCTGGAGATTATATTGAAATCTCTACCGAAAACACAGGAGAATCTATTCTCTATGCAGAAAAAGGAAAGATCATTGACCAACAAGGAACAATGATTAGCAATTTTTGGTCACAAATCTTAATGGACGAAAAAGTAACCGTCCGTTTACACGCTGCCAGCGGTTCAAACCACCACCGTGGTTTCAAAATTTCGCGAGTAGCCTATGGTTTTTCTGAAGCAAAAATCAATACTTTAGTTTCTGGTAAATCCATTTGTGGTGCGGATAACAAGCAACGCATCGCCTGTTATGGTGGTCAAATTTTTAACAAATCTAAAGCTGTTTGTCGTTTAGTGATCAATGGTTCTAGTCTTTGTACTGGTTGGTTATTGGGTAGCCAAGGGCATATTATGACCAATAATCACTGTATTGGTAATGCTTCTGACGCGGCTAATACAGATTATCAATTCAATTACCAATATACCAATTGTACTGGTGGTGGTGGATCGTACACCAATTACTCTGGTGCTAGTTTTGTCAAAACTAGTGGTTTCTATGATTATACATTGGTTAGATTGGCAAACAATCCTACAAGTACTTTTGGTTATTTACAATTGAGCCGTTCTGCTGCTCGCCGTGGAAGACGTATTTACATTCCACAACACCCAGGTGGCCGCCCAAAAGAAGTTTCTGTGAATACAGATATTGGAGGAGTGAATGGTAAATCTGCTATTGACCAAGTAACCACTAATGGTTTGCGTTATTATGCCGATACAGAAGGCGGTAGTTCTGGATCGCCAGTTATTGATTATTTCAACCACCGTGTATTAGCGATTCATAATACAGGAGGTTGTACCAATGGTTCTTCGGGGCGCTCTGATCGTTTAATCAGTAGTATTGGAAACTCTATGCCTGCTAATGGCATTGCTCCAAATAGTGTTGCTGGTGGACAAACCTCACAAGGGGTTAATACCAGTGTAGATGCTGATAGACAAAGAGCAGAAAATTTAGATTTAGATGGCGCTCCTTTCTTAAGCATTGCTCCTAATCCAGTAGCGGATGTATTAAACATCACTACGAATAGAAGTGACTTAGAACACTATCGCATTACCAACGTACAAGGTCAGGTTATTAAGGAAGGACAACTGACACGTAACTTTATTCAATTAGGCGAACTTAATAAAGGCGTTTACTTCATTACGTTTTACAATGAGCAAGAACAAGTTGTTCGTAAGTTGATGAAACAGTAAATCATACTATACGACCCTAAATAAAAGTGTTTTGAAAGCGTTCTTTAAGTCATCTCTACAAAATAGTAGAGGTGGCTTCTTTTATATTTGGGAACAATCAATTTAAAAAAGCGCCTTTTTTTCTATTATTCAAAAGTCAAAATCTTGCTTAGAGACCTTTTTTATGACAAAAAAGTGAAACAAATTAAATTTCATAAAACTGTTGTCTTTTTGTTTTATTCAAAATAAAAATCTAATAAAAAACTAGAAAAAGAAATTAAACACTTTTAGAAAGAAAAAAAACGAACATTTGTACGGGCACTTTACTCCTTTTTTATTCTTAAAATTATCTACTGACTTTTTTATTATTCACCAAATAAAATACCTCTATCTCTTTTTTTTATTCCTACTATTGTCGGGAAATCAAGGATCTGCTTTTAAATTTTATTTTTATGATGTTGTCTTCCCCTTACAAACAACATCCATCAATCAAAAGCAGGCTGTCCATCCTTACATTTATTAAAACCAATCCTTTATTTGTATGAGAAAGTTATTTCTACTTTTATGCTTGTGCACAACTACACTCTTTGCACAAAACAATACCACCACACACCAAACACACAGCAATTATACCCCTGCTCCTGTTAAGGTTGGTGATGAATTTCCCCTCCAATTAGAAACTGCTCACCCTTACAACCAAGCAGGGCAACACGGAGTTGTCTTTGAGCAAGAATTTTACAACAAACATTCTGCTTACATTAAGTTATACTTTGAAGATTTTGACTTAGGTCCTGAAGATTATGTAGAAATTTCTACGCACAACACAGGAGAATCCATTATTTATGGAGGCAAAGGAAAAATTGTTGATCAAAATGGTACCATGCATAGTACTTTTTGGTCACAAGCACTTTTAGATGAACGTATTACCGTGCGTTTACATGCTGTAGGAGGTGTCAACAACTATACAGGATTTAAAATCTCACGGGTAGCTTATGGTTACTCTGAAGCACGTATTGAAGCCTTAGCATCAGGTAAATCCATTTGTGGTTCTGATGATAAAGAACGTATTGCTTGTTATAGCGGTACGACTATGTTTAATAAAGGGAAAGCCGTTTGTCGCTTATTGATTAATGGCTCAGGGTTATGTACTGGTTGGTTATTGGGTTGCGAAGGCCACCTGATGACCAACAACCACTGTATTGGGAATGCTTCTGATGCGGCTAATACAGATTTTATGTTTAACTATCAATACAGCAGTTGTACAGGAAGCAGCAATGCTAGTTCTTCTGTTGTAGCGAGTTCTGCTACGTTTATTAAGACGAGCCCTTTTTCCAGTTCGGGATTAGATTATACCTTGGTAAAACTTCCTGTTAATCCTACTGCAACTTATGGTTATTTGAGTTTGAGTTCTGTTGCTCCTTCTGTTGGAGATCGTATTTACATTGTACAACATCCAGGAGGACGTCGCAAAGAAATCTCTGTCAAAACAGATCAAGGTGGTACTGCTGGTGGTTTCTCTATGGTTAATAGCATTACTACTAATGGCATTCGTTACTTTGCCGATACAGAAGGAGGAAGTTCTGGATCTCCAGTATTATCCTATGCTTCTAACTTAGTTTATGCCATTCACAATACTGGTGGTTGTCAAAACGGTTCTTATGGTCGTTCTGATAAATTGATCGCTAACATTGGTAATGATATGCCAAACTGTGGCGTTGATAACAATGGCGGAGGCGGTAATACTGGTGGAGGGTGTTCCAATGGTATTAGTAATTTCCCTTACAACGAAAGCTTTAATGGTAACATCGGTGCTTGGACACAAAACAGCAATGACAATACGAACTGGACTGTTAGAAGCGGTTCTACTCCTTCTAGCAATACAGGACCAAGTGCTGCGATTAACGGTAGTCACTATATTTATGTAGAATCTTCTAGCCCTCAGTATCCTAGCAAATCTGCCATCCTTACCAGTCCTTGCTTCGATTTTAGCAGCTTAACTAGTAGTGCAGCCATTACTTTCCAATACCATATGTATGGAGCGAGTATGGGAAATTTGCGCTTACAAGCAAGTACTGACGGTGGTAGTTCTTGGGCGACCTTATGGACACAAACAGGTGATCAAGGAAATAGCTGGAAAGCCGCTAGCATTAATGTAGGTTCTTTAGCAGGCAATAGTTCCGTCCAATTACGTCTCAACGGTACAACTGGTAGCAGTTGGCAAGGAGATATGGCTATTGATCAGTTTTCTATTAGTAATGGTAGTGTAAGCAATAACTGTAACAGTAGTTTCCCTTACAACCAAAACTTTGAAAATACGATTGCTGGTTGGAACCAAAGTACTGCGGATGATTTTAATTGGAGCTTACGTTCTGGTTCTACTCCTTCTAGCAACACAGGACCAAGCAGTGCTTATCAAGGTAATTATTACCTATACATGGAGTCTTCTGCACCTAATTATTCTGCAAAGCAAGCTATTCTTACTAGTAACTGCTTCAACCTTTCTGGCTTAGGAAATGCTACCGTTTCTTTCCGTTACCACATGTATGGTTCAAACAATATGGGTGACTTAAAGTTACAAGTTAGTACTGGTGCTGGTTGGACTACTATATGGAGCAAAGTTGGCAATCAAGGTAATAGCTGGCAACTAGCTTCTGTTAATATTAATAGTTATACCTCCTCTTCTAGTGTTTCCTTCCGTTTCTTAGGAACAACAGGAACAACTTGGCAAGGAGACATGGCCATAGATGCGTTTGCAATCACTGGCGCACCAGAAGCAGCTACTGTAGAAACAGTAGACGCTGCTCCATTCTTGACCGTTGGTCCTAATCCATTTCAAACCCACCTTAATGTTGCAACTAACATGGAAGGTTTACAACAGTACCGCTTAGTCAATATTCAAGGGCAAGTAGTACAAGAAGGCCTATTACAAGGCAATTCTATTGAAGTAGGTAATATCGCCCGTGGCGTCTACTTTATCACCTTCTACAAGGAGGAAGAACAAATTGTCCGTAAGTTGATCAAACAATAATGGCACCCGTTACTCTTTAACTAGGGTAGTTTCATAAGTTTTTAGTTGGTCATTCCGAATATATTCGGAATGACCTTTTTTAGGTCGATTACAAATCGTAAGCACCCTCTTGAAATGATTTCAAGAGGGCGTTTTATATGCCAAAATAAGCTTCTAAAAAGTAAAGGTTCACTGTTTGATGAAATTTGCGGTATCCCCCTTTAATTGTTTCAACAAAGTACCTCCTGCTTGATTTTCCACCTCGTACTAATCAATTGCATAAATAGGCGTCAGCTCCCTTATCACCCCATACAGTATTCTTAACAAACAAAACAACTCACTACTCTTGCACTTCAAGAACTGCTCAATGATTTTGACTGACCTGAATAATCTACTTGTACTGGTGTGAGACAATACCTATAAAAGGTTGTTCTACAACTGAAGTATCTGGTTGTTTTGCAACTAGATACTTCAATGCACTAAGTACGCTTTGAGGGGTAATATATATATATATTTATTTTAAATAATAAAAAATAACTTTACTAGCTTAATAGCCTTATGAGAACCTCTTTTTCTTGCTCAAATCACTCTTCTTAAAATCTAATTTTAAAGGTTCATTTTTTTTCAATTCTAAGTTCTATATCCTTTCATCTTCTAACTCTAATTTCTTTTAACAAGCTTGTTTTTAAAACGCAAAATCAAAAGCTCCAACAACAGATTCTATAATTACAAATGTAGATACACTTGATTTAAAATGATTAACCTGTTCTTTTTTTTTATTTTTTCTGACCAATAAAGTTTTTAGCAATTTACTTTTTTTTTAAAAATCAAAAATTTCTTTTCAGGACAATTCTTATAAATTTCTTTAATCATTCTATTGTTATAAAGTATTCTTACCAAATAAAATTTCTTTTCATTAAAAATGTAGCAACATCTATCGCACATACATTTATATACTTATACAGCTATTTATTTATTATTTTTAAATAACACACCTACAATTATCTTTTTCTTGTCATTTTTTTATTAATTTTAGAATAGCGGAAACAGTCATGACATTAAGTTTTCCCATTTGTAGCCACTTGAACTTCCCCTTAATTTCAAATTGTTACATTTTTGCTCGAGCCACATTTATTACCTTAATTTTAACAAATACACTGACACATGAAAAATTTAATTTTCGCCTTGTTACTGTTGTGTACGACGGTGCTTTATGCGCAGAACAATACCCCCCACACAACGGTTCAAACCACCCATTCTCATGCTCCTGCTATTATTGGAGATGAGTTACCTATTAACTTACAAACCGCACACCCCTACAATACCTCTAACCAAATAGGCGTTGTATTTGAAGAAGAATTCTACAATAAAAATTCTGCTTATATCAAACTATACTTTGAAGATTTTGATTTAGGCCCTGAGGATTATATCGAAATTTCTACCCACAACACAGGAGAATCCATCATCTATGCTGGAAAAGGAAAGATCATTGATAACACAGGAACAATCATTAGTGATTTTTGGTCAAAAGCTCTTTTAGATGAACGGATAACGGTCCGTTTACATGCACAGGCTACATCTAATCATCATGGATTCAAGATTTCCAAAGTAGCTTATGGCTATTCAGCAGCACGTATTGATGCAATTGTAAGTGGCAAGAGTATCTGTGGAAATGATGATAAAGAACGGATCGCTTGCTATAATGGTACCATCAAAGCAACTCGTGGTAGAGCAGTATGTAAGCTTATTATTGGTGGTGTTGGTTCTTGTACAGGTTGGCTTTTAGGCTGTGAAGGGCATGTAATGACCAATAACCACTGTGTAGGTGATGCTACGGATGCAGGCAAT
>JBOEFW010000059.1:0-89921 GCA_050633105.1 Aureispira sp. | reverse complement strand
TGTTCATGATGTACGCACTAGTATAAATAGTACTCCGCCCATTATATATGCAGCGTTAAAAGATCAACTAGATGCTAGCTTTCATCCATTATTGGGAAGTGATGAATTATATTTCTCTTATAAAGAAGAATATAGAGCGGGAAGCTTAGATTTTGTAGTATACAATCAGAATAGAACGGTTGTTAACAATGCTCTAGTAGAAAACATAGATCTGCTTTCTGTAAACACAAAAAGATATGGAACGAATCGTTACAAATTAACCTTACCAACTATTGCCACTGGGCAGTTCTACTTTTTGGAAGTAACGAATGAGAAAGGTGAGAAAAAGTATTTGAAGTTTTCAAAAATTTAGAAGAAAATGCAAAAATCATTGCCCTGGATACTATTGTCGATTCTCTTAGGTACAGGATTGTTATTTCAAACAATCGGTACAAAGAATGAACTAAAGACCGCTTATATCACCAATGCTAAACTCTATTCAGAATTTCAATTATCAAAAGAGTTGGATGCCAAAATTAAGGAAGTACAACTGGCTCGACAAGCTATTCTAGATAGTTTAGGCCTGCAACTAAGAGCCTTGGAACAAAAAGTAATTAGTGGAGGAGCCAGCGATGCTGAGGTACAAGGATTTAATCAAATGAGAAATGAATACGGACTAAAGCAACAGCAATTTGCAGAAGATAACAATATGCTGGTGCAGCAATATCAAGAGCAAATTTCTAACCAGTTGAATCAATACCTCAAGGATTTCACAAAAGAAGAGGGTTATGACTACCTATTTGGAGCGACCAATGATGGTTCTCTTATGGGAGCAAAAGATGCTTATAACATCACTGATGTTGTATTGAGTTATGTTAATGCGCGATACAAAGGAGTAAAAAAATGATAATAAAAACATATAGTGTTCTCTTCTTAGTAGTAATTACCTTAGGGATAATGAGTTGCAAAGAACAGACACCATTATTGCCCAGCGATTATGTACAATGGGTTAAAGATCCTGACAATGGACTGGTGCAAATAAAAACAATTAAGGAACTAGAGTTTAGTGCTCAATACAAGCCTTTAGCATTTGTAGTAGCGCAAGAAGAGCGCACCAATACACTCGCTAAAACCATATTAGAAAAACGAAAAAAAGAATTAGGAAAAGATTACTTGTATTATAATTTTAGAATTAAAAATACAGCAGGATCATTATCCCCTGTAGGATCAGGGGCTTATTCTGATCAACAGTATCAAAATCGGCTGGCCTACTTTACTTTTGACATGCAAAATGATGTCTATTTATTGCATGGCCAAGATACTTTTCCTTGTACACTATTTCAATTTGTACGAAGCTATGATATTGCCCCTTATGTAGAGTTTGCATTAGGGTTTAAAAAAGAAGAAAACACCATCATCGATCAAGATCTCACCTTTGTGTTTGAGGATCGAATATTAGGAATAGGGACCATAAAGTTACTATTTGATAAACATATTTTCCAGAATACGCCTACGATAAAAACCTCGTAACCAATGATATTGTCCATCAGAAAGAAGACCCGATTTATTGTTACCATGCTTCTGCTTATTTTTTTGCAGACCTATTCGGTGGAGGTCTATGCGCTAACTTCTGGCCCTGCCCAAGAAGAATATGCAAGCTTTGAACCAATAGGAACCACCGATATGGTGAATCTCTACTCAGGGGATTTTACGTATAACATTCCTCTTTTGTCTGTTCCAGGCCCCAATGGAGGCTATCCTATTAATTTAGCATACCATTCAGGTATAGGAATGGATCAAGAAGCGAGTTGGGTCGGCTTAGGCTGGAATGTTAATGTTGGTGCCATTAATCGAAACTTAAGAGGCTTACCCGATGACTTTAATGGGGATAAGGTTACGCATGAACAGCATATGCGAAAGAGTTGGACAGTGGGGTTGAATTTGTTTCAAGAAGGGAAAGAGAAATTTGGTTTTGGAGGAAGTTCAGGCCCTTTACAGCTATATTATAATAATTATAAAGGAGTAGGTTACCGCATTAGAACAGCTGTATTTCCAGGGGTTTCTAAATTTATAAATAATGCTACTTCTGAAGCTGTAGACCTAAGCCTACAACTTTCTTATGACCCACATGAAGGAATAGGCGTTGCTGCAAACTTTGGCGTCTCAGGTTCTTTTTTGAAGAATGGAAATGCTTCTTTAGGAGTTTCAGGGAGTTGGAATTCTAGACAGGGATTACAAGGAGTGAGTGTAAATGGAAGTGTTTCTAAAGGTTTTACAAATGCTAAAACTGGGAATGGCTTTTATGTTGGACTATCGGGGGGTGTGAGCTTTAACTTTAACCAAGGAGTACCTGCGGTAACAATGCCTATGTACAATACCATTTTTAGTACTGATTTAAAGATGGGCTTTTCTCCTGATAATTTTCTTGGAATAGGCGTTTTTAACACTATTTTTCCTTTAGATTGGACAGGAACCTATTCTGAATCTAAGGTGAGAAGCAATGGTATTATAGAATCGAGCGCCTATGGCTATATGAATAGTGAAAATGCGACCGATTACGATTTGAAAGACTTTAGCTATACCCCTATTAGTTATAACAACAAGTTGCCATACTTATCTCCTTCTAATGTCACCAATGATGTCTTTAGCATTGCTGGTCAAGGAACTGGAGGCGTCTTTAGAGGCTATCGAGCGGATATAGGTGTTTTTAGTCAAAAAAATACAACCAGTCTAACCAAACAAGATCGATTTTCTTTGGATGTAGGAGTCAGTTCTATAACTCCCCCTCCTGTTCTTCCATTATGTCCCATCAACTATCAGTTTGGAGTAGGAGGCATTCCAGTTACAGTAGGAATTGCTAAAGATAGAACAGGGGCATGGGAATCTGGCTTAGGAAGAGCAATTGCCTTGAATAATTTCAAAGATCCAACTACTTATCAGCATGTGTATGATAAGGAAGTGAAATTCTACAAAGATATTAATGACCGCCCTGCTATTTTGGGCACCAATTCTATGTATGATGTTTGGAAAGCAGAAGCGCCTATTAAACTAGAAGTATTAGACAATACAACAGCCAATATCAGTGTACAAGGGATCTCAGGGGGCGTTAATTCCAATGCTAGTGATTTTTCAGAAAGAACAACAAAAACCCCTCGAACCCGCGTAATTAATTCGTTGACAAGGACGCAAGCGGATCGATATGGTTTTACAAAAAATTATAAATACTATGATGCTTCAGGTGTTCTTCAATCTAAATTGAAGAACAATCCTCATCATGGAGTGGATCACACTTCTGAAATTTCCATTTTGGAAGCCGATGGTATGCGTTATGTCTATGGTTTACCTGCTTATAATCTAACACAGGAAGATGCTTCCTTTTCTGTAGAAAAAAATACGACGGGTTTAAGTATTCCAAATCCAACTACGGCCACTCCTGCCGCTCCAGGTTATTTTCAAGCCAATAGTGAATGGAGTAAACATCCAGAATATTTGAACAAAACTACCTTACCTGCCTATGCCCATTCTTGGATGCTTACTTCTGTTGTATCTGCGGACTATGTGGATGTAACAGGAAATGGTTTGAGTGAAGATGATTTAGGCTATTGGGTTGATTTTAAGTACCAAAAGACAACCGATGCGTATCATTGGAGAGCGCCTTACGAAGACGCGATGTATATGCCAGGGACTGCCCAAGATTTTGATGATAAAGGCAGTTATTCTAAAGGAACAAAAGAATTGTTTTACCTAAAAGAAGTAAGAACAAAAACGCATGTAGCCATCTATGAAACAGAAGCTAGAAACGATGCGTTAGGCGCTTCTACTAATCATAATGGTGGAAAACCTGCTTCTATTTCTGCAACAGATAAGATGCAAAAATTGAAGTCTATCAAGTTGTATACTATTGATGCCTACAATCAAAGCAATCCAGAACCTTTAAAAACGGTTCATTTTGAGTACATGGCAGAAGCCGATGCGCTTTGTAAAAACGTTCCTAATCATGCCGTTGCTGGAGGTGGAAAGCTAACGCTCAAAAAAGTATATTTCACTTATGGAAAGTCTAGTAAAGGCTCCTTAAGTCCTTATGAGTTTAAATATGCGAACAACAATCCCAATTATTCCTTAAAGAATCATGATTGTTGGGGAAATTATCAGAATAACAACCTAAATAATTACCCCTATCAGGAATTCCCCTATACCAATCAAACACCAACGACGGGCGATTCTTATCAAGCACCTTGGCATCTAACCGCAATAGAATTGCCTACAGGAGGAACACTTAACATAGAATATGAGCAGGATGATTACGCCTATGTGGAAGCTGAAAAGGCCATGCAGTTATATGATATTGCCTTTACAGGCAAGGGAGGCGACTTTGCTAATTTAACAACTGGTAATTTTTCGCAAAGAGGAACCAGTGTCGCAGCCGCACATAGTTCTGGGCTAAGAAATAGAGAACATCATAATGCAACTGGTGATCCGATCAATACCGATTTTGAGTACAGAATTTACTTTCCTTTAAAAACAGCTATTCCTGACGCAACAAATCCTGATGCCACTATCTTTTATAAGGGGAATACGAGCGATAATGGGATTGCGGCTTGGTTTAAACAACATTATATTGGTAACACGAAGGATTTATACTTTAAAGCAGCTGTTAACCTGATGGATGATGTTGCTGCTGGAATTTCTTCACAAAGGAATGATGAAAGAGTAGACTTTGTAGGAGGATACGCCAAGCTAAGGACCCAAACGCCCCTTTCTCATTATGGTGTAGATAAAAGCCCTAACGCTCCTGCTGGAAAATACGATATAGGTTATATAACAGTGGAGCCCGTGGAGATCAATGTTTTTGCGGCAGGAAAAGATAAAATTCACCCTATTCGTGATGCCGCTTTTCAACATTTAAGATTTGCAAGGTCAGAATTAGTGCATGGTTCTCAAAGACCAGAAGATGTACTAGATTTATTTAATGTTATCCCTGATGTTTTGAATACCCTCATGGGCTATAAATATGCGTTTAAAACAGAGAACTTTGCTCCAGAAATCTTTTTAGATGGCTTCTCACAAATACGTCTGCTAGTTCCTGATGGAAAAAAAATCGGTGGAGGAGTACGCGTCAAAAAAATGACTATTTCAGATAACTGGCAAGATATGACAGGAAGTAGCTATGAAAATAGCGCTTATGGTCAAGTCTATGATTATACCATAGAAGAAGCAGGGAAAACGATTAGTAGTGGAGTGGCTTATGAGCCGTTTGCTGGTAAAGAACAGAACCCATTGGTTACCCCTGTTCGATATGAGCATTCTAATCCCATGCAAAATGACAATAACCTTTTCTTAGAGAATCCTATATTAATGCGCCATTATCCAGGTGCCTCTGTTGGGTATCGGAAAGTTACCGTTAAAAGCCTTTCTTCTGTAGACGAGGAGAGTAAAGAATCTAGGGTTCCTTATACAGAATATGAATTCTATACCCCCAAAGAATTTCCGATAGACGTACGTAAAACTGAACCTGACAAATCAGGAGCCAATTACGACATCATCCCCATACCAGGGATATACGTTGGGTTCAAAAGATCAGAAGCCATGAGTCAAGGCTATAGCATTATATTTAATGATATGGCTGGTAAAATGAAGTCGGTGCAACAAAAAACTTATCCAGATGCCATTGACAATTATGAAGGAGAGGTAATTTCTAGTCAGAAATATGAATACTACACCAAGAACAGTGCGCGGGGTATCTTAGAAAATGAAGTCGATGTATTTACTGCTGATGGCGTTTATCAAAAAGCAAAACTAGGGATTGATTATGACATTCAAGTAGAAATGAATGAACAAAGTCAATCTTCTGATAACTTTGCTATCGATCTAAATTTAATTGGAGGAATACTCCCTTACTGTATTCCAATTCCAAGTGTGACAACAGGAGGTTTTTCCACCACTAGTTCTAGTCTTAAAACAGCAGTTGTTTTAAAATTGATTAGCAAATCTGGTATCCTAAAATCAACAACGGTCACCAATCAAAATTCGACCATCACCACAGAAAATCTAGTCTTTGATAAAATGACAGGAGAGCCATTATTAACTCGAACAAAAAATGAGTTTAATGATGATATTTATGCCTATAACCAGAAAGCGTATTGGAAGTATGATGGAATGGCAGAAGCCTTCAAAAATACAGGTGCCGTCCTTAAAGGGCCTTATGCTTATAATACGACTACCAATGGAACAGGCGTTTACACCATTAATAATGTGGGTAGTTTAAGTGCTTTCCCTTTGGTAGAAGGAGATGAAGTATACATCGAGTATGAAGAGAACAGTGTTCCTTTAGGAATACAAGCAACCGTTTTTTCTATTGCAGGCAATGGAATGAATAAAGAAGTTGGTTTCGCTCAGCAGAGTGGAGCGGTCCTAGACGTGAATCAAATCGACAAAATAACCATCATACGCTCTGGAAGACGAAACCTTTTAGGGACTTCAGCAGGAGCTATTGCTGCAATGGATTTAAATTATCAACCGAATGCTGTTATTGAGGATACCCATAACTTAACCATAGATGGGACTAGTAAAATTCTAAATGCTAGTGTGATGACTTATAGAGATTACTGGCCAACTGATAAGAGTTGTGAGAGTATTGATTATTGTAGTCAATCTATTTGTATTCCTTTTGAACAAAAAGAAGGAAATATCGACGCTAGTACTTTTATCACTAAAATGACTGCTGGGGATATTGTGATAGAATTGGATGATGAACTCCTCACAGCAGATGATATTACAGTAGTTGGTAATTGTGTTAGTGCGACAAGAGTAGTTGGTATTTGTACAGGAACAACCGATCCTGATTTTACAGTAGAATATGAACTAAATGGAGTCACGACCACTGTACCCCATAAAGTGGTACAAGGAACTCGTTGTGGAAGTATAAATACAGGAGAATTCACCATTCCCTGCGCGCCTGGACAAAATGATAATGCCCGATTGAATGGAACACAGGTTATTAAAGTAGATGGACAAGTATGGGGCACAGACATTAATCATGCAAAAGCCAATACAAACTGTATATATGGCCATGGGCGATGGAATTTGGTGGTACCTGATGGCACCAATGGAGGATCGCATGTGGTAACTGATTTTAATTGTATGTCTTCTGTTCATGTTAGTAAAGTAGAATCTAAATATACCTCTAATGGAAGTACACTCCATCCTTGGAATCCAATCAATACTATACTAGGTCAATCTCGTCCGCTCTTAGATCGATTGGATCTTGTTACTGGATTAGGCACGGGAGAATGGCAACAAACAGCTGGTCATGCTAGAGCTTATGTCCCTATTGGAGTAGCTAGAGATATGAAGGCCTATGATAACCTTTGGTTGCGTAGTTATGATAATAATAATATTCCTGCTTCTATTTGTTATCCTTCTTATTTGCCAGCTCCTAAGAACCCTGAAATGAAATATGAGTTTGATTATGATCCTGCTTATTTTCATGGTTTTATTGTTAGGGGGCTATCCCAAGGTGTACATGACATTAGTTATGAAACAAGCACAGGGGATGTCATTAATACTTTTCCTAACCAAAATATACAATCTCCCCCCATCCCAATTGTGGAAGCTCAAGTAGAGTTGCCTGCTAATACCAATGTTATTATAAGGGTACGAGATCGCACAGGGGCTGTTGTTAATACACAGAGCCTACAGGTTCCTCCTCCTTTTAATACAGGAGTAGAAATAGTCATTTCTAGAATTCCTGTAGGAACAAGCCAACTTGATGTGTCTTATGACCATGATGGCAGTAGTGCTTCTGCACAGATTAGCCGTACCTTCTTATTGAACTGTGATGCAGAGGATACCCAATCTAGTGTTCTATTGTGTGCGAATGGAAATACCACTTCCAATACTACCCTACCTTTTGATTTCTATCAAAAAGGAGCCAAAGGTAGATGGAGACCTTGGGCGAGTTATACCTATGTCTCTGATAGAAATTATGGAACAGCAGCGGCACCAACTCCAAGCATCAGAGAAAAAGGAGTATTTGAAGACTTCACTCCCTTCTCTTGGGTCAATACCAATTCTGATAAATGGCAATGGGCTAGTCGAAGCAATAAATATACAGCGCAAGGTTATGAAGTAGAAAGTGTAGATGCCTTGGGTAATTATAGCGCTGCACTCTATGATTATAACGAGAACCTAGCGACAGTCGTGGCCAAGAATGCTCGTTACTATGAAATCATGTTTGATGGGTTTGAGAACTATCCTAAAGCTTGTAAGAGTCATGCTCATTTGACAGATGGACAAGAGGTTGTTAATACACAAAGCCACACAGGGGAATACAGTTATCGTGTAGCTGGAAATAGTGTCACAGCCTTTGATGCGATTACCTTAAATGGAATCAATGAAGAAGCTTGTGCTCAAAAGTTACAAGACTTAGACCCAGTAAAATACTCCAAGCAAGATATCTTAGATTTTCTACAAGAGGGCAAAGAAACTCCTAGCATGAAAATTCCAAAGATCATGCGAACAGCAACAACAACTAGTGCTTTAGAACACGTAGAATCCTTACCTAAAGAGTGTGGTTGTTTGGGCAAATTTGCCCCAGAAACAGGAAAGAAATATCATTTAAGCGCTTGGGTCAAACGAGATTTAGCCGCTCATGATGTAGTGACATACCAAGATGTTTATCTAGCCGTAGAGTTTAAGGATGCTTCAGGTGTTTTCATTTCAGGAGCTACAATTTTATTGCCTAAAGGTAGTATGATAGAGAAATGGCAACGCATAAGTGGGGACTTTGATGTGCCTGCTACTGCTGTAAAAATGTTTGTTTCTGTACACAACACTAGTACAGGAAGCGATGCAGCCATCTTCTTAGATGACTTACGCATGATGCCTTTTGAAAGTAGTATGGCTACTTATGTTTATGATAAAACAACCCTTAGGAATACGGCTACTTTAGATGATAACAACTTCGCCACTTTCTATATCTATGATGAAGAAAGCAAATTAATTAAGACAAAAAAAGAAACACCTGAAGGGATTAAAACAATTAACGAAGGACGTCAACACGTTCGTGGACCACTATAACTTACCACCATGAAAATAGGATTAATGATGTGTTTGTGTTTTATAGTAACCATCAGCCAAGCACAAGACTATAAAAAAGATTTTCTACAGGTCTATAAAAATTATAGCACCAAAGCATATTATACCCAAGAGGTAAGGGTTCGTTCTTTTGCCAACGAGGGTGATAAGAAAGCTTCTTATGAACAGCAAGGAAAAATAGTTAAAGGGGAAGGAATGTACTTTTCTTCCTTGGGAGACCAAACCACTATTGTGAAAGAAGGGCATTTTTTGCACATCAACAAAGAAGAAAAAAGAATGCTTTTCTATTATCAGAAAGAAGGAAACAATCAAATTGCCGAACAATACCGCATGCTGTTGGATTCCATCAAAGAAACGGATATAGAATACTTGGGCAATAGCAATGGGATTAAAAAATACTTATTAAAAAGCCCTAATCAAATGATTGCTACCACAGAGTTGAGTTTGGATATGAATAAGAACGTTGTTGCTCGATTAGTTTATCATTATCAATCGACAGAAGCGCATCAGAGCAGTTTTTATAAAACAATCATTACCTACAAAACAGATGATAGGAATAAACCTACTGCCTCTTGGTTTGATTTAGAGCAATACATTCATTTAAACAAAAATAGAGCAACTTTAAAAACAGCGTATAAGGAGTATACGTTAACGCAACCACAAGAAGAAACAAAGCAATGGAAAGGATTGCCCAAATAAATTCTTGTAGAAGAAGCTAGAAGTTTTTCAACTCTACCAGCAATAACAACGCTCTTGTCAGCCCAAGAGGAATTTGATAAAGAAGATAAAAGTGATCCACTTATTTTGTTCTTACTTAAATGTTAGAAGAAGGATTCTAAAAAATAATGAGATAATGAGACCAGAACCCAATAAATATCTACAATTAACCCTGTTTGTACTCTGTATGTTATGGAGTATAATGGCAATGGGAGGTGATGAGACCTACCTTAATAGTCTAAAGGGAACCCATATTAATCCTGGAAAGAGCTTTACGGCACAAGATGGCTGGCACACCTATATGTCATTAAATCCTAACGATTGGGAAAATCGCTCGCAATCCACTGCATTAATGACCCCTTATAATAGAAACGTGCGTTTTACCAATCTATCGATTGATGGTTTTGTAAGTTTGCGTTGGGAAGGATCAGAAAAGGTGGCCTTTAATGCCGATTGGTTCTATAAAATAGAAGTAGAGTTGTTGAGTTGGGATGCGGCTGGCAATCCATTACCAGCAACGATTCGTACCTTGGCTATTAACCACAAAGTTGCCCGTCAACAAGAATTTAAAGATTGGGATGTCTTTCAACTGCCTAATGCGGATAAGATTATTACCAATGTACGCTCTATTGAGCGTTCTACCGATGGTGTTAACTTTAGTACGGTTACACAAATAACAGAAGAAGATATTTATCTAGAGACAAAGATTGTCGTAGAAAGAGCCTTTACCATAGATGTATCGACCACACTAACATTGCAACAAAATCCTCCTATTTCTACCAATCGCACGATCACCCATGTATGGTCTCCAATACAGGGAGCCGAAGAATATGATTTTGAGTGGTTGTTTATTTCTGGGGAAAGAGGAATCAACCCTTCTACAGGCGCGACTTATACTTATGGCGAATTAATAGATTGGGACAATGCCTCCAGAGTCAGTCTAAACCATAATGAGTATACTCTAGAATTGCCCTACGAGGCAGGGCGCGTGTATTTTAGAGTAAGAGCGGTTGGTTATGGGAATGAATTAAAGGCGCGTTTAATTACCAATTGGAGTACGAATGTAGTCTTCCTAAATATTGGAGTTGGACAAACAATTGAACCCTTAGAACAAACAAAAAACTGGACTTACTCCGTCAATTATGCAGAACAAGGCAAACGCGTAGAATCACTCACTATAGCCGATGGAACAGGGCGCGGTCGTCAATCGGTTACCAAAGATAATTCTAATAATAGAGCCATTGTTGCAGAGACAGTTTTTGATAGGGAAGGCCGACAATCCATTCAGGTGATCCCCAGCGTCGCACCAAGTACACAAAATCAATTGAATTTTCATGAAAATTATAACCTCACCAATAGCAGTAATAAACCCATTCATTGGACCGATTTTGATGATGCCAATGCTCCTACTTCCTTAATCTTATCTAGAAATTCTGGTGCCAATCAATATTTTTCCGATCAGAATCCTGATTTAGGAACTTCTATTGTTGATTTCATTCCTAATGCCGAGGACAAACCTTATACACAAACTGTTTTTGATAATCAAGGGCGGGTAACAAAGCAAAGTGGTGTAGGAGAAATACACAGTATAGGTAGTGGGCACGAGACTCGTTATTTTTATGCCGCCGCTTTTCAAGAAGACTTAGATGAATTGTTTGGCTCTGAAATTGGTTATGCGGAGCATTACGCCATGCAAATGACTGCGGATCCTAATGGCCAGCGCTCCATTAGTTATACCAACCTCTCAGGAAAAACAGTAGCTACGGCTCTTGTAGGAGTCGCACCAAGAGAAAATGACGCCCCCTTAGTGGAAGAGCTAGAGGCTTCTGGGTATAATTATGCAACAGCAGGACGTGTAAAAACACGTGATTTAGCTCCACACAATGAATTGGAACGAGAAGAAAATCGAGCTACTTGGGTAGTACAAAAAGAGTTTATGGTGGCTTCAGAAGGCGATTATGAGTTTACTTATTATCCTTTCATTGGGAATTATAACCAATGTTTTTCTGATCAAGATGGAACCTGTGAATTTGAATTGAGAATCAGTATTTACGATAAACAAGGCAAGAATGTTACTAGTAGTAATATTTCTAACATTGCTTTAGTAACAACCAGTACTCCTGTGCCCACTTATTTAGGGGATTTTTTCACGGTTGTTGATGGTGATCGATTAACGTTTACGTTTAATGCCAACACCGCTGATATTGGTGCCTATACCATTGTAAAAGAGCTACGTCTCAAGGATGTTACCCATAAAGTAGATGACTTTTATACCAACTTATTAGATTATAAAATTCTATACGAGGCGTATATTACACAATACTATGAAGATTTTCAATACAATCTCCTTTCTCCTAGTACCCCACGAACATTGCCTATTGCTCCTGTTCATCCTTACAGCGATTGTGTAGATTTTGAAGTAAGAGCAGCTGGAGATTGGTTAAATCCATGTTTCCTACAA
Organism: Aureispira sp.; assembly: GCA_050633105.1. Taxonomy (GTDB): domain Bacteria; phylum Bacteroidota; class Bacteroidia; order Chitinophagales; family Saprospiraceae; genus Aureispira. Next base: position 77,668 of record JBOEFW010000059.1, on the reverse strand, counting down.
ATAGATACCAATGCTAGTAGTATTGTACAAAATTACTGTACCACCACTAGGAATAACCTGAAATATGATTTATTGCCAAATGGACAATACTTTGAAAATGCTCCTGATGCTACCAATCCTAATGGATGGCTAGATGCGAACAATGATATAAGTGGAGGACTAGTTTATAATGGAACCAGTTATACCAATTGGAGTGCGGTCAAAGGACTCTCTGCTGTAGAGGTAGAAGATTTCATGGAGGCCCATAACCTCTTTGAAGCTCATCCAGAATGGTGCCTTTACGAAGATCGTTGTCTGGATGATGGGCCAACTATTAACCAAAACTCTTGGTATGAAGATTTATTACAACAAAATGCCGAATGGATGACAATGAGTGTCTCTGACGCACAAGCTGCTGGATACTTGAACTTTCCATCTTCTTTTTGTAGCACGATAGGAACGCCTAATGGACCTGCGAATAGTAGTTATCCCCTCATTGCTGATGTTTTGGGACTTCTCCCCAGTTCTTTTGGGACAGGTAGTGCTTATGAAACAGCATTATTAGATGCTTTATGCAACTATGCTATTGATAATAGTGGAGCCTCTCCTGTTCATCTTGATGCCGCTACTCTATCCAATTATTCAGGGACTGCGACCAATCAAGAAATTTGGGAGCGTATCCGTGCCATGATGATAGACGCCAAAGAAAGAGCATTAGATGCCCATACAGCGACGTTATCCAATTGTGATTATTTGGTAGATGCGGACCTAACCGACAACCAATTAATAGACGGAGATGGCTTTGATATTCGTATTGCTTCTTATAGTAGCCATAAAGATCAATTACATCAAAATACAGGCGTTTCTACGAATATAGGAGCAACAGGAACAGCGATAGATAGTGATACATTGAATACTTATATTAATACCATAGGACAGCAATATGGAGGCGCTTGTGATTATCATGAGGGTATTTTTACGTATGATTGTAATACTGCTTCTTCTGGACAAATCATTCAGTTTACGTTAGATTATAATAATAGTGCTTACCTCCAATCTATTTATGGGGCAGGAGCTAATGGTACAAACATTATTGATGTTTTTAAAATAGACTATAATGCTATAAACTGTACGGCCAATAACTTTGCCACGCTGCTTCAATTGCATTTGGAGAATCAAATTGCCAACTTAGCAGCCCCTTTAAATACTGACCTACAAATTACGGTAGTAGATGATCCAGCAGGAGGCGTGCAAATTATTACCCACTTTCCTGGAACAACTTATAATAGTACGGGAATAACCAATGGTTATGATGGGGTTCTTTTTTATCAACTAACTAGTGGAGGAGGAAACATCTCTCAAACAGATATAACGATGAATTACATGGCTTGTGACCAAGCCTATACCATCTGTATCTGTGAAGACATCAAAAGCTTAGAAACATACTTTCTAGCGACGAATATTGCTCCTGTAGATCTTTATACAACGATTGCCAATAAGTACAACTATGACTTGAACTTAACAGGAGGAAATCTTATTGATGAAACGACTATTAAGTACATCTTAGCAGGTTATTGCGAGGGGACAGTTCCTACTCCTACTTTTACCCCTTTTGTTGTCGCTCCTGCTTCAACAGCAGCCAATCACCTGCCTTTGGAGTATCCTACAATTGGATTTGATGCCTATGAAACTTGGAAAGCGACCTTCCGAGCAGACCCCAATATTCCTATTGCTTTCCAAGAGGAAATGAAGGAATGTTTAGATCTGAGTTCAGGGTTATCCTGTGAAGAAGAAGCACTAGCCTTAGCTATTTTTCATGCTTCTGAAATCATGGATCAAGCAGCAGAAGAGGCCAAGCAGACCTTTAAAGAAATGTTGTTGACACAATGTATGGCAAAACCTATAGAGGAATTTACCATGACCTATACGGACAATACCATGCACCACACCTTGTATTATTATGATGCTAGTGGAAATTTAGAAAAAACCGTTCCACCTACTGGTGTCACCTTACTCGCAACTGCTCAAGAATTTCAAGATGCCGCTACAGAAAGAAATACCCATACGGGTAATTTAATAGAACCTAGTCATCGGTTAGTAACGACTTACGCTTACAACACGCTCAATAATGTTATTCATTCTACAGCACCTGATAGAGGGACTGTCACCACCTATTATGATAAATTAGGAAGGGCTGTTCTAACTCAAAATGCCCAACAAGCGGTTGATGGATCGGCTAGTTACGTCATATATGATGCTTTAGGAAGAATCACAGAAACGGGTGTAACAGAAGAAGCGGCAACTAATTTGTCCTTTAACAGCTATAAAGCCTCTCCTAACTTTCAAGCCGATATTAATGCAGGGACCTTCCCTTCCAATGTTGTTAATAATTATAACTGGACAAAAAAAGAGGTCCGAACAACATACTATAACATTGCCTTACTAGACAACCTTTTCGAGTTACCAAACAATTTATTGAGAAATAGAGTTGGTACACAAACGTATGCGATGGATGGTCAGAATACAGATTATCAAGTTGCTTATAATTATGATGTATTTGGAAATGCCCAAGAAGTATGGCAATATTATCCACACTTACTAGGCAATCCCTACAAACAACTGAAGTATGACTATGATTTAATTGCAGGAGTGGTACATCAAGTAGATTATCAAGAAGGAGAGCGCGATCAACTCTCCTTCCAATATACTTATGATGCGAATAATCGCCTTACCAAGGCGAAATCTAGTACCAATGGATTTATTTGGAGTACCGATGCTCGTTATGATTATTATCTACATGGTCCACTAAAACGAGTTGAAATAGGAGAAGATAAAGTGCAGGGAATGGACTATGTCTATACCATGCATGGGTGGATTAAAGGCGTTAATTCTAATCAATTACAAAGTAATTTAGATCCAGGGAAAGACGGAGAAAATGGAAGCTCTACCGTTACAAACATTCATGATCAAGTTGCTAAAGATGTATTTGGTTATGCTGTTCATTATTATGAAGGAGATTATAGTGCAATTAATAGCACTGTTCAAAATTTCTCTACGAACCCAACAGGGACAGGCAATTTGTACAATGGGAACATTAGTTCTGTGACACAAGCACAAACGAAACCTGCCTTAGGAGGGGGAATACAAGAAGCATTACCTTCTATCTGGAAACGTTACCGTTATGATTTATTACATAGAATTGTCAAAGCACAAACGGCTGAAACAGTAGTAGGTTCTTCTTGGGCCTCCCCTAACTGGGCAGGAACAACAGCTTATCAAACCAGTTATAAGTATGGCCCCAATGGGAACATTACCAACCTGACCCGTTATGGTCAAACAACCACTGCTCCCATTGACGAACTTACTTATAATTATACAGGGACAACAACCGTAACAACTGATCCTAAACAGTTTGCCAACAATCAATTGTTAGGTATCCAAGATGCAGCAGGGAGTAGCCCTAACCATACTGATATTACTACACAGCCGAGTACAGGCAGTGGCAATACACAGCAAAACTACTTGTATGATCACAATGGATCTTTGCTTGTAGACCAGTCAGAAGAAATTGGAAATATAGCTTGGACTGCTGAAAAGAAAATAGCAGCGGTACAACGAACAAGTGGCTCCATAAGAGATGATCTGCGATACATCTATGATTTCCAAGGCAATCGCATTTCTAAAATTGTAGTCCCCAATTCAGCAACAGAAAAAGAACGCCACCAAGTTTATGTACGCGATCCACAAGGCAACACCCTAGCCATCTACGAGTATCAAAAAGCGCAAACAGGGACAACTACAGGGCGATTTGCTCCGCCTGTTTTTCTAAAAGAACAACTGCTATATGGCTCTGATCGTTTAGGAACAATAAAGCGCAATACACAAACGGGAGGTTATGTCCGTATTTTAGGGGATGGTCGTTCCTTAACAGGGGGTAGTACCACACTTTCTATGATGGTTAATAGCTATTTAGAATATACGACTTCAGCACCTGAAAAAAGCTACTTACCTTATACCGCTGATATAAATGTTGGAGTAGATACCAATACTATCGTTCCAATCAATACCTTAAGTTATCTTTCTCAAGAAGAATTTTCCTTAAGAAATACAGGAGGTATAATTAATAATAGCACTATATTTGCTATTACAGAACCTGTTATACGAAGATTGGAACAAACACGAGGGCATTACCGTTATGAGTTAAAGAATTTTAGGGGGGATATTAGACAAGTCATCACAGATGTAAAACATAGAGATGATAATAATGGAGTAGTAGAATATACTGCTGATGTGGTGCAAGTCACAGATTCCTATTCATTTGGATGGGAAATAAGCGATCGAAGCTTTAGTTCTGATATGTATCGTTTTGGATTTAATGGGAAGGAAAATGATGCTGACTTTGGGAATCAGTTGATACAGGATTATGGGTTTAGATTGTACAATCCTGCTATTGCTAAGTTTTTGAGTGTTGATCCTTTGAGTCCTGAGTATCCTGAATTGACCCCTTACCAGTTTGCTAGTAATAGCCCTGTAGATGGTGTTGATTTAGATGGACTTGAACATACCTATGCTGCTGATGGAAGTTATATAGGTGTTAATGAAAGTGATCCACAATTAAAGCATCTCGTAACTGTTGAAATAGATGGAGAAAGTAAATTTTTAACTAGTGGAAGGGGAGATAGAATGACGCATGACGAATTTGTGAAACGTAACTTTTATACTTTTGGGGAAGGAGGAGGATGGTTACCTAACTTGTATGCTCAAACCCTAAAGAATCGAATGGATGCTTATGGTCTCAAATCAAAGAAAAAAGCAGAAACATACAGTAAAAGTGCAGGTGATAAAATGACAAAGTTTGAAAATTCAGAAGGCAAAAATGGGAATTATGAACTTTTTCAAAATTTCATTGATAATGATTTTGATTTGAGTAAGATGGATAATAGTAATGAAGATGGGAATTTAAGAAATAGAATACAAGCAAATACCAAAGCAAACTTGATTGAAAACATAGAAGGAGGTAGTAGAGAAACTTATCCTTTGTTTCGTGGACAAAAGCTTAGTAATTGGAGGGGGGCATCAAGATCAAATTTAAATAAATGGCTAACTAGAGCAAGGAATGAGCATAATATTAAAGAGTTTGGAGGTATCGTTTATGTGATTAATGTTATAAAAAATGGAAAGAGGTTAGGCAATAGATATCATATTTTCTTCAGACAAGAATATTCTGACACAAACAAAAGACATCCACAAGGGCTACCACAAGTTAACATAGCAACCTTTGATTTCAAAAATTCTACTACATCTAGCGAAGTCATTGAAGCGGGAGAATCACACAATGATTATATAAATCGTGAAACTAAAAAGTAATGACAAAATTATTTATTTTCTCAATTTTCATTGTTGCTACATTGTTCATTTTTAGATGTGATAAACCTTTAGATAAAATAACGATAATTGAGTCTAAAATTGATGAGGGAGTAGTATTCTCTGAATATATAAAATCTGATTTTCAAGACTCATTTTTAGATTCGATTTTTTATTGGGAGAAAATTTTGAGTAGCAGTAGTTACAATAACTTAACTGCTGAAATACTAACCAAGGACTCTGTAGTATACAGGTCAATGAATATAATTATTAGACAAAATAGAATAGCCTATAAAACAGATGATAAAATTCTATTTGAAGCTGTATACAGTGAATTTGTAGACGAGGAGTACAATGAGCTTATAAATTTTTCAGGGTTGGGTAAAGATTCTTTAATAGAGGAATATGGAAGTTACATATTACTTCATCAAGAAAAAATTGCTATTACTAGACATACATATCAAAAACTGGCATTAAATATAGAACCTGTAAAAGCTATATTAGTAAATTCAAATTATTTGCTACTAGTATTTATAGATGTATCAGGTGAGTCTAGTGATCTTGCAGTATCTTTACTTATCAATGTACTTGATAAAAAAGCTATAGATTTGCCTGGGCATCAATCATTATCTCAATATAATATTGTTCCAATGATTGTTTGGAATGAAAGTAATCATAAGAGTTTAGAGTGGATTGATTATAGTAGAGATACGTTGAATTACTATATTTTAAATAAAGGTAGCTTATTTGAGAAGGAAGAGAAGACGATTGTTTTAGAAAACTGTAGTATTGGAACTAAAGTGGTGAAATGTATAAAACAGGAAAGCGGTGTTCCTCCTCAGGAGTAGCCAGTCCTCTAAGGCTGTGGGGTGGACAAAGTCCACCCCACAGTAAGAATGTGTTAACAAACCTCTTGGTCTTTTGATTTAAGAGTTTTTTTGTTCCATTACCATCCCTTTGGATGGGAAATAAGCGATCGAAGCTTTAGTGCTGATATGTATCGTTTTGGTTTCAATGGGAAGGAAAATGACTCGGATTTTGGAAATCAGTTGATACAGGATTATGGCTTCCGTCTTTATAATCCTGCTATTGCTAAATTTTTGAGTACAGATCCACTTTCACCTAGTTATCCAGAGTTAACTCCTTATCAATTTGCAAGTAATACTCCTATAGCAGCTATTGATGTAGATGGATTAGAGGGCGTAACAAATACTCAAGTAAGCAGAGCCGTAGCAGAACAAAAACAAGCTAAAACAACAACAGCAACAGCCGCAAAAGTAACAACGGCAACAAGCAGCCCAGGTCTTACAGATGGAGTAATACATGGAGTAAGAGGTAAAGTAGATGGAATACATAGGTTTGTCACTAGAGACATGTTTATGGGTTCCACATGGAAAGGTGTTCAGAACACTATTGTAATGACTTCTATTTTGGGAGGAAGTAATATAGTCTATGGTCAAGTCAAAGAATTTAATGACAAAGTAGTCAATGGAACTTCGTTTGATAGAGGGGAATATATAGGAGGAGTAGCCTTTGATGTTATCACAGGTAAAGGATTACAAAAAGCTGGTAAAATCTTTAAGGCAGATGCCCCGTATGCTAGTATACTTGCAAAAAATAAGATATGCGGATGTTTTGTGGCAGGAACAATTATCAAAACAGAGGAAGGAGATAAAAATATTGAAGATGTAAAAGAAGGTGATTATGTGTGGGCATTTGATAACTCTACAAAGACAATAGCTTTAAAAGAAGTTACAGGATTAATAAGAGTAAAGTATGATGAAATATATAATATCCATATTACTAATGGAGATACAATTCAAACAACTCATGAACATCCGTTTTATGTTAGAGGGATTTTTATAAGAGCCGATGAATTAAATGTAGGGGATACTTTATTAACTCTAGATAGTAGTATAACAATAATTTTATCCATTACTAAGAAATACCAATCACATCAAGTCTATAATTTTACAGTAGATGATTATCACACTTATTTTGTAGGTAGTAATGGCATTCTTGTACATAATACTGGGCCTTGTAACTTTTTAAATAAAGCTTTAAAACGCCAAAATTTTCAAACAGGAGATGCCTACCCAAATGGTTTTAAAGAGAAATTTACTGAAAATGGTTATGATTATGAAGTTAGAATTCATGGGCCAGATCCAAATGCTTCAGGCGGGTCTAATTCTGCAACTAATCACATTTATAGAGTTTCAAGAAAGCAAACTCCTGTTGAAGGAGTTCAGGGCTCAGGTGTCGAATATATGGATAACGCTGGTAACTGGCTTCAACATTAAGACCAACATTTAAGGATGGTACAAAAAATCCGAAATATAATCAAAAAGCTGCAAATGATACTCATTTAGTAGTTCCTGAAGGACCAATTGATTTAAAAACTTAACCAAGATCAATAATGAATAAGATAGAACAAATTAACTTTTTTATAAAAAATAAACATTGGATAGATTTTGAATTCAGAAAATATAAAAATGATATTGTGCTAATTGGCAGTAAAGACTTTACGTATTATCATGAAATTGAAATAATATTTAAAAATGTAAAAAAATATTCTCTTGAAGAAAACTGGAGTGTAGATACTTCTAAAGATTTTATAATAAAAACTAATGAAGCTTACTTTATAAATAATGAAGATATTTCATTTGAAAAACATTTCCTGCAAGCTCAAGAAGTAATTTTCAATACAGATACTGTATTTTATTATAAAAGAGATAATTTAAAAGAAGGTGAGAGATTAGCGGACTTCATAATAAAGGAGAGCGGTGTTCCTCCTCGAGAGTAGCCAGTCCTCTAAGGCTGTGGGGTGGACAAAGCCCACCCCACAGTAAGAATGTGTTAACAAATCTCTTGGTCTTTTGATTTAAGAGTTTTTTTGTTCCATTACCATCCCTTTGGTTGGCAATTAGATACGCGTTCATTTAGTTCTGATATGTATCGTTTTGGATTTAATGGGAAGGAAAATGATGCTGACTTTGGGAATCAGTTGATACAGGATTATGGGTTTAGATTGTACAATCCTGCTATTGCTAAGTTTTTGAGTGTTGATCCACTTGCTCCTGAGTATCCATTTCATACCCCTTATCAATTTGCGGGCAATAAGCCTATTAAATTTATTGATTTAGATGGATTAGAGGAGGCAGAGCCTAGTTTTCTTGAATCGTTCAGTGTCACTACCATTAAAATGGTAGGAAATGTCTACGTTCAAATTAATAACAATCCTGCTCATGCAGGACATTCTGTCAAACCGCAGAAAATAACTAAAGAACAAATAGAAGACTATGCTATAGATTGGAGAAATCAACTAAATCCTTATTATCAAATAGAAAGTTTTGCAGATGGAGTAGTCACGACAGGAGTTGGCGTGTATAAATTTGGGGAAGGAATTTATGAAGGAGATGGAGCTAAAGCAGCAGAGAATCTTCCATATGCTTTAGCAGCAGCAACAGGAGTTTATGGAGGAGCGAGTAAACTGTTTCGTAAAAAGCCAAGTGCTGGTTCAGGTGTTCGTCTTCCAAATCCATGTGGATGTTTTATAGCGGGAACAATAGTAAAGACGAAAGTAGGAGATAGCAATATAGAAGATATCAAGGTAGGCGATTGGGTATGGGCTTATGATGATTCCACAGGAATTACAGAGCTTAAACAGGTATTACAGTTACATAGATATACCCGTGATACGATCTATAAAATTTATATCGATGATGAAGTAATAGAAACGACCGCTGATCACCCATTTTATGTAAATGGACTTTATGTTGTAGCTAGTAAATTATTGAATGGTGATACTTTAAGAACCAAAGATAATACTTACTACATTATTGATTCTATTCAAACAGAAGATGGACTTAACCAAGTCTACAATTTTACAGTAGATGACTACCACACTTATTTTGTGGGTGAAGAAGGTGTTCTTGTTCATAATTCTGGCCCTTGTGATTTTATGCCTACTAAATACAAGGAAATAAATAAAGAAATAAAACAAGTTATTGGAGGAAAAGGTACACCAAGACGTAATAATGATAATACGCAGAAGATATTTGGTGCACGAGAATACAAAAGAGGCAAAGAGGGTTATGGTAGTCAAAAAAATTGGGAAGGTGCCCGAGAGTGGGAAGTAAGCAACACTAAAGGTAAACATCTTAGAATTTTAGAAAAAAATGTATATGATAAAAGTGGAAAACATGTCAGAACTGATTATGGTTGGAGTGAAGATGTAGATTATAAGAAAATTCATAAATTTAAACCAAAAGAAGACTAAGAGTAATGAATACTTTAAGGTGCACTATATCATACAATAGGGAAGTTATAGGTTATTGTGGCTTCACTAATTTACTTACAATAAATAATACAAATATATTTAAATTTGAATTCATTGAATATACTTCTAAGCAAAATAGATTGATAGAAGAGGGGGATGATCTATATGTGAGTATTGGAATTTTAAATGTAAAAGGGGAAGAGGTGCCTTTAATAGAGCTAAAAATTATTCCTATTGAAGATACAAGTCTAAATAATGGTAAAGATATTATTATTACTGGTCATGTTATTTCAAAATATAAAACAGATGTCTATGATCAAAGCATTATTGATTTACTTATTATGTTAAAAGATGACAAACTCAAATGGAGTTCATTAAAGAAAAGTCATAAAAGTAAATACTTAAATGTAATATTTAAAGTGTATGGAAGAATTGAAAAATTTAATACTCATAATATCTTTGTTAATTGTTTTAATATTAGAGATGAAGATGATTTCTATTATGAATTGAATAAAGCTGTTGCAGGTGAGCGCAAATATTTTGCATCTAATTTATCTTCTCTAGAAGATATTTTAATAGATTTAGCTATTATCTCTAAAAAGAAGGTAACAATAGTTTTTAATGATATTTCTAATGTCAAAAGAGTTATAGGGACTACCTATTTTAATGAGTTTTTTAAAATTCTGTCTAAAGCTAATATAGAAATAAAGGAAAGCGGTGTTCCTCCTCGAGAGTAGCCAGTCCTCTAAGGCTGTGGGGTGGACAAAGTCCACCCCACAGTAAGAATGTGTTAACAAATCTCTTAGTCTTTTGATTTAAGAGTTTTTTTGTTCCATTACCATCCCTTTGGGTGGGAAATAAGCGATCGAAGCTTTAGTTCTGATAAGTATTGTTTTGGTTTCAATGGGAAGGAAAATGACTCAGATTATGGAAATCAATTGATACAAGATTATGGCTTCCGTCTTTATAATCCCGCTATTGCTAAGTTTTTGAGTGTGGCCCCGCTTAGTCCTGAGTATCCTTGGAATTCTACTTATGCTTTTGCTGAAAATAATTCTATTAAATTTATTGATTTAGATGGGCTAGAAAGATTTGATCCTCAAGCTAAACCAGTCGGAATTACTACTATAGAATATGCAACTATATCTAGTGGTGATATGTCTAAATCGTCAATAAAAGCAGGTGGATATAATTTATACGGAGTAAATCCAACAAGTTCAGATGCTGGTAGTTATTGGATTGCTAGAAAAGAGTTTAGTGATGGTTCTTATAGACATGACTATATAATCGGACCTGCTTCTGTAAAACGTTTTAGAAAAGGTGTAGCTTTTTATGAACCATATGGAGATGCAGGGATGCCATCTAAACAACAGAGTACAAGATCAATCTGGAGAGATTGGGATAAACCATATTTGGAGAATGTTAGAGAGTGGGGACATGCATTAGGCGGAAATCCTGAAGGTTCCCTTGGACAAGCTTATCTTGATGTAGTGTCAGATCCTATGACTTGGCTTTCTGCAGCAACGATTATAGCACTTCGCAATTCTGGGGACCCTCTAATCAATCGAGCAAACAGAGTTAGATATAAAGGTAAAACAGGTGCTGCAACGGAAACCACGACAATTGACGGAAGTAAGTATTATACACTTAATGGAAGTAGAGCAAAAGGACCTCATTCTAGAAAAATTACTGGTGAACTTATTGATACACGCCGAACCAAAAATTTGTTAGAGCATGAGAAAGTATTCTGTGGTAATTGTGTAGAAATTGGTGGAATGGAACAAGTTGTAAAAAATGGTAAAACACTAAAAGGGGCAACTCAAAGAACAGTTCAAGTTGGAGATACAAAGTCACAGCATAAACATGGAGAGATAAAACCTGCTTGTACAACATGTAATCATATGCAAGAGAAACTTGGAATTGAAAAAGTAAATAAATAACACATGGAAATAAACATTGATTATGTTCTTTTTGGAGCGGCTTTCATAAAAAACAGAGATAAAAACGATACTCGATTAACAAAAAGTTTAATGAGGTGTGGATTTTCTAAAAAAGATGCTAAAAAATGTGCAATTTTCACTCCAATTGCTTTTGGTCGTTTCTATTTAAATTTAAAATACAGAAATCTTACTTTTGGAAATTTGTATTCTATTGATGATACTAATGAAAATTTTTCATTATTGGATGACAATATCTATAGGTGGGCTTCGCAATTAGCTGAAAATGATTTCAAAAATTCTATTCTAAGTAAAGATGCTTGTTTAGAAATAACTAATAGAAGTTCTGAAGTACAAGGAATTTCTCAAGCAATTTTCGAAGGAAAGTCAATAGATGGAGCTAAATTTAGGACTGTAATTTTTGTTTAAAAGGCAAACGGTGTTCCTCCTCAGTAGTAGCGAGTAGTGGGCTAAAAAAAGCTAGCTACCATTTCATTAGTCGCTGCATTACTTTTTACATGAATGATTTATAATATAAATTAAATAATACAAAATTTAAAATGAAAAACTATTCTTACCTTTTATTTCTTGCCTTGATATTCTGTTTCAGTGCTTGTCAACAAAATTCTAATGTTACTCCTTCTGCGCCCAACAATTTTATTGAGTTCGATGAAAATGGAACAACAGTGCGCTATGAATTGACAACACCAGCTTCCCACAACAGTACTACCCAAGCACTGTCAGGTACTGTCAGTACTTTGGTTAACTCTGGTTATGTCGGGGCATATTATGGCGATTCCGAATCAATGAACATTAGTTTTTCTTCTAATAAATCTAGTCTAGGTTTGAGTGATTACCAGAATTTGGTAGGACAAAAAATCCCATTGGGGCTGTGTACTACCTCTAATTGTACGCAAGCTTATATTGTAAGAACGTTGAACACAATTCCTCAAGCTTTTCTGAGCGATGCTTCTGCAAATAATTTACCTAGTGACTATTTAAAAGTAACCAGTGTTAAGTTTCATTCTAATAGTCCTGTTTATGGCGATTTGTATGAAATACAAGGGGAGTTTAATGGGACGCTAAAGGAAGATGATGGGACTACTCAGGTTATTAGTAATGGTACATTCCAATTATTATTTCAAGAGTATTGAGAAAACTAAAAAAGGAGCGCGGTGTTCCTCCTCGAGAGTAACGAGTCCATAGGCACGCCAGTAGTTGAAAAACTATCAGTTGCTAGTCGCTGCCTTCTGTCATACCTCTGGGTGCTACATGCTCGTTGTCACAGCCGTTCCCACACTTATAGCCTCACTAACGTTACGTTACAAGCGTTCCACGGCTCTAGAATGCGGCCTTGCTGGGAGCCGTCCAGCTGCATAGCTTTTATTTTCACTTGAGCCCGAAGGCCCAGCGAAGCTAAAAAAAGTGGTAGCTATTTGCCAAAAAAAGCCCCAAACTGATAAATTCAGTTTGGGGCTTTTTTTGGCAAAATTGCTGCTACTTTGCTCAAAATATATTCTTTTTCCTCTCGATTCGCATTAAAATTAAACAAATTACTCCTATTGTTTGGCAGCATATTAATGTCTATGGCACTTATCAATTTAGTGTATCTCTTCCTTCTATAGGCCCTGCTCAATTACTGAAAAATGTTGCCTTGTAGGCTTTTTAGAAAAAGGACGGTTCTAATTAGCTTTGTGGTGCCTTGCCTCTACTAATTTGGAAGTAGCAACAAGCTCATGTGGCAATTCTAAACAGATTAGTTTTCCTCTGTTATAAGCAATATGTTTTAAGTTGGACTTTTTTTTGAAGCGTATAAAACTAGGCATAAGCTATTTGAAATAGCTTCCTAAAAATTCCACTCCCTTAGCAACAATTCTGTTGGCTAGTTATTATTAGAAGAAAACTATTGGTATGAAATATCTCCTCTTATTATTCTTTTGTCTTTTTTATACACCATGTTTGCTCGCACAAACACCTGCATTTAGGGTAGGGGAGCCTTATAAAGTAATCGATGCCAACAAAAAACACTACTTCTCTGATCCCGCCAACAACTTAATGTTAGCCATCAAAGACCGCAACAACAAAATCACCTTACAGCGGTTTGATTTGACTACGCTCAAAGAAGTCAAGCGCAGTAACCGAATCATTCTACCCAACCTGACTTATATTTACGATGTTGTGCGCATTCATGGGCGAATTTATTTACTGCAAGCGGATTATACTAAGGGCAGACGAAATCTACAATTATTTGCCCATCAAATAGATCCCTTCAATTGTACCTTAGTAGGGGATAGAGTTCCTGTTTTAGAAGGAATCAATATTAGTCAGATAATCATACAACAACGGGGAGAAGATGGCGATGTACTGCTGCTGGGTTTTCGAGCGGATAGAATGGGAAACAATGAACAGCGGTTGGCACATGGAAAAGTCTTGGGAAAAGATTTAACAACCATTGGAGAATATCAATTACAATTTCCTCATAAAAGAAGACAGGTCGATATCATTGATTATCATTTAGATCAACAAGGAATCCCTTATGTTTTAACCAAAGTGCGCCCTTCTAATAATAGCCACAGAAATATCATTGGTAGGGGAGAACATGCCATGATTAATTACCAACTAGAGATTCTCAAATTTAACTTAACAGATGGCAGCCATACTGCTATTCCAATCAAACTAGATAAACAACAAATAGAAAGTAGTTGGTTGTATGCAGGCGCAAATGGTCAAGTAATTTGTACAGGATTTTACAGCAAACGAGCTAGTAAAACGAAAGAGCCTGATGGCATTTTTGTTTTTAAAGTAGATCCTAGTGCTAAACTATTAGAACATCGTCATTATGAATTTCCAATAGAAATTTTGACGCAATATAAAAATGCAGGACAACAGTCTAGAATTGCCCGAGCAGATCGAAAAGGTCGCGCTGAAATGAATAATTTGAAGCTTAAAAAGATAATAATACAAGACGATAATAGTTTGGTTATCATAGGAGAAATAGACTTTGTTGTTACCTCTACAAATACATCAACTAATGGCTCTACCTATACCCGAACAACCTACCATTATTATGATATGTTGGTTACTAAAATCAATGTGGATGGAAGCCTAGCTTGGATGCGAAAATTACCCAAACGCCAAATAGGAAGCAGAGGACGAGGAAGCATGAGTTTTCAGCATGTTAAATTAAACGATCAACATTACTTTCTCTACCTTGACCATCCTAAAAATAAGATTGTTAATGTCTATGAATTGCCTAGTATCTATGCGGATGGTAGACGAGCAATTCTAACCGCTTATCAAGTTAATGATAAAACAGGTAAGGCTAAAAAAGCACAAATTTTAGATACCAAGAAAAATAGAAGCAAATATAAGTTCTATCAGTTTAATATTGGTCGTGTGGTGCCCTCATCGTCTTCCTCCGTTGTAATCGAGTTTTACAAAAAGGGAAAGCAAGATGTTTTAGTTGATCTTAATCTAAAATAAGAATAGTTCATTGTTAGGATTCACGTTTCAAGTGGCACGTTGCACGTGTTACTTGGATTTTTTTTTGCCTATTTAATAAGTAAAGAAAACCCTCCTTTTCTTTACTCCTTTGAAGTAGACACAGAATCTACTTCAAATAATGCTAGAAGCGTAAAAAAACTCGTATGTTTATCAAAGTAAAAAATAAAACAGCCTTTCACGAGTTTATTGCCTTTTTATGAAAATAGGATACGCCCGCGTTTCTACCCAAGAACAAAATTTAGATTTACAACAGGATGCCTTGAAAAAAGCAGGGTGTGAAAAAATCATAGTGGATACCGCTTCTGGCAAAAATAGCCAGCGAGAAGGCCTCGCTCAACTCAAGCTATTATTACGAGCAGGGGATATTTTAGTCGTGTGGCGTTTGGATCGCTTAGGCCGTTCTCTCAAGAATTTGATTGAATGGATGAATTATTTGGAAGAAGAACAAGTTGGATTTGAATCTTTGCAAGAAGCCATGAGTACAACGACCTCTACAGGCAAATTAATTTTTCACATTTTTGGAGCCTTGGCAGAATTTGAGCGAAACTTAATTTTGGAACGTACAAAAGCAGGCTTGGCTGCGGCCAGAGCTAGGGGACGTTTAGGCGGACGCAAAAAAGCCTTATCTCCAGAAAAAAGACGAATGGTTTATGCCTTGTATCAAGGCAAGCAACATCCCATCAAGGAAATTTGTGAGATGTTTGGTATTTCAAAACCAACTCTTTATCAATATGTCAAGGAAATTAAAGCAGAAAAGGCTTCTGAAGCAAATTAACTTATGCCATAATTTGTTGTAAGATAGTACGATGGTAGGTATTGATGTTGCCATACTTTGCGTCATACGCTTTACCAATCGCTATTCCTTTTTCATGACTCAATTTAGTAGCCTGGTAGCCCCAACTTCTCGCTTTATCCAAAGGGCAAGGAATGTGGTGTAAAGCGCAGTAGCCAGAAACGCTGTAGTATTGTTCATCAATACTTGTAATTTTAGCTTCTAAGTCAGAGACATATTCCTTGACTTGCTCCAAATCGCCCTTAATCGTTCCAATTTCTTGTCCTTGTAGTTCCAATTGATCTGCAATCAGACGAATACTTTTAATCACGCCATCTGCAGGGCGATGCTCTTTAATTTCAGTTTTGCCCGTCAGTAATAATTCATAAATACGATCAAAAACCCAAAGTTCAAATTCAGGAGAAAGCCAAGAGGCAAACTTCAATGCTAGCTTTTCATCCATCCAGGTTCCTTGCAAACCATCTGTTGCCACACCACCCCGTACCACCCTTAAAACAGGGCGTTCAGGAGCGATATGGGAATTCCCATATCGCTTTTCAAGTAGCTCTATGTACGTTTTAGTGCGTTTTAGACGTAGAAAGTCTGCAACAAATTTACCATCAAAACGGCGAGCCATTTCAGTAGCATTGATCATTTTGTAGCCATCTTCAAATTCAAAGGATATTTCGTTTCCTTCGTAATTAAACTGTGTAATTTTGCTCATATGCGAATAAAGCCTCTAGTAGTCATAGAATAAAAAGCCAATGGTGTTTTCTATCTACAACAATACGGAAAGTTCAAGGATTAATAATGTTTTTCAGGCAACTTAGCTGTATTTAGTAGTAAATCCCTTCTTTTGTGTGAAAGAAATGTTAATAAAAATCTATCTTTAGGAAAATCAGTACTAGACCATCCCTTCTCCCTCCTCTGATTAAAATTCTGATTGCCTGCATTGTTTGTCCCAGACAAGTGTTTTTTTTATCAACTGTTCACACTACTTTTCTATTCTTAAATAATAACATTTACTTTATAGGAAGGTTTTAAATTTTAAATTCTCCATGCATTTTTTTACAGGACTTCTATTCTTTTTATGGTACTCCACTTCGCTTTATGGACAAATCAACAAGGGGCGTAAATTATTAGAAACCGCTAACTATGAAGCTGCATTAGAGGCATTTGAGAATGACATAGAAAAAACAACCAGCAAACCCATTTCTCTATATGAGATTGCTCGCATTTATTACAACAAAAAATACGACAATTATAACCTAGACAAAGCGTACTTATTTACCAATAGGTCTCTTCAAGAATTTGAGGCATTATCATCCTCTCACAAAAGACGGGTACAAAAGAAGGGAATTAGTACGCCAGAATTAAGTAAACTACAACAAGATATTGTTAGGACAGCCCTTCAGTATGCTCAAAAAGAAAATACAATAGAGGAATTAGAGCATTTTGTAAAGTACTATACAACTTCCAACCAACAACAATTAGAAAAAGCCTATCAACAACGTAATTTTTTGGTCGTAGAACAGGCTGAAAAGAGTAATAAATTTGCTCAATACAAAATAGCTTGGGAGCAGTATCGCCAGAATATGGCTCGTTATAATCCTGAAGAAATTCAAAAAATAGAGCGCTATTTATTGGAGAGTTATGTGGAGGAAAAAGGTTGGGCAATGTATCCTCGTTTTGAAGAACTGTATCCTGAAAACACCTATGTCCTAAGTAAGGATGCAGCCTATGATTACCTCAAGATTAGAAAGCAATCTAATCTTGCTGTTTTCCAAGATTTTATGGAAGCTTACCCCAAATCACCTTTTACAAAATTTGCCAAAGATAAAATGCTTGAATTGACCATTAAAGGGGCCAATTTAGAGGATTATGATTCTTATGTGCGTGCTTACCCTAAGCAAAAAGGTATTGATCAACTATGGCAACGTTTTTATGATTTATATGCCCCTCAAAAACAAAGCTCCACTATTTTAACCTTCATAGAAGCTTACCCTAACTTTCCTTTTCAAGAACAAATAAAAAAGGATTTAAAACAAGCTCAGTTACAATTAGAACGCCCCTTGTTTCTCCAAATTATGACTCAAAAAGAGGTTCACTTAGCTATAAGTTTTGTGCAGCAATTTCCCAACTCAACCTATATCCCCCAACTAGAGCAAGCCTTTTATGAGGCTTTACAAAAAAAACCTTTATTACGTGCCTCTAAATACTTTCTTACACGCTATCCTAACAGTGTGCATTATGATGCTGTTCTAGAGTTGTATTATAAAGAATATATTAAAGATGGAGAGCTTGGGACGCTTAATCAGTTTATGATGGAACATCCTGAGTATAAGAACTTAGCGCAACAAGAAAAAGATTTAAAAGTCGCAGAACAAGGAGCAAAATTAGATTTATCAAAAATGCCAACAAATGCAACCAAACCCTTGTACGAAGCCTATATTTTAGCAGCAGCTCCTAAGGAACGGGCATTGGTCGCCTTGCAACGCCTTTTAGAGCCTTCTATTCATCAAAAAAGATGGACAAAAGCACAAGCTATCCTTGCCCAATTTGAGGACGCTTTCAAGGAAGATCCAAGCAAAATACAACAGTTAAAACGCCTTCTAGTAGCTCCATCTCCTTATCAATTACGCACTCCTATATCAAGCGATAATTCTTCCTCAGAAAGCGTTGTAAGCATTCAAGAACAACAGTTGATTTTTGCCCAAGAAGGAGCACTTTATCAAACAACCAAGAAGGATAAACAATGGTCTGCTCCTATTTTATTACCATTAATTAATGAAGGTATACAAGGAGAACATTGGACCGCCAGTCCAGATAGAAAAGAGTTGGTTTACAGCAAAAAAGGAGATTTATATTATCGTTATTTAAAAGAAGGACAATGGTCTACTCCTGTCGCCCTTCCTGACGATGTTAACGGCAAAGAACAGGAGTTAGATGTTCAATTAGCTGTTAATGGGTCGGTGCTGTTATACAGCTCTGAAAGTAATCGTGTATTGGATTGGAAAACAGCCGTTGTAGCTAAGAATTTTCATGGGACAGAGCGCAGTAACAGTGATTTGTTTGTTGTTGTAAAAAATGAACAAGGGGTATGGCAAAAAGCAATCAATTTGGGAGACCAAATTAACAGTCCTTTTGCAGAACGTTATCCTTTTTTACATCCTGATGGAAAAACACTTTATTTTAGTTCTGAGGGACATGGAAGCTTAGGAGGTTTGGATATTTATTATACCCAGCGATTAGATGATACTTGGCAAAACTGGTCCGAACCAGTAAATATGGGCACTGCTATTAATAGCGCAGAAGATGAAGGCCCTTCTGCTATGAGCCAGAATAATAAAGACTTCTATTTTTCTCGCCAAGAAGAAACTGGAAGTAAAATTTATTATTACGATAATATGTTCTCTAAATAGCCTCGTTCTGTCCTAATAAATAGATAGGTTAGAGCAGTTATACACACCGCTCTAACCTATTTTTTTATAACTTTTTATAAGTCAATTTTTCTACTAATTCTGTTGGTAATTCAGGGATGCGCGTACGTGGTGTTAAATAAGTAGTTACGCGCGCGATATCACTAAAAATATGATGCTTCTCCATAGCCCCTTTGAGGTACTTTGCTCCTGAAGAACCACCAGTTCCAACACGCATTCCAATCATACGACGTACCATGCTCATATGGCGATAACGCCAGTTAGCCATCAGTTCATCGATTTCTAACCATTTACTCAACAATTGATAAGGCATCTGTAAGAGGGGATAATCTCGATACAGCGTGATAAATAGCACCACTTGCATAGCTGATGAACTCAATCGTTGCCCTCCGCCTTTTTCATCCAAAAATAATTGGTCAAAATCGGTCATAGCAATGGCTTTTCGCTCTTCACTAATCAATCCATCTTCATAAACCTTACGGTAATAAGCCCAGAAGGGGTGTAGATCGCCTTCTAAGCCATGTTCTTCTTTAAAGCTAACCCAATAGTGGTCATCCCAAAAAGGAGCTCTAACAAGCCATTCTCCTAGTTCTTCAATAAAAGTGGTCTCACTTTCTACTTTGTGTACGTGTTTAACATCGTCAGGACGTAGTTGGTGCTCATAATGGCGCTTTTGGTGGCGTTGTTCCATCTCTAAGCCTAACTTGGCCTCTAAGCTGCGAAATTGGACACTTTGAAAACCAGAAGCAGGAGTTAACAAATCGCGGAAATCTAAAAAATCCATTGGCGTCATCGTTTCCAAGACATCAACTTGTGCCACTAACAACTTCCAAATTTCTACAATACGATTGGTGCGGTGTACAGCAACTTGTAGGGAAGGGGAGCTATCATTGATGTGCTCTGAGCCAAAAATTTTCATGATAGAGTTGAGCTCATGCATAATTTGCTTGAACCATAATTCATAGGCTTGGTGAATTATAATAAACAACATTTCGTCATGGGCCTCGACGTTTCGCGCTTCACTCTCTGGGAATTGCGCATCTAAGATTTTATTCAATCCTAGATAATCTCCATAATATTGTTCTTTGTTCGTGTAACTATTCTTCATCGACTTCATCAAAAGGATTTTTAAAACAGTGTTTTGAGTGCCCCAAATTAAGAAGTTGTTGAAGAATAACCTAAGATTCCAAATGAAAGGTCTTTACTTTAAAGCACATAATTTAAATTGGCATTTAAAGCCAATTTAAAAGTATATTTTTTTAAAAAATTCGAGCGGAATTTATTAAGCACTATTTTTTTGCGCGCTAGATTTTCACTACACCTACTTGCTTCCTAACTATCACAAAAAACGGACGAGAGAAGTAATTTTTGTTTTTAATTGATTTTTTAGAAAAAAAAGAAACAACCCTCTTTTAGTATGTTTTCTTTTGTTTTACTCTTGTTTTAAATGTTTTCGGCGCTCTGGGAGCTTTGATAATCAAACTGTTATAAGAACTATTATCACAAAAAACGGACTAACTATCACAAAAAACGGGTGAACTATCACAAAAAGCGGAAACTATTATCACAAAAAGCGGAAACTATTATCACAAAAAACGGACGGAATAGCTCTATTATCACAAAAAGCGGAAAAGGCTATATTTTGCAATTGTGGATAACTTTTTAGTAGCTTAGTTTCAACACTTGAAATGAAAGTTGATTTTTGAATAAAAATGATTAAAAGAGGCCTTTAAGATATCAAGAAGGCTGTTTTTAATGGTTATTTATTTTGATAGAGTACTTGTAACTATCACAGAAAACGGAAACTATTATCACAAAAAACGGAAAAATAGGGCTTAAATTCATTTATATTGTATTATTTAAAAATAAAAACTAAATAATACTTAAAATATAAAGAAAAAAACTTCCAACCAAGAATAATTCAGTTTTTAAACCTGAACTATCACAAAAAGCGGGTGAACTATCACAATAAAAAAGACTTGTGATAATTTAAAAAAGACCGTATATTGTACCCCTTAATTGGTTTTAAAACGCCTTTTGGTATGGCAAAAAAAATAGAGGAGCAACCTGTCAAAGCACTGGTGACAAAATCTAATAACCTAGTAGAAGCAAGGTATCATTTTTCCATTTGGGAAACTCGTGTTTTTACAAAGTTAGTTAGTTTAATTCAGCCAGGAGATGCTGACTTCAAAAAATATAAGCTGCACATCAAAGACTTAGTGCAATTTTTTGGAGTGAATGATAATGATGCTTATGTGAAGATCAAAGCAGTGCCTGACTCTTTGTTAAAGAAGGTCGTGACTATTCCTTATACGGAGAATGGGGAGGAGCGTTTATTGAAGACTGGATTGATTGCACAAGCGACGATTCCTAAGAAAAAGGAAGGTTATATCGAGTTGTCCTTTCATCCTGATTTGAAACCTTATTTGCTGCAACTCAAACGGACGTTTTTGTCGTATGATATTAGAAATGTTCTCAAAATTTCTAGTGTTTATTCCATTCGGATTTATGAACTGCTCAAGCAATATGAAACCTTAGGGTACCGAGAATTTGATTTAGAAGAACTCAAAATAATTTTGGGTGTTAGTGATAAATACAAGCTCTATGGGCATTTTAAGAGCCGTATTATTATCAAAGCACAACAAGATTTACAGCAACATACAGATATTAGTTTTTCTTTTACCGAGATTAAGAAAGGGCGAAAAGTAACTGCTATTTTATTTGAAATTAATGCCAATAGCTGTCCTGCTATTATGGATCAAGAAGATACTGACGAAGCAGTAGCGGCAACTAAGAGCAGCTTAGCAGCTGTCTTTAAAGAATGGGGCGTAAGCACGGAAAATCGCCAATTATATTTTAAAAAATATGCGGTGGATTACTTACAGGCTCGTATAAAATATGTACAAAATCAACAAGCATTAAAAGCTAGTCGTTCTCAAAAAATAGATAATCTAGCCGCTTACTTCAACAGCGTTGTACACAAAAAAGAGTTGGTGGATTACGTAGAGGAAAAGAAAAAAACAAAGAAGGCACAAGCAGGAAAGGCCAAACAAATTGCCTTGGAGAAAAAGCAATTAAAGGAACAAATCGTGCAGCTTAAGCGCGAAATGGATACAAAAGAGCAAGAAAAAATTAAAACTTTATTTAAGCAAGATGCTGCCTTAAAAGCAGATATATTAGCACAAGCTCGAAGCAATACTCCTGCGTTTTATCCAGACAAAGAAAAGAGTGATGCCGCTTACTTTAATACCAACCCATTATTTAGAGCCGCTGTTTTTACACTTATAAAACGCCAACACCAAGCAAGTTTTGCCCCGATTCACCAAACTTACCAGCCCAAAATCCAGGAACTAGAGAAGTTATTAAAGAACCTTTAGTCAAGTAAAGTGCGAACTTTAGCACAAGCTTTATCAATGTAATTGGCAAAGGTATTGGCGTGTTTGCTTAATTCAAGAGAAGAGGCAGGGGATTTAGCATTTTGTTCAATGGTATAAGCCATTTCTTTGAGTTCATGCAAACCCAATGTTTGGAGGGTAGATTTTGTCTTATGGGCTACTTTTCCAATCCCTTCACTATTATTGGCTTCTATAGCAGTCCGCAACTGGCCCATGTCTTTAGGCATTTCCTCTAAAAACGTTTGTAAGACATCGGTGATAAACTCTTGATCCCCATCGCTGATTTCGTTTAGAAATGTCAGGTCTACTGTCAATTCCATAATACTCTATTTTGACTCCAATTAAATTAATTGGCACAAGTGATATAAGAAGGAATTAGGCTTCTTTCTTGGTGAATTCTTCATCT
Source organism: Aureispira sp. (assembly GCA_050633105.1). Classification (GTDB taxonomy): domain Bacteria; phylum Bacteroidota; class Bacteroidia; order Chitinophagales; family Saprospiraceae; genus Aureispira. The sequence goes on along the minus strand of JBOEFW010000059.1, from coordinate 54,592 downwards.
TCTTTGAGCATACGGTAAATGGTTGTTTTACCAATGCCTAAGATCTTAGCTACTCTGGGAATGTTATTATCGTTTTGCTTGAGGTAATGGCGGACAATTTTGATGTTGTACTCGCGCAAGGTCATTTCTTCTAAGAAGAAATTAGCATTTTTTCTAGGACTATTAAACTGTAAGTCTTCTCGCTGAATGGTTTTGCCATTACACATGATGGCAGCTAATTCAATAATGGCTTTTAGTTCTCTAATGTTACCTGGGAAGTTGTAAGCGAGTAATTTGTCTTTGGCTGTTTGGCCCAATTTCATTACCCCTAGATTGTTTTCTTTGGTCGTTGCATTGAGGAAGAATTTGGCTAGAATTAAAGCATCATTGCCACGTTGACGAAGTGGAGGAAGGTGAATCGGCAAGCCTAAGAGGCGATAATATAAATCTTCTCGAAAGCTTCCTTTGCTCACTAATTCTGCTAAGTTTCGGTGTGTGGCAACAATAATCCTAGCGTCAAACTTAACATTTTCATTGCCTCCAATTCTGGTAATTTCTCGTTCTTGTAACGCACGGAGAAGTTTGGCTTGCAAATGCAGTTCCATTTCTCCAATCTCATCTAAGAATAAGGTACCATTGTTGGCTATTTCGAACTTACCTTGTTTACGCGTATTGGCTCCTGTAAAAGCACCCTTTTCATAACCAAACAATTCGCTTTCTAACAAATCATTGGGAATAGCACTTACATTAATAGCTACAAATTTTCCTTTCTTGCGAGCAGAATTATAGTGAATGCTTTTGGCAACTAATTCTTTACCTGTTCCTGTTTCCCCTGTGACGGAAACGGTAATATTACTACTGGCACATTTCTCTAAGAGCTTAAACACTTTTTGCATAGCAGGGCTATTGCCTTTCATGCTTTCACTGAATTGATATTTCTCTGTCAATTCCTCTTTGAGCGTTTCTACTTCTTGTTGTAAGGAGATACTTTTTTTGAGCTTTTCTACAATGTTGAATAAGCGCTCTTTATTGGCCTCATCTTTTGTTAAATAATCATCTGCTCCCTTTTGTAATAATTCTACAGCAGTAGCAACATCTTGCTGCCCAGAAAGAATAATCACCCCAATATTAGAGTTGTGTGTCTTGATGCGGCGGAGAACTTCTCCTCCTGTCATATCAGGTAGGCTATAATCGAGGGAGACAATATGAGGATTGAGATGTAAATGATTGAGGCATTCTTTGCCTGTTTTGAACACGCGAACATCATGATCGGGGTTTAGGGTAAGAATGTAGCGGATCGTTTTGGCAAAAATTAGATCATCTTCTACTATAAAAATTCTCGTTCCCTCAGTAGTTGTCTTCATCTCTAAATGTATTAATACAGTGTATATTCAAGCTAGCACACTTCTAGAGTAGTTGTCTAGAATGTTTGGTACAGAAGTAATGGGAAAGGTTCTGGTTTAATGTCAAGATAATAATTATTTTTATTTAATAAAAATAACCCGCAATAGGTATTTGCTCGATGACAGCTAGGAAAATACAAAAATCTTCTTAGAGTCGTTAATTCTTAGTGCAATTTTTGTGAGGAGGTTTCTCGGTTCATGTTTCACGTGACACGTGTCATGTGAAACATGGAGATCTCTATAGAAGCATCATTAACTTTTGTTACAGTGTACTAAGTCATTAGGAAAAGAGAATAATAAAATAGAAGTTTTACACGTATTTTTAATCCCTTGAAATGACATTAGATTTATGATATATGTGTAATATAGGGGAGGTGATTATGCAAAGAAATGGACTAAAATCAAACCTGCTCTTATCCAAAGAGTCATTCGTGCTCTAGTGCTTTGTTTTACATTTATACATTTTTGGAGACTGTTTTTCTTTGAGATATTACTAAACCTAAAAATATTAATATCCCTGAAAAAAGATGGAATTTTGTTAGTTCTTTTCCAAGTATAACTGCAATTATTGCAGTTGATAATGGAACAATATTCATGAATACTCCTGCTCGACTAGCTCCAATTATTTGGAGTCCTTTGTTCCATAGAATATAAGTGAATGCTGTTCCAAAAACTCCAAATACTATTGATGTAAACCAAAATTGCATACTGTAATTGATAGAATGGGGGGCAATGTTAAAGGGGATAATGCTTATGAAACATATCAAGCACATTAAATTACTTAAAAAGGTAAAATGTTTGTTAGATATATCTATTGTGTATTTTTTCACCCAAATATGATAAAATGCAGATAAAAACATAGCTCCTAAAATTAGTAAATCGCCTTTTGAAAAAGACGAATAACTTAGGTTTAGTAAATCGCCTTTACTGAGTAAATATACGACCCCAACGATTCCAATTAATCCTCCTATGAGTTGTCTGTAGTCAAGTTTTGATTTCAAAAAGAATGAAGCGAGGAATAGTGTAACTAGTGGGTTTAGACTTATAATTAAAGAAGCATTTAAGGAGGAGGTATACTTCATTCCCCAAAATAATAATATATTAAAACAGAATAAACCTAAAACACCAACAATTAGAATTCCTTTTATATGCTTTTTGAAGACATGCCATTCTGGTAATGAGTTTCTAATATATATACCCAAAGCAAATACTCCAAATAGATAACGCCAAAATCCAGCTTCAATAAAATGTACACTTGAAAGCATTATTTTCAATAAATGAAAATTGAACCCCCACATAAATGCAGCAATAATAAGATATAAAGTTGCTTTCATAAAATAGAAAAAACGGTGGTTCTAGTGTGCGTAGAACCACCGAAATTAGTTTAATATTCGTGGTAAATTTTGGAAACTATTTTCCAGTCGTTATCAATTTTTATAAGCAACAAAAAATCGGTATAGACCATGTTATCATTAAGCCATAATTCAAGGGTTACACTTGCTTTCTTTTCAACAACATTTATATTTTTATATACTGGAGACAAAGCAATAGAAGAATAATCAAATTCTTGGTTTTCCTTTCGTTTCATTAAAACGTCTTCCCACATATCTCTCGTAAATTGAAAGAAGGTTCTATTTTCTTGAATATTGATAATTGAAAACTCAGGATGAAAGATGGTCTTAAAAGCATCAATATTTGTTTCATTAAATGCTCCATGAATATAGTTATTGTTAATTGTTGTTTTTATTTTTTCAATTTCCATTGTTTTTTTTTAGTGTTGCAAGAAAGTAACTATGCAAGCAACGGTCATAATAAAATGCTTTATCATTTATTGATAATAATTAGGGCTAAGTTTTAGCGTTTCAAAATGCGCTTTGTCATGTTGGATCCAAAGTTGAGCATTTTCACGCTTTACCAGTTGTTGGATATTCTTGATCGAAACCAAACTCTCTTCTTTATTAATATTGAAGGTAGGAATACCCTTGTTTTGATAGTTTTCTTTATAGTAGGCAATGTCTCCAGAAATAATAACTGAACCTGTTTCTTCTAATCTTACTAGTAATGATTGATGCCCTGGAGTATGCCCAGAAGTCGCAATAAACTGTATCGTTCCATCTCCAAACAAATCATAATCACCATTGAGTTTAATGACTTCCGAATTTTCTAACTCGCTATAATCGTTGTAGTTGATTGGTCTTTGATTTGGATTAAAGGCTATGTCGTATTCCTTTTCTTGCATCACCAATGTTGCAGATTTGAAATAATTTGCATTTCCTGTGTGATCATTATGTATATGGGAAAAAGCAAAATAGTCAATGTCACTTGGGTGAATACCAATATCTTCAAATTGAGACAAGAGTGTTTTTTTCATACTCAAATGGAATATCCATGCTTCAATACCTTCTTTTTGATGAATGAGTTCATCAGATAAACCAGCATCCCACATTACCCAACCTTTGGGATGTTGAATTAAGAAAACTGGATTTGCCAATGCGATTTCTCCTGTTTCAGAAATACCTTCGTTGAGGTAAGAAATATCTCTACAAATGATATCTCCTGCGTATAAAACATATAATTTTATCATAATTTAAAAGTGTTTTCAAATAGGACATGAGTCAAGGGCAACCGAGGGGATTTTGGGGAGTCCACTTCGTTACTTCTTCCTATGACTATAAAATTTGAAATAATATAGTTGTTAGGTAAATGAATTAATTTTGCTACTTTTTTAAAATCAAACCCAACTAATGCACCTGATTGCAACCCCATTCCCTGTGCTGCCAGCATTAAATTTTGACTTGCCATTCCACTTGAACGTATGGCTTCGTCCCTTTGCATGGTTGTATTGTTTTGATAAAACTCATCTATACTTTGGCGTATAAATCCCTGCACCTGTTTACTAGTATGGTTCCATTTCTGAGAAATGTCTTCTTTCCAAGAATCTATTTTTGCACAGACAACAATAAGCAATGAAGCATCTGTTATTTGTGCTTGATTCATTGCTATAGATCTTATTTGTTGCCGTAATTCTTGATCTCTTACCACAAGAAATCTACAATGTTGGATATTAAAAGAACTAGGTGCTGCTTGTCCCAGTTTTATAAGTCTTTCTGTTGTTTCTGAGTCTATTTTAAAAGTAGGATCATAAAACCTAGTAGCCTTTCTGTCTTGAATTATTGTATCAATTACATTCATTTTTTTCGATTTAAAATCCATAAGCTTTCATTTGAGTTTGATGAAGTATAGAAATGTCATCTGCTACTTTTTGAGCAAACTCTTCTCCTGAAATATGGTCTATAGGATTTCTCATAGGACGTGTTCCTTTTTCCATTTCTATAAGGCTTATAATCTTTTCGACGACAGCAACTGGATTAGGGGTATGTTTTTGTACGGCGGCATAAACAGCCTTGTTCGCATACGCAGCCATTTGCTCAGCCATTCCATCATAGGAACTGGTAATGTCAGGTAAGTCTGCTTTTATTCCTGCTTTTTCATATAATTTAGTTGGGAAAGAACCAGGTTCAACTAAAATATTTTCAACTCCTTTTTGTATTAGTTCTGAATAAGAACCTGTAACTAATGCTTCCAGCGCGAATTTTGTAGCAGAATAAACGGAATTAAGAGGGATAGAGAAAAAACCTAACATGCTAGATAAATTAATAATTAATCCATCTTGTTGGTCTCGCATGGATGGTAAAGTGGCTTTCATCAATCGAAGGGGAGCATAGACATTTATATCAAATAGTTTTTGAACTTGGTTTATGCTGTGTGCTTCTAACAAACCACCACCAAATACTCCTGCATTATTGATTAAAATATCAATGGATTGATATTTTTGGAGGATCAATGCTGTTATAGTATCAACTTCTTTTTGTGAAGTGACGTCCAATTCTAAAACTTCAACATTTGGAAGTTTTTCTAATTGTTGTTTAACTTTATTATTGGATGAGTTGGTATTCCGCATGGTCGCAATAATGTTGTATTGAGACTTTGCAGATAATTGTTCTGTAAGCATTTTCCCAAAGCCAGAACTTGCTCCAGTTATCAAAACTGATTTCATATCTAATTATTTTTTGAGTTAATTATTAGATACAAAAGTAGCGTTAATAGCACGATGTTGCTTGTCTAAAAAGACTTATTTACTTGTCTGTAAGGGTTTAATAGAGGACGGATTTATTTGAAATTTATTTTTAAAAGATTTGCTAAAATGAGCTAAATCTTCAAAGCCACATTCTAGATAAATCTCTGAAGATTTTCTATGGGTTGTAGTTAATAATTTATAAGCATAATCTAGCCGCTTGTTTTTTAACCATTTAGCAGGAGAGACATTGTAAATTGCCTTAAAATCTTTTTTAAAAACGGAAAGGCTTCTACCAGAGCCTTTAGCAAAGTCGGTTAACTTTTTATTTTCCAAGTAATGAAAATTCATGTACTGATGCAAATCGGCTTTACTTTTTATGGAGAAGTTTTGTAATTGATAGGCTAAGTCCTTATCCGTTTTAATAAGCCCTATTATAGCTTCTGTCGTTTTTAGCTTTGCCAATAGATTATCCATCTCTATTCCTTTTTCAAAAAACAGTTGTAGAGATTGGATAAATTGATCTAAAACAGGGTTGGATTTGATCCCTCGAACATTTTCAGAGAGGGCTTTGTTTTTTGTTGTAAGATTTAATTGAGAAAAAATTTCTTGAATCAAATCTTCCTGAAAAGCAAAAACAATACTTGAGAATTTAATCCCTCCTTTACACCAAGTTTTTGTTATTGTTACTTGTGTATATTTTTTTAGTAGGACAAACTCTCCTTTAGAAAAACACAAAACTTCTTTTCCTTGTTTTATTTTTAATACGCCTTCTCTTATATAGGTCAAAAGGTGTTGAGTGGGGTAAATATCTCTTACAACCTTATTTTTCCGCTCATGCGAGAGGATGATTCTGTGATTGTTATATGTAATTAATTTATTGCCCAATGTATTGGTGTAATTGTTTGAAATTTAGTGAATAATGATATTTTTTCGACGATTTTAGAATTTTGTCTCCTCATTTTAGGAATGAATTAATGACTACGCCTTGTTCTTACTTTACTCGTACTCCTTTACCATCTATATAAACCCCCATAAGCATACCTTCTCCAGAAGCGTTTTGTAATAAGCTTGTACGGTCTTGGTTTTCAATCCAGAAATAGAGACTGTTAGCAGTAGTTGCCGCTAAATCATGTTGAGGGATGGTAATGCTAACGGCATCGTTGTAAGGGACAGCTCTATAGTAAGCGCCTAAAGATTTTTCTTGTGTGTAATCAGCCGTTTCTGTCGCATAAACGAACAGTTGGTTGACCTGACTAACATCTCCTACCCAGGTTAGGTCGTAGGCACTATCTTTAGGAATAGTATCTAAATCAGTGGGAAGTGTAATGGGATAGGCTGTTACAGTATTGAGGTAGGTTTCTCCATTATTATTGGTATAGGAAAAGGTACCTGATGACAGCCCATTTCCAACAGGCGAGTTCCACTCATATTTCCTGCTTTCTGAATTCCAAATCATAGGATTTCCATCAAATAGGATGGTGGCATTATTGGATAGTTCTAGAAATTGCCCAGTATTGGCTAAATTGTAAACAGAAAATCGAGCGGTAGCAGAAGTGGTCTTATTAAAGTTATTGTAAATGACGGTAAACACCGTTTCAATTTTATTCTGCTGAACCTCATTAGAAGAGGTGGCTTTGCGACAAGAAGGTAGAAGAAGGATAAGGACAACAACAAATAATAAGGGAAGACGTAAGGATAGCATACGAGAAGGGATTAAAAGAAGCGCTACAAAGCACTAACTAGTGGTAAAAAATGAGTTTCACCCTTCTTAAACTAAAAACATTCCAATCTAAGGCGAGTTTCTAGATAAAAGGTATAACTCATTTTTACCAAGCAGATAGATCAGGAAATTAAATTTCCTTCTCATAGATCTTATACTCCTTGTAGACTTCTCCACTAACAGCACGCATTCCTCGATTCATCATTTCATTATCTTTGAGGATATAGCTGCCTTCACAGTATTTAAATCCATGTTTTAGGCCACTATCAATGAGGTGTTTATAAACAACAGCATCAAGCCCTTTGCCTTGGTATTCAGGAAAAATTCCCAACAAAATAACACGCATCCACTTCACTTTATTTCTATCAGTAAAGAGCTTATAACCATTTGGAAAGAGCTTGCCATTCATTTGTTTTAGAATACTATTAAAATCGAGCATAGCAACAGCCATCCCAGCTAATTTCCCATCTACATAAATAAAAGGGACTAGTTCAGGAATAGCAACTAATTTGAATTTCTCAGCATAAGCATCGATTTCTGCATCTGTTAAAGGGACTATTCCCCACAATGGCTCCCAGGCTCGATTGTAGACTTCTTTGATTTTTTTAACCTCTGTGTGGAGGCTTTTCATATTAATAGGGCGAATTTCTACCTTATAACGTTTCTGAACTAAGGCTGCTCCACGTCTGAGTTTTTCATTATTATAGACGGTCTCCGCATCCATTTTATACGCCAATAACTCTTGGCGACAAGGGAAACCATAATTGGTAATGAGTTCTTTATAATACTCATGTTGGTAAGGCATATCTACTCTTGGCATATCATCAAACCCATCTGTAAGCAAGCCAAAATCATAGGAAGAGGATGGGCTAGCTGGGCCTTGCATTTTGGTCAGTTCGTGTTTTTTGAGCCAATCATGAACGGAATCAAACAAAGCATTGGCGACTTCTTGGTCATTGATGCAATCAAAGAACCCAAAGAAACCAGTTCCTCCTTCTTCAGGATGGAATTCATTATACCTAGGATTATTAATAGCTGCAATACGCCCTACCGCTTTACCATTTTGATAGGCCATGAAAAATTTCATCTGACCATATTCATAAAATGGATGTTTTCCCTTGATACCTAGAGCGCGATCTGTTAAGGTACTAATACCAAACATGTGGCGCATATCCATAAGCAAAGGCGGTACCCAATATTTATTATTTTTATAGATAGCAAAAGGCAACATCATGAAGGCCTTCTTTTCTGCTTTAGAATGTGCTATTTTGATGGTTATGTTAGCCATAAGATTTAAGTGTGGTAAAGTCAATAAAAGTTGATCTATAAAAAAGCTACAAACCATTTCAAGAAACAACATATTAAGGGAATAAAAAAACACCTAAAAGCAAACCTACAAAAATGAAGGCAAAGTTTGCATTTAGATGTTTTCTTTTTTGATCTTGCCTCAAAGACAATATAGAGAAGAAGGGGGTTAGATAATGCCTAGACGCTTCCCAACTTTGATGTAACTTTCTACTACTTTTTCTAAGTGGTCATTATCATGCGTTGCCATAAAACTGTTGCGCATCATAGATTTATTAGGAGGTGTTGCTGGAGGAATGAAAACATTGACAAAAATACCATCGTCAAACAAACCTTTCCACAAACCAAAGGCCTTTTCTTGATCTCCAATCAATACAGGAACAATCGCTGTACGACCATCAATAACTTGGAAGCCAGCTTGTTTTAATTCCCGACGAACAAATTCTGCATTGTTAACCAAGCGTTGTACGCGTTCTGGCTCTGCCACTACAATATCCAACGCAGCAATCGCCGCAGCAACAGAAGACGGTGTAGGAGAAGCACTAAAAATTAAAGCTGGAGAATGGTGTTTGAGGTAGTTAATCACCCGCTCGTCTCCTGCTACAAAACCACCTAAAGAGGCTAATGTTTTACTGAAAGTACACATGATTAAATCAGTGTCATCCGTTACTCCAAATTCACTAGCAGTTCCTCGGCCACCCTCTCCAACGACCCCAAAAGCGTGGGCATCATCGACCAATGTTTTAGCATTATACTTTTTGGCTAGTTTAGTAATGGCGTCTAATTCTGCAATGTTTCCAAAGGTACTAAAGACCCCATCGGTTACAATGAATTTACCTGCTTCCAAAGGAAGGCTAGCCAACTTTCGCTCCAAGTCTGCCACGTCGCAGTGTTTGTAACGAATCACATTAGTTCCTGTCGATCCCTTGGCGATAAAATTGCCTGCTTGGATACTAGCGTGGTTGTCTCTATCAGACAAAATATTGTCACTGCGTTTAACCAATGGTTGAATGACCCCTTGGCTGGTTTGATAACCAGTGCTAAATAACAACGCGGCGTCTTTTCCTACAAACGCGGCTAATTTACGCTCCAATTCTTCATGTAACGGAATGGTACCTGTTAGGTAACGAGAACCAGAACAAGAGGTACCATAAGTTTTTAAAGCATTAACTGTTGCTTCTTTGACTTTTGGGTGGGCAGTCAAACCTAAATAATTATTGGAACCCGCCATAATTACAGATTTGCCCTCCATTTTTACAACAGGTCCTTCACTTTCTTCAATTGGACGAAAGTAAGGGTAAATTCCAGCTGCTTTAACCTCGTCAGCATAGGTGTAATCGTAACATTTATCAAATAAAGAGGGTAATTTCTTATCAGTTTCGTGTAAGCTCATACAATGATTTTTGATCTTAAAACACAAAGTGTCGTGTATATTAGTTCGTAAAGATACACAACTATTTGCACATTCAAACGATTGCTTATTTTTATATGTGTGAGCAAAATTAGTACTATTTGTATCAAAAAGCATACATTCGTCGTAAAAATTGCGTCTATAAGCATCCTCGAAGAGCCTGTATAGTAATCTAATTACTAGTGTAAGTCGCTGAACATTAAACAAATTCAACATAAAGTTGAGAGTTAAAGATGATGACAATGGAAGAAAAGATTGTTTCTTTTGTGACAGGAGCCAATGGTTTTGTAGGGAGTCACTTAGTAGATTATTTATTAGAATTAGGACAAGAAGTACATGCTATTGTCCGCCCAACTAGCAATTTACAATGGCTAGAAAATAAGTCGGTACAGCTGCACACTTGTGGACTTAATGATGCAGAAGCCCTGAAAAAAGCTTTTGTAGGCGCTCATTATATTTACCATATTGCTGGTGTCGTGAAAGTCCCAACAGAGGCAGATTTTATGCGTGGTAATGTTGATATGACTAAAAATGTGTTGGAAGCGGCGGTTTTCATCCCGACAATTAAGCGGGTTTTAGTCACCAGCAGCATGGCCGCTACTGGTTTTGCACCTTATGGAGGTTCTGTCAATGAGGAGGATCCTTTGCGCCCAATAGAACCTTATGGAAATAGCAAAGTAGCACAAGAAAAAGTAACGTTTGAATACGCCGATCGAGTGCCTGTGACCATTGTTCGCCCTCCTGGTGTTTATGGGCCACGAGATACCGAAATTTTTGCTTTTTTTAAGGCGATCAAAGGTGGTGTGAGTGCGATGATGGGGTTTAAGGCGAAGGAAATGAGTTTAATTCATGTCAGAGATTTGGTACAAGGCATGCACCTCGCGGCGACTAGTGAGGAATCTATTGGTGAAGTTTATTTTTTGGGTTCTTTAGAATGTTACAACTGGAAAGAGCTGGGAGAAATTGCTTCTAAAGCCATGGATAAAAAAACGATCACACTTCGAATACCCCATTTTGTTATTTTTGTGCTCGGTTTTTTTGGTCAAATTGCAGAGTCTTGGTTTAAAGCGGATGTGGCCTTGAATAAAGATCGGGCTTATCGCATTACTCGCCCTTCCTGGTATTGTAGCTCTGAGAAAGCAGTTCGCGAGTTAGGTTTTGAACAAACGATACCTATTGACGAAGGTTTTAAGAGTACAATCGCTTGGTATCAAGAAAAAGGCTGGTTGTAAGAAAATATACATTTTTATTTTATAATAATTTTTAAGACTTGCTAATCTTACAGAAATCTGCCGTCTGTTCCAATCTAGTGTAAAAAAACAGAGGTTGCCCTCCAAATTCTAAAAGGAGATCAGTTTCTACGACAAGAGGCAATGGATTTTATGTTCTATTAAGAAGGCAGTAAAAAGACCACGAAGTAGTAGCGTAGCTAACTAAAGCTTGAGCGGGCTACAGTGTACTCTCAACTACGTTCGATTCAACGCAGATTTAGGGAAAAATAACCATTTTACTACAGGAGTTCGCAAGCCTAGTCTTGTATGAACGCCGCAGGCCTCACAGCGTATAACTTTTAGTTCGTCAGGGCTCATGAAGCGCGTTGCTTTTAGTGTGGTGACGACTTATTAGAGATATTCAAGAGAAAATCCTTGAATTCTGTTTAATAGTATTGTGGCTAGCAAAAGCCAAAGGGAAGAATATGCCCACGGCAACCATGACTCTTGCAAGATAGGTTATACACTTATTTCTTTTGATGAGTAACCTCACTCGTCATACAATCAATTCAATGATGAATACTCTAGATCATCTAAAACCCTACTTTTATTGAGGCCCCCAATTAGCTTTAAGGGGCCATGTTTTTTTAAGTGATTACTTAAACAAAAAAGAACACTTTGTAGATCTTTCTAAAAGGCTAATTTGAAAATGTTTCAAAAAAGCTTCATTTTTTAAAACAAAATGTTTGTGTTGTCTTGTTTTTAAAACAAAATGTTTTAACTTTGTAACACAAGGAAATAGGACCCACCCACTAACCAAGATAGAATTAGACAATCCATATTGGTTTTCCTTATGAATGGCGCTTGCCATTTTTTACCCAAACTGACAGATAGATTAACACACAGATAGAAAGATGGAATGTAGACTACGTTGGTCTTCCTATTACAAAAAAAAGCTATTATGAATCATCAAAACTTAGTTCTATTGCGAAATAAAACCCGCTCCTATTGGTACTCCATCCAACCTAGAGTTAAAGCTATTACTATAAGAGCTAGTTTTGCCTTATTATTATTTTTACTTCTGAGTAATCAAGAAGTCTCTTTCCATATTCATATTGGAGCACCAGCTTCTATTACATCAGTAGCAGAAACTTCTTCTACCACAGCGTCTGTTCCTATGCGAGCAGGATTAGTCGATCCTCCAAAACGCTGGTGGCAAACCATCAAGGAAGAAAAAGAAGACATTCGCCAAGAACTCAACCTAGCCAATGCTGCAACGGCAGTAGGAGCAGCGTTAACTCCTGCTCAACAAGAGGCTGCGGCTAATTATTCTAATCTAGGTTTTGTCGTGAACCCTACTTACGCTAGTCGTAAAAAAGTTGATCCTAAGATTGTTGCCTTTAAATTAAAGAAGTGCCAAGATTATATTGAATTGTATCGAGAGACGGCTGAAGAAGAAGCAAAATTATATGCCATTCCTGTTGCGATTACCTTAGCACAAGGATTATTGGAAAGCAATGTAGGAGATAGTAAATTGGCTAGAAATGATAACAACCACTTTGGTATCAAATGCAAGGCTAAATGTGTTGGTTGCCGCTGTGCTAATTATACCGATGATAGTAAGTATGATATGTTTAGAGTCTTTGATTCTGCTTGGTATAGCTTTCGCGAACACAGTAAAGTACTCAACAATGCTCGTTATAAGCATCTAAAAAAATTGCCTCGAACAGATTATGTCAATTGGGCACATGGCTTAGAAGCAGCAGGTTATGCGACGGATAAGCAATATGGAGAAAAATTAGTAAAAATTATTGAAGGGTTAAACCTACAGCGATTTGATCAATAAATTCCTCGTTAAATTTTACTACGCCAATGTTTTCTGGTTAATATGGGAGTAAATCTTTTCTTTTTATAGGCCTTTTTAAAACGAGTTTTTGTTGTTAAGAGTAGCGTACTTGCTTGGACACTATTTTATGAAAGCGGGCTTGTTGGAATAACTTCTAAAATTAGCAGTAACTTCATTTTTGATAATTTCAATAAAACAGTACATTTGCATTGTAACAGGCGCACGACTGCTTGTTAAGCATTGTCCACCTTACAAAATACATTCTCACATGAGCAATACAGAATATCAAAAAGGTTCTAGTTCTTTTTTAATAAAATTCATCATAGGAATACTTGTTTTCATTACATTAGTATCTTATGTTGTTAGCCAAAACAATGAGGCTTTAATGCAGTACTAGAACGGAGTAGTTACAATGTACTGTTAGAGTCATTGTGCTATCCAAAATAAATGAAGAGCCAGGGCAATTGCTTGGCTCTTTTTTTTGTTTTTACCCTTAATGCAACACATCTTATGGCCCGTCCGAAACGTCTAGTATTCACAGGAGGAGGAACTCTTGGACATGTAATGCCTAATTTGCCTTTAATCGAACATTATCAGAAAGAAGGTTATACTATTCACTACATCGGCTCCAAAAAAGGAGAAGAGCGCGAGTTTATAGAGGCTCGTGCAATCAACTATCATCCCATTCGAACAGGAAAGCTACGCCGCTATTTTGATTGGCAGAACTTCTTAGACGTTTTTAACGTGTTGTTGGGCATTATACAGAGCTTTTTTGTACTGTTGCGTTTACGACCTAGTGTTTTATTCTCTAAAGGGGGCTATGTTGCCCTGCCAGTAGTTGTTGCTGCTTGGTTGTTGCGGGTCCCTATTGTAATTCATGAATCAGATCGAACACCAGGCTTGACCACTCGTTTATCTAAGCGCTTTGCTAGCCGAATTTGTGTTTCCTTCCAATATGCTACCAAGTATTTTGATGCCAATAAAGTAGAATGGACTGGTTTGCCTGTTCGGACAGCCATTTTTAATGCTTCTAGAGCACGTGGTCTGTCAGTGACTGGTTTTAAAGGAGATCGACCTATTTTATTAGTTTTTGGTGGAAGTTTAGGCGCTGGATTTTTGAATGAGTTAGTTCGAACGCATTTAACGACACCTTGGTTGGCAGAGTTTGATGTGGTTAATATTTGTGGAGAAGATAAAATTGCCCATAATTTAGATTATGTTAACTACAAACAATTTGAAAAATTAGGATCAGAGTTTATAGAAGTCATGCAAGCAGCAGACATCGTTTTAACTCGTGGTGGTGCTACTTCCCTTTTTGAACTGCTAGCGATGAAAAAGCCACATGTGATTATTCCATTGTCTAAGGCAGTAAGCCGAGGCGATCAGGTACACAATGCGCGTTATTTTTCAGAGCTGAACGTTTCTACGTTTATAGAAGAAGAAAATGCCAACTGGGAAGCTGTCCAAGCCTTATTACAAGAGAGCTACAAAAACAGAGAAACGCTAGTGCAAAGTATGGAGCAATTAGAATTTGCTCAAGCTACACAAAAGGTCATTGAAGTGATTGATAAAACAATGCGGTAGCCCTCTCCTACCCTTCTTTTAAGCGACTAGCTTTTTGAAAGGTTTGTTTGCTAGGAGCAATAGTTAAGCCCCAGATTAGGAAAACTAAAGCAAGTACAGCGGCGCCAATAGCTGCAAATAATAACAAAGGTGCTGCAGTAAAGATCAACAAATACAACAACAGAAAAGTAAGAAACGCGGTTAGATTTAAACCAAAAAACACCCAAATACTAAAGAATAATACTTGGGTACTATATGTTTGGTTAGCGCCAGTGAATCCTCCTGCGAGTATAACGCCTAGGTTACCTATTCCAATAAGACTGGTTCCTAAAGCATAGAATAAAAGTCCAGGAAACCCTAGAGCAATTAATAGCGATCCAGCTACCACAAATATTGGCAATAAAAGCAGGACCCCAAAAGTAAGGTATAAACCTAAAACAATGTTATCAGGTTTCTTGTGCTCCTTTTGACGCATAGAGCGCTTAGCGCGTAATCGCTTTCTATGTTGCTTTTTTTTAGTAACTTTTTTTGCAGGCGGAGCTGTATGATAAACAACTTCTGCATGAACGACGGTTAAGGGAACACTAGTACCTAATAAAAGGCAAAGTGATAAGAAAAGTACAGGTAAGCGAAAAAGGTTGGTCATAATGAATCTAGCAGTTTTTGTTCTCCATTTCTTGTTGAATAGTTGTGCGCAATTTCATGAGGCGTTTGGCATAGGTTTCTTGGCGTTTCTCTTGTTCTGTTTCAGGAACCCAAGTAGGAACAGTAACAGGTTTTCCGTCGGGATCTACTGCCACAAAAATAATTACACAATGGGTGGTTTTGATCTTCTCTTCTTCTTTGGGATCATGTGCTAATACATCAATCGAAATGTGCATGCTTGTGCGTCCAGTATAAATAATCTTGGCTTGAATTTCTACCAGATTACCAATAAGAATAGGCTTTAAGAATTGTATGCCTCCTACATAAACGGTGACGCAATAGCCCCGTGACCAGTGCCGCGCACAGGCATAGCCTGCCTGATCAATCCACTTCATTACCATTCCCCCATGTACTTTACCTCCAAAGTTAACATCAGTAGGTTCTGCCAAAAAACGCAAGGTTAATGCTCTTTTATTATTTTTCATTGAATTAATGGTATTTAATGCTACAGTCGAAGAAGTGCCTTAAGATAGTAAAAAAGGAACTTTAAACAGCTCTAGGGAATGTTCTTATATTTTAGATGACGTGACACGTAGCACGTGCTACGTTAAAAACGAAACGTTTCACTTGTTAGATTGAAGAAGATACCTTATCTTAGGACGTGTAAAATGACCAGTGCAACGTTACGCGTTGCACGTGTTACGTGTAAATTTATTTAAAAGAGAATGGGAAAAATTGTAGCTTTTGGGAATCAAAAAGGAGGTGTTGGAAAAAGCACGGTAGTCGCATTGACTGCCAATGCATTGGCACAAGCTCCTTTTAATATTAATTTATGTGTCGTTGATACGGATAGACAACGCAGTTTGACGGAGGCAAGGGATTTTGATGTAGAGGAAGGTGATACGAGTCCCTATCCTATTTATGGGATGTCTGTAGAGGAATTGCAAGATCAAATTTATGAGCTGGATAAAAAGTATGACTTAATTATTTTGGATACAGCAGGACGCTTAGATCACAGAGTAGCGGTAGAGCAACAGCAAATTACCAAAGCGCTGATGTATGCAGATTACTTGTTTATTCCTTTTCGAGCAGGCAGTTTCAATCTAGAAGCGAGTATGGAGTATTTGAAAATGGCGCATAGCTTAGAACAATTACGAAGTACAAGTGAACGGCCCTTACATTACATGGGCTTTATCAATTTCTATAAGGATCGTTCAAAAAACAATGCCTTTTTGGTTTCAGAGATAGCACACCTTCAAGAACAAGGAATGCGCTTTATGAATTGCCATTTACGACACTATACGCTCTTTGAGGAAATTGATACCCTTACTTCTTATTACAATGTCAACACCACGAATAAGGCCAAATTAAACTTTACAGTTTGGTTAAATGAATGGTTAAAAATTATAAAAAATGGCTAAGAAAAAACGTTCAAGAACTTCTGATTTTAGCTTGGGTAAAAATATGCCAACTGGAGGTTTGCCCACAAAAGAAAGCATTAATAAAACAATTGCTAAAGCTACTCAACAAGAAGAAGAGACGGTAGAGCGAGAGCGTCGAATTCCTTTTACAACAGCATTAACGCCTGTTAACCGAGCTTTGTTAGAAACGGCTGCCCATGAAGGAAGAGGGAGTGTAGCAGATGTGCTTAATAGTGCTTTAGAGCACTACTTTAAAGAAACTGCTCCTGTTTTAAATAAAGAGATGGAAGCAATTTTTACTAAGATCTATCAATCTAAAGTAAAATAACCCCGTGTCACGTGTCCTGTTTCACGTTTCACGTGCAGTGAATTTTATAGCCATTAAATGTTGAGCAAATGAGAGCGACCATTACTTCTATAGAATTAAAAGGCCCTTTTAAATTTTTCTTACTGTCTATTAAAGCGCTACATATTATCAAGCAATTGCGCACAACAAATTGCAAGCAGTTTAAGAAAAGAGGTTTCTGGACAATTCATTATACAATGACGTTATGGAACAACGAAGAGGAGCTGCAAGCGTTTGCAAAAAGTGGGGCGCATTTAGCTGCTATGAAAGCTAGTCAAACACTAGCCAAGGAAATCAGAACAATCACCATTGATGCAACTGACTTGCCCAATTGGAAAGACGCAAAACAGCTCTTAGAAAAAGGAAAGGTATTGACTTTCTAAAAAAAAATAGGCTACTGTGCAAACTAGGATGCACAGTAGCCTATTTTTTTAGATTCAACATGTCAAGTGTCGCGTTACACGTAGCACGTGTAACGTGTTATTTGTAACTATAAAGATTGATACCAATCTGTTAAGATAGGGCGAGCACCGCTCAAGAAAAACTCTACAGCAATAACCATTAAAATAAGCCCCATCAAACGCATTAAAACATTATTTCCTGTCTCTCCTAAGACATTAGAAATCTTGGTAGAGGAGAAGAGAATGATGTAGGTTAGGAGGCATACCAAAGAAATCACCCCTACCAAGATTAACTTCATATCAAGGCTATTGGCATCTTCCATCAGAACAATCGCATTGGAAATACACCCAGGGCCACAGATCATAGGAATGGCTAAAGGGGTAATGGAAATATCCGCGACATAGGCTTCTACTTCATGTTTGGGGACTTTTACCTTGCCTAAGCGTGCTTGAAGCATGTCAGATCCCATCTGAAAGAAAATGACCCCACCAACAATTCTAAAGCCATTCACAGAAATTCCAAAAAAATTAAAAAGCAATTGACCTGAAAAGGCAAAGGCTAATAAGGTTACAAAAGCCGCAAACATGGCTTTCCGAGCAGTTAAACGTTGTTCTTTTGCATCTAAATTAGCGGTCATCGAAATAAAAACAGGCATTATTCCTAATGGATTCATTAAAGAAAAGAAGGAAGTAAAGCAGAGTAGAGCAAAGGCTAAATTTTCAGTCATGATTATTAAAAATAAAAGTGTCAAGGAATTGATAAAGAAGACTAGTTTTTCAACAGCACAAAGATAGGTCAAAGTAAAATTCCGTGGATTATTTTAATTGTCTAATTGTATTTTGTAGAAAAAAAAACTATTAAAATGAATTCAAAAGATTTTTTAACTATTTTTGAGAAAAAAACACCCTCTTAAAAGATAAATTATCTGATGATAAAATTAGACGCTACTGATCATAAAATATTAGAACTCTTACAGGCCAATGCGAACTTAACAACCAAGGAAATTGCGAAAGAGTTAGGGTTGAGTAATACACCTACTTATGAACGCGTTAAACGCTTGCAACGCCATCGAGTTATTTTAAAATCTGTTGCTCTGATTGACAGAAAACAAGTAAATTGCGATCTAATAGGCTTTTGCAATGTTTCACTCGACCAACACAGTAAGCAAAGCTTAGAACAATTTGAAGATGATATAATACGCTTCAAAGAAATCTTAGAATGCTATCATATTACAGGTAAATATGATTATATGCTTAAGGTTGCAGTAAAAGACATGGAAGCGTATCATGAGTTTACTTTTAATCATCTAGCAACTTTAGAGAATGTAGGAAATGTGCACACGATATTTGTAATGAAAGATATCAAATACAGTACTGCTTATCCACTTCCAAAATCTTAGAAAGGAGGAGGCTTGGCATAAATAGTGCTGTTGTCTTTGATGAACATCATAACTCTATTATTAACAACATTTTCTTCTCAATTAAAGAATTCGTTCTCAAACAAAAATTACTATGAAACTTTTTTTAGCTATCTGTTTTGTTCTTCTTCAGTTTAATGTCTTGGAAGCGCAGGAATTGAAGAAGTTTTTCAATTCTTCTAAAGTAACTGTTGACTTTGTTGGTTTAGATTTTTCTAATGTTCAACTAGTAGGGGCAGAGGGATTTACCGATCCTCCAAAAATTCAAAACTATTATTTTCCTGTTTGGAATGGGTTACTATTGTCCGAAATTAGCAAGTATGATGTAAAAGGTGCTTTTTACAAAGATAATGTGACTTATGAGTTGGAGGTGGTAGAAGCGGTAAATGAGGAAGTCGAATATATTGACCTTGTGACGAATAGTTCCCCGAAGTCATTTACAGATCAGGAGATTCAAAAAATAGTTAGAGCTTATGGTACTAAGAATTTGCAAAGTGATTTTGGATTGACTTTCATCGTACATAGCCTTAATAAACTCCAAGAACGAGCCTATATTTATGTTGTGATTTTTAACCCTAAAACTAAAAAGGTTTTATTCTCAGAACGTATGTCAGGAGAGGCTCGTGGTTTTGGGTTTAGAAATTACTGGGCAGGCGCTGTTTATGATATTATCAAACAAATTAAGAAAGGGAAATTTAGAAGTTGGCGAAAATCCTTCCAATAATAAGGGGGCCGAGAAATCAAAAGAGGGTTTAATTATCAAATAAAATTTTGAGAATAAACTAAGAAGGAGTAAAAAAAAACATTATCTAAAAACACGTGTAAAGGATCACGTGAAACGTTTCACGTCAATTATGATTCATGTTTACTTGTATAATAATGCATTGAGAAAGAAAGACTTAATTAAAAAGCTCCCAACACTCCCTTTTGTTATTCAACAAAGAATCAACCGCCATAAACGCCTAAAAAATCAACTCAGCTCCTTAGCAGGCTATTTATTATTACAACAAGCCTTAAAGGAACAAGAGCATACCATTAAGCAGTTGCAGTTCTTGTCTATTGGTAAGCCTTATATTCCAGATCTGCCTCTTTCTTTTAGCATCAGCCATAACGCCAACTTAGTTGGTTTATGTCTCCTGTTAAAAGAAGGAAAAATTGGTTTAGACATACAAGAATTTAGATGCTTTGCCCCCATAGAAAGCGCTTTTTCATTTTTTAGTTCCATAGAACAACAAGCCATTTTGACTAGTCAAAACGCAGACGAAACACTGATTCATTATTGGTCAAAAAAAGAAGCCCTCATCAAAGCTGGAAATGGTCGTATGTTTGATGAAGCGGCACTCACTGATACCACCAATCCCACTTGTTACTGGAAAGGAGAAACCTTTTATTGGCAAACTGTCTCCACTTCTTTCCCTGGCGTGATATGGGTTGCCTCCAATCAAGTGGACGAAAAAATTCTCATAAAAAAAGTTCTTTTCCTTTGAAAAACAGAAATTAAGCACTTGCAAAAATGTACACGTTATCATTTGATAACGTGAAAAAAGGTTTACCTTTGGGGTGCCAAAATACATAATGAAGCAAAAAAATAACCAATGGTCGATCCAGAAGAGACAGGCAAAAAGAAGCTAGGTCGTCCAAAACTCAAAGAAGCACGTGTCCCCTTTACCACTTCATTGGTAACTAAGAACAAAGGTAAACTAGAAGTCCTATCTAGTGTCCGTGGTCAACGTAAAGCTGACGTTTTGAATGAGATTTTGGATTACTACTTCCGCAATGCTATCAACCCAAAAGAAAAAGAATTGCTAGATTCTCTTTAAGAATTCTGCACGCCTTAAACGTGCGCAGACACCAAACAGCAACAAAGACAAAATGATAACAGTAGGCGATAAACGACTCGAATTACGAGACTTTGAACGTGTTGTCCTAAATAATGAACGCGTTGAGTTGAATCCCCAAGCACTAGAGAAAGTAGAAGCTTGCCATGATTTTTTAAAAGATTTTGCTGCCGATAAAGTGATTTATGGCATCAATACTGGCTTTGGCCCAATGGCCCAATATAAAATTGAAGACCACAAACGAATTCAATTACAATACAACCTCATCCGCAGTCATTGTACGGGGATGGGACAACCATTGGATGACATTTTAGTTCGTTCAGCCATGCTTTGCCAGCTCAATACAATGATGCAGGGCAAGTCAGGCATTATAACCAAAGTTCCTCAACTTATTTCCCAATTCATTAACGAACAGGTGTATCCCATCGTCTTTGAACACGGTGGGGTAGGAGCGAGTGGTGATTTAGTTCAACTGGCTCATCTAGCTCTAGGTTATATTGGAGAGGGAGACGTCCGCCATGAACAACAACAACAGACTTGTGCAAACATTCTAAAAGAAAAAGGTCTAACGCCTTTAGATATCCAACTTAGAGAAGGACTTTCATTGATGAATGGGACTTCTGTTATGACTGGAATTGGTTTTGTGAATGCTTGCCATGCTAAGAATCTTATCAGTTGGTCCGTTGTAGCGTCTGCTTTGCTCAATGAGATAGCCAATGCTTATGATGATCACCTTTCTAAGCCACTCAACCACGCCAAAAAGCATTCTGGTCAACGCCACATTGCCCAAGTATTACGAGAAGTATTGAGCGATAGCCAATTGATGGAAAACCGCCAAAAACACCTCTATCACAATGGTGTCAAAGAAACAGTGATTACCAAGAAAGTGCAAGAGTACTATTCGTTGCGTTGTCTACCTCAGATCATTGGTCCTATCTACGATACATGGAAACACTGTGTCAACACCTTAGAAAATGAGGTCAACTCAGTCAACGATAATCCGATTGTTGATGTAGAGAGTGAGAACGTGTATCATGGGGGAAATTTCCATGGAGATTACATTTCTTTGGCGATGGATCATTTGCGTTTGGCGATGACCAAAGTTTCAATGTTGGCAGAACGTCAACTCAATTTCCTACTCAACCACCATATCAATGGTATTTTGCCGCCTTTTGTCAATCTTGGAGAACTAGGATTTAACTTTGGTGTACAAGGGGCTCAATTTACAGCAACCTCTACTACTGCTGAGAATCAAATGCTGTCTACCTCAATGTATGTTCACAGTATTCCTAATAACAACGATAATCAAGATATTGTGAGCATGGGTACCAATGCAGCTTCTGCTACACGCAGAGTCATTGAAAACGCTTATCAAGTTTTGTCAGTTGAATTTATGGCCATTGTTCAAGCCATTGAATACTTACAAGTAGAAGACAAACTAAGCAGCTACACTAAGGAATTATACCAAAAAATCAAAAGCTTAACGCCGCCTTTTGCAGACGATATTCCTCTGTATAAACGCACAGCAGCCATTAAAGACTTCTTACAACAAGAACGTCTAACCATTTTGGAGGAAGCTGCGGTTAATGCAACTGTATAAATCAACCACTCCCTTAACAAATGTCGATTCTTAATCGACAAAGAAACAGCATTCTTGTATGAAATATGCATTAGTGACAGGCGGTTCTAGAGGTATTGGCCGAGCCATCTGCGAAAAGCTAGCGGCCATGAATTATCATGTCCTTATCAATTATACTAGTAATGAAACAGCGGCAAAAGAAACCGCAAAATTAGTAGAAAAGCAAGGAAGCAAAGCGACCTTACTGCGTTTTGATGTCGCTGATAAAGCTGCTGTTGATAAGGTTTTAGGGACTTGGATAGAAGAACACGAGGAAACACCTATTGAAATTCTAATCAATAATGCAGGTTTCCGAAATGATGCCTTGTTTATGTGGATGGAAGAAGAAAACTGGAAATCCGTTTTAGACGTGAACATCGCAGGTTTCTACAATGTAACCAAGCCTGTTTTTGCTAAAATGCTCCCCCATCGCTATGGACGTATTGTAAACGTGGTCTCCCTCTCTGGTCTCAAAGGAATGCCTGGACAAACCAATTATTCGGCGGCCAAAGCGGCAGTTATTGGAGCGACCAAAGCATTAGCGCAAGAAGTAGGTCGGGCTAAAATTACGGTTAATGCGGTGGCTCCTGGTTTTATCAAAACTGATATGACCAAAGATATTGACGAAAAACAATACCGCTCTGCAATTCCTTTGCGGCGCTTTGGAGAAGCAGAAGAAGTTGCTGATTTAGTGGCCTTTTTAGCTTCTGAAAAAGCGGCTTATATCACAGGGCAAGTTATTTCTATTAATGGTGGCTTGTACACCTAATCGGACTATAGATATGAATAGAGTTGTCATTACAGGAATGGGAATTTACTCTTGCTTGGGTTCCAACTTAGAAGCAGTCAAAACGGCTCTTCAAGAAGGGCGTTCTGGGGTAGGAATTGATCCCTTGCGCCTAGAAATGGGTTATAGCTCTGGGTTGACTGGTATTTTACCAGAGCCCAATCTCAAAAAAATGCTCAAACGCAGAATGCGTGTGGGGATGGGACAAGAAAGCCAATATGCTTATTTAGCGACGTTAGAAGCTTTTCGATTAGCGGGTATTGATGATGCTTTTTTAGATAGTCGGCCTATTGGTTTATTGTATGGTAATGATAGTACCGCCAAATCGGTGATAGAAGGCAATGATAAATTGCGAGAAGTAAAAGACACCGCCTTAATGGGTTCTGGTAGTATCTTCAAATCAATGAATTCTACCATAAACATGAACCTCTCTACCATTTTTCGCCTCAAAGGAATCAACTTTACAGTAAGTGCTGCTTGCGCTAGTGGATCTCATGCAATTGGCTTGGGATACATGTTCATTCAACAAGGCCTTCAAGATATGGTCGTTTGTGGGGGGGCACAAGAAGTTAATGCCTGGGCAATGGGGAGTTTTGACGGGCTAGGCGCCTTTTCTACCCGTATGGAGACACCTAGTGAAGCTTCGCGCCCCTTTGATGCTGGCCGTGATGGACTGGTGCCTAGTGGTGGTGGTGCGACGGTTATTTTAGAAAGTTATGATTCGGCAATCGCCCGAGGAGCTAATATATTAGGAGAAGTTATTGGTTATGGTTTTTCTTCCAATGGATTGCATATTTCACAACCCAGTGTAGAAGGCCCTGAACGCTCCTTGCGAATGGCCTTACAACAAGCCAACATAGCCGCTACTACAGTAGATTATGTCAATGCCCATGCTACCTCTACTCCTTTGGGAGACAAGCATGAGGCCATGGCCTTAAGTGCTGTTTTTGGAGGAAATAATTGTCCTTATATCAGTTCTACCAAGTCTATGACTGGGCACGAATGTTGGATGGCAGGCGCAAGCGAAATCGTTTACAGTCTTCTCATGATGCAACATTCCTTTATCGCCCCCAACATTAACTTAGAGCAGGTCGCAGAAGAGGCCAAACCACTCAATATTCCAACAAAAACTGTCCAACACAACATAGATACCTTCTTATCCAATTCTTTTGGTTTTGGAGGCACCAATTCCTCATTAATTATACGAAAATTTAAATAAACACATGACCCGAGCAAAAATAGTAGAAATTGCCAATGAATTTTTGATCGATGAATTTGAAGTTGATCCAGCAGACATTGTCTTAGAAGATAACCTACACGAAACCTTAGACTTAGATAGTTTAGATTATGTAGACTTAGTTGTTGTCATCCAAAGCAATTTTGGTTTTAAGTTAAAAGCAGATGATTTTAAAGGAGTTGATTCCTTTAACGATTTTTATAGTATGTTGGAGCGGCACTTGAAAATGCATGCTCAAGAAAATGCCTAAAACTAAGGCAAATCATGGCTAACTGGGAAGGAAAAACAAGAGGTGGATTATTGGGATACAAGATTTTTGTATTTCTAATTCGCTATGCAGGATTGCGTACCGCATATGGCTTATTGCTTTTTGTTGCCTTTTATTTTGTTTTCTTCTCCCCATCCGCGAGTCGCTCTATCTATTCTTTTTTTAGAAAGCGCTTAGGCAAAAGTCGCCGAGCTAGTCTCTGGGGAATTTATAAAACGTATTGGGCGTTTGGTCAGGCATTGATTGACCGTACAGCCGTGTTAGCTGGTTTTGGTCAGCAATTTTCTTATGACTTTGATGGAGAACACTACATCCAAGATATGGCCAAAGCAGGAGCTGGTGGAATTCTACTAAGCATTCATGGAGGCAATTGGGCGATGGCAGGTTCTATGTTAGAAGAAAATGTAGGTCAAAACGCTCGTATTAATATTATCATGTTAGAAGCGGAACACCAAAAGATCCAAGCCTTTCTAGCCAATATACAAGTTCAACAAGCCGCTAATATTATTGGGATAGGCGATGATTTTTCTCACATTATTGCGATGGGTAGCGCTTTGCGCAATGGAGAACTCTTGTGTATGCATGGTGATCGTTTTTTACCAAAAGCAGAAACCATAGCGGTTAATTTTCTAGGGGAGACCGCTCATTTTCCAGCAGGGCCTTTTCAATTAATTCATCGCATGAAAGTACCTTATAGCTTCGTTTTTGCGTTTAAGGAAACACTACGCCATTACCACTTTTATGCAACGCCTGGACAACAATATCCTACTTCGCCACAGGCAGCAGCCCAACAATTTGCACACGACATAGAAAAACAATTACAAAAGTATCCTTATCAATGGTATAATTTTTACGACTTTTGGGCCACGCCTACAACAGAAAAGACATCTTTACAAACAAACAATGGATAACTTAACCCCTTTAGCAGAAGGAGACGCTATACTGTCCTGGATTCCACAACGGGCGCCAATGGTGCTAATTGATAAAGTATGGACTGTAGACGATATACAAGCAACAACAGGCTTATTGGTGCAAACCAATACTATTTTCTGTGAGAAAGGATACCTACAAGCCCCTGCTTTAGCAGAAAACATTGCCCAAACAGCCGCAGCACAAGCAGGGTATCTTGCTCAACAACAAGGCATTCCTGCTCCTGTAGGGTTTATAGGTGCCATGAAGAATTTAAAAATCCTAGCTTTACCAGCAGTAGGGGAGGAGTTATTAACACAAATAACTATAGAGAATCGTATTCTAAACTTCACCATCATTAAAGGTGTTTCTAAAGTAGAAGATCGTTTAATAGCAGAAGTAGAAATGAAAATATTTGTCGCAGAGGCGGCGAGTTAAACCGAAGGATTAAGGGCATGACAAAAGTAAGAAGAGGCCAGCGCAGACGCATGACAGGCAAAACTTTAAAGCATAGTTTTGAACAAACCATCAAATTTAGTGAGGTTGATTCTATGGGCGTAGTCTGGCATGGGCACTATATTCGTTTCTTTGAAGATGGACGCGAGGCCTGGGGGCAGAAATATGGTATTACCTATTTGGACGTTTCCAATAATGGCTTTGTTATTCCTATTGTAAGTTCACATTGTGAGCACATGAACCCACTTTTGTATGGAGATACCGCTATTATAGAAACCAGTTTTGTAGACACGCCTGCTGCTAAATTATACTTTGATTACAAAATTTATAGAAAAAGAGATGGCGCGTTATCTGCCACAGGAACAACCACACAAGTGTTCTTGGATGGCAATCGCGAACTATACCTAGCCGTTCCTGCCTTTTATGAGGCCTGGAAAGAACGTTGGGATTTATTATAAACAACTTCCATTATCTGAATTAGAAGGCTTGTCTTTCTTATAAGAATAAACCATGCAGCAGCAAGCAATATATTGTTTGGCCGATAATCTAACAACCGCATTGGGCTTCACAACCGCCGATAATTTGGCCAAAATGAAAGCTGAGCAGACAGGTGTGCAAGAACATGACCTTCTAGAACGCTATCATAAGCCTGTTTGGATCTCTAAAATTGATTCTACTCTAGAAGCCTATTATACAACTAAAATTCAGCAGGCCAATAAATACACCCGCTTAGAGCGATTGTTCATTTGGTCGATTCAAGAAGCCGCCCAACAACTTGCCTTAGATCTGCGTCAAAAAGATACCTTATTAATTATAGCTTCTACAAAAGGAAATATTGATGTACTAGATCAAGCTATTTATGAAACAGATAAAAGGTTTCCTAAAGAACGTTCTTATCTAGGAGCAATGGCAAGAGCAATACAAACTTATTTCCAAAACCCCAATACTCCTGTAGTAATCTGCAACGCTTGTATTTCTGGGGTTTTAGCCTTAGATGTTGCCAAACGTTATTTACGAGCAGGGCGTTACCAACAGGTGGTCGTTGCGGGGGGGGATTTGGTAACACGATTTACCTTATCAGGATTCCAAGCCTTTAAAGCCATGAGTGAAGCGCCTTGTAAACCCTTTGATGTTGCACGCAGTGGGATTAACTTGGGAGAAGGCGTAGGCACTATGATCTTAGGTGCTAGTCCAAGAGAAGGCGATGTCACCCCTATTATTTTGCGGGGTGGGGCTTCTTCTAATGATGCCAATCACATTTCAGGGCCATCCCGAACAGGAGCAGGCTTATCCTTAGCCATCCAAAAAGCTTTCAAAGATGCGCAAAGTACTGCAGACGAAATGGATTATTTATCGATGCATGGCACCGCAACACCTTACAATGATGAAATGGAAGCCAAAGCCTTAGCTGCTGCTAAATTACAAGCAGTACCATTAAATAGCCTAAAAGGTTACTTGGGGCATACCTTGGGCGCGGCTGGTCTCATTGAGAGCATTGTAGCCACTTGGTCACTGCGTCAAAACCAATTGTATCGTTCTTTAGGTTTTGAAAACTTAGGAGTATCCGTACCTTTGAATATTATTAGCCAAACACAACAACAATCCTTACAAAGCTGTCTCAAAACGGCTTCTGGTTTTGGAGGCTGCAATGCCGCTGTTGTTTTTTCAAAACAACTCTAAATGGACGCCACTACTATTCAATCGTTGGCCTCTTGTCAGATCACTCAAGGCCAGATCATTCATAATCAGTCCATTTGGTTAGAGGAACAAGCCTTGCCTTTTGGCAAATTTATTAAACAGGTTTATCGTCAATTAGAGTGGAAGTATCCTAAGTTTCACAAAATGGATCGCTTGTGTAAATTAGCAACTATTACAGCTAGAGTATTGCTTCAAGATGGCCTTTTAGAAGGTTATTTATCAGAAGATATTGCGGTAGTAATTGCCAATAAAACAGCTACCTCTCATACAGATAATAAACACATAACATCTATTCATCCAGCAGATTATTATCCTAGCCCTGCTGTATTTGTATATACCCTCCCCAATATTCTAGTGGGCGAACTGTGTATTCAATACAACATCAAGGGGGAATCTGCCTTTTTCATTCAAGAACAAGCCAACCTTCCTTTTTTATTCGACTACAGTCAATTGTTACTAGAAAGTGGTGCGGCAAAAGTCTGTTTAACAGGATGGGTCGATTATACCGATGCGCATTACAACGCAGAATTACATCTATTGAAGTTGTCTTAAACCAACTTCCTTCATTAAACCATCATAAACAACCATAAAAAAACTATGGAAGCGTTAATTGAAACACTAAAGGTTCAAATCATTAAGCAACTCAATTTAGAAGATGTAGAGCCTTCAGATATCAACCCTCAAGAACATTTATTTGATGCCAATAATGAATTAGGGTTAGATTCTATTGATGCCTTAGAGCTCATTGTCTTATTAGACAAAGAGTACAACATCAAAATCAAGAACCAAGAAGAAGGAAAACAGATTTTCCAATCGTTGACCAGTATGGCAGAATACATTCTACAACACCAATCCTAAGCTATTTTTATGGCTCCATCAACACGTATTTTCATCACGGGCATAGGGTGCATTTCTGCCATTGGTAAAAATGTATCCACCACCATCCAACACCTTAAAGAAGGCGTTTCGGGAGCGGGACCTATCCAGCAATTGGAAACACAACATCAAGGGGAATTTCCCCTTTGTGAAGTGCCTTACAGTAATAAGGAACTAGCCGCTTTATTGCCACAACTACCAAAAAAAGGAAGATATACCCGCACTACCTTATTGGCCTTGTTAGCGGCAAAAGAAGCTTGGCAACAAGCAGGCAGCCCTGAGCTCCATACTGGTTTAACAGGAGTGTTTTCAGGCAATACAGTTGGAGGAATGGATTTGACAGAGCAGTTTTATGGAGCATTCTTAGCCAATCCAGAACAAGGCGATGTGACTACTCTCTTGACCCATGAATGTGGGGAGAGCACTCAACAAGTTGCTGATTATTTACAAGCATCAGGCATGGTTTCAACCATTAGTACTGCTTGCTCTTCTGCCGCCAATGCCATTATGTTAGGTGCCCGTTTACTTAAAAGTGGGCGTATTAATCGAGCCATTGTAGGCGGTGTAGATGCCTTAACTAAATTTACAGTTAATGGTTTTAATGTCTTGCAGATTCTGGATCATGAGTTGAGCCAACCCTTTGACGAGGCTCGCCGAGGGTTAAACTTAGGAGAAGGTGCTGGTTTTTTAGTCTTAGAAACAGCTGCTACAGCCACTAAAGAACGGCGTTTAGCAGAGTTAGTAGGTTATGCCAACAGCAATGACGCCTTTCATCAAACCGCCTCTTCTCCTGATGGGACAGGTGCTTATTTAGCAATGAAAGGAGCATTAGATCAAGCAGCATTAACCACCCAAGAGATTGACTATATCAATGTCCATGGAACAGGTACCAATAACAATGATTTGTCAGAGGGTAGA
This sequence comes from Aureispira sp., assembly GCA_050633105.1. Taxonomy (GTDB): domain Bacteria; phylum Bacteroidota; class Bacteroidia; order Chitinophagales; family Saprospiraceae; genus Aureispira. Next base: position 25,240 of record JBOEFW010000059.1, on the reverse strand, counting down.
GCCATGCAGCGTCTTTTTGGACCACAAATGCCTACCTTTAGTTCTACCAAAGCGGCCACAGGCCATACACTAGGGGCAGCAGGAGGCATCGAAGCCGTTTTGTCTGTCATGGCCTTACAAGAACAAGTAGTTTATCCCAACTTGCGCTTTGAGACTCCTATTACAGCCTTAGAAGAAGCTTTGATTCCTGCGACAGAAACAAAAAAGCAAGCGATTACCTATATTTTATCCAATTCTTTTGGTTTTGGTGGCAACACCTCTTCCTTAATTTTTAAAGCGGTATAAAGAATCCTTATCATGCAACAGGAAGCTATTTATATTAATGCGTATAGCACTATTTCTGCCCAGGATAGCTTTTATGGCTATTGGGAGGAAATAGTCCCCGCTACCAACGCCTTTTTGGATGCTCAAGAACCTCGATACAAGGAGTTCTTACCTAGAAAACAACTGCGTCGTATGAGTCGTATTGTTCGCATGGGTTTGGCCACCGCCATACAAGCCTTAGAGCAAGGTGGACAGCCAAGGATTGACGCCATTGTTTCAGGAACGGCCTGGGGATGTGTCCAAGACACCCAAAAGTTCTTAGAAGCCTTAATTGTTAACCAAGAGCAATACTTAACCCCCACCGCCTTTGTCCAATCAACACACAATACGGTCGCTGGCCAAATTGCCTTGTTACAAGGCAACAATGGTTATAATATGACCTATGTACAAGGCAAAGTTTCTTTCGAACTAGCTCTCATTGATGCCTTAACTTTATTAGAACAAAGCCCTGCTCAAACCATCTTAGTTAATGGTTTAGATGAGTTAACCAGCCATTTAAAAATCATGTTGGAGCGTTTACGCTGTGCCCAACCCACACAACCAATGGGAGAAGGAGCGAGTTGTTTTATTCTAAGCAAAAAAGTCGCTAAAAAAAGCCTAGCGCGTTTGGTAGGGAGCAGTAGTGCCTATTTGCCCAAAGAACAAACCTCTACCACAACTTGGGACATGTTACTAAAACAAGCCAATTGTGCCCCTTCGGCCATTGATCTTTTATTGTGCGGACAGGCTTTATCTCAGGAAGCCTCTTCTATCTTCAAGCAGGCAAAACATTGCTCTTATGTGCCGTTATGCGGAAATTATCCTACCAATTCCGCCTTTGCCATGAGTATTGGAGTAGCCTTATTGCAAGGAAATACAAGAATTCAACAAGCCTTGGGGTTAGATTCTTCTATTCCAAAACAACTAGCCATTTACAATCAAGAAGGTCCTCATCAGGGTTTGATTGTGCTAGAGCAAATAGCGAAATAGATGGGGCCATTTCCTGTTTTTTTGCGCGCCAGAGCCATAGGTTTTTATCTAATAATAGGCCTTATTCTTGTGTATGGATGCATAGGTCCTTGGTGGGCTTATGCTTTAGTGATTTTGTCAATGTTTACCATTGCTTATTTGGGTACCACTCAAATTGCCAGTCACTTTTATATGCCAACGCATTGTCAAGGCCAAACCAATACCGTTAAACAAATTGCTCTAACCTTTGATGATGGAATCCTTCATCCAGAGCGAACCCAACAAGTCTTAAATATTTTAGCCGAGTACCAAGTTACCGCTACTTTTTTTTGCATTGGTAAAAACTTACAAACACCTACCCAACAATCGACATTAAAGCAATTGCATCAAGCAGGACATATTATAGGTAACCATAGTTTTAGCCACGCTAATTTATTTGATTTTTATGGTCCTCAACGAGTGCTACAAGAAATTAAGCAAACTGATGACTTAATACATCACTTAATAGGAGAACGGCCTTTATTTTTTCGACCACCCTATGGAATTACTACTCCTAATATTGCCAAAGCACTGCGCCAGCTGCCTCACCAAACAGTTGGTTGGTCCTTACGTTCCTTAGACACGGTCCTCAAAAAGGAGCCTTTATTATTACAACGCCTTCAAAAAAAGCTTCATTCAGGTGCTATAATTTTAATGCACGACCATGTTCAAAGCATTCCACAGGTTTTACCTTTGTTTTTGGACTATCTTTTGAAAGAAGGCTATACCGTAGTTGGATTAGAGGAACTACTCCATTTACCAGCCTATTCTTAAACCATTATTTTATGCCATCTATTCGATCTACCATCTACTTATTTTTAGTTTTGCTCTGCTTCCCAATTTTAGGTTTTAGCCAGACGTTTCACCCCATGAAAGACAGCAAAGCCTTTCAGGAAGAGTTACATCAAGTCGCGGCAAAAACAAAAGCCCTAGAGAGCGACTTCACACAGATCAAACACTTAGATGTTTTGTCTGAAGACATTGAATCCACAGGTCGATTGATTTACAAGGCAACAAATAATTTACGTTGGGAATACAGTGCTCCTCTTAACTATCTCATTGTACTAAGCCAAGGAAAAATCAGTATCAAAGATGAGGACAAAGTTAGTTCTTATGACTTATCGGGCAATCAAACCTTTGAGAAAGTCAATGAAATGATTATTGGCAGTATTCAAGGGGATCTATTATTAGAAGAACAAGATTATCGTTATGAATTCAAGGAAAGTAGCCAACAATATCTAGTAGTCCTCTTCCCTAAGCAAGCAAAAGTGCAAGAATTCATGAAAAGTATAAACATCTACTTTTCTAAGAAAGATTATAGTGTGCAACAACTCCAAATGATGGAACAATCGGGTGATTTTACTCGCATTACCTTTAGTAATAAAAAGATCAATGGCAACATCTCTGATGCGGTTTTTAGGATTCATTAGTTGCTGCTTTTTGGTCATTGCGTGCCAAACCCCTAAGGCATTACAACCACTAAAAGAGGGGCAACACCTTGTCATTTCTAAAAAAGACTTTAAGCCCGTTTTTAAGAACAAAGCCACGTCTTTTTTATTCAAAACAACCTTAAACTTTGGCCCAAACATCCAACAAGGTGGTTTACTAGCGCTCAAAAAAAGCTCTGATCAGCACTACCGTGCAATCTTCATGACCAAGTTTGGATTAACCTTGTTTGATTTTGAATTTGGGGAACAAGGGTTTATTGTGCATAAAGCCCTAGAACAAGTTAATAAACCCATCTTGCTGCAAGTCATTCGGCAGGATTTAGAATTGTTATTGGCCCGCCATATTATTGGCCAATCCGCTCAAGTTTTTGAACAAGGTCACTCTCTCAACAAAAAACGAATCTTAAAATGGAAGCAAGGCGGCAAATCCTTGTTTTATGTACAAGGTTTGCACCAAAAATTAACAGCCATTTATCGCGCTAGAGCGGTACAGATCAAGCTTTCTAAATATATCTTGGGCGTTCCGCACTCTATTGATATTCAACATCATAATGTTCCACTTCGCTTGCAGTTGAGCTTTTTGAAGTAGAGTACTGTTTGTTCTCTAAAGAATATATAGAGGAGTTTGAAGGAGTTTAAAAACAGAAAAACGCCATCACTCAACATATCATTGAGTTAATGGCGTTTCTACTTTATAAAGTAAATCCTTTTATGAAAGGGGGATAATTCTAGTTTTGACTAGAGATCCATTTCTCAATGGCATATTGATCTCTTCTTGATTGAGCAGTGATTGTATTCGCAGAGTCTTTCTAAGCTTGCACATAAGTACTTCTTCTTAGATTTTGCATAGTGACAGCATTTATATTTAAATAAAATGAATAAATTAATGCGCTACACAGCTTAAAAGATCATCTCAGCAACAATTGGGTGTTATTTTCTGATGGAGATAAAAATGATGTGGTAGAGATCGCACAAGGCGGAAATGTCAATGAATTGTTGCAGCAGGAGCACTATTATCCTTTTGGAATGGGGATTAGAGGAGAGTGGCAATTTGTGCAGCCGCAGGTTGGAGGGGGGAATCAATCCTTGTACAATGGCAAGGAATTGAATGATGATTATGGGGTGCGTTGGAATGGTGTTGATCCTTTAGCGGAAGATTATTCTACTTGGTCAGGGTATAATGGCATTTTATATTTGAATAAACTGTTGCTTAAAATTCTCGGTTATAATCCTTTCTTATCTTAAGTCAATGGATTTGTCTTTAAAGACAAATACTTTTGCAGTAGGGTTAAAAATAATTTTGGGAATTAAAATAAAAGCAATGGATTCAGTTAAAAAAAAGGCTAAAACTGCAGGACTACTTTATCTTCTAATTGCAATAGTAGGAGGATTTAGTATTGGGTATGTCCCTTCTATTATTGTTTCTCCTGATAATGCAACTGAAACAAGCAACAATCTATTAGCCAATCAAGGATTATTACAAATAGGAATAATTGGGGATGTTTTTGTTTTTTTATTTGAAATAATATTAACGGTAATACTCTATCGATTATTTAACCTTGTGAATCAACCGATATCAAAAATCGCTGCTTTTTCTCGATTATCTATGAGTATCGTTATGGGAATTAATTTGATAAACTATCTAATTCCCATATCTCTTTTAAGTAGTTCTACTTATATGGATGTGTTTGAGAAAAATGAATTAGATGCTTTTGTATTGTTATTCTTCAACATTCACCAATATGGCATATATGTATGGGGTATTTTCTTTGGGCTTCACCTAATAGCATTGGGCTATTTGATTTTCAAATCGGGTTATTGTCCCCCAATAATAGGCCTATTAATGATGATTGGTAGTTTTGGTTACATGGGTGAAGGTTTAGTGAAATCTATTTTCCCCAATATTGCCCCCTTATTAACGACTATCAACATCCTGTTACTTATTGCTGTGCTTGGAGAATTGTCATTTGCTTTTTGGTTATTAATTAAAGGAATAAATATTGAAAAATGGAATAGAGTAAATGAAAAAACAAACAGCTAAATTAGATAGCAAATAATCAAACTATCTGTTTAAGAATATTCGTTTTTTTATTCGACTCAATGACTCAGGAGTAACTCCTAAGTAGCTTGCAATTTGATGTTGAGGTACTCTATTTATTAATTCTGGTCTTGTTTCAATTAGATTAGTATAGCGTTCTTCAGGAGAAGATGTAATAAAGCTATCATATTCTTCCTGAAATGCACCAGAATTTCTTTCCATTTCTGAACGAATAATAGATTCTAATTTTGGAAATTCAAGACACATTTCATCCTCTTTTTCTTTTGTGCCAACTGTTAATAAACAGTTTTCAGCACAAACTAAATAATGATTAGAAGGTGTTTGATTGATATAACTGGTGAATGAGGCAATGGCTTGTCCTTCTGTAAAAAAAGCAGTAGTTTTTTCTTCCCCGTTTTTAATACAATATTTTCTTACACATCCTTTTAAAACAGAATAACATTCTTTTGAAATGCTACCTTCACTAAGAAGCACTTTCCCTTTTTTAAAAGATTTCACTGTAATATTATCGGCTATTGCATTTACTTCATCTTCACTTAGTGTAGGAAATTTTTTAAAAAGCTCTTTTAATTCTTCTTTCATTTTTTGTTTTTAATACCATAGACCTTGTGTATTTTTCTATACATAGAAAAGCTCTAAAATATTAAAAAGTCTAAAGGACTAGCAATTTTTATTAAAATTTGTTTAGAAATATGGATATATACTTCAGTTCTTTTTATGGAATCATGTCCAGATAAAGGTGTTCATCAATATAGAAGATGGATAAAACTGGAAATAAACCTTTCGATGTTATCTAGGCATTCCCTTCTAGATAAAAACTTAAATCTATGGACATTTTTAATCCTCCTTTGTTCCTTATTCGGAATTATAAAGGATACCTTGCCTATTGATACCATTAATAAAAACATCACTGATACACCATGGCTACTACACTAGCTAGTTTTTACTCCATCGACCAGCACCAGCAACAAGAAGAAGACAACGCTGTTTTTCAATTGTCTTTAAACCCCAATCATCTCATTTATGAGGGGCACTTTCCCAATCAACCAGTAATGCCAGGTGTGTGTATGTTACAATTGGTTACAGAATTAACCAGTCAAGCACTAGGGCAACCCTTGCAGCTTAAAAAAGCCAATCAAGTGAAATTCTTGATTCCAATTGTCCCTCAACAAGTACCTCAAATTCAGCTTAAAACACGTTTTATAGCAACGCTTGAACAAACATGGAAAGTCACTGCTAGCATTCAATTGGAAGAACGAATCTTCTTTAAATTCAAAGGTTTATTGTCCTTATAAGAAAGCATCTTGAATTTTTTTCAACTAAATTTTGTTTTGGCTCTTGGTAAGGACAGTGGTACAAAATTATAACTGTAGTTACCACTCTTATATAAGTTACAAGAAAGCAGCATTTAAAACCAATTTAGAATTCTTACTCAATCATTCCAACTTATGCTATCTCCCGAACAATGTGCCCAGCAGTTACACGAAAGGCGTTGTCTTGTTGTTGTTCCAACCTACAACAACAAGACAACGCTTAAAAAAGTCATTGACTCGATTCTGCCTTATACCACATACCAACTGAGCAGTCAGCAAGCGTTACAACATTTACTAGTGGTCAATGATGGTTCTACTGATGCTACTGCTGCTGTTTTAAAAGCCTATCCTGATATCTTGCAGTTGAGCTATGAACAGAATGCAGGGAAGGGGATTGCGATGCGTCGCGCCTTTGATTATGCGGTTGAAAAAGGCTTTGAGTACGTCATTACTTTAGATTCTGATGGACAACATTTTGCCCACGATATTCCAACCTTTGTAGCAGCAATTCCCGATCATCCAAACGCCATTATTATTGGCTCTAGAAACCTAGGACAAGAAAATGTCCCTAACAAAAGTAGTGTTGGAAATAAGATTTCTAGTTTTTGGTTATGGGTAGAAACAGGCATTAAATTAAAAGATACACAATCAGGCTTTCGTCTATATCCTGTCAAAGCATTAAAAGATGTACGGTTTATTACTGGACGATATGAATTTGAAATAGAAGTATTGGTACGAGCCGCTTGGGAAGGAATGGACTTATTATGCCTGCCCATTGAGGTCTACTATCCTCCTCAAGAAGAGCGCATTACTCACTTCCGTCCTTTCTGGGATTTTGTTAGAATATCTGCTTTAAATACGGTTTTATGTCTAGGTGCTTTTTTGTGGTTTCGACCTAGAATGTGGTTTAGAGGAAGTAAAAAAAAAGCACTAAAAAGCGTTTAGAAGAGCTGTTCTTTGGAACCAATATTTCTATTGCGCGGAAGACATGGTCGGTCGCTTATGGTATTTTTTGGGGCATCTTTCCTCTGTGGGGCTTTCAATTAGCCATTGGCCTGCCAACTGCCGCCCTCCTTCGTTTACATGTTCCTTTGGTTTTTTTAGCGGCCAATATCAGCATTCCTCCTATGATTCCATTTATCCTGTATGGGAGTTTTTGGACAGGGGCCTTGGTTTTAGGTGGTAATCAAGGAGATTTGAGCTGGGAAAGCATGGGCAATTTAGACGTGATCAAGACCAATGTTTATCAATATACGCTGGGAGCGATTGTCCTCTCTATTATAGCTGCCTTGATAGCAGCCTTAGCAACCTATCTCTTTTTGAGTTTATCTAAACATAGTACACGTGCCACGTAAAACGTGACACGTGTTATGTGTATTTAAAGAAGTACGATTAAATTGTGTTTGTTTCTTCTAACAAGAATGTCTCTTTCTTGTCAAAAATTCCTTCCTATAGCTTTCTACATTTTCTCTAGTCGCTATCCTTCGCCAACATTTGGCGCCCCCCTTTCTATGTTGTAAATTTGCAAGCTTTCAACGACTCAACTCCCTTGCTATGGATGTCCTATTTCTTTCCTTGTATCAATATTTTCAGACGCACAAAGGGCGTTTGGCAATCTTGGTTCTAGCATTGGTGGTAGGAGCCGTTGCCTTGATAGGAATGCGTTTGCAGTTGGATGAAAACATTGCTAAAGTCATTCCTTTGAATGCCGAGATTCGCAAGGTGAATGAGGCTTATCAGAATACTAAGTTCTCCGACAATTTAATTGTCCATTTATCTTGGACAGATACGAACAAAACGTCCAATACACCGCGTTTCTTAGAATTTGCAGATAGTTTAGTAGCTGGCTTTCATCAATTAGACAGCAGTCGCATCAAAGAAATTCGCTATACCCTAGACCAAGCTGCTATAACCGAACTTTACGATCTATTTTACCAACAACTTCCACTATTCCTCAGCCCAAGTGATTATGATAACATTGCTCAACGTCTAGACAGCAATAGTATTAAAAAATCCTTGCGAACGGTCTATAAAACGCTGATTTCCCCTACAGGTTTTGTTCTCAAAAAACAAGTTTTGCGCGATCCTTTAGGCCTCGCTAGTTTGCCCCTATTAAAGCTAAGAGATTTTCAAATTGATGGGAATTATACCTTGCATGAGCGGCGTATTATGACGCAAGACAAGAAAGATTTACTGTTTTTTGTCACACCTACCACCAATGCGGGTGCCACAGGAGAAAACGCCCTCTTATTAGCAACAATGGATAGCCTTATTGCCCAAGTAGAAACTGATTTTGAAAGAGAATTCCAAGCGGAATATTTTGGAAGTATTGCCGTTTCTGTTGCCAATGCCCAACAAATTCAACGCGACATTGCTTATACTGTCGGGGCAGCCTTGATTGCCTTATTGATCTTTATTGCTTTGTTTTTCAAACGACTCTCTACCCCTTTACTTATTTTCATTCCTGTTCTTATTGGTGCATTAACAGGCTTGGCAACATTGGTCTTACTCAAAGAAAGCATTTCGGCTATTTCTCTAGGCGTTGGTGCTATTTTGCTAGGCATTGCAGTGGACTTTTCCTTGCATATTTTCACCCATTTTAGAGCCGAGGGAACTGTTCGAAGAACAATAAAAGCGATTGCTACCCCCACTATGGTTAGTAGTTTGACCAGTAGTAGTGCTTTTTTATGTTTGTTATACATGTCCTCCGAGGCCTTACGCGATTTAGGGATTTTTGCAGCGGTAGCGGTTTTTGTTTCTGCTCTTATGGCCTTAATTATCTTGCCTCATTTCTTAAAAGATAAACCAGATACCTTTTCTATTAAAAAAGGGTTCTTGGACAAAGTAGCCGCTTATCCCTTACATAACAATCGTTGGATTTTTGGAGGAGTACTGCTGCTCAGTATTGGTTTCCTGTTTATATACCCAAAGGTTGCTTTTGAGGAAGATATGAACAGCATTAGCTATCAAACGCCAGCGTTAAAAGCAGCTGATGAACGCTTACAAGAACTAGGAGGGGAGGCCCTTAAAAGTAGTTATGTGGTAGCTAGTTCTACGAACAGAGAAGAAGCGCTCCAACAAAATGAGCAGGTCTTGCAACGTTTGCAAGACCTCAAAAGCAAAGGCACGATTCAAAACTTCACCTCGGTAAGCCATTTTGTTCGCTCTCAACAAGGTCAACAAGCCCGTATAGATCGTTGGAAAGCCTTTTGGACGGCAGAACGCAGAATGCAATTACAGCAATTATTACAAGAACAAGGTCTCTTCTATAAATTTAAACCCACTACTTTTAATCCCTTTTATCAATGGTTGGAACAGGATTTCAAATTGGTTGAGTTTGACTATTTCCAGCCTCTACAAGACCTTGTTTTAGCCTCTTACAGTACCTCCAAACAAGGACAATTCTCTTTCCTTTCTGTTATAAAAATGGAAGACAGTCAGAAAAAAGCGGTCTATCAATTGTTTGAAGGGGAAGAGCAGATAAGTGTTTTTGATAAACAGTTTATGGCGGAGCAATTTGCACAGTCACTCCAAGATGATTTTGGCACCTTAGTGAACTGGTCCTTCTTCGTTGTTTTTATCTTATTATTACTGGCCTTTGGGCGTTTAGAATTGGCGGTACTCACCTTGTTTCCTATTATTTTAAGCTGGGAATGGACCTTAGCTTGGATGGTTATCTTAGGATTAAAGTTCAATCTTGTCAATATTATCATTTGTACTTTTATCTTTGGATTGGGGATTGATTACAGCATCTTTGTTACCAAAGGTTTGTTGCATGAATATCAATATGGAGAACGAATTTTACCTGCTTACAAGACCTCTATTTTACTTTCTGCTCTGACAACGCTTTGTGGTATGGGCGTGATGATTTTTGCACTACATCCTGCTCTTTTCTCTATTGCTAGCCTCTCGATTATTGGCCTGCTATCCATTATCATTATCACTTTTACCTTACAACCGCGTTTATTTGGATTTTTTATTCTCCACAGAAAAAAACGAGGACTACCACCTTATACCTTACTCCATCTAGTTTCAACGATGGTTGCCTATACCCATTTTCTATCAGGTTGTTTGGGATTAACAATCACGCAGGCCGCTTTGAGAATTACTCCTCTGCCCCGCCATTTCAAGAAAGAGCTTTTTCACCGACTCATTCAGGTACTTTCCTTATCCTTGATCCACCTGATGTTTAATGTGCGCAAACAATACCTCAATCGCCACCACGCGCAATTACAACGTCCTGCTCTAATCATTGCCAATCATCAATCGTTCTTAGATATTATGATGCTGTTGATGTTGCACCCTAAGATCATTATTATGACCAATGATTGGGTGTGGAATTCTCCTATTTTTGGGCAAGTTATTCGCTTTGCAGATTTTTACCCTTCTAAGTCAGGAGCGGAACAAGGCTTGGACCATTTGCGCGATTTGACGGAGCAAGGGTATTCTATTGTTGTCTTTCCTGAAGGGACTCGCTCTGTAACAGGAAAAATTAGACGCTTTAAGAAAGGCGCCTTCTATTTAGCCCAACAATTACAGTTAGATATTTTACCTGTTATTTTTCATGGAACAGGGGATTGCATTCGCAAAAAGGATTTTCTTGTACATGGAACAACCGTAACCATGCAATTTTTGGAACGCATCTCTCCTAAAGATCTAACTTGGGGGGAGAATTATTCAGCCCGTACTAAATCCATTAGTCGTTACTTCAAAAAGCATTATGCTCTGTTAAAAACAAGACAAGAAACACCTGCTTTTTTTCACGATCGCCTAGTGAAAAACTACCTTTACAAAGGGCCTATTTTAGAATGGTATACCCGTATTAAAGTTGGTTTAGAGCACAATTATCAATTGTTCCATGAGCTAATTCCAACCAAAGCTAAAATCGTAGATATTGGCTGCGGCTATGGCATGATGAGTAATATGTTGCATTTACTCTCCAAAGAACGAGAAATATTGGGAATAGATTATGACCAAGAAAAAATTCAAGTAGCCCAAGAAGGTTATCTACAAAGTTCTGCTCTGCGGTTTGAAGTAGCTGATGCCAGCGGTTATGAACTGCCTCCAAGTGATGTTTTTATCTTAAGCGATGTCTTACACTATTTGACCCAACAAGAACAAGAAACATTATTAGAACACTGTTTAATGCAACTTTCTGAAACAGGGATGTTGTTAATTAGAGATGGGGATAGTGATTTAAAAGAACGGCATGGAAGTACCCTCTGGACAGAACGGTTTTCTACCCAGATCTTTAGTTTTAATAAAGTCAATCGCGCCCAATTAACCTTCTTTTCTGGAAAATGGTTGGCCAATTTTGCCCAACAACAAGGTTTGACAATCGAACGAAAAGAAGTGTCTACTAAAACTTCTAATGTGTTGTTTATTCTAAAAAAACAAAATGAGTAATAAAGACTATGACATCGCCATCATTGGTAGTGGTTTGAGTGGGCTTATTTGTGGGTACATTCTCAGTAAAGAAGGCTATAAGGTTGTTTTATTGGAGAAAAACAAACAGGTGGGCGGTTGTTTACAAACCTTTGCTAGAGATAAGCGTATTTTTGATGTAGGCGTGCATTATATTGGTGGATTAGCCAAAGGGCAGAGCTTGCATCAATATTTTACTTATTTGGGGATCATGGAACAGTTGAACGTGGAGCAATTAGAGAGCAATGCCTTTGATGTGATCCGTTTTGGCAATTCGCCCGATTATGCCCTAGCACAGGGCTGGGAGCGCTTTGTTGGTCAACTCACACAGCAATTCCCACAAGAACAACAAGGCCTAAAAGCCTATCAAAAAGCCATTCGCGAGAGCTGTGCTCAATTTCCCCTTTATAACCTAGACATTGATCGGGCATATCCTAAAGATTTAAGTCATTTAGGCATCAATGCTCAACAAAAAATTGCCCATCTAATTCAAGATCCTACTTTGCGGGCGGTTTTGGGGGGTAATAACTTACTCTATGCAGGAAAAGGGACTGTTACGCCTTTTCATTTGCATGCTTTGGTGCTCAACAGTTATATAGAAAGTGCTTGGCGCTGTGTGGATGGTGGCTCTCAAATTGCCCGTGCTTTGGTTAAGAACATTCGCGCCAACGGGGGTACTTTACACAAAAAAAAGGAAGTTGATCACTTCACTTTTGAAACAGGAAAAATCAAGGAAATTGTTTTAAATACTGGAGAAACCATTGGGAGCAAAGCCGTTATTTGCAGTGCCCACCCTGCTCAATTAAGCCGTTTTGTACGCCATGAAAAAGGCGTTTTACGCAAAGCATATCTTAATAGAATTCAGCAAACAAACGCCACACCTGCTGTTTTTTCCGCTCATTACACCTTAAAACCCAACACGGTTCCTTATACCAAAAGCAATTATTATCAGCATTCTGATCAGAATGTTTGGGAAGCCGTAGCCCGTAATAAAAGCCAATGGCCAGGGAGTTATTTGGCGCTGACACCACGCAGCAGTAAATCAGCTATTTATGCCGATAGTTTTGCCGCATTGACTTACATGGATTACGAAACGGTAAAGCCTTGGGCCAACAGTTTTAATACCACAACCATCAACCAGTCAAGAGGAGCCAATTATGAGGACTTTAAACAAGCTCATGGGGAACAACTTTTACAATTACTTTATAAGCGTTTTCCTGAATTAAAGGGCAATGTTTTAGAAAGTTACGCCTCTACGCCATTGTCCTTCAGGGACTATACAGGGGCTCCTACAGGTTCTTTTTATGGTTTTGAGCGCGATTACAACGATCCCATGCGCACTGCCTTAGCGGTAAAAACACGTATTCCTAACTTAACATTGACAGGTCAAAACATCAATATGCATGGTATTTTAGGGGTTACAGTCAGTGCTGTATTGGCTTGTTTGAATTTTATAGATAGAAAAAAATTACTCACCGATATTGTTAAGGCTTCTTAATTATGCGTAGACTCAAAAAATGGGGCAAGCGTCTTTTGTACTTCTTTCTATTTCTAATAGTTGCCTTATTGGTTTTGGATTGGTGGTTAAATCTTAGCCCTCCTGAAATAGAAGATACCAGTGCTTGGCAATTGAAGCGCACCCAAGTAGATGCTACCACCTATACTTTAGGCAATAATTGGTTGAGAAAGAATAAATTTGGCTTATGGGAAGCCTATGTCGAAGGTGCTCCTTTTGAACGAGGTGCCATTCTAGGCAATCTCGCTCAAGAACTCATTGTACAGCAAGAGGTGTATTTTGTGCGCCAAATTAAGCAATTGGTTGATTCCGAAGCTTTTTTATATGTCTTGCGCTATTTAGTTGGCTTTTTTAACCGCAACTTACCCCATTACATTCCAATAGAATACCAACAAGAGATCTACGGAGAAACGGCTTTTTATAGCGACGAATTTACAGCTATTGGTTCTAATTATGAACGGGCACTCAACTACCATGCGGCCCATGATATTGGGCACGCTTTGAGTGATTATGCCATAGTAGGCTGTACTTCTTTTGCGACTTGGGACAGCAGCAGTGCTAGTCAACAACTCTTGATTGGGCGCAATTTTGATTTTTATGTAGGAGAGGATTTTGCCAAGGATAAAATGATTCTCTTTATTCAACCTGATAGTGGTTATAGCTTGGCTTCTGTGACTTGGGGCGGTTTTTTAGGTGTTGTGTCAGGTATGAATGAAAAAGGTTTAACCGTCACTCTGAATGCCGCCAAATCAGGGCTACCGTCTGCCGCTAAAACGCCTATTTCCATTGTTGCGCGCCAAATTTTGCAGTATGCTAAGAATATAGAGGAGGCTTTTGCCATTGCTCAGCAATACGAGACTTTTGTTTCAGAATCGTTATTGATTGGTTCAGCAGAAGATGGTCGTGCCGCCATCATAGAAAAATCGGTCGATCAATTGGCCCTGTATGAAACAGCTACGAGTCAATTGATTTGCTCTAATCATTATCAAAGTGATTCTTTTGCCAGTGATCCTGATAATCTATACAACATCAAGCACTCTGCTTCTAATTATCGCCAAATTCGTACCCAAGCCTTATTAAATCAATATGGTCCCTTAGATTATCAAGAAGCAGTCGCAATGCTTCGAGATACCAAAGGCCATGACAATAAAAACATAGGCTTAGGCAATGAAAAAGCCTTAAATCAATTACAGGGACACCATGGAGTGGTCTTTAACCCAGAAAAACGCCTATTATGGGTATCCACTTCGCCCTATCAATTGGGGGCCTTTGTGGCTTATGATTTAAACACTATTTTTAATGCCTCCATTTCACCACAAGAAGATCAATACATAGATTCTTTAACCGTAGCCCCTGATCCTTTGGCTACCAGTCCAGCCTTTGTTGATTATGTACAATTTAGAGCCTTAAAACAACAAGTGTTAAAATGGACAGACGATGGACAGGCCTATCAAGAAATTCAAGGTCAAGCAGCCGCGGAGTTAACAACGCTTAATCCCAATTATTACCATGCCTACGCTTTATTAGGCGATTACTACAAGGAAAAAGGCCAATGTATTCTAGCTATTCCAAATTACAAAACGGCCTTGACCTTAGAAATCGCCACGAAAGAAGAAAAAAGCGCCATCCAAGAAGCCTTATTGGCCTGCCAAAATCCTAAATAAAGTCCACTAAAACAACTACTTGTTATGCCTTTTACTGTTCCCTCTACTGATTTACAAAAAGCTAATCCTGCTGTTGTTCGCACGTATCAAGAACAGCAATTACAGGCGCTTTTGGCCTATTTGGCGCAGCATTCGCCTTTTTATCAACAACAATGGAAAGCCGCCAATATTGATCCTAGTACAATTAAAAGCTTAGAACAGGTACAACAGTTGCCTTTTACGACCAAAGCAGATTTGCAAGCGCACAATGATGACTTTTTAGCAGCCAACCGACAACAAATCATTGATTATGTAACAACATCAGGCACTATGGGGCATCCGATCACTTTTGCCTTAACAGAGCACGATTTACAACGCTTAGCCTGGAACGAAGTCACTTCTTTTGAGTTGGCTGATTTAACTTCGGACGATGTCTTGTTGTTAACGACGACTTTAGATCGCCGTTTTATGGCAGGATTGGCCTATTTTTTAGGAGCGCGACAACTAGGAGCGGGAGTCGTTAGAGTTGGTTCTGGTTTGCCTGCGCTGCAATGGGATACCATTCAACGGGTAGCTCCTACAGTATTGATTGCCGTTCCTTCCTTTATTCTCAAACTGATCGCTTATGCTCAGAAAAATGGAATTGATTACCAAAATTCTAGTATTAAGAAAGCCATTTGCATTGGAGAAAGTTTACGCCAAGAAGATTTTAGTTGGAATACCTTAGGGCAAAAAATAACGGATCTTTGGGATATAGAATTGCATTCTACGTATGCTTCTACCGAGATGAGTACTGCTTTTACAGAATGTAGTGCCAGTCGTGGGGGACACCACAATCCTGCTCTAATCATAGTAGAAGTATTGGATGAAACGGGACAAGCGGTTCCTGAAGGGGAGGCTGGGGAAATTGTCGTCACCACCTTACAAGTGGAAGCGATGCCCTTAGTTCGTTTTAAAACAGGGGACATCTGTCGTTGGCATCAAGATTTGTGTGCTTGTGGACGCACTTCTTTACGTTTAGGACCTGTTTTAGGAAGAAAGGGACAAATGATTAAATACAAGGGCACCACGCTTTACCCTCCTGCTTTGCATGATTTATTAAACCAATTTGAAGAAGTACAGGGCTTTGTTGTCGAAGCGTTTACCAATGCTATGGGAACCGATGAAATCTTAATTAAATTACACAGTTCTTCTCCTTCCAAAGCGTTAGAAAAACGGATCAAAGACCACTGTCGAGCGCGTTTGAGAGTGGCGCCTAATTTGGAGTTTATGGCAGCAGGGGAGTTGAACCAACTGCGTTTTCCTGCCATGAGTCGAAAGCCTGTTTTGTTTATTGATAAGCGGTAAGCTTTCTTTCGTTTTCTTACTCGTTCTGAGAACGACAACCAATTTCTTTCATGCGTTTCCGAATATAATTTTCAGGATAATGGATTCCAAATTCTTCCTTCACCAACATTTGCACACTCCATATGTCTGTCAAACAACTATAACTATGGGCGGTATCTTTCTTTACAACTGTTGATAAAGGTTCTTTCTCCTGTTTATCCTTTTTGGATGTACTAAAACTGTTTTGACGACACGCTATTATAATCTTACTTATAGCACTTTGACTCAAGCCATATAATCGACCTATTTCCGTCTGGCTTGCCCCTTTTTTATAACGAGCGTAGATTAGTTTGTTTCGGTGTTCGCGGTTCATTTTTTTTTTGGTTGGTGATTTTATCTGGTACTTTTATTACATAGATTTGATTTTTTACACAAAATCATTCATAAAAAATTGATATTTTTTATGAATGATTTATAACTTAGTTAGGTCTACATGCCGCCCATACGAATCTCCGATTCTTTCCCAAAAACTTTTTACTAATAAAGATGCTTTTTAAAATTTCTGAAAGAGTTGCTACTTTTTCATGACCTCTAGCCACTCTTATGTAGTACAAGTTTTTTTTATCTCTATGTTGATAAAATCTTATATGGTTTTTGCTATAAATTTCTAAAAAATGATCATCAATAATAGGTTTTATACTCCAAGTTTCCCATTGATTTAATGGAACTTCTCCAAGATATTTATCCTGAATACTAGTTGTAAGGTATTCTCCATGATCTTTCTTAAAGGCCCCTTCAAGATAACCCAAGCTTAGGTTTGAGTCATTTATCATTTTTATAATTTGATTATTAGAAAGGTCTACTCCTATAGATTCTGCTGGTTTTGAAAGATTATAGAAAACTATGTCTCCACTTTTTCTCATTTGGTTAATTAAACTAGCCTTTATATTATTAGAATTTCTAACTTGGCCATGGCCATCAATAATAAATATATCTTCCATAATTATTGTATATTAATATCTCCTTACTCTATTTAAAATATAGGCTTTTCAGATTCCGCCTTCCATTTGAAGCTAGTTACACAATAAGATTTAGCTTCATTTTCACTCCAACACTTTAAAACTAAGGAGGAGTAAACTCCTCCCTAATCATTCTACATCAATAAAATTAGCTAAGTAATTTTTTAGCTACTCCTGCAATTGCTGGTATCGCCATACTCGCTAAACCAAAAAATGCAGGATTTACATTGGCTTCATAGCTAGAGCTTGACCCATAACGAGGGATAGATTTTCCTTGCACGGGCATGTTGAATTTTTTACTACTTTTCATGATAAAAATTTAGATGGATTAATAAATGCAATTGGTGTATAGCTATTCTAAGGCATAGAACAAGAACATCCTGGACAATTAGCTGATAAAGAACAACAAACACCACAATCTTTGCTAGCCATTACATTTCCAGCATAGGAGCTACTGCTTCCCTTTCTGAGAATGGCTTTGCCTTGCATAGGCAAGTTTATTTTTTTACTACTTTTCATGTTGCAATATTTTATTATTAGTTATTAATATTCGAACCAGTCTCTTACCGTACCAATTGACACAGGAATAACCTTGCTAACATCGGCTGTAAATCTATAGGTATGTTTAGCCATCTCTAATCGTTTTGTAGGATTAAAAAAGGTAAACAGAACATCCTGACAATCAGAATCAGGTCTACAGATAGAGCTTTTCTCTACTCTAATGCGATCAAGTTCATATCCTTGTTGTAATTTTAAGGCAATAATTTGCCCTACATTATACAGGTTAGTTGCCGTATGATTCAAGGCTCTATCTGCAGAGCTAGTACCAAAGTTTTGCAGCTGGAAAGTAAGTTTGTTCGCCACTCTTTCAACCATATTAAGGATGTCCTCTTCCGTTTTGGCTTCCCCTTCACTCCCTTCTAGTTTTTCTGCCACTATTTTTACTAGATCAATGGTTCTCCAATTATACATCGCCCGCATATTTGGTGTAATAACAGGCACCACTTGGCCTGAACGAAGCTTGATAGAACCTGTAACATAACCAGGGAAAGAACACAAGTCGATTCGACTGACATTATGATTGTCTTTATCATCGTAGGGTCTAAGGAATTCTACTAACCTTGTATAGGTGAGTTCACTAAAAGAACCTGTAGGTTTGATCGCATAAATTGGTGTACCATTTTGACTAACCGTCCAAATGGCTCTTAGGCTATCGTACATGTGAGCGCCTGTTCCCCCCTCTCCTCCTTCGAGGTAGGTTAAGAGGTGTTTAGGGTTATAAGGGTCTGGATATTGAATAGCTTTTCCATCTTCATCTTTGATCCCTCTCATATAAAATTTGAAAGAATCAAGGATCGCATCTGTTCCAAAATCAACCCCAATAGTCCCCAAGGCATAAACTAGTTGGTGATCATATTTCTTTTCGTCACATCCACAAGAAGGCTCCACAGCATTAGGCATGACTTCAGAAGGCATAATTACTTCTGTTATAGCAACTGGCTCCACAGAAGAAGCTTCTACCATAGAAGGTTCCATACTATTAGAAGCCACTTCAGTGGTATTGACTTCAGAAGGCAACACGGTAGGGGTGTCAAGAGTCGCTACTTGTTGAGAAGGCTCAACTGCGGTTATCATATTTTCATTTGAATTTTCCATTACAAAATTATTTAAATTTGAATTATAAAACAATAATCACATTAGTCAAGTGTTTTAATACTTCTTTATCAAGAAGCATCTTATAACTTGGTTAATAATGAAATAAAGAATTGGCAATCGTTCCACCACAGTAAGCATTGATACCAAAAGCTTGATTGGTTTGGTGACAACTAGCTTGGTTGGTCATTTCTATGGAATTAATATCTCTGTTCGCATCCTTATGAGAAAAATAAGTAGCCATTTCCTCTTGAAAATAGGCGGTTGATCCTCGCCTTAAAACTGCTTTTCCCTGAACTGGAAGTCGAAATATTTTTTGATTATCCTTTTTCATATTAAAATATATTAATAAATAAGTGCTCATGATAAATAAAGACACTATACACTGCTTATACTAGAGAGCATCATAAATAATGCTATTGAATAAGCCTGCAATAAATGATACTCGTTGGTGTCTAGCAACACAAAAAATAGCCTTAATTGCAAAATTATTATTTGAGTGTAGTGTTATTCCTTACAAACAATTACTTAAAGATTAATAAATAATAGTTAGCTGTTCATGGTCCTACTACACTATAAAGAAGGACTATCATTCTCCTCCGTTCAGTCTGGCTTGTAGTTAAAATTACAGGTAAACAGCAGCAATAAAATACGTTGTTTTAATACTGCCATTTAGCCTGTTACCCTTTATTAGGGTATAAATTCCAAGTCCATTTAGTAGCAACTAAACCACTCAAAATTAAGCGCCTAAAAGTGCACGTCCAACTGTCTTGGCTATTGGTAAGGCTTTTTCTAATAAGGAACCAAAACTGAAAGAAGCTTCTACATTCGCTTCATAATTGCTAGTTGAGCCATAACGAGGTACTGATTTTCCCTGTACTGGCATGTTGAATTTTTTACTACTTTTCATGATAAAAAAATTTAGATTAAAAAATATAATTAAATAGCCCCTAAGAGCGCTTTTCCAACAGTCCCAGCAATTGGTAAGGCTTTCTTTAACAAAGCACCAAAATTGAAAGAAGCTTCTACATTCGCTTCATAATTACTAGTTGAGCCATAACGAGGTACTGATTTTCCCTGTACTGGCATGTTGAACTTTTTACTACTTTTCATGATAAAAATTTAGATTAAAAAATATAATTAAAAAATAACTCTAGTATTCAAACCATTCTCGGATCTCTCCTACAGCAATGGGGATAACTTCGCTTACATCGATTGTAAATCGAAAAATATGTTTGGAGGCCGTTAATCGCTTATAAGGTTTAAAGAAAACTATAATGACATCTTGACAATCAGAATCTGGTCGACAGAGGAGGCTTTTCTCAATTTTTATATCATTTAGTTCGTATCCTTCTGCTAGCTTATCCACAAAGGCACTTCCTAGATTAAAAAGGTTCGTAACGACATAATTCAACGCTCTTTCTGTGGAACTTAATCCGAGGTGTTCCAATTGGAAAGTCAATCGAGCAGATAATCGGTTAATGCGATTAAAAAGGTCCATTCCGCTAACATTCTGCCCATTTTCTTCTATTAAGCAAGTAACATACTCCACAAGATCCTTCACCACCCAATTATACATTGCTCGAATATTAGGGCGTATAATTGGAAGGATTGCTCCAGATCTTATTTTGGTTTTTCCCACAATATGACCAGGAATAGAACATAGATTAATCCTGTATTTTATACCCTTATCTAAAAATTCTTCTTTTAGGTCAATTACTGTTTGAAGAAATTGTACTAATAAGGCATAAGCTTGTTTGCTAAATGGTCCAGAAGGTTTAATGGCATAGACGGGGACTTCATTAATCTTTACGATCCAAGTGACACGAGCCGCATCGTATAAATTATCCTCCCCTTTTTTTCCTTTTAAATAAGTGGTCAGATGATGTGGGTTATAAGGATCTGGATGACTAATGTTGATGTTTTCTTGTTGAAAGAGCTCTTGCATATAAAACTTAAAAGAATCTAGTAGAGCATCTGTTTCATAATCAACAGTAAGGCTACCTATTGCAAAAACTAATGGAAAGTTTATTTCTTTCTTCCCATTGTACGAAGAAGGCAGCATCCAACGAGCCGATTCCACTTGTTGAGTATATTGAGGGATTAGATGAATTGTAGACGTCGTAGAAGAATTATTCTTTTGAAGCAATCGATTTTCTGAAAAACTTGGCTGCAGTGTCTTTACAGGCTTAGTATTCTCTTCTAAATATTGTACTGCTCCAGAGATATTTAAAATCCCATGTAAAAATCGATCACAAGCCGCTTTATCTCTTGAAGAATCAATGGGACACCCAAAAGAATTATTTAGAATAGCCGCTCTAATACTAAGCGGGGTAATGGGTAAGAGGAGAGTATGCTTTAAATAACTATAAATCAACGCAACAACCCCTGAAACAATAGGAGTGGCGAAGCTCGTACCACTTCTTTCACTATATCCACCTTCTGGATTTGCTCCTTTTATGGCTTCCCCTGGTGCCATGATTCCATTAAACTGATAGGGTTTGCCCCAATTACTAAAGGAAGTTGGTACTCCTTCCATATCTAATGCTCCTACTGCCAGAATATTGGGGTGGATAGCAGGAACGTGAATACAAGGACAACCATCATTACCTACTGCTGAAATTAGCAAGACCCCTTCTTCCACACAACGTTCAATAATTCGTTGTAATCTTTGTTGGGGTTCAGCCGACAAAACTTTTTCGCCAGCACTTATATTAATAATATCAACTCCTGAATTGAGGGCAGTTTCAATAGATCGGGCCAATTCTAATTGTGAACTAGGTATAATATTTCCATCTTCTCGTGCTCTAAAAATTGGTATAGAGATACATTCTACTTCTGGACAAATACCTTTCAATTCCTCCACCTCATTTGATAACATAATACTGGCAACATGGGTACCATGGGTCGTTGCCATGTCAGAGGAAGGCATATTATTAGTGAACGATATATTACTTCCTACAAAACAAGGATGGGAAGTATCTATTGATCCATCAAGTATAGCCACTTTCACCCCTTTACCTTTTGTTTGTTGTTGTAACTTAGATATGTCAGACCAAATTTTTTGAATGTAATGTGCAGCACTCATGTTTTATTTTTTAGCAAAAATTGATGCTTCGTGAATTATTAATTAGTCGAATCAGTAGCTTTACAAGCTTGATTTAGGGACATATTCTGTTAAGAGAGACTTTCTTGATCTACACTGTAGTCCTTTCCAACTAAAGGGTATATGCCAGTGTTTATTAGCTTAAAACACTTCCACAACAGACAAGCAGTTTACCTCAATACAAGCATTAAAAACTCCACTCTAAGAGTTGGTTATTAAAAAACAAAGGTTCCCTATTTAAGAGATAACAAGCACCTCTTATCAAGACAAACAGCAAACGTAATTTTCTAGTATTGCAGTTGTATAAAGAATTACTGCTTTAGCTTTTCTAATTAAGGGGAAATCTCAAAAGAAAAATAGGGAAGTAAAAAAGCGGGGGAAGGGCTTTTATCACCAATGAATGGTATAAGTAATTTTTTAGTTGCTCGAATCAAGTGTAATGAATAGATGTTCCAATTTAGGTTCTTAATAAAAATGCAAGTTCTCTCTTTATTTTCCTTAAATCCTTTTTTATTGTTGTTTCTCCATACCCTAATTTTTGCGAAATTTCTTTGATGGTATACTGCTCATATCTTAGGTCAAATACCATACATTGTCTTTCAGGAAGGTTCTTCTTCAACATTTCTATGGTATAGTTAATATCAATAGAATTGTCTTCATAAGATTGGGGCATTCTTAGATTACCGAGAACTTCTTGTTCTCTTTTTTTTTCTTAGTAGCAGATAATACAATGAATTTACACGCTTGAAGTATATAGATTACCACATCCTCTTTCTTATCACTAGGGGGTAATTTATCTTTATCTCTTGTTGTTAACACCTTATAAACTTCTTGTAATAAAGAAGTAGCATTCTCTTTTGGATATTTCTTTCTGATTTTCACAGTCAATTCATCATAGTGATTGATTATAAAGTCTCGAAAATATTGATTGGGGTCTGGGATTTTTATAGCCTGTTCTATTAGATTCAAAACATATTGTAATAAGGATTTTTCTAAAGGCTCTTTTCTAAAATTTTGCCCGTCTCCTTGTTTGTGCTCTTTGTAAATTGTATTCAAATCCCTAGCAGCATAATAGATTGACTTGTAACTATAAGTTGTAATCATTTTTTCTACTCGCGCAATTACAATTTGGGTAATGTTATATTCTCCATGGAATCTCCTTATAGGTTGATTAGAAATACCTTCCTCTAAAAAGTAATTCCCCCCATTCATTAGTTTCTTTTTATTTTTTTCAATAAAGGTTTGCCAAAATCGGTTAATTTTAAGCTCTAAACGCTTTTTAATCTCTTTCTGTTGGTAATTATTTAGATCTAGTTGATCTCTACTCATTAGCCATTTTTCATAACTTTCAATTACTACTTGTAAGGAACCTATTGTCTCCATTTTCGATTTTTTAAAAAAGTGCTTAAATATTTTAATTTTGATCATACAATCAATTGCACAACTCTCTTTGTTCAAAAAATAAACCTCCTTACTTTTTTCTATTTTTTACTGACAAACAAAAGGGGAAATAAAAAAGGGAATTCAAATGAGGTCTATTTACTAAAAGGAAGTGCTTAGATAATTCAAGTGTTCTTTTTTAGTTCAAGAAAAAGCAAATAACTAGTTTCAAAAAATTAAGATTACTACTAGTTCTTTTTACAATTATATAAAGGATGAAAACAAAAAAAGAGGCACTTAATTTTTTTTAAAAAAAAATCTTCATGATTTAACTTCTTCCAGTATAAGTTGATACAAGCAATATCATATAAAAAACAACTGCTAACACTCACGCCTAATCACCTAATTATCAATTATTTAAAATTCAAATCTAAACAATTGGTTCTTTAAAATAATAGTCTGTTAAAAAAAGGGTAAAAATAAAAAGGTGAAAATTATTAAGTTTAAGTTTTCTGAGGACCAAACAAATAATTTCCACCCCATGAATATCGAAATACTCACTAGGCAAATATAAAATACCGAGAGTTACTAAAAGTAGGAAGAAGTTTTTTGTACACATATTAACAATGTTTTTAAGTATTCGAGAAAAGATCAATTTTTCTCAACTAGCCCGTTATGGAAAAATGCAAGAATGCAGCTACCGATTGAATTTCAAAAAGGAGTTTGATTTTAGCGGCTTCAATCTTGAATTGATTCAAGCCACAATGTCGGAAGAAAAAATAGTAGTGTTTGATCCAACCTTTATTCCCAAAAGTGGAAAATCGACGATTGGTGTAGGGGCGTTCTGGTAGAGCAGAACGAGGGTTAGAATTTGGGGATTTGGAGCCGTTGATATAAAGCATAATACAGCGATGCATTTGATAGGCAACCAAACTTTATTTTGGAAGGAAGAAGGTAGTTTGTTAGACTATTATGGATGTTTAGTTCAAGCTCATTCTACAGAGCTACGGAAAATTTCTAAGTACTTAGTAGTGGATGCTTATTTTGCCAAGAAACCTTTCGTAGAGGTTGTTTCGGGGATAGATATGTTTTTAGTTACTCGATTAAGAAAGGATTCAAGAATGCAATATCCTTATATTCACCCCAAAGTAAAACGAAGAGGTCGCCCAACAAAATTCCGTGGAAAAGTGGATTGTTTAAATCTTGATTTACAATACTTTTCAATTTGTATTAAGGAGATCGATTTTTTAGTTTATGAAGCAACTGTTTGGGTAACTGCTTTCAAAAGATGGTGTCGAGTTGTGATCGTTCATCATTTAGATCAACAAGGAGTTATTCAACGAATAAAAACATACTGTAGTACCGATACTTCTATGGCTGGAATTGATTTATTTTTTACCACGTTTGGTATTTGTCCTAACAAGCCTTTTAATAAAAAACGCAAATCCAAATTATTACGCTTTGGACCTATTGCCACTTAAATTTTTAACAGACTATTGGTTTAAAATAATTCTACTTTTTTTGTCCTGCATTCAAATATTTTTAAATAAAATTTCATTTAAAAACATGTTTTATTGCTTTTCATTTTAGTTAATATAGTATAACATAGAACATATTCAAACAAAATATCAATAGATAACGATTTTTTAATACTAATTTGGATGAAATGTTCGAATAAAAGAAACTATTTTTGTGTTATTCAAGTTGCTAGTTCTACTAACAAAAGTTTTAGTACTTACTTCATTTAAACCATAAACCCTAAATGAGCCTTAAGTAGCTCCTTCCTAATCGAGCTATCTCCCTAATACAATATTGGAAGATGTTTAAAAGCAAGCGCATAGAAGTGCTTTTATTACATTTTTTCTTTTAATAAAAATCTATTATAAGTTGGTGTAGAAAGTTGATTACTTCTACAAAAAATACTTAGTAAGTATTAACCTAATTTTTTTGTTCTTAATGCGCAAAAATAACCCTACTGTATACTAAATTACTAACCATCCATGAGCGTACTGCTTTCTACTAAATCTACCTTAAGAGGGGCC